>NZ_JBEZEC010000002.1:19259-20836 GCF_040648595.1 Micromonospora sp. NPDC049107
GCGGTGCGGTGCGGTGCGGTGCGGTGCGGTGCGGTGCGGTGCGGTGCGGTGCGGTGCGGTGCGGTGCGGTGCGGTGCGGTGCGGTGCGGTGCGGTGCGGTTAGCGGTTGGCGCTCGGCGCGGGGGGTCGGGCCAGTCGGGCGCGGACGGCGAGGGCCACCGGTAGCAGCGCGGGGCCGACCAGCGCGACCACGGCAGCCGTCGCGGCGAGCGCCGTCCAGTTCGGGACGAACGCGCTCCGCATGCCGTCCGCCGCCCCGGCCAGCGGTAGCAGGGCCAGCAGACCCACGGGGGTGAGCAGGATCAGCAGGGCCCACCCGCCCCGGTGGTCGCCACGTACGGCCAGTCCCACCGCGAGCAGCATGGCCACCGCGAGCACCGCCACGGCGGTGTCCTGCAACATCAGAATCGCCCTCACCGCGCGATAGGTCCAGGCGAAACTTCCCGGCGTCAGGCTTGCGGCCGCCGCCAGGCCGGCGACGGCGGCGAGCAATGGCGCCACCCGCAGCGACACCGGCCGCGCGCGGGACGCGCCGAGCGCGACCACACCCAACCCGACCTGCGGGAGCAGCACGAACAACGGTGGACGGGGCAGGCCGGTGAGCGCGGCGGCGGGGACGAGCGCGACCGTGAGAAGCAGCGCGAGCGCGACCGCGCGTCGGTGCCACCGGCTGGGTGCCAGCGCCTGCACACCCGCGGCGAGGAGCCAACCGACCCACGCCACGATGCCGAGCGAGACGAACGGCCCGGCGGACGGCTCGCCGAAGCCGGGCAGAGCCGGCCGCAGTTCGAGCACGGTCCACATGCCGGCGAGCGTGGTGGCGGTGAGCAGGGCCAGGGCGGCCGCGAGGTGTACCCCGGGGACCAGGTCGGTGACGCCGGTGGCGCGTACCCGTTGGCGGAGCCCGCCGCGGAGGAGGTCCACGGCGTCCGCCGGGGTGGGCCAGCGGCGGCCCGGCTCGGCCAGGTCCAGGTACGTGCCGACGATCTCGGCGCCCCGGGCCCGCCGGTAGTCGGCGGGGTACGCGGCGAGGAGCCGGAGGTAACGGCGCTCGATCTCGGTCATGCGAGGCCTCCGGCGAGGCGTGGGGTGGTCGGTCGGGCGGCACGGGCCCGTGCGGCGAGCCGGGCGGTGGCGGCCTCGACGTTGCGTCGCAGCCGTTCGGTCTCGGCGCTGAGGGTGGCGTCGCCGTCGGGGGAGAGGCGGTAGTAGCGGCGCAGTCGACCGTCCACCACCTCCTCCCGGTCGACGTCGACGAGGCCGGCGTCGACCAGCCGGTCCAGCGCGCCGTAGAGCGTTCCGGGGCGCAGCGACACGCGGTTGTCGGAGAGGGCGGCGACCTCGCCGATCAGTCCGTAGCCGTGCATTGGCTCAACGGCGAGCGCGGTCAGGATCAGGAAGGTGGGTTCGCGCAGCGGTATGTCCACGGCGACAATATATCGGACCCGAAGGTATATCGGGGGGCGTTACAAAGCGGGCCGGGGGGGGGGGCCCCCGGCGGGGGCCGCCCCGGGGGGGTGTGGGTGGGGGTGGGAGGCGGAGTAGTAGAATTGGGACAAGTGGTGGGGGGTGGGCGG
>NZ_JBEZEC010000002.1:20846-500519 GCF_040648595.1 Micromonospora sp. NPDC049107
CGATGTTTTGGGGGGGGTCCCCCCCCCGCGGGCCGGGCCGCCCCACGTCCCGGCGCGCCGCCCCGGCTGGTGTAGCGGTGGACTGCTCAGCAGTCGTAGTACATGGCGAACTCGTGCGGGGTCGGGCGCAGACGCACCGGGTCGACCTCGTTGGCGCGCTTCCAGTCGACCCAGGTGGAGATCAGGTCGGGGGTGAAGACGCCACCCTCGAGCAGGTAGTCGTGGTCGGCCTCGAGCGAGTCGAGCACGGCCGGCAGCGAGCCCGGAACCTGCTTGACGTCGCCCCACTCCTCCGGCGGGAGGTCGTAGAGGTCCTTGTCGATCGGCGTCGGCGGCTCGATCTTGCTCTTGATGCCGTCCAGGCCGGCCATCATCATGGCCGAGAAGGCCAGGTAGACGTTGGCCGACGGGTCCGGCACGCGGAACTCGACGCGCTTGGCCTTCGGGTTGGCGCCGGTGACCGGGATGCGGGTGCAGGCGGAGCGGTTGCGCTGCGAGTAGACCAGGTTGACCGGGGCCTCGTAGCCGGGCACGAGGCGACGGTACGAGTTGACCGTCGGGTTGGTGAACGCCAGCAGCGACGGCGCGTGGTGCAGCAGACCGCCGATGTACCAGCGAGCGGTGTCGGACAGGCCGGCGTAGCCGGTCTCGTCGTAGAACAGCGGCTCACCGTTGAGCCAGAGGCTCTGGTGGGTGTGCATGCCGGAGCCGTTGTCACCAAAGAGCGGCTTGGGCATGAACGTGGCGGTCTTGCCGTTGGCCCAGGCCTCGTTCTTCACGATGTACTTGAAGAGCTGGAGCTGGTCGCCGGCGTGCAGCAGCGTCGAGAACTTGTAGTTGATCTCGGACTGGCCGGCGGTGCCCACCTCGTGGTGCGAGCGCTCCACGGTGAAGCCGGTGTCGACCAGGCGGCGCACGATCGAGTCGCGCAGGTCGGCGTAGTGGTCGACCGGCGGCACCGGGAAGTAGCCGCCCTTGTAGGCGGTCTTGTAGCCGAGGTTGCCGCCCGCCTCATCGCGGCCGGTGTTCCAGGCGCCCTCGATCGAGTCGATGTAGTAGAACGACTGGTGCGCCGAGGTCTCGTGGCGGATCGAGTCGAAGATGTAGAACTCCGCCTCGGCGCCGAAGTAGGCGGTGTCGGCGATGCCGCTGGCCGCCAGGTACGCCTCGGCCTTCTTCGCGACGTTGCGCGGGTCGCGGCTGTAGGCCTCGCGGGTGAACGGGTCGTGGATGAAGAAGTTCAGCGCGAGCGTCTTCTGCGCGCGGAACGGGTCGATGAACGCGGTGGCGACATCCGGGAGCAGGAGCATGTCCGACTCGTGGATCGCCTGGAAACCGCGGATCGACGAACCGTCGAACGCGAGGCCGTCGGTGAAGAGGTCGTCGTTGACGGACTCGACCGGCAGGTTGAAGTGCTGCATCACACCGGGCAGGTCACAGAAACGCACGTCGACGAACTTCACGTCCTCGTTCTTGAGGTATCGCAGCAGTTCCTCGGGATTGGCGAACACACATCCTCCTGGCACGTCCACGGGTGGCTAGCGTCCTGGGGACGCTATGGCCGGGGAGTTGCCCGGCCATGTCTTCAGTGTTTCTGCCGTGTTACGTCCCTCGCGGAGCGTCAGGGATGCTCCTGTCCACGCACTCAGCCTGCGCGAACGTCGTACCGGCTGTGCCAGTGTAATGACACTTGAGGTCATTGGCCCGAATCGGCACGCTGTGGTGACGGCTCCTCGACGGCTCCTCGGTGGCCTCGATTCGGACGCGGATACCCTTGATCGCTGTGACCAATCCGCACGTCCCGGCAGCGCCGGCCACCGACCCGACCTTCACCCCGCCGAGCCTGGGCCGGCGCTTCGGCGCGCTGATCGTGGACTGGGTGCTCTGCCTGCTGGTGGCCAACATCTTCGCCGACCCGGTACGCGACGGTTGGGCGCCGGTGCTCGTGCTGATCCTGGAGTACGGCCTCTTCCTCGGCCTGTTCGCCCAGACGCCGGGCATGTACATCACCAAGGTCCGCTGCGTGAACTGGCACGACGGGGGTCGGATCGGCGTGCTCCGCGCGCTGGCCCGGGGCGTGCTGCTGGCGCTCGTCGTCCCCGCGCTGATCATGGACCAGCACCGCCGGGGCGTACACGACCGGCTCGTCGACTCGGTCGTCGTCGACGCCCCCCGCGCCTGACGCCCGAGCCCCGCCCGCCTCCCGGGACCGACGCGGCTCGGCCGGGCCCCGCAAGATCCGCACAGCTTCCCCGATGTTGCTGCTTCCCGCGCGTCGGAGGCAGCAACATCGGGGAAGGTGCGCAGATCTTGGGCCCGGGGCCCGAGGGCATGCGAGAAAGAGCCGGACCCGTGGGGGTCCGGCTCTCTTCGGGTACGAGGTCAGCGTCGCGGCTGACGGGCGCCGCCCGGCGGGCGCATGTTCTTCGGGATCGCGCCCTTGGGCATCTGCGGACGGGCGGTGAGCGCCTTGAGGCGCCTGTCCAGCGCGTTGACGTCCTTGCCGCTGAGCGCGCGGGGCAGCCGCAGCAGGGTGTTGCGCAGCTTGCGGATCGGCAGCTCGCCCTCCTGCTGGCCGATCACGTAGTCGTGCAGCGGGGCGGAGCCGATGACCTTGGCCAGTCGACGCTTCTCCTGCCCGAGCAGGCCGCGTACGCGCTGGGGGTTGCCCTCGGCCAGCAGGATCACGCCCGGCCGGCCGATCACCAGGTGGACCATGTCCATCTGGGTGGTGGAGCTGACGGCCGGCGTGACCCGCCAGTCGCCGCGCATGTTGTCCATGATCTGCGCCGCCGCGCCGGGCTGCCCCTCGGCGGCGTTCATCATCGCCGCATTGGACCGCAGGTTCAGCACGATCAGCACCGCGAGCAGGGCGAACAGGATGCCCAGCGGCAGCCAGATCCAGCCCCAGAGGATCACCGCGACCACGGTGAGCGCGAGCGGGATGAGCACCGCTGCGGCGACCAGCGGCGCGAACCACCGGTCCTGCTTGGCGGTGAACTGGAACACCATCCCGATCTGCTTCAGCCGCTGGCCGAACGAGACCTTCTCCTGGGGCTTTGCCATGCCGCAGAGTCTAGTGGTCCCCGTCGCCCGGGTTGATCCGCGTCCGGGTGCCGCCCGGCTGAGTACCTTACGTCCCCTCAGCGGCCCGGATCGGGCGAGTAAGGAGGGTGCCGCTGGGAGAGATGAGGCGGTGTGCCCATGCCGGGTTGGGGCCTTCACGCGAAGAGTTGTCGGTAGCGAACGACGACGCGACGAAGGAGCCTGACATGTTCGGCAACGACGTGGACTTCCTGCTCTCCCTGCACCGTACCCAGGCCGCCGAGCTGCGGGCCGAGGCCGCCGCGGAGCGACTGGCCCGCTCGATGACGCGCCGGGCCGGCCGTACCTGGACCGGCCGCCGCCAGCCGGTCCGCCGCACGGGCGACGACCGCCGGTGACCGCGACCGCGCCAGCCGACACGGCCGACCGGCCCGTCCCGTCGCCAGACGGGGGCGGCGGGACGGGGCCGCGACCGCCGGCCGGGCCGCCATGGCGCGGGCCGGCCGGCGGGGTCGCGGTGTCGTCCGGTCATGGCATGCTCGGTCGCGTGACCCTCCGTGCCGCGAGTTCCGTCCTTGTCGGCCGCCAGCGCGAGATCGCGGCCCTGCACGACGCGCTGGGTCGGGCCGGCAAGGGCGAGCCGGCCACCGTGCTGGTGGGTGGTGAGGCGGGGGTGGGCAAGACCCGGCTGTTGGAGGACTTCGCGGCCCTGGCCACCGCCTCCGGCACCCGGGTGCTGGTCGGCCAGTGCCTGGAACTGGGGGAGGCGGGATTTCCGTTCGCCCCGTTCGCCGCCGCGCTGCGCGCGGTGCTGCGGGCCGACGGCCCGGAGGTCTTCGCCGGTTTCGAGGCGGAGTTCGCCCGTCTGCTGCCGGAGCTGGGCCGGACGCCGACGGCGTCGACCCTGTCGCGAACAGGACCGCTGACCGACGCCCCGCGCGGATACCTGTTCGACCTGGTCGCCGAGCTGTTCCAGCGGCTCGCCGACGTTCGGCCGCTGCTGCTGGTGATCGAGGACCTGCACTGGGCGGACCGGTCCACCCGGGATCTGATCGGTTTCCTGGTCCGGGCCGCGCGGCCGGGCCGGCTGCTGCTGGTCTGCACGTACCGCACCGACGAGCTGCAGCGGGGGCATCCGCTGCGCCCGTTCCTCGCCGAGCTGGACCGGGCCCGCGGTGTCGAACGGGTCGAGCTGGGCCGGCTGGACCGCGACGGCACCGCCGCGATCCTCGCCGACCTGCTCGGCGGCGAGCCGGCACCGCGTGCCGTCGACGACGTGCACAAGCGTACGCAGGGCAACCCGTTCTTCATCGAGGAGTTGGCGGTGGCCGGCGACCCGATCGGCTGCGCGGCGATCCCCGAGACGCTGCGTGACCTGCTGCTGGCCCGGGTGGACCGGCTGCCCGAGCCGACCCAGCGGGTGCTGCGGATCGCTGCGGCCGGCGGCACGCGCTTCGCCCACGATCTGCTCGCCGAGGTCGCCGGCCTGCCCGAGGCCGAGTTGGAGGAGGCGCTGCGCGCCGCCGTCGCGGCCCAACTGGTGGTGGCCGACCGGGACGGCGACTACGAGTTCCGGCACGCTCTGGTCCGTGAGGCCGTGCACGACGAGTTGCTGCCCGGCGAGCACGCCCGGCTGCACGCGCGGTTCGCCGCCGCGATCGAGGCGCAGCCGCACCTGGTCGTCGCCGGCCGCGCCCCGGCCGAGATCGCCCACCACTGGTACGCGGCGCACGACCATCCCCGGGCCCTCGTCGCCGCACGGGTCGCGGCCTGCGCCGCCGCCGACCGGTACGCCTACGCCGAGCAGCGCCGCCTGCTGGAGCGGGCGTTGGAGTTGTGGGAGTTGGTGCCGGACGCGGCCGACCTGCTGGGCATGGACCATCTGGCGTTGCTGGAGCAGACGCTGGACGCGGCGGTGACGGCCGGCGACTTCAGCCGGGCCATCACGTTGACCCGCGCCGGACTGGCCGAGGTGGACGCCGACGCCGCGCCGTTGCGCGCCGCCCGCCTGCTCAACCAGCGGGGCCGACTGATGGCCCTGCTGGGCAAGAGCGACGGCAGGCGGGAGTTGGACGAGGCGTACCGCCTGGCGGCCGGCGGTCCGCCCGGTGTCGAGCGGGTCCGGCTGCTCGCCGACATCGCCACCCACCTGGTCAAGATCGATGCGGCGCAGGCCGCGCGGGTGGCGGCCGAGGCTGCCACCGACGCCCAGGCGCTGGGCGCGGAACCGGCCCTGCTCGCGACCCGGATCGCGCTGCTCTGCCAGGGCGAACGGGACGACGGACGAGGGCTCGCGGAGCTGGACCGCGCCGAGGCGGCGGCGCGCGCGTCCGGTGACGTGCCGGCTTTGGTGCTCGCCAAGGTGTTCCAGTCGGACCTGCTCTGCGAGGCGGGCCGCTACGCCGAGTCCGCCGAGGCGGCCGAGGCCGGGATGGCCGAGGCGCGGCGGGTGGGGATCAGCCGCTCGACCGGGGCGTACCTGCTGTCCAACCGGGCGGAGGCGCTGATCGCCTTGGGCCGCTGGGACGAGGCGGAGACGGTGTGCGCCGAGGCGGCCCGGATCGACCTGTCCGGCGTGACCGGCCTGCACTGGCTCCAGGTGTGCGCCGGTCTGCGGCTGGCCCGGGCGCACCCGGGCGCCGACGAACTGGTCGAGCGCGCGCTGGCCTTCCTCGGCCGGCCCTACCTGTGGCCGAACCACCGACTGCCCCTGCACGAGCTGGGGATCGAGGCCGCGCTGGCCGCCGCCGACGTGTCCGAGGCGGTACGCGCGGCTCGCGTCGCGGTGGCCGACGGGAGCCTGCCGCAGCTACCCCGCGAGGGCTGGCCGGTGCTGAGCGCTGCCGCGCGTACCGCCGCCCGCACGGGTGACGTCGAGCTGGCCGCCGCCGTGGCCGCGCTCGCGGCCGACCTGCCGGCGCGGCACCCGGCCGCTCGGGCGCACTCCGACCAGGTCAACGCGCTGCTGGCGGCCGACGATGAGACGTTGCCTGCGTGGCGGACGGCAGTGCGGGCGTGGCGGGCCGACGGGCAGCCGTACCCGCTGGGCCAAGCGTTGCTGGCGCTGGCCGAGGCCGCCGCCCTGGCCGGCGAGCGGGACGAGGTGTCGGCGGCGATCACCGAGGCGGCCGAGATCGCCCGGCGGCTCGGCGCGACGCCGCTGGCCGGGGCCGCCGCCACCCTGGCGCGGCGGGTCGGTCTGCGCGGGGCGGGCGCCGGCGGGGCCTGCCCGGATGTGCTGACGTCCCGGGAACGGGAGGTACTGCGGCTGGTCGCCGAGGGGCACAGCAACAGCCGCATCGCCGAGCGCTTGTTCATCTCACCGAAGACGGCAAGCGTGCACGTCTCCCGCATCATCGCCAAACTGGACGTCACCAACCGGGGGGAGGCCGCCGCGCTGGCCCACCGCCTCGGCCTGCTGGCCGAGCCCGCCACCCAGCGTTGACGGCAGCGGCCACCGTCAGCCGCGCGGCAGGTAGATCCGCCAGCCGTCGAGGGTGACCAGGTCGAGGGCGTCCGGGCCCGCGCCGAGTCGCGCGTCGAGCCGGGCCGCCAGCGGCGACCCGGTCGGCGCCACCCAGGCGGGCGTCGCCGCGCGCTCCACCTCGCGGCGGTACGCGGGGTAGCGGTCGAAGCCGGGGCGCAGGTCGTCGTCGACGACCGCGCAGACCACCCGCTCCGCGCTGGCGAAGGTGAGACGGTTGCAGGTCCAGTAGCCGGCGCGCACGTACCGTACACCGAGGTCACGCAGCGTGGTCACCAGCGCGGCGTGCCGGGTCTCGGCGGCCCGGGTCGCCGGGGCCGTCCGCGCCGCCTGCGCGGTGGCCCAGGCGGTGGTGAGCAGCGTGGCGGCCAGGACGGCGAGCGCGACCGGCCGGGCCGCCGTCGACCCCGACCGGGTCAGCGTCCAGACCGGCCAGAGCAGCGCCGGCACGGCGATGAGCAGGGTGGACAGGTACCGGGCGCTCTCCGCCGGGGTCAGGCCGGAGGAACTACTCACGGTGTACGCGACGAGCGTCGCCACCGCGGCCAACACGAGAGCCAGTCGCACCGCCCCCGCGACGCGGGATGACACCCGGCCCGGGTCGGCCGGAGCCGCTGGGCGGCGCAGGGCGCGCCAGGCCGTGCCGGCCGCGACGATGAGCAACACCGGCAGCGCGTACGCCCACCACAGTTGCCAGGTGGCGCAGGCGCCCGGGTCGCAGAAGCCCATCCCGAGCGGCGGCCCGACCAGCAACCCGCCGTGCAGCCGGGCGGCCCACCCGGCGGTGGCGTCGGCACCACCCGCGGCGAGCACCGCGTGCACCGGATTCCGGCCGGTCAACAGGCTGTCCGTGAGCAGCGGGGCGGCCCCCAGCAGGACGCCCACCCCGACCAGCGCGCCGGCCCGACCGCGCAGCTCGCGGTGGCAGAACCCGACGAGCACCGCTCCGGTCGCCACGACGTACGGCAGCACCAGCGGATCGACCCAGAGCATCAGGCCGGCCAGGAATCCCCAGGTCGCCCAGCGCGTCAGCCGCCAACCGGATCGGCCGGCGGCCAGGTCCACGGCGAGCAGGGCGAGCGCCACGCCGACGGCGTTCATCTCGGGATAGCCGCCGCCGGCGATCAACTGGTTCTTGACGACCCGGTCGGCCCCGAGGGCGAGCAGGACAACCACCAGCAGGCCGAACCAGCGGTCCCCGGTCAACCGCAGCGTCAGCCGCCAGGCCAGTAGCAGGAACAGCGCGTACAGCGCCAGCGTGGGCAGCCGCAGAGCGACCAGCGACGGGCCGGCGAGCGCGAACACCGGTGCGGCCAGGTACGCCTCCAGCGTGCTCATGTACTGCTGGCCGTAGAACCAGACCGGGAAGTCCTCGCCCCGGGCGATGTGCAGCGCGGCCAACCCCATGGTGGCCTCGTCGCTGTTCGTCGGCGGAGTGGCGTGGCCCAGCAGCCAGAGCCGGTAGCCGACCCCGGCGAGCAGGGCCAGCCCGGTGAGCCAGCCGACCGGGCCGAGGCGCGCGCCGGGCCGCGGACGCGGTCGATCCGCGCCGCGCGGCTGGTCGCGTACCCCGGCGGTCATCGCACGATCATGACACCCGGGCGCCGCACGGTCCGTGCGGCGCTGTCGGCGGGTCAGCCCGCGGTGGCGACCGTGGCGGCGGCGCGGGCGTCGATCGCCTGCTGGTAGAGCCGGCCGGCGCGGTACGACGAGCGCACCAGCGGCCCGCTCATCACCCCGGCGAAGCCGATCTCCTCGGCCTCCTCGCGCAGCTCCACGAACTCCTCCGGCTTGACCCAGCGGGTCACCGGGTGGTGCCGGGGGGAGGGGCGCAGGTACTGCGTGATGGTGATCAGCTCACAGCCGGCCTCGTGCAGGTCGCGCAGCGCCTGCGACACCTCGGCCCGCTCCTCGCCCATGCCCAGGATGAGGTTGCTCTTGGTGACCAGGCCGTCGGCGCGGGCCTGCCGGATCACGTCCAGGGAGCGGTCGTAGCGGAACGCGGGCCGGATGCGCTTGAAGATGCGCGGCACGGTCTCCACATTGTGCGCCAGCACCTCCGGGCGGGAGCCGAACACCTCGGCCAACTGCTCGGGGACGGCGTTGAAGTCCGGGATCAGCAGCTCGACGCCGCAGCCCGGCTGGAGGGCGTGGATCTGCCGGACCGTCTCGGCGTAGAGCCACGCGCCGCCGTCCGGCAGGTCGTCGCGGGCGACGCCGGTGATGGTGGCGTAGCGCAGGCCCATCGAGACGACCGACTCGGCGACCCGACGCGGCTCGTCGGCGTCGAACTCGGCCGGCTTGCCGGTGTCGATCTGGCAGAAGTCACAGCGCCGGGTGCACTGGTCGCCACCGATGAGGAAGGTGGCCTCCCGGTCCTCCCAACACTCGTAGATGTTGGGGCAGCCGGCCTCCTGGCAGACGGTGTGCAGACCCTCGCGCGAGACGAGCCCGCGCAACTGGGTGTACTCCGGGCCCATCTTGGCCTTGACCTTGATCCACGGTGGTTTGCGCTCGATCGGCGTCTCGGCGTTGCGCGCCTCGATACGCAGCAGGCGACGCCCCTCGGGGGCGGCCGTTGCGGTACGCGCTGCCTGGCCGGTCGTCGGCGCGGAGTGCTCGATCGTCACGAAAACGAGCCTACGCCGGATGGTGGCCGTCTATGTGCGTCAGGCGACCGGCATCACGCCGCTGACGTTGTGACGCCGGACACCGGTAAGCCGAAAAATGGCGTCACACGCTCCCGGTCGGGATGTTAGCGTCGCCGGCAACAGCGACGACGGAGCCGAGTAGCACCCCGACCCCGCCAGCGCAGAGAGCCGCCGGTGCTGAGAGGCGGTCTGGCGCCGGGGAGTGAAGACCCTCCCGAGCTGCGGGAAGAACGGTAAGGAAGGGCCCCTTCTTAACGCCTGCGGTAGAGGAAGGGCACCTTCCTAACGCCTAGTAGAGCCCGCCCGGCTGGCCCCGGTCACCAGGCGACGAACGAGGCCTCCGCTTCGGCGGGGGTGAAGGTGTGGTGGCACCGCGAGGTTCCCGCTCGCCCACACCTCCCTGGGGCTGACGCGACGCATCGCTTCCCCCGGGCGGCGACGGCGTGGCGAACGACCGAGGAGTCCGCCATGCGACGAACCCTGTCCCACCACCTGGCCGCCGAGATCGGCTCGACCGTGCGGATCGCCGGCTGGGTGCACCGACGCCGACTGCTCAAGTCGGTGGCCTTCCTGATCGTGCGCGACGCGGCCGGCCTGGCCCAGGTGGTCGTCACCGACCCGGCCGTCCGCGCCGAGCTGGAGAAACTGACCGAGGAGACGGTCGTCGAGGTCGTCGGCACGGCCACGTCGAACACCACGGCGCCCGCCGGGGTCGAGCTGACCGACCCGACGGTACGTCCCCTCGGACCGCCCGCCGTGCCGCCACCGTTCGACCTGTACCGGCCGGCGCTCACCGCGAGCCTGCCCACCCAGCTGGACAACGCGCCGATCGCGCTGCGGCACCCCACCCGGTCGGCCGCGTTGCGGATCTCGGCGGCGGCGGTGGCCGGTTTCCGTGCCGCGCTCGACGCGCGCGACTTCGTGGAGATCCACACTCCGAAGGTGGTCAGCTCCAGCACGGAGAGCGGGGCGAACGTGTTCGCGCTGGACTGGTTCGGCCGGCCCGCGTACCTGGCCCAGTCGCCGCAGTTCTACAAGCAACTGATGGTCGGCGTCTTCGAGCGCGTCTACGAGGTGGGGCCGGTCTTCCGGGCTGAGCCGCACGACACCGTGCGGCACCTCGCGCAGTACACGTCGCTCGACGCGGAGCTGGGCTTCGTGACCGACCACCGGGACGTGATGCGCGTACTGCGTGACACCGTGGCGCAGATGCTGGGCACGACGGGCGAGCGGGCCGGCGGCGCGCTGGCCGCGCTCGGCGTCACGCCGCCGCAGGTGCCGGCGGAGATCCCGGCCGTGCACTTCACCGAGGCGTTGACGATCGCCGGCGCGCCCGCCGACGAGCCGGATCTCGCGCCCGCCCACGAACGGGCACTCGGCGAGTGGGCGCTGCGCGAACACGGGTCCGACTTCCTCTTCGTCACCGGCTACCCGATGGCGAAACGGCCCTTCTACACCCATCCGGACCCGGCGCAGCCCGCGTACTCGAACGGTTTCGACCTGCTTTTTCGCGGCGTGGAGTTGGTCACCGGGGGACAGCGGCTGCACCGGCACGCCGACTACCTGGCGGCGCTGGCGGCCCGGGGTGAGCCGGTCGAGCCCTACGCCGGCTACCTGGACGCGTTCCGGCACGGCATGCCGCCGCACGGCGGGTTCGCCATCGGTCTGGAACGGTTCGTGGCCCGGCTGGTCGGCGCGGCCAACGTCCGGGAGGTCACCGCGTTCCCACGGGACCTGCACCGCCTGACGCCGTGAGCGGGGGCACGGGTCGGCGTCCGGTGACGTCGGCCCGTGCGGGCTCAGACCTCGACGAGGGTGGCGAGGCGGCGCTCGACCACGGGGAGCACGTCGGCGACGGTGATCGGACGGCCCAGTTCGGCGGTGAGCGACGTGACGCCGGCGTCGCGGATGCCGCAGGGCACGATCCGGTCGAAGTACGCCAGGTCGCAGTCGCAGTTGATCGAGAAGCCGTGCAGGGTGACGCCTCGGGCGACGCGGATGCCGATGGCGGCGACCTTGCGGGCCGGCCCCCGGTCGTCCTCGGGCACCCAGACGCCGCTGCGCCCCTCGACCCGGCCGGCGGTCAGCCCGAACTCGTCGCACACGCCGATGAGCAGGTCTTCCGTCCGGCGGACGTAGGCGACGACGTCCACCGGGTCGGGCAGCCGCAGGATCGGGTAGCCGACGAGCTGACCCGGGCCGTGCCAAGTGATCTTGCCGCCACGGTCGACGTCGACGACGGGGGTGCCGTCCATGGGACGGTCCCACGGCTCGGTGCGCTTTCCGGCGGTGTAGACGCTCGGGTGCTCCAGGAGCAGCACGGTGTCGCCGCGCTCGCCGGCCACCACCGACTCGTGCAGGCGCCGCTGCTCGTCCCAGGCAGCCTGGTAGTCGAGCAGGCCGGCGCGGACGGCCGTCAGGCCGGGGGTCGTCGTCGTCACGGCATCCAGCCTAGTCCCGCGCACGGTTCGAATCCCTGGTGAGACGTCTCACCAGGGCCCACGCTGAACCACTCGGGAGGTCGTTGTCACGCCGAAGCGGGACCGCTCGCAATGCGGCGACGACGCATGCGCCGCATGACGAGGACGAACGCCAACAGCGTCGGCGCGGCCAGTGTCAGGTACACCCAGAGCGAGGCGGCGAACGGTGACGGCCGTGGCTCCGGCCCGCCGAACGCGGCTCTTATCAGCAGGTCGCCCGGCACTATCAGGTCGGTCGACCCGCCCGGCGTGGTCACCAGCACCTCGCGACGACCGTCGGGCGACAGCGCGGCGAGGGTGGCACGCCGGTCGGTGTCCTGCTCCGTGTCGCTGAGGTAGCGCACGACGGGGTCGGCACCACGCCAGCCGAGGATGCCGCTCACCGAGGTGCCCGCCGGCAGGGCCGTTCCGACAGCTTGGCCGGTGGCCGCGTCCAGAAATTCGACTCGCCAGGTGCGCGCCGCGATCTGCTCGGACGTGCACCTGGGCCCGGCGCAGCCGTCGAAGGCGAGCAGCGCGAGCCGCCGGCCGTCGGGATGCCAGGCGGCCGGCCCGGCAAGTATTCGCCTGTCGCCCAGGTCGACCTGCCAACGAGGGGCGGCGCCGGTCGGGTCGACGACTACCAGTCGTTGGCGTTCGGCGAATCGGGCTGGCACGTCCGGCCAGCCGGTGGCGGCGATCAGGTCGCCACCGGGTGACCAGGCCGCCGCGGTGTGCTGGGTGAAGGTGCCGATGTCGACCACCCGCTCGGCGCCCTGGAACGGGTCGATGACGAGCAGGTCGTCGGACTTTTCCGGATCGTTGAGCTGCTGGTTCTCCGGCCCGTAGGTGATCACGCCGTCGTCGTTGCTGCGGGTGCCCAATACGCGCCGCCCGTCCGGCGACCAGGCCAGCGCGTCCACCCCGACGGTCATGGGGCGGCTCTGCCGGCCGGTGGTGAGGTCGAGCAACTCGCCGGACTGTGGCCGCAGATAGTGCCGTCCGTCCGGGGAGAGCAGCCCGTGCCCTTCGCCGATGCCGATCGGGATCAGCCGGTACGCGCCGTCCCGGGCCACCACCACCCCGGTCGACTCGAAGTAGCGGGTGCGATCGGTGAAGAACACCAGCGCCGCCGGACCGGCGGGCCGTTGCCCCACGGTGGCCTGCCACAGCCAGGGGTTGTGCACCCGGGTCGGCACCACGTTGGCTGTGGGGTCGGCGGCAGCGCTGGCCGTGGGCGTAACGCCTGGCGCGCTGAGAGCCACGAGGGCCAGCGCGCCAGCCGCCGCGACCCCGCGCCCCAGTTGGCGGCCCATCATTCCCATCGGGCCATTAGACGCGATGAAAGTCTGTGCGGGTGTCCCGTCCGGTTGCGCCGTTCCTACCGACCGGCCGGGGGAATGCGCCAGAGCCAGACGTCGTCGACCCGCTGCGGTTCGCCGAACAGCGCCGTGGCGGTACGTCGGACCGCCGCCTCGTCGACCTCGAACTTCGCGCCGTGCACCGCGTCGGCGAGGACCAGCGTCTCGATCCGCCAGTGCCGCAGGTCGGACTGGACCTCCGATCGGGTGCCGTCGGTGATGATCGGCACCAGCCCGGTGCGGCCGGCCTGGTCCATGAGCGCGCTCAGGGTGCGTGGCACCGGACCGATCCGGCCGCGCCCGTCCGGCCCGCCGGGTCCGAGGAAGAAGCCGCCCGGAATGGCGAACTCGCCCTGGCGGTGCGACAGGGCGTACGCCTGCCAGCGCTGGCCGTCCGGATAGATGTCCACGGTCAGCGGCACGGGGGTCAACGTGTTGCCGTCGGAGACGTACTGCCGCCAGTTGCCGGAGGTGATGAACGCCGGGATCGGCTCCCGCTCGTCGGTCAGCAGCGGGGTGGGCAGCAGCGGCAGCAGGGCCACCGCGAAGCCGATCGCCCAGGCCAACTCCGTCGAGCGGTGCCGGGGTGGGGAGGTGCGCAACTGCTCGACGGTGTACGCCAGCAGCACCCCGATCACCGGGGCCACCACCAGCGCCAGCCGGGCGGGCAACGCGGCGTTCACCACCGGGAACTGGCCGAGGATGTCGAACGGCATCGGCAGGTCGGTACGCCGCCCGTCGACCTTCGCGACCGGCCCGAAGGACAGCACCGAGAAGATCACCGCGACGACGCCCAGCGCCCAGAGAACCGCCCGGCGGCCGGGGTCGGCGCGTCGCCACAGCGCGACGAAGCAGACCACGGCGAGGACGAGCAGAGGAACCCCGAAGAACGAGTTCTCCTCGGTGGGGTTCGGCGCCAGCGCGGTCCCCAGTCCGACCTCCCCGGCCAGCGACCGGCGCGGGAACGCGGCGAAGGCGGCGATGTCCTCGGAGTGGATCACCGGGTCGAAGCCGGTGCCGTGGAACCGCTGCGGCCCCGCGAAGTGCAACCACAGCGGGTACGCCAGCAGCACGCCGGCCACCACGGCGGTCACACCGAGCCCGCGCAGGAACGTGGGTAGCGCGGCGCGCGCTTCGGCCCGGTGGGCCGGGTGCAACGCCCAGACGGCGACGAACACGCCGAGCGCCAGAGCGGCGAAGAACAGGCCCTCGGCGGCGATCGAGAAGGCCACCGCGACGAGCACGCCGAGGATCACCCCGTCGCGCAGCCAGTTCCCGGGCCGCCGCAGCGCGAACAGCCGCCAGATCAACAGCGGGACCAGCCAGCCCGCGGTCCAGTTCAGGTGCGCGTTGGCGTGCGAGACCATGCCGGGGGAGTAGGCGATGAAGAGGCCGCCCACGGCGGCGGCGAGGCGGCTGCGGACGAGGTGCCGCGAGAGCAGCCAGTACCAGGCCAGCGCGGTGGCGAACAGGTTCAGGGTGAGGATCACGAGGAACGTCACCGGTGGCCCGACGAGGTACGTGAGCGGGGCGAAGACCACCGCGTACACCGTGATCGAGGTGTTGACCGCGAGGTTCACGCCGTCCGGGACGTTGATCAGGTAGGTGAAGAAGGGGTTCTCCCCGTGGGTGACCGCGTGCCCACCGAAGGCCAGCAGCCACTCGAAGAGCGCCTGGTCGCTGGAGTTGACGGTGATCGTGCGGACGTTCGGGTCCCGCCACAGCCCACTGGTCACCCAGACGGCGAGCGCGAGCGCCACGAGCACGACGATCAGGTCGGCCCGGAGGTCCCGATGGGTACGCGGTGACGACGCTGGTGCGGGCCCGGTGGCCAGCGACGGGGAGGACGGCACGCAGCGGACGTTACCAATCGGATCTGGACGAGCCGGTCAGACCGGCGGTTGTTGTCGGCTCCGGGTGTTGCCGTGGTGGGGGGAGTTCGGCGTACACAACGGCTGTCGTGAATGTGTGAACGCGCCCCATATCGGGCCGGGGACACACCGTCGTAACGTCTCGGCAACTTGACCGTGACCCAGTTCACAGTCTGCTCCGTCAGGAGGCCTCCGTGCGCCGCTCCTCGTCCCTCCTCACCCGGCTGACCGGTGCGGTCGCCGGGCTCGTCCTCGCCGTGGCGGGCGCGTTCACCCTCGCCACGCCCGCCCAGGCCGCCAGCCTCACCCAGGTCACCGGGTTCGGTTCCAACCCGGGCAACCTCGCCATGTACGCCTACCGGCCGGACAACCTGCCGGCCAACTCCCCCGCCGTGGTGCTGCTGCACGGGTGCGTCCAGAACGCCTCCGGTTACTTCGCCAACTCGGGCTGGCAGAAGTACGCCGACCAGTGGAAGTTCACGCTGATCGTCGCCCAGCAGCCCGCCGGCAACAACGCCAACTCCTGCTTCAACTTCTTCGAGGCCGGCGACACCGCCCGGGGCCAGGGCGAGGCGCTGTCCATCAAGCAGATGGTCGACCACGCCAAGGCGAACTACGCCGTCGACGGCTCGCGGGTCTTCGTCAGCGGGCTCTCCGCGGGCGGGGCGATGAGCGCCGTCATGCTGGCCACCTACCCGGACGTCTTCGCCGCCGGATCGATCATCGCGGGCATCCCGTACCGCTGCGCCACCAGCATGGTCAACGCGTTCAGCTGCATGAACCCGGGCACGGACAAGACGCCGGCGGCCTGGGGCGACCTGGTCCGGGGCGCCTACTCCGGCTACACCGGCCCCCGCCCCCGGGTGGCCATCTGGCACGGCACGTCGGACACCACCGTGACACCGCTGAACGGCACTGAGTCACGCGACCAGTGGACCAACGTGCGGGGGATCTCGCAGACGCCGACCAGCACGTCGTCGCTGCCGGGCAACACCAGCCTCGAGGTGTACGGCAACGACGAGGTACGCCTCTACCGCGTCTCCGGCATGGGCCACGGAACGCCGGTCGACCCGGGCTCCGGGGCGGACCAGTGCGGCACCGCCGCCGCGTACTTCCTGGACACCATCTGCTCGACGTACCGCGACGCGCTCTTCTTCGGCCTGAACAACGGCGGCACCACCCCCACCGCGTCTCCCACCCCCACGGCCAGCGCAACCCCCACCGCGTCGCCCACCCCCACCGCGTCGCCCACGGCGAGCCCGACCCCGACCACGCCGCCAACCTGTGTGACGGCGACCAACTACGCCCACGTGACGGCCGGCCGCGCGTACCAGTCCGGCGGCTACGCCTACGCCAACGGCTCGAACCAGCGCATGGGCCTCTACAACACCTTCTACACGAGCACCCTCAAGCAGACCGCCCCCAACTACTGGGTGATCGGCTGCTGACCCCGCGACGCCGAGGCTAGACCCCGTTGATCAAGAGGTTTGCGTCAGATTCCGGCACCCGGATGACGCAAACCTCTTGATCAACGCGAATGGCGGCGGGGCTGGTCAGTCCTGGAGGGCCGTCTTCAGGGCCTCGGGGAGGGTGGGGTGGCGGTAGGGGTAGGCGGCTTCCGTCAGGACTTTGGGGTGGACTCTCGTGCTGGTGAGGGCCTCGTGGGCGAAGCCGCCCAGGGCCACCTTGAGCGCCAGGGCGGGGATCGGGATGATCGCCGGGCGGTGCAGTTGACGGGCCAGCTCGCGGGTGAACTCGGCGTTCGTCACCGGGTTCGGGCCCACCACGTTGACCGGGCCGGCGATCTCGTCGTGCGCCAGCAGGAAGAGGGTCGCGTCCAGCCAGTCCCGCATGGAGATCCACGGCAGCCACTGCCGCCCACTGCCCAGCCGCCCGGCGATGCCCAGCTTGAACGGGAGCAACTGTGGCTTGAGCAGACCGCCGTCGCGGTGCAGCGGCAGGCCGGTGCGGAGTCGGACCACGCGTACCCCGGCGTCCTCGGCCGGTCGGGTCGCGGCCTCCCACACCCGGCAGACGTCGGCCAGGAAACCGTCGCCGGCGGGGGCGTCCTCCTCGACCACCCGGTCGCCGGTGTTGCCGTACCAGCCGACGGCGGACGAGTTGAGCAGCGCCCGGGGTCGGTCGCTGTCGGGGAGGCCGGCGATCGTCGTCGCGAGCGTGGTGGTGCTGTCCACCCGGCTGGTACGGATCAACCGCCGGTAGTCGTCGTTCCAGCGCTTGTCGCCGACGCCCGCGCCGGCCAGGTTGATGACCGCGTCCGACTCGGCGACCACGGCCGGGTCGAGCTGGCCGGCCGCCGGGTCCCACTGCCGCTCGTGCGGCTCGCGCGGCGCGCGTCGCACGAGTCGGGTGACCTGGTGCCCGTCGGCGACGAGCCGGTCGCCCAGTCGGGTGCCGAGGAAGCCGGACGCGCCGGCCATGAGGATCCGCATGCCGTTATCTTCGTCGAAAACCCCACTCCCGGACGCGCCCCGGCCCCACTCCTCGCCGATCTTGCACTTAGTGTCGCCGTTCTGCCCGGGAAGGTCCGTTCTGTCGGGACAGCAAGTGCAAGATCGACGAGGTCGGGTCAGGGGCGTAGGTCGGACAGGAGGTGTTCTACCTCGGCGTATGCCTCTGGGGGGAGAGGGCCCAGCTTCAGGGTTGTCAGGTTCTCGTCGGCTTGGGCGACGGTGCGCAGACCGGGGATCGGCACCGTCCGTGGGCTGCGGGCCAGCAGCCAGCCGAGCGCGCCCTGGGCGAGGGTCCGTCCGTCGGCGGTGAGCGCCGCACGGACCTGCTCGACCCGGGCCGCCCACTCCGGCGTCGGACGGCCGTCGGTGTACCACCGCAACCACTCGGGCGCCCGGCCGCGTACGTCGTCCGCGCCGGGCGCCCGGGTCGAGCCGGTGAGCAGCCCCATCGCCAGTGGCCCCCGGTTGAGGCTCGCCAGGTCGTGGCGGTCGCAGACGGCCAGGACCGCCGCGTTGTCGTTCAGCACCGACTCGTCGTGCTGGATGGCGGCACAGTGCGGTCCGCCGGCCGCGAACGCTGCCGCCGAGGCCGCGTTGTCGGTGCTCCAGCCGTACGCCCGGATCTTGCCCTGGTCGACGAGGCCCTCGAGGGTGTCGACCAGGTCGAGCGCGGCGGACGTCGGCAGTTCGTTGATGTGCAGTTGGTAGAGGTCGACGTGGTCGGTGCCGAGGCGGCGCAGCGAGTCCTCCAGGCTGCGGACGGCGAACGTTCCGCTGGCGTCGGTGCCGAGCCACCGTCGGGTGTCCTCGTCGCTGACGTTGCCGAACTTGGTGGCGATCACCGCCTCGGACCGGCGGCCCGCGAGGGCCCGGCCGAGGACGCGCTCGCTGTGCCCGGCGCCGTAGTTGCTGGCCGTGTCGAAGAGGGTGACGCCGAGGTCGAGAGCCCGGTGAATGGTACGGATCGACTCGTCGTCGTCGACCTCGCCCCAACCGAACGGCTGCCCGCCGTCCCCCCAGAGCGGACCGCCGATCGCCCAGCATCCCATCCCGATCGCGCTCACCTCGATGCCGCTGCGTCCCAGCGTGCGTGTCGTCGTCATGCGGAACAGCCTCCAATCTGGAGTGCGCTCCAGGTCAAGGGCTGGCTAGCATCCGGGGCATGACCGGTTACGCCCCCGCCGAGGCCGCCCGGCGCAGCGGCTTCAGCCTGGACACCCTGCGGTACTACGAGAAGATCGGCCTGCTGGCCGACGTGGGTCGTACGCCGGGTGGCCAGCGCGTCTTCACCGACGACGACCTGAGCTGGCTGCTGCTGTTCCGCTGCCTGCGGGACACCGGGATGCCGATCGCCCAGATGTGCCGGTACGCGTCGCTGGCCCGTGCGGGCGAGCACACCGTCGACGAGCGGCGTGAGCTGCTGCAACAGCACGCGGCGCAGGTGGAGGAGCAGATGCGCCTGCTGCGGCGTCAGTACGACCATCTGCGGGAGAAGATCCGCTTCTACGAGCGGCTGCCCGGCCCGCCCGCCCCCGACGGGGGCCGGTGATCGCGGGGGGCCAGCCTGGCGCGCGCGGCCGACGTGCGGCTCAGCCCGGCGCGCGCCGCCGACGTGCGGCTCAGCCCGGCGCGCGCGGCCGACGTGCGGCTCAGCCCGGCGCGGTCAGGCCGAGCAACTGCTCGGCTGTCCCGGGCCGGCCGGCGAGCGCGTTCAACGCGCTGACCAGCCGCTTCTCCTCGTAGCGGAAGTGTGTCTCCAGCAGGGCGGCCAACCCGTCCAGCTCGGCGCGTACCTGAGCGGTCGGCAGCGGACGGTCGTCGCCCAGCAGTTCCTCGACCCGGGCGAGGATCCCCGCCACCACCTCGTGGTCGACGATCAGGTTGGCCAGGACCGGGCGCAGCTCGGGCACCTCGTCGGCCAGGACCCGGAACGCGCCCGCGTCCTCGCCGCTGTGGTGGCGGCCGAGCGCGGCGCAGAAGGTCAGGCAGTGGGCCCGTAGGTCCCGCGAGGGAGTGTCCAGGTTGGCCCGGAGGCGGGCCAGCTCCGTGCGGAGCCAGAGGTGGATCTCGATCATCTGGTTGCCGACGGCGGCGAGCCGATCGGTCGGTGAACCCGTTGGGTGCACGTTCGTCCTCATGCTGCGTCCCCGCGCCTCCATGCCCTCGGCGGCCATCGTGCCGGGTACACCGCGACGCTGTCCGACACTCTAGACCGGAATCGTCAGGGCGTGGTCGGCTCGTCGGGCTCCCGGACGTCGTGCCAGCGGGCACGCCACGCCGCCTCGTGCGCCTCGTGCGTCGTCCGTTCCTGAAACACGGCGGACCGCAGCGCGTGCCGGGAGTCCGCCATCACCAGCACCTCGACGGCCACCAGCCCGACGCAGATCACGGTCGCCAGGGTGAGCGCGCCCAGCGCCGGCAGGTGCAGGCCGATGGGCAGGGCCACCGTGAGCGCCACGATGACGCCCACTCGGCTCCAGGTGGCGGTGTGCAGCGTGCGCAGTTGGAACAGCATGTTGACGGCGAAGTAGGTGATCAACCCGCCGAAGAGCATCGGCACGGCCGGCCCCTCGACCTTCTCCGCGATACCGCCGGCCGGGTCGGTGATCTTGTGCAGGATCTCCTCGTTGCCGATCGAGAAGAGGATCACCCCGGCGATCATCGGCAGGTAGAGGTACGCGTACGCGTCGCGGGCCATCGCCACCCGGGGAGCGCCCTCCGCCGCGTGCAGGGCGATCCGGGCGGCGGGCCCGACGAAGTCGAAGTGCGCCCACCAGAGCGCGGCGGTGATCACGATGCCGAGCGCGGCAGCGGCCACCGCCGGCCAGGTGACCGGCTTGCCGAGCAGGTTGCCGCCCACTCCGGTGGAGATGATCGACTCGCCGAGCGCGATGATCAGAATGAGGTCGTAGCGCTCGGTCCAGTGCTCCGCGCTGGTCACCCCCCAACCCCAGGTGCCGACGATGAAGCCGGTGGCGTACTGCACCACCACCACGGCGATCCACAGCCCGTCCCGGACCAGGGCGGCCCGGTCGGGGTCGGTGATCTGCGGCGGGATCAACGCGGCGGCGAGCAGCAGCAGGATGCTCACCGCCAGCTCCGGGGCGAAGCGTCGGAGCTGGCGTCGCTCCTGCGGGCTGTCCCGCACCACGTGCTGGTACAGGATCCAGTGGATGCCTCGCACCACGACGTAACTGATGGCCACCAGCATCGGCCCGGCGGCGCTGCCTCCCGGTTCGCTGAACGCCTGCGGCAGCCCCAGCGCGAACGCGAACAGCGCGACCATCGAGATCACCATGAGCGCCGGTACGTAGCCCTCGCCGAGCCGGACCCGGGTGGCGACCAGGCTGTGCACCACCCAGATCCACCAGAGCACGGCGAGCACCAGGGCGGCGTGCAGCAGTTGGCGACCGGAGATGTTCGCGGCCGTCGCGCGGGTGATGATGAAGAACGAGAAGACGAAGACCAGGTCGAAGAAGACCTCGAACTTGTCCACCCGGGCCCCGGGGGCGATGGGGACGGCGGGTCCCAGTTGTCCGCGCCGCCGGTTACCGCCCACGGTCCCACTCTGGCAGCGTCCGGCCTGGTCGGAGGACGGAACGGGTCAGCCCGCGTCGCGGGAGCGCAGTCCGTCCATCAGTAGGTCCAGCAGCCGGTCGGCCTGGGCGCGCTCGCCGGCGGCCAGGGAGATGCCACTGAGGCCCGCCAGCACGTCACCGGCGGCGACATCGGCTCGGACGGTGCCCGCCGCGACCCCTGCGGCGAGCAACTGGTCGAGCGCCGCCAGCAGCAGGTCGCGGCTCTGCGCGTACGGGTTGGCGCCGGACGCGATGACGAGGCGCAGCGCGTCGGCCATGCCCCGCTTGGTGGCGAGGTAGTCGGTGAAACGGGACATCCAGTCTCGCAGCGCCCGGTCGGGCGGCAACTGGCCAAGTAGCCGCGGCGCGGCGTCGCAAAGCCGGGCCAGCTCGTTGCGGTACGCCGCCTCGATCAGCGCCTCGCGGGTGGGGAAGTGGCGGTACAGGGTGCCGATGCCCACCCCTGCCTCGCGGGCGATGGCGTCGAGCGTTACCTCCGGCCCGGGGCGGGAAAGAGCCTGGACCGCGACCCGAAGCAGGCGTTCACGGTTGCGCAGCGCGTCCGCCCGCAGTGGGCGGGGGCTGGACTCCGGCACCGTCTCCTCCTCGCTGAGTGGGTGTAACGCACCGGCCATGGCAAGCGGAGGGAACTCCGGTTAGTCTCGACCGCAGCGGAGGATCCTCCGCTTCCATCGTACCGGCGGGCCGACCGGCCCGCCCCCAGCTCGGACAAGGATGGATCATGACGACGAGCAACCCGATCACCACGTCGTTCGCCCACGACTCCACCGCCATGGACGTGATCCGGGGCGTGGACCTGGTCGGCCGACGGGCGATCGTCACCGGCGGGTCGTCCGGCATCGGTGTGGAGACCGCCCGTGCCCTGGCCAGCGCCGGCGCGGAGGTCACCCTGGCCGTCCGCAACCCCGACGCCGGCCAGAAGGCCGCCGACGACATCACCGGCACCACCGGCAACGACCGCGTCCTGGTCGCCCCGCTCGACCTAGCCGACCAGAATTCGGTCGCCGACTTCGTCGCCAACTGGGACGGCCCGCTGCACATCCTGGTCAACAACGCCGGCATCATGGCCGCGCCCCTGAGCCGCACCCCGCAGGGCTGGGAGATGCAGTTCGCCACCAACCACCTCGGGCACTTCGCGCTCGCCACCGGGCTGCGCCCGGCGCTCGCCGCCGCCGACGGGGCCCGCATCGTCTCGGTCAGCTCCGCCGCCCACCTGCGCTCGCCCGTCGTCTTCGAGGACATCCAGTACGACCGCCGCGAGTACGAGCCCTGGCAGGCGTACGGGCAGTCGAAGACGGCCAACGTGCTCTTCGCCGTGGAGGCGACCCGCCGCTGGGCCGACGACGGCATCTACACCAACTCGCTGATGCCCGGCGCGATCCGCACCAACCTCCAGCGCTACGTCAGCGAGGAGGAGCTGAACCGCCTGCGCGCCGGCAACGCGGCGGCCTGGAAGACCGTCGAGCAGGGCGCCGCCACGTCGGTGCTGGTGGCCGCGTCCCCGTTGCTCGACGAGGTCGGCGGACGCTACTTCGAGGACTGCCAGCAGGCCGCGCCGGCCCGACCCGACACGCGGACGGGCGTCGCGGACTACGCGCTGGACCCGGAGGCGGCCGAGCGGCTGTGGAAGGTCTCAACCGACCTGCTCAAGGGCTGAGCGGCACAGACGAAGGGGCGCCCCGGTCGATGACCGGGGCGCCCCTTTCGGCGTTACGACGGATCAGGCCAGGCCCAGCTCCGACTCGAAGTTGCCGGCCTCCAGCCGCTCCTTCACCGCGCTCAGGAAGCGGGCCGCGTCGGCGCCGTCGATCAGTCGGTGGTCGTACGACATGGCCAGGTAGACCATCGACCGGACCGCGACGACCTCGCCCAGGTCCGGGTCGTTGACCACGACCGGCCGCTTGACCACGGCACCCGTGCCGAGCATCGCCGACTGCGGCTTCGGCACGATGGGGGTGTCGAAGAGCGCGCCCCGGCTGCCCGTGTTGGTGAGCGTGAAGGTCGCCCCGGCGATCTCGTCCGGGCTGATCTTGTTGGTCCGGGTCCGCTCGGCCAGGTCGGCGACCCGCTTCGCGATGCCACCGAGGTTGAGGTCACCGGCGTTGTGGATGACCGGCACCACGAGGCCCCGCTCGGTGTCCACGGCGATGCCGAGGTGCTCCGCGGCCGGGTAGGTGATCGTGCCGCCGTCCAGGTCCAACTGGGCGTTGACGATCGGGTAGGTCTGCAGCGCCTCGACGGCGGCGAGAGCGAAGAACGGCAGGAAGGACAGCTTGACGCCGTGCCGCTGCACGAACGAGTCCTTCGCCTGCGCCCGCAACTTCGCGACCCGGGTGACGTCCACCTCGACCACCGTGGTGAGCTGCGCCATCTCGTGCAGCGACTCCTGCATCCGGTTGGCGATCGCCTTGCGGATCCGGGGGAGCTTCTCGGTGGTGCCCCGCTTGCCGCTCGGCTGCGGCTTCGCGGCCGGCTTGGCCGGGGTCGCCGCACTGGCGGCGGGCTGTGCCGCCGGAGCCGGCGTGGCCGCCGCGGCCTTGGCCTTCTCGGCCGCGTCGAGGACGTCCTGCTTACGGATCCGGCCACCCACACCGGTGCCGTTGAGCGCGGCCAGGTCCACGCCGTGCTCGTTGGCCAGCTTGCGGACCAGCGGCGTGACGTACCCGGCCGCCTCCTCGCCACCCTGAGCCGGCGCGGACGGGCGCTGCGGCGCGGCGGTCGGCGCGGACGGCTGGGCGGCCTGCTCGGCCTTCGCCGGCTGCGCCGACGCCTCCGCCTCGGCGGCCGGCTCGTTGTACGACATGCCCGGGGTGGGCTCCTCGACCTTCGGCGCCGGCTTCGGCTCGGCCTTGGGGGCCGGCGCGGCCTCCGCCTTCGGCTCGGGCTTCGGCTCGGTCTTCGCCTGGGCCGGGGCCCCACCGGCGACGCCGATGACCACGAGGTCGGCGCCGACCGCGGCGGTCTCGTCCTCGGCGACCTTGATCTCCAGCACGGTGCCGGCGACCGGCGACGGGATCTCCGTGTCGACCTTGTCGGTGGAGACCTCCAGCAGCGGCTCGTCCACCTCGACGGTGTCGCCGACCTGCTTGAGCCAGCGGGTGACCGTACCCTCGGTGACGCTCTCGCCCAGGGCCGGCATCTTGACCGCGGTGCCCTCGCCCGACGACGCGGCGGCCGGAGCCGGCGCCTCGGCCGGGGCCTCGTCCTGCGCCACCTGGTCGGCGGTGCCCTCGGCGGCGGCGGTCGGCTCGGCGGCGGGCTCGACCGACTCGGCCGGCGCCTGCTGCTGCTCCTGCGGGGCGGCCTCGCCACCGCCGGTCGACTCGCCCTCACCGGCGATGACGGCCAGCTCGCTGCCGACCTCGGCGGTCTCGTCCTCGCCGACCACGATGCGGCTCAGCACACCCGCCGCGGGCGACGGGATCTCGGTGTCGACCTTGTCGGTCGAGACCTCGAGCAGGGGCTCGTCGACCTCGACCGTGTCGCCCTCCTGCTTGAGCCAGCGAGTGACGGTGCCCTCGGTGACGCTCTCGCCGAGCCGGGGCATGGTGACCGATACCGGCATTTTCTGAGACTCCTTCATTCCCCTGGTGGGATCTTCGCCCGTCGCCGGACGCCGCGGTTGATTTGTCAGGCGTGCGCGTGCAGCGGCTTGCCGGCGAGGGCCAGGTGCGCCTCGCCCAGGGCCTCGTTCTGGGTCGGGTGGGCGTGCACGAGCTGGGCGACCTCCGCCGGGTAGGCCTCCCAGTTGTAGATGAGCTGAGCCTCGCCGATCAGCTCACCCACCCGGGCGCCGACCATGTGGACGCCGACCACGGGGCCGTCGTTGACCCGGACCAGCTTTACGAAGCCGGTGGTCTTGAGGATCTGGCTCTTGCCGTTGCCACCGAGCGGGTAGTTGTACGACTGGATCTTGTCGGCGCCGTACTGCTCCTTGGCCTTCGCCTCGGTCAGGCCCACCGACGCCAGCTCGGGGTCGCAGTAGGTGACGCGCGGGATGCCCACCTCGTCGATGACGGCCGGGGTCTGGCCGGCGATCTCCTCGGCGACGAAGATGCCCTGCTGGAAGCCCCGGTGCGCGAGCTGGAGGCCGGGCACGATGTCGCCGACCGCGTAGACGTTCGGCACGCTGGTGCGCAGCCGCTCGTCGGTCAGCACGTAGCCGCGGTCCATCTTGACGCCCTGCTCCTCGTACCCGAGGTTCGCGGTGTTCGGACCGCGACCCACCGCGACCAGCAGCAGCTCGGCCTCGACGGTGTCGCCGCCGGAAATGGTCAGCTTGACGCCGTTGTCGGTCTTCTCGACCTTCTCGAACGGCTTGCCGACCTTAAAGTTGATCTTGCGCTTGCGGAACGCCCGCTCCAACGCCTTCGACGACTCCTCGTCCTCGGCGGCGACCAGCCGGGGCAGCGCCTCGACGATCGTCACGTCTACACCGAAGGACTTCCACACGCTGGCGAACTCGACGCCGATCACGCCACCGCCGAGGACGATCACCGACGAGGGGATCCGGTCCAGGGTCAGCGCGTGGTCGCTCGTGATGATCCGCTCGCCGTCGACCTCGAGGCCGGGCAGGCTCTTCGCGTACGAGCCGGAGGCCAGCACGATGCTGCGGCCGGTGTAGCGCTTGCCGTCGACCTCGACCACGTTCTTGTCGACGAGCTTGCCGTGGCCCTCGACGATGGTGATCGACTTGTTGCCCTTCAACATGCCCTGGAGGCCCTTGTACAGGCGGGCGATCACGCCGTCCTTGTACGAGTTGACCCCCGCCATGTCGATACCGACCAGCTCGGCCTTCACACCGAACTGCTCCGACTCGCGGGTCTGGTCGGCGATCTCGGCCGCGTGCAGCAGTGCCTTCGTCGGGATGCAGCCGTTGTGCAGGCAGGTCCCGCCGAGCTTGCCCTTCTCGACCAGCGCGACCTTCAGGCCCAGCTGGACGGCGCGCAGCGCGGTCGCGTAGCCGCCGCTGCCACCTCCGAGGATGACAATGTCGAAGGTCGCTTCGTTCGGCTCGCTCACGTCCAACTCCCAGGTCGCGTCACTGCATCGGGGGTCACGGAGGTGTAACACGGACACACCCCACCTCGGTCATCTTGTCACCACTGGGCACAGGGTGCGTAGTGAGGTGCCCAACGACACGTCATCGACACGTACCCTTGGCACCGTTGTCGATGACGTCAGGTGGGGGAGAAGTCCGGTGGGGTTGTTCCGGCGTCGCAAACAGACGCGTGTGGCGAGCCACGACCGTGCGGCCGATCGTGGTGATCTGGCCCATCTGGAGAACTTCATCCGGAGCCGGCGAGGTGTCGAGGCGTTCATCGAGCCCCGGACGACGGTCACCGAGACCACCGTCATCCTGATCGCCGACGACGGGGAGTGGACCCGCCGGCGCATCGACGGTCCGGACGGCGCGCGTCGCTTCGCGTACCGGATGGGCATCCCGGTGTACGACGTCCGGCTGATGGGCTACCCGCAGCGGATGCGCGACTTCAACGAGCGCCGCAAGCGCCGCCCCGAGCAGCACATGTAAGGAAGGGCCCCCTGTTAGACGCTAGGCGTTAACAGGGGGCCCTTCCTTACACCTCAGCCGTTGGCGGCGACGTCCTCGACGAGCTGCACCAGGGTGCGGACCGGCACGCCGGTGCCGCCCTTGGTCCAGTAGCCGGTCGGCTCGCCCGAGTGGTAGCCCGGGCCGGCGATGTCGATGTGCGCCCACGCCACGTCGTCGGTCACGAACTCGCGCAGGAACACGCCACCCTGCAGCATGTGCCCGGCCCGGTCCATCCCCGCGTTGACCTGCGAGATGTCCGCCACGTCGGAGTCCATGCCCTTGCGTACGTCGTCCGGCAGCGGCATCGGCCAGGCCGGCTCGCCGACCGAGTCGCCGACCGTGCGGACCCGCTCGCACAGCTCGGGAGTACCCATGACGCCGGCGACCCGCTTACCCAACGCGATCACCTGACCGCCGGTCAGGGTGGACGTCTCGAACAGGTAGTCGGTGCCGTCGGCGCAGGCGCGGGCGATGGCGTCGGCCAGCACCATCCGGCCCTCGGCGTCGGTGTTGAGCACCTCCACCTTCTTGCCGCTGAACATGCTGATCACGTCGCCCGGCCGGTAGCTGGTGCCGGACGGCATGTTCTCGGCCATCGGCAGGTACGCGCTGACCGCCACGTTCGGCTTCAACGCGGCGATCGCCAGCATCGCCGCACCCACCGCGGCGGCGCCCGCCATGTCGGACTTCATCTCCCACATGCCCTGCGCCGGCTTGATCGAGATGCCGCCGGTGTCGAAGGTGATGCCCTTGCCGACCAGCGCGACCCGCTTGCCGTTGCCGGCGTCCTGCGGCGTGTAGGTGAGCTTCACCAGCCGCGGCGGGGCCTCCGAACCCTGCCCGACCGCGATGATGCCGCCGTACCCGCCGGCGGCCAGCGCCGCCTCGTCCAGCACCTCGACGCCGAGGCCGGCGTCCCGGGCGGCGGCGGCCACGGCGTCGGCGAACGACGGGGGACGCAGCTCGTTCGGGGCGGTGTTCACCCAGTCCCGGCTGGTCCGGACCGCGCCGGCGACCGCCTGCGCGCGGGTGATCTCCGCCTGGGCGCCCGTGTCGGCGGCGTCCGGAACAGCGATGAGCACCTCGGCCACCGGCTCCCGCCGGGCCGGCTGCGGCCGGGTCTTGTAACCGGCGAAGCGATAGCCGCCGAGCAGCGCGCCCTCGGCGACCGCGCGCAGCGCCGCCAGCGCGTCCGCGTCGTCGGGCAACGGCAGGCTGAGCGCCACCTTCGGCGCGCCCGCCAGGGCCCGCACCGCGGCGCCAGCCGCGCGGCGCAGCGTCTCCGGCGCCGGGGCGGCGCCCGTCGGCTCGGGGCCGAGCCCGACCGCGACGACCAGTGGGGCCGTGACGGTACCCAGTGTGGCCAGCTTGATCACCTCGCCCGGGCCACCGGTCGCGCCGAGCAGCGCCAGCGTCTCGGTCAGCTTGCCGTCGAACGCGACGGCGATGCTCTCCGCGCCGCTGCCGAGCAGCAGGGTGCCGGCGAGGCCGCTGGTGGCGTCCTGCTCTCCGGTCTGGCTGTGCACGCCGATCACGATCGCGTCGACGGCGAGCTCCGCCGGGTCGGTGTCGACCAGGCTCAGGGTGGTCGTGCGGGGGGTTGTCACTGAAGCTACTCCGGGCGGGCCGGGCCGGTCGCGTCGTCGCGTACCAGCGGTGAAGGTCTCCGGCGGAACCTACCCGCCGGACGTCAGGGCTGTCCCGTCGATCACGCAACGGGGTCCCGCCGATGCTAACCAGCGGCGTAACCCCCGGTAAGTTGCCACCCATGACCGACGTGACCTCCGCCGCCGCCGCGACCCGGCTGCGACGTTCCCCGCTGCACGAGCGGCACACCGCCGCCGGCGCCAAGTTCGCCCCCTTCGGGGGCTGGGAGATGCCGCTGGAGTACGCCGGCGGCGGGGTGCTCAAGGAGCACACGGCGGTGCGGACGGCGGTGGGGGTCTTCGACGTGTCGCACCTGGGCAAGGTCCGGGTGACCGGTCCCGGAGCGGCCGAGTTCGTCAACTCGTGCCTCAGCAACGACCTGGGCCGCATCGGGCCGGGCCGCGCCCAGTACACGCTGTGCTGCGACGACGCCACCGGCGGCGTGGTGGACGACATCATCGCCTACCTGTACGCCGACGACCACGTCTTCCTCATCCCGAACGCCGCGAACACCACCGAGGTCGTACGCCGGTTGCGCGCCGCCGCGCCGGAGCGGATCACCGTCACCGACGAGCACGAGGCGTACGCGGTGCTGGCCGTGCAGGGCCCCCGCTCCGCCGACCTGCTCGCCGCCCTCGATCTGCCCACCGAGCACGGCTACATGAGCTTCGACGCCGCCAGCCTCGCCGCCGTGGAGCTGACCGTCTGCCGTACCGGCTACACCGGCGAGCTGGGCTACGAGCTGGTGGTGCCGGCGGAGCAGGCGGTGACCGTGTGGGACGCGCTCTTCGCCGCCGGCGAGGCGTTCGAGCTGCGCGCCTGCGGCCTCGCCGCCCGGGACACCTTGCGCACCGAGATGGGGTACCCGCTGCACGGGCAGGACCTCTCGTTGGACATCACCCCGGTGCAGGCCCGCTCCGGTTGGGCCGTCGGCTGGGACAAGCCGGCGTTCTGGGGCCGTGACGCGCTGCGTGCCGAGAAGGCCGCCGGCCCTCGTCGTACGCTGCGTGGCCTGGTGGCCGTCGACCGCGCCATCCCGCGCCCCGGGATGACCCTGCACGTCGGCGACCAGCAGGTCGGCGTGGTGACGAGCGGCACCTTCAGCCCCACGAGGAAGCAGGGCATCGCCCTGGCCCTGGTCGACACGGACGCCAACCTCCCCGAAGGCGCCGAGGTCGAGATCGACATCCGCGGCCGCCGCGCCCCCCTGACCGTAACCAAACCCCCCTTCGTAACCCCCTCAACCCACTAACCCAAACCCCCACCCCCACCCCCACCCCACCCCACCGCGCTGCACGAGCCCCACCCGCACTCGTTGATCAAGAGGTTCGCGTCAAAATCCCGCCGAAAAATGACGCGAATCTCTTGATCAACGAGGTCGAGCGGGGGTGGGGTGGGGTGGGGTGGGGTGGGTGGGGTGGGTGGGCAGGGGGGTGGGGTTAGGGGGTTGGGGTGGGGGGTTCGCCGGAGTCCAGGACGGCTTGGGTCCAGCCTCCTTCGATGACCCCGGTCGCGTCCAGGACCGCCCAGTCGACGACGTCGGTGGACTCCACGACCACCGGGGCGCCGATCCGGACGCTCTCGTCGGTGTTCGCGTCGCTGGCGCTGACGCCGACGATCCGCTCCGGGGTCTCCCACGAGGTGACGCCCGCCCAGACGTACTCCGGGCCGTCGTCGCCCGGCAGGCCGTACTTCACGACGAGCTGCGACTCGGTCGGCAGCCGGCCGGCGACGAAGCGGGCCCGCGCGTCACCCAGCGCGGCGCGGGCGGTGGCCACCGCACGGCTCATGGCGTCACCGGAGCGGGCGTAGCGCACGTCCGGCTGGATGCCGGAGAACAGGGTCGCGCAGGCGGCGGCGTAGTAGCGACCGTCCGGGCCGGGGTGCCCGGCCGGTGGGCGCAGGCTCAGGAACGAGTCGGCCTCCGGGTCGGTCGCCGGGTCCAGCTCGAGGCGCAGCAGCACCGGGGCGGTCGCGCCGTGCTGCTCCGGGTTGCCGTACGCGACGGCGATGTCGTGCCCGGTGACCGTGGCGAGCACCGGTAGCTGCACGAAGGCGGGCACCTCCGCGCCGTTGAGGCCGTCGGTCCAGTCCCGCAGCAGCCGACGGGCCGCGCCGGTCATCACCGCGCCCCAGGCGCGGGTGAGGTGGTCGGGCACCCCCTGGGTCTGCAATTCCAGCAGCCCGAAGCGACGCAGCCCCTTCGTGGTGAACCACAACCCCTCGGCGTCCGACGAGTACGGCACCAGCACCCAGTCGACGAGCCGGATCCGGCCCTGCTCGTCGGGGAGGGAACGCAGCGCGGTCGCCGGGTCGAGGAACTGGAGGCCGAAGACGTCCACCACGTCGCCGTCGACGGACTCGGCGACCGCCGCCGCCACCGCCCGAGCCGCCCACTCGTGTGCCGGCGGCCAACCGGGTCGGTACTCGGCCTGCACCACCACCAGGTGCGTCGCCGCCGCCAGCCGGGCCAACTGTTCCGGCGTGGCGCCGAACGCGGTGAGCAGATCCGGCGGAAGCGCGGGGAACTCGGCGATCGGCCGGGTGTCCACGCTCATCAGCGGGCTGTCCAGCATCTGGGTGGCGAGCCCGTGCACCGGTTCGGCCAGCCGCCCGGCCAGTGACGCCACCGCCGTCTTCGCGCTGACCTTCGGCAGCCCCGCCATCGGCACCAGGTAGGTCGCGCTGAGCGACTCCGGCACCGGTACGGGCAGGAAGTCGTCCGTGATGAGCATGTGGGTTCCCCCGGTGGCCGTGCCGGTGCTGTCGAGCCGAACGCTACCCGGCCGCGCGCGCCGGCTTCAGCCGGACAGCACCACACCCAGGTAGACCAGCGTGGTGACCACCTCGACGGTCGCGCCGAGCACGTCGCCGGTGATCCCGCCGAGCCGGCGTACCACGTGGGTCAGCAGCGCCCCGGCGACGGCCAGCGCGGCGACGACGGCGAGTGGCCCCTGCCACGGGCGGCCCGGCACCGCGGGCGCCGCCAGCAGCACGACGGCGACCGCGCCCACGGTCAGGGCCGCCGGGCCGACCGTGCCGGCCACCAGCGCGCCCAGGCCGTCCGGCCGGGCGGCGGGCACACCCCGCCGGCACGCCACCGTGACGCCCAGTCGGCCGGCCGCCGTCGCCGCGACCACCGCCGCGAGGCACGCCGGCCACGACCGCCCGGCCAGGTCGGCGAGCGCCGCGGCCTGCACCAGGAGTACGACCACCAGCGCCACGACACCGAACGGTCCGACGTCCGGCTTCTTCATGATCTCCAGCGCGGCGGCGCCCCGGTGGTACGAGCCGAGCGCGTCCATCGTGTCGGCCAGCCCGTCCAGGTGCAGCCCCCGGGTGAGCAGGGCGGCGACCCCCACCGTCACGCCCGCCGCGACCAGCGGGGGTGCGAGCAGGCCGGCCAGGAGCAGGACACCCCCCAGGAGTACGCCGAGCAGCGCGCCGACGGCCGGGGCGAGCGCCATCGCCGTACCCGCCACCGGGCGGTCGATCCGTCCGGCGCGTACCGGCAGCGTGCTGAAGGTGGTGACGGCGAGCCGGACGCCCGCGACGAACCGCGACTCAGCCGGCACGCCAGCCCGACGCCGGCTGCTCGTCGCCGCCCGTGCGGGTGGGGCCCGGCCCGGCCGGCTCCGGCTCGACGAACTCCGGGTCGGTGTAGTCGGGCCCGGTGTAGGCCGGCTCGTCGTCGGCGTAGTCGGGCTCCGGCTCGTCGGTGCCGTCCGGGTCGGCGTCGCCGCCGAGCGACGGATGGACCGGCAGGGCGGCGGCCAGCGCCAGCACCGAGCGCAGCATCGGCAGCGCGACCAGGGCGTTCGCGCCCTCGCCGAGGTCCAGGCGGAGGTCGAGCAGGGGGGTGAGGCCGAGCACGTCGGCCGCCAGCCGCACCGCGGGGTGCTGGCCGTGGTCGGCCAGCAGGCACCAGTGCCGGGCCTGCCCGGCCAGGTCGCGGCTGATCATCCCGGCCGCCAGGCCGACCGGCCCGTCCAGCAGCACCGGCACCCGGCGGGCGGTCGCGCCCAGCAGCACGCCGGTGGCCACCGCCACGTCGCCGCCACCCAACTCGGCCAGCACGTCCTTGGCGGAGCGCGGCGAGCGGCGGGTGCGGTGCAGGGCGTCCCGCACGGCAGCGCAGCGGACCATCCAGGCCGCGTCGTCGATCTCACCGGAATCGGTGATCACCCGACCCAGCACCGACGGCGGTTCCGCGCCCGCGGTGGCCGCCAGCACGGCCGCCGCCGCCGCTTCGGTGCCGGCGCCGCAGGCGCCCAGGACCAGCAGTTGTACGCCCGCGTCGGCCGCCTGCTCGGCCAGCCGCCAGCCGTAGCGCAGCGCCGACTCGACCTGCTCGCCGGCCAGCGCCGGCTGGGTCTCCATCGGGGCGGCGGCCGGCGTGTCCACGACCTGGAGGCTCGCGCCCGCCTCGGCGGCCAGCCGGGCCAGCGCGCCCCGGCCGGCGCGGGCCTGCGCGGCGCGGCGTGCCGACTCGCCGGCGACGGTGCCGGCGGACGCGCCGCCCGCGTGGTCGCCGTTGAGCAGCAGCACCCGTACCGAACCCCAGGCGGACGGGGTCGACGTGCCCTGCGTGGCGGCCGCGAAGCCGACCACCCGGTCCAGGACGCCCAGCCCGGCGCCCGGCACGTCGAGGCTGGCCAGCCGGTCCACCGCCTGCGGGCCCGCGTACTCGTCGGGCATCGGCAGCTCCATGCCCGGCTGGATGACCAGTCCGGTGGCCACCATCGGCAGCGCCATCGTCGGCGCGGCCCAGGGGTTGCCGGGCTCCTGGTTCGGCGCGACCGGTGGGGTGTGGGTCAGCACCTCGGGGAGCTGCACCTCGGGCGTGGGCTCGGTGTCACCCAGGCTGGGAGTGGCCGGGCCCGGGGTGCCCAGCTCGCTGGCGACGGCGTGCCTCCCGGTCGCGGCCACCGGCGTGGACGGCGCCGAGGTGACGACCGCTGCCGGCTTCAACCAGGCGGGCTGGCCGGCGAGCACCAGCACCACGGCGTCGCAGGCGTCCGCGACCGCGCGGTTCGCCGCGCCGAGCGCGTCGGCGAACGCCCGCCCCAGCGGGGTCGTCGGCACCAGCGACAGTCCCACCTCGGGGCTGACCAGCACCACCCGCGCCGTGCAGGCCCGGATCGCCTCGGCCAGCTCGGCGATCGTGGCCACGTCGTCGGCGGGCTGGTGCTCCGGGTCGAGCAGCACGGTCACCCAGCCGCCCAGGTCGTCGACGAGCAGCGTCTCGTTCGGCTCGGCGGACGCGAGCACGTCCGCCAACCGTCGCGGCTCCCCGGCGGTCTCCTCGGTGGTCCAGCTACCCGGGCGTCGGGCGCGGTGCGTCGCCAGTCGGGTGGCCCACTCGGTGTCCTCCGGGTCGCCCTCGGGCGCGGTGGCGACGTAGCGGACCACCGGCGCGTCGGCGACCAGGGACTCGGCGAACTCGGACTTGCCGGACCGGATGCCGCCGAGCACCAGGACCGTGTTCCACCCGTCAACGGACATGCCCGTACCTTAAGGCCGCCCGGGGTCGCTCTGCCTGCCGGCCCGGCGCTCGCGCGACGGGTGAGGGGCCGTCGCGCGTCGGGCCGACTACGCTGGCGGGGGTTCGTCCCACCGGGACTTCAGCGGCGAGGGGAGACGCGGCATGGCGTGGAGCTGGCGGTACGAGGGCACGGACGGCCAGACGGTCGAGGGACCGGCGGAGTCGTTCGGCAGCCAGGCCGACGCCGAATCCTGGATCGGTCAGACCTGGCGTGAACTCGCGGCGTCCGGCGTCACCTCGGTCGCGCTCGTGGAGGACGACCGGGTGGAGTACCGGATGAGCCTGCTGCCCACGGCCGAGTGATGGCGTACGACCGGCCGGGCGACAAGCTGGTGCTCGGCGTGCCCAGCGCGGCGTTCCGGCCCAGCCCGGTCTTCCTCGGCCTGGTCGCGCTCTTCGTGGCCAGCGGGGCGCTGGCCTGGAACGGCTACGGCAGCGTCCGCTTCGACGTGTTCCTGTTCGTGGTCTCCGGCTGGCTGGTGTCGCTGTGCCTGCACGAGTACGCCCACGCGGTCGTCGCCTACCGGGCCGGTGACCGGGACATCGCCCACCGTGGCTACCTGACGCTCAACCCGTTCAAGTACACCCACCCGCTGCTGTCGATCGTGCTGCCGGTGGTGGTGGTGCTGCTCGGCGGCATCGGCCTGCCCGGCGGCGCGGTGTGGGTGGACCGGCACGCCATTCCGGGGCGGCTGCGGCACACTCTGGTGAGCCTCGCCGGCCCGGCGACAAACGTGCTGTTCACGTTGCTGCTGGTGCTCGCGGTACGACTCGGCGCGACCTCGGGCGGCCCGGTCGAGTTCTGGGCCGGGGTGGCGCTGCTGGCGTTCCTGCAACTCACCGCGAGCGTGCTCAACCTGCTGCCGGTGCCCGGCCTGGACGGCGGCAACATGATCCAGCCGTGGCTGAATCCACAGTGGCGCAGGATGTACGACCTGTTCGCCCCGTACGGCTTCATCCTGCTCTTCGCGCTGCTGTGGAACCCGCGCATCGGCGGCTGGTTCTTCGACGCGGTCTTCGCGGTCGGTGACCTGCTCGGCCTGCCGTCCTGGCTGTACGCCACCGGGCTCGACCTGATCCGTTTCTGGCAGAGCTGAGCTGTCCGGCCCGGCCCGAGGCGGCTGAGCTGACCCGGCCCGTGCGGCTGACCGGTCCGGTCGGCGCGAACCTGTCGCGCCGACCGGACCGGACCCACGTCAGGGCCGCTGTGCGGGAGACTCGGTCTTCGCCGCGTCTCGCTCCACGACCGGTTCGACGATGTCGTCGATGGCCTTGAGCAGCTCGGCGTCGAGCGTGACCCCGGCCGCCTTCACGTTGTCGTGCACCTGCTCGGGGCGGGACGCGCCGATGATCGCCGACGAGACGTTCGGGTTCTGCAGCACCCACGCCACGGCGAGCTGGGCCATGCTCAGCCCGGCCTGCTCGGCGAGCGGCTTGAGCTGCTGCACCCGGGTGAGCACGTCGTCGTTCATGAACCGGGCGATGAAGTTCGCGCCCGACTTCTCGTCCGTGGCGCGGGAGCCGGCGGGCGGCGGCTGCCCCGGCAGGTACTTGCCGGAGAGCACACCCTGCGCCATCGGCGACCAGACGATCTGACCGATGCCCAGCTCCTCGCTGGCCGGTACGACCTCGGCCTCGATGACCCGCCACAGCATCGAGTACTGGGGTTGGTTGGAGACCAGCGGAACGTGCAGCTCCCGGGCGAGCGGGTGGGCGGCGCGCAGCTGCTCGGCGGTCCACTCGGAGACGCCGATGTAGTGGGCCTTGCCGGAGTGCACGACGTCGGCGAACGCCTCCATCGTCTCCTCCAGCGGCGTGCTGTAGTCGTACCGGTGGGCCTGGTAGAGGTCCACGTAGTCGGTACGCAGCCGGCGCAGCGAGCCGTTGATCGACTCCATGATGTGCTTGCGGGACAGGCCACGGTCGTTGCGACCCGGCCCGGTCGGCCAGTAGACCTTGGTGAAGATCTCCAGGCCCTCGCGACGCTCGCTCTCCAGCGCCCGGCCGAGCACGTCCTCGGCCCGGGTGCCGGCGTACACGTCGGCGGTGTCGAAGGTGGTGATCCCCGCGTCGAGGGCGGCCCGCACACACGCGAACGCCGCGTCCTCCTCGACCTGAGAACCGTGGGTGATCCAGTTGCCGTACGAGATCTCGCTGACCATCAGGCCGGAACGGCCCAGGTGTCGGAATTCCATGTCCCGACCCTAACTCCGGTGGATCACGATCGCCGAGTGGCGGCTCAGAGCACGGGATTGGCGTCGGTCAACAGTCGGTCGATCTCCTCCAGCACCGCCCCGCGATCGGGATGCACCAGGTCGATCAGTGACGCGCCACGACGGTCCAGCGCGCCCCACCGACCGCCGCCGCTGACGAGGAACGCCACCGGGTGGATGACCACCACCGGGTACGACGGTGGCACCAGCACCGTGCCTGTGCGATCCACCACACCGCGCCGGCCGGCCACGTCGAAGACCGCGAGACCCTCCTCGGTGAAGCCGTCGACCGGCCCCGCGTCGGTCAACTCGGTGACGAAGGCGTGGTAGCGGGTCGGCACCACGATCCGTCCGGTCCGGTCGACCGCCCCCCAGCCCTCGCGCTTCACCGGGGCCAGTCCGCGGCGGAACGGTCGTACGTCGGCGAAGTTCGGCGGGACCTGCACCGCGCCCGTCGGGTCGATCGCCGTCCACCCGCCGTCGGTGACCACCCAGGCCAGACCGTCACTGAACGGACGCACCGCCCGGTACGACGGCGGGATCACCGTCGTACCCAACATGTTGATCAGCGACCACCGGTCGGTGTCCGGCCGCCGGACCCAGGCGAGCCCGTCGTGGAACGGCTGCGCCTCCGCGTACCGGGCGGGAACGGCAACGTTCCCGGCCTGGTCGGTGTAACCCCACAGCGGCCCGTCGCGGTCCGGCTGCGGGGGCCGGTCACGGTCGAGCACCTCGTCCCGACCCCGGGGGTACGGCCCGAAGCCGTCCGCCGCTCGCACGGTGACCGCGTCGAGGGCCACCCGCACCCGGTCCAGCAGTTCGGCGTCGGCCGCGCCGCGCAGATCGAGCGCCCGCTCGAAGTGGTGGCAGGCCTCCATCAGGCGGCCCTGGTCGTAACAACAGCGTCCGGCGTGCTCGTGCAGGGCGGCGCGCAACCGGTCGGGCAGCTCGACCGAGTTGGCCTCGGTGAAGAGCTGGTCGGCCTCGGCGAAGTCACCCCGCCACCGCAGCACGTGCGCCAGCCGCGCCTGTGCGAGCGCGGTCCGGCGCAGCTCACCGGTGGCCTCCGCGTACGTGACGGCGAGGCGTCCGTCGGCCAACGCGTCGTCGAGGTCGCCGAGGATCCGCGAGGCCACCGCCCGGAGGCTGAGCAGCCGCGCGCGGGCCCGGTTGTCGATGGCCGTACCCAACTTCTCGGTCAGCCGCCGCCGGATGGCCCGCATGCCGTCCGGCTCGGTCAGCTCCTCGCGCAGGGTCACCGGGTCCAGCCGCCAGCGGTAGGCGGCCAGGACCTGCTCCGGGTCGCCCTCGTCGGACAGCGACGGACGCACCGGCCCGGTCGCCGTGCCCGGCGGCGCCGACACGGGCGCGTCTGCCTCGGACGGGTCACGCGGCCCGGGGATGACGACGGCCGGTACGGCAGACACGGCTTCTGCGGAGGCGGTTTCTGCGGGGGCGGTTTCTGCGGGGGCGGCTTCTGCGGTGACGGGTGGCGCGGGAGGGGTCGGGGACGCCGCTGGCGGCCCGGAGGCGGGCTCGGGGGCGGCCGGCGTGGTAACCGGTTCGGTGGCGACGGGTGGCGCGGGCACGGGTTCCGCCGCAGCCCGTGGCGGGGGAGGGGGCTCGGGGGCGGCCGGTGCTGTGGTGGGTTCGGGGGCGGCGGGTGGTCCGGAGACGGGCTTGACGACGGCGGGCGGTGCGAAGGCTGGTTCGGGCGCGGGCGACGCGTAGGTGGGTTCCGGTGCGACATCGGATGTGGAGGGTGCCGTGGTGGCGCCCGCCACCATGCCGTCCGCCGTGCCCTCTGCCGTGCTCTCCGGCGCGGGAAGGGGTTCAGGCGCGGCGGCGGGTGGTGCGGAAGTGGGCGCCGCGAAGGCGGTCGTGGGTGTGGCCGGCGGTGCCGACACGGGCGTGGCCGGTGGTGCCGACACGGGTGTGGCCGGTGGTGCCGACACGGGTGTGGCCGGTGTGCTTGCCGCGACGGAGTCCGCGTCGACGGGCCACTTCGTTGCGGGCTCGGGTGTCGTGCGATCCGCCTCGGTCGACGGCGCGGGCTCCGCGTCGGTGCCCGGCGTGGCGGTCGACGGGTCCGCGGCGTTCGGCCCGCGCGACGACGACGGCCGGTCCGACGATTCCCGGCCGGCGGCACCGTCGACGGGCGGCGTGCTTCTGCGGGCGGCCACCTCGTCGGGGTCGTCCGCGGTGGACTCGCTCTGCCACTCCGACGGCTCGCCGGAGACCGGGCGGCGATCCCTGGCGGCTGCGCCGTCGGTCGTCAGCGGCTCGCGGCTGCTGGTGTCGCCCAGGTCGTCCGACCAGGCGGGCGGCGCGACCGCAGTGGACTGCGCCGCCGGACCGGACACGGGGTCCATCCCGCTCGGGGTCGGCTCGGCAGCGGGCGTCGCGTCGTCGACCAGCTCGCCGGACCAGGATGGACGCCCGGCGTCGACCGGCCCGATCGGCGGCGCGGAGACGGGCCGCGCGGCGGCGGGCGGCGCGGAGACCGGCGGCACGGAGACCGGGAGCGCGGAGACCGGCGGCGCGGAGACCGGGAGCGCGGAGACCGACGCCGCGACGGCCTCGCCAGCGTCGGGTCGCTGGTCGGTGGCCGGGCGGTCGACCAGCGGTTCGGTCGACGCGATCGTGCCGTGCGGGTCCCCGGTCCCGGGTGGTGGCCCTGCCGGTACGTCGACGAGGGCCCGGTCCTCGGCCGTGGCGGCGGCCGTCGACGCCTTGTCGGTTGTCGGCGGCACGGCCTGATCGGGCTCGACCGGTTGGGTGCCGGGGCTGAACCAGGCATCGGGCCCCCGCACCGGTGCCGCCGCCGGCTCCGGGCTAACTGGCGCGGACGTCTCGGTGGGCGTCGGAGGCACGTAGCGACGCGGCACCCCCGGGGCGACCGGGAGTGACGGCTCGGCGTCGGGTGTGGAGGACCTCGGCGTCGCTGGGGTGGCGGGCGGTTCCGGTCGCCGCCAGGTCGGTGGCGGCGCGACCGGCGGGCGGCTGTCCGGGCCGGGGTAACGCGGCGCGGTGGTGGGCCGGGCGTCCGCGGTCGGCGCGGCTTCGGTAGGTCGCTGCTCGGGCCGGGGCGGCGACGCCGACTGTTCGTCCGCCGACGGGGGTTCCACCGGGGCGGGCAGGAACTCCACCCGGAGCCGCGCGGCCGGTGGACCGGAGATCGGAGCGTCCACAGCCGGCGAGACCGGCAGGCCCGACACCGGCCGGTCGTACTCCGGCCGGTTGTACTCCGGCCGGCCGGACGAGGTGGGCGGTCGCCGTTCGTGGTCGGCGGGCGCGGGGGAGACGGGCGTCGCCGACAGCGGTTCCTCCCACCCGGCGGCGGGGGAGACAGGCCGGTCCCGCCCGCGAGCGGCGGGGGACACAGGTGCGTCCCGTCCGGGGGCGGCGGGGGAGACGGGCGCGTCCCGTCCGGGGGCGGCGGGGGAGACGGGCCGGTCCGACGGCAGCCGGTCGGTGCCCGGCGCGGCCGGGGAGACGGGTGTGGGCGGGACCGGGGTGGCCCGACTGTAGGTGGGTGACGCGCTCGCGGCGGGGCGGACCGGCCGCTCGTCGTACCGGCCAGGCTCCGTCGCTGGCCGTGCGGGGGCGGTCGGCGGCCGCGACCCCACGCGCGGCTCGGTGTCGCGGTACGGCTCGGGCCGGTAGCCCGGCTCCCGGGTACGGTCCGGATGCACCGGGCCGGGCGCCGGCCAGGGCAGGCCGCCACCCGAGCGGGGCTCGCGGTAGGCCTCGTCGCGGCGGGTCTCTTCGCGGTACGGCTCCGGTCGGGCCGTCTCGCGCGGACGACGGTCCGGGTACGCCTCGGCGCGCGCTGCCGCCTCGCGGGGTTGCTGGCGGTGCGGTTCGACGTCGGGACGGCGGCGGTCGTCGTCGCGGCGGGGCTGCTGCTGCGGCGCGTCCGTTTCGGGGCGGCGTCGCCGTCCGCCCTCGGAGGTCTGGGGCGGCCCGTACATCTCGTCCGGGCGGCGCTGCCACTCGCCGGACCCGCCGGGGCCAGCCTCCACCCGGGACCGCTCGTCGGCACCGCCGCGCTCCGGCCGGCGGGCGTCGTCGGGCCGGCGCTCCGCACGGCGGACCTCGTCGTCCGGGAAGCGATCCGACCGGCGGGCTTCGTCGGGGCGACGGTCGGGCTGGCCGTCGGCCCGGTAGCGGTTGCGGCTGTCGATGGGCGCCCACTGGCCGGCGCCTTCGGCGGCCCAGCCGTCAGTCGGGCGGCTCTCGGGGTTCCGGGTCGGCCGGACGCCGTACCCGTCGCCGGGCTGCCGGTCGTGGGCGGCGGCCGGCCGCTCCGACGTGCCGCGTCGGCGCGGTGGCTCGTCGGGTTCGGACACCCATCCCGAGTCACCACGGGGGGCCGGGGAGTAGGGCCCGGGGGAGACCGGCGGTGACGTCGGGTACGCCCGGTCCCGGTCGGTCGGCTCGGGTCGGTGTCGGCGGTTGTCGTACCCATCGGAAGCGGGCTGCTCGCGGTGCCACGCGGCCTCCCGGCCGGGTGCCCGGTCGTCGCCGGGGCGTCGGTCGGACCAGGCGGTACGGCGGTCCGACTCGGGCGAGCGGCGCTCCTCGCGCCGGGGCGGCTCGGGGAGCGGCCGGCGGTACGGCTCATGGTCGTAGTACGCGGGCTCGGAGCGGCCGTGTCGCGACGAGTCGGGCGTCCGCTCGTCGCCGCGCGGCCAGCCGTAGGACTGGTCCGGCTCGTCGTCCGTCCGCCACCGGCCCTCGGGTTCGGCCGGAGGTTCGTCGGCCCAGGAGCGGCCGAGGTAGGTGCCGTCCGGGCGGGTCGGCGCGAGCGGGGGGACCTCGGCACGACCCACCGCGCTCGCCCGACCGCGCGGGGGCGGGGACTGGTGGGTGGCGCCGATGTCACCGGGGTAGCGCTGGCCGGGGAACTGGGGTTGCCATTCGGTGGTCGGTTCGACCACCCAGGACGGTTCGTTGGGATCCCGCCACCGGTCGGTGTACCGGCCGTTCATCCGTCGAGCCCGTCGCCACACCCGACCGTTCGGCCGCTCCCCGTCGACGGTGAGGTGGCGCTCCTGTCCCGCTGGCCGTTGGGCGTCCGGTCGCCGCCTGCCACGCTCCGGTGGCCGGCTCGCGTCCGCTCGCTCACGGCGTTGTCACCTCGTTGCACATTGTCGCGCTGGGGCCTCGCGTGCCGGTTGGGTCGCCCGGTTCCGGCAGGGCGTGGCTGCGGATGGAGGGTAACGGCGCGGGCTCGTTCACCGCCACTGTGGCAGCGCCCACGAGCGCAAACGTTATCCGATGGTTCCGGACATTTAGGTCGATAACCGAATCTGACCTTTGACGATACCCCACCCGCCGCCCCAACGGACCGGAGCGCCGGGTCAGGGATGCTCCATGACGAGGACGGCGAACGTCCCGGGGACCAGCGCCTCGTACCGGTGTGGCAGGTCGCCGGGGAACGTCGCGTAGTCGCCCGGGCCGAGGTCGACCACGTCGCTCTCGGGGCCCACCCGCAGCCGTCCGGCGGCCACCACCACATGCTCCACGCTGTGCGGCGTGTGTCCGTCCGCCTCCCGGACCGCTCCCGGCTCCAGCTCGATCAGGTAGATGTCCCGACGTACCCGCGACGTTCCGGCGCTGAGCAGCGTCCCGGTGAAGTCGGCCCGCTCGGAGCGGACCCGGGGGCCCTCGCCGGCACGAATCACCCGAAGGTTGTCGGCCACCGGCTCCACGAGCCGGCTGAACGGCACGCCCAGCGCCACGCCGATCGCCCACAGCGTCTCCACGCTCGGGTCACCGGTCCCCGACTCCAGCGCCGAGAGCGTGGACTCGGGCGTCCCCGCCCGCGCGGCCAGCTCGGTCAGCGAGACACCGGCCCGCTCGCGTTCGCGGCGCAGGGCGGCGGCGACGCTGGCCGATGGTTCTCCGGGCATGCGTGTTCGCTCCACTGGATCATCGTTCGCGGTCACGAACAACGGGGGCCTGTTCACCGTGCGGGACTACGCGCACGGTACAACGAACGGCAACCGCCCGACGTCCTTTGCCACCAACGCGGCCAGAGCGGGTGTCCCGGCGACGGGTCGCCGGGATCAGACCTTGTCGCCGAGCTTGACCGCGGGCGCCGGAGTGCGCATCCGCCGGAAGGTGATCGACCGCATCACGGCGTAGAGGTAGAGCGAGCCCATCCGCTGGTCGGTCTTCGGGAAACGCTGCCGGACCAACTTGCTGATCTTGCGGCAGATCAGCACCGAGTCGACGACCACGCCGAGGGCCAGGGCGCCCCAGAGCACGTTGGAGATCAACCGGACCACCGGCGGCATCGCGGCGTTCGAGCCGATCAGCACGATCAGCGCGCCGCCGAAGAACCAGGTGCCGACGGTACGACGGGAGTCGACCACGTTGCGCGCCAGCAGCCGCTCCGGGCCCCGGTCGCGCGGGCCACCCTCGCGGCGGAAGTCGGCGGCGGCCTCGGCGCGCAGTTGACGACGCCGTTCCCGCTCCTCCTCCTTGGTGAGGGGGCGGCTCGGGCCGGCCGGACGCCGGCCGACCGTGGGCCGCTTCGGCGTCTCCCGACCCTTGGCCGGGGTGTAGCCCCGGGAACGATCGGCGGTCTCCTCGGGGGTCACCGAGGTGACGGCCTCGTCGACGAGGTCGGTGGACTTGCGGCGAAAGAGCGACGGCACGCGGCAAGGGTAGCCAACGGTCCGTGCCCGGTGCACATCGCGGTGCAACGGGCCGACGGCTCCAGGTCGCAGCGCGACCTGGAGCCGTCGGGATCGAACGATTGGTGCGGGAGGTTACGGGCGCTCGGCGTGCGCGCCCAGGTCGGCGAGCTTCGCCTCGAAGTCCTCGTAGCCCCGGTTGATCAGGTCGACGCCGTACACCCGGGAGGTGCCTTCGGCCGCGAGCGCCGCGATCAGGTGGCTGAACCCGGCCCGCAGGTCCGGGATGACCAGGTCGGCGGCGTGCAGCTTGCTCGGCCCGGCGATCACCGCGGAGTGCTTGAAGTTGCGCCGGCCGAAGCGGCACGGGGTGCCGCCGAGGCAGTCCCGGTAGACCTGGATGTTGGCGCCCATCGAGTTCAGCGCCTCGGTGTAGCCGAGCCGCTGCTCGTAGACCGTCTCGTGCACGATCGACAGGCCACGGGCCTGGGTCAGCGCCACGACCAGCGGCTGCTGCCAGTCGGTCATGAAGCCCGGGTGCACGTCGGTCTCCAGCGCCACGGCGTTCAGCTCGCCGCCCGGGTGCCAGAAGCGGATGCCGCCCTCCTGGCCCGGGTCGCCCAGCTTCGGCGCGCGGGCGTCGGTGACCTCGTACTCGCCACCGACGGACCGGAAGATGTTCAGGAAGGTCATCATGTCGGCCTGCTGGGCACCGAGGACCTCGACGTGACCACGGGTGGCCAACGCGGCGGCGGCCCAGCTCGCGGCCTCGATCCGGTCCGGGATCGGCCGGTGGGTGTACCCGTGCAGCTTCGGCACGCCCTGGATCTCGATCACCCGGTCGGTGTGGACCTTGATGATCGCGCCCATCTTCTGCAGGATGCAGATCAGGTCGATGATCTCCGGCTCGACGGCGGCGTTGCGCAGCTCGGTGACGCCCTCGGCCATGACCGCGGTCAGCAGCACCTGCTCGGTGGCGCCGACGCTCGGGTACGGCAGGGCGAACTTGGTGCCGTGCAGCCCGTTCGGCGCGGACAGGTGCAGCCCCTCGGGCCGCTTGTCGACGGTCGCGCCGAACTCCCGCAGCGCCTGCAGGTGGAAGTCGATCGGACGCGGGCCGATGTGGCAGCCGCCCAGGTCCGGGATGAACGCGTGGCCGAGACGGTGCAGCAGCGGCCCGCAGAACAGGATCGGGATCCGGCTCGAACCGGCGTGCACGTTGATCTGGTCGGTGCTGGCGCTCTCCACGTTCGCGGGGTCGAAGACGAGTTCACCGTCCTCGGCGCCGTCGGTCACCTTGACGCCGTGCAGACCGAGCAGACCCCGGACCACCTCGACGTCGCGGATCTTCGGCACGTCGAACAGCCGGCTCGGGCTGTCGCCCAGCAGTGCGGCGACCATCGCCTTCGAAACCAGGTTCTTCGCGCCGCGCACGCGGATCCGCCCTTCGAGCGGAGTGCCTCCATGCACGACCAGGACGTCGTCGGTCAACGCAACCTCCAGCGCTTCGGTGCTGCTGTGTTGATGGTGGGGAGCGTGAACCTTGTCGCTACCCCGGATGCGGCCATATCGAAACGGCCCGCTCGCGTCGTCGCTCCGGCAGCATAGCCCTCGGTGACGAAAAAGGACTCGGTCAGACCGGCGTGTGTGGCATTAATCGGTGATCCGGCACTTTTGTGTACCAGGGACGTCACGGATCGTGGTCATGCGCCGGGCAGAGCGAGCATCTGGTCCAGCGCCACCCGCGCGTGGTGGGCGGTGTCGGCGTCCACCGTGATCTGGTTGACCACCCGGCCCGCGACCAGCTCCTCCAGCGCCCACACCAGGTGCGGCAGGTCGATCCGGTTCATCGTCGAGCAGTAGCAGACCGCCTTGTCGAGGAACATGATCTGCTTGTCCGGGTGGGCCAGGGCCAGCCGGCGGACCAGGTTCAGCTCGGTGCCCAGCGCCCACGCCGAGCCGGCCGGCGCCGCCTCGATGGTCTTGATGATGTACTCGGTCGAGCCGACGTGATCGGCGGCGGTGACCACCTCGTGCCGGCACTCCGGGTGGACCAGCACGTTGACGCCCGGCACCCGCCCCCGTACGTCGTTGACGCTGTCCAGCGTGAACCGGCCGTGCACCGAGCAGTGCCCCCGCCAGAGGATCATCTTGGCGTCGCGCAGCTGCTCCGGCGTGAGCCCGCCACCGGGCTTGTGCGGGTCGTAGAGCACGCAGTCGTCCAGCGACAGGCCCATCTCCAGCACCGCCGTGTTGCGGCCCAGGTGCTGGTCCGGAAGGAAGAGCACCTTCTGACCCTGCTCGAACGCCCAGTCCAGGGCGCGCTTGGCGTTGGACGAGGTGCAGACCACGCCGCCGTTGCGCCCCACGAAGCCCTTGATGTCCGCCGACGAGTTCATGTACGTCACCGGCACGGTGTCGCCCGCGATGCCCAGCTCGGTCAGCGTGTCCCAGGCGGCCTCGACCTGACCCAGCACGGCCATGTCCGCCATCGAGCAGCCGGCCGCCAGGTCGGGAAGGATCACCCGCTGGGTGCCGGTGGTGAGGATGTCGGCGCTCTCGGCCATGAAGTGCACGCCGCAGAAGACGATGTACTCCGCCTCCGGACGGGCCGCCGCCTCCCGGGCCAGCTTGAACGAGTCACCGGTCACGTCGGCGAACTGGATCACCTCGTCGCGCTGGTAGTGGTGCCCCAGCACGAAGACCTTGCTGCCCAGCTTCGCCTTCGCCGCCGTGGCGCGGGCCACCAGGTCGGGATCGCTGGGCGCCGGCAGGTCGCCCGGACACTCGACGCCGCGCTCGGTGTCGGGGTCGCTGCCCCGGCCGAGCAGCAGCAGAGCCGTCGCCGTGTTGGAGGGTTCCACCCAGGTCGAAGTCACGTAGCCCATGGTCCCACAGCACGAGCGCGCCGCAGCTCCGCTCGGTGTGTGCTGCCACACTGCTCGCCATGCGCGTGCTGCTCTGCCCGGACAAGTTCGCCGGCACCCTGTCCGCACCGGAGGTGGCCGCCGCGGTCGCCGCCGGTTGGCGCACCGTCACCGACACGGATGACCTGCTGATCCGGCCCCTCGCCGACGGCGGGCCGGGCTTCGTCCAGGTGCTCGCCGAAGCGCTCGGCGGCCGGCGGCTGCCGGTGTCGACGGTCGATCCGCTGGGCCGCCCGGCGGCGGGTGAGATCCTGCTCACCGCCGACGGCACGACCGCCTACCTGGAGAGCGCCCAGGCGTGCGGACTGCACCTGCTCGCCGCCGACGAGCGCGACCCGAAGGCCGCCACGTCGTACGGGCTGGGACTGCTGGTGGCCGCCGCCGTGGAGAGCGGGGCCCGGACGGTGGTGATCGGGCTGGGCGGCTCCGCCACCAACGATGCCGGCGCGGGCATGCTCGCCGCGCTGGGCGCGACTCCGCTGGACGGGACCGGCGCGGCGTTGCCGTACGGCGGAGCCGCGCTGGCCGCGGTCGACGCGCTGGACGGCGTACCCCGGTTGCGGGACGCCCTGCTGGTCGCCGCCACCGACGTGGACAACCCGCTGCTCGGCCTGCACGGCGCGAGCAACGTCTTCGGTCCGCAGAAGGGCGCCGACCGGGCCGACGTGCTGCTGCTCGACGCCGCCCTGGAACGCTTCGCGGCGGTGCTGGAACGGGACCTGCCCGGCTGCCCGGCGGGCCTGGGCGCACTGCCCGGCGGTGGGTCGGCCGGCGGCCTGGGCGCAGCCGTCCTCGCGCTCGGCGGCACCGTTGAGTCCGGTATCGGGCTGGTCACCCGCGCCAACCGGCTGGACGCCGCCCTGGACACCGTCGACCTGGTGATCACGGGGGAGGGGTCCTTCGACCACCAGTCGCTGCGCGGCAAGGTCGTCGCCGGGGTGGCCGGGGCCGCCCGGGACCGTGGGGTGCCCTGCGTGGTGGTCGCTGGCCAGGTCAGCACCGGTCGGCGGGAGGCCGCCTCGGCCGGGGTGACCGACGCCTACAGCCTGGTGGAGCACTTCGGCGGCGAGGAGACCGGCGGGCTCGCCGCAGCGCTGAGCCGCCCCGCCGACGGGCTGCGCGAACTGGGCGCCCGGCTGGCCCGGCAGTGGAGCCGCTGAGCGCGCGCCCCCGTCCCACCTGGGCCGGGTGCCCGCCACGCGGGTACGTCCGGCCGGGGCGGCGTACCATCGGAACCGGACCACAACCGGGAATCACTGGACGGCGTACGACGTTGGCCAGTGCGTCCGGACCCAAAACCGCGCAGGGAGACTTCCACGTGACCACGCCAGCGCAGACCGAGTCGACCGAGGCCCAGGCCCCTACTTCCGTCGTCCTCACCGACGTCGCGGCGCAGAAGGTCAAGGCCCTGATCGAGCAGGAGGGCCGCGACGACCTGCGGCTCCGGGTCGCGGTGCAGCCGGGCGGCTGCTCCGGCCTGCGGTACCAGCTCTTCTTCGACGAGCGGTCGCTCGACGGTGACGTCGTCACCGACTTCGGTGGCGTCGAGGTCGTCGTCGACCGGATGAGCGCCCCCTACCTGTCCGGCGCGACGATCGACTTCGCCGACCGGATCGACGCCCAGGGCTTCACCATCGACAACCCCAACGCGGGCAACTCCTGCGCCTGCGGCGACTCGTTCAACTGAGTCACGCACCACACCAGCGATGACGGGGCCGTCCCTTTCGGGGCGGCCCCTTCGTCGTGACGAGCTGGTTGCCGTCGCCCGACGGACCGGACACGCCCCGGTTACCGGGCCGGTAGGCTGACCGCGCCCCGCTCCCGACCCTGAGGTTGACATGAAGATCGCCGTGACCGGCTCGATCGCCACCGATCACCTGATGAGCTTCCCGGGTCGCTTCGCCGACCAGCTCATCGCCGATCAGCTGCACAAGGTTTCGCTCTCCTTCCTGGTGGACGACCTGGTGCTGCGCCGCGGTGGGGTGGCGGCGAACATCTCCTTCGGCATGGGGCAGCTCGGGCTGCGTCCGGTGCTGCTCGGGGCGGTCGGCGCGGACTTCGCCGACTACCGCTCCTGGCTGGAGCGGCACGGCGTGGACTGCGACTCCGTGCACGTCAGTGAGGTGGCGCACACCGCGCGGTTCGTCTGCACCACCGACACCGACATGTGCCAGATCGCCTCGTTCTACGCGGGCGCCATGAGCGAGGCGCGCAACATCGAACTGGCCCCGGTCGCCGACCGGCTCGGCGGGCTGGACCTGGTGCTGGTCAGCGCCAACGACCCGGAGGCGATGCTGCGGCACTCGGCCGAGTGCCGCACCCGCGGGTACGCGTTCGCCGCCGACCCCTCCCAGCAGCTCGCCCGGATGCCCGGCGAGGACGTGGTGGCGCTGATCGAGGGCGCCGAGTACCTCATGACCAACGACTACGAGAAGTCGCTGCTGCAGAGCAAGGCGCAGCTCAGCGACGAGCAGTTGCTGGACCTGGTGAAGGTGCGGGTCACCACGCTGGGCAAGGACGGCGTCGAGATCGCCGGTCGGGGCATCGACCCCATCCACGTACCCATCGCCCGGGAGATCCGGGCCGTCGACCCCACGGGTGTCGGCGACGGCTTCCGGGCCGGTTTCTTCACCGCGCTCTCCTGGGGTCTTGGCCTGGAGCGGGCCGCCCAGGTCGGCTCGCTGCTGGCCACGCTCGTCCTGGAGACGGTCGGGACCCAGGAGTACGACGTACGCCGCGACCTGTTCGTCAAGCGCCTCGCCGAGTCCTACGGCGACGTGGCGGCAGAAGAGATCCGCCCCCACCTCCTCCCGTAACCCTCACCCTCACCCTGACCCCGCGCCGATCTTGCACTTTGTGTCGCCGTTTCGCGGCTTGTGTCCGCTCTTGTCGGCACCGAAAGTGCAAGATCGCGGGGGAGGGGGTGGGGGTTAGTGGGTGCGGCGGATGTCGTAGGCGGGGCCTTCGGGGCCTGTTAGGGCGCCTAGGTACTCCTGGCCGCGCATGCGGCACCAGGCGGGGAGGTCGACCGCCGCCGCCGGGTCGTCGGCCAGCACCCGGACGACCGTGCCGACCGGCACCTGCGGCATCCGCCGGGCCGCCGCGATCACCGGCAGCGGGCAGCGCTGACCCCGGCAGTCGATCACCTCGTCCGGCATCGTCACAGCCCGACCACCCCGGCGTCGGCCCGCAGGCCGGCGACGATCCCGGGCAGCTCGGTGAGGAACCGCTCGACGTCCTCGTCGCTGGTGTCCAGGTGCAGACTGACCCGCACGTTGCCGTGCGAGAGCACCCCCATCGCCTCCAGCACGTGCGACGGCCGCAGCGTGGACGACGTGCAGGACGAACCGGACGACACCGCGAACCCCCGTCGGTCCAGCGCGTGCAGCAACGTCTCGCCGTCCACGTACAGGCAGGAGAACGTCACCAGGTGCGGCAGGCGCAGCACCGGGTCGCCGACCACCTCCACGTCGGGCACCTCCGCCGCGACCCGCGCCCGGATCCGATCCACCAGCGGGGACAGCCGGGCCGCCTCGGCGGCCGCGTCGGCCGCCGCCGCGCGCAGGCTCGCCGCCGCCGCCACCACCGCGGGCAGGTTCACCACCCCGGGGGTACGGCCACCCTCCCGCTCGTCGGCCGGCCATGGCGACTCCCAGCGGGTGCCCTTGCGCACCGCCAGCAACCCCACCCCGGGTGGCCCGCCCCACTTGTGGGCGCTGGCGCTGAGCACCGACCAGCCGGCCGGCAGCGGCACCCGTCCGACCGACTGCGCCGCGTCGACGTACAGCGGAACCCCGGCGTCCGCGCAGACGGCCGCCGCCTCGGCGACCGGCTGCACGGTGCCCACCTCGTGGCTGGCGCTGATCAGCGCCGCCAGCGCGACCCCGGGAGCGCCGACGGCGTCCGACCAGCCGGTCAGGTCCAGCCGGCCCATCCGGTCGACAGGTACGGCGGTGGCGGCGCCGCCGGCCGAGACGTGCCGCTCGGCGGCGTGCAGGACGGCGGAGTGCTCGATCGCCGAGTGCACCAGCGTCGCCCCGACCCGACGCCGTCCCGCGAGCGCGCCGAGCACCGCGCCGTGGGCTGCGGTCGTACCGCTGGGGGTGAAGGACAGCTCGTCGGCGCGGACGCCGAGCGTCTGCGCGGCGGCCTCGCGGGCGGCGTCGAGCAGTTGGCGCGCGCGGCGTGCCTGGCCGTAGAGCTTCCCCGGGTCGGCCCAGCCGTCCTCCAGGGCAGCCAGCAGCGCCTGCCGGGCGACCGGATGCAGCGGCGCGGCCGTCGCTGCGTCCAGGTACACCGAAGAGGCGCTCACGGCGCCGCCTTCTGCTCGCGACTGCGGGGCTCGCAACCCCGGCTCACTCCTCGCACTCACGGGTCCCCACGCTATCGCGACGTTATGCCCAGGATCCCCCCGATGGGGGCGGACAGTGACCCCACCACGGCCGAGTCCGTCATGGTCGAGTAATCTGCGACCGTCGGTGACGCCTTTGCCGCCGGTGCTGACGAACGACGCACCGCGGCGCGCTAGGGAGGCAGGACCAGGTGGTCGCAAGGAGTTCGGAGGTACGGCCGTCGGCCGTACGGCACGGTGCTGCCCCACGGGTCGGTGGACGCCGGGGACGTGGTGCCGGTCGGCTGGCCGGGCTCGGTCTCGGGGGCGTGGCGCTGCTGGTTCTGCTCACGGGCTGTGACGTCGGCAAGACGTTCGACGGCTTCGGTTGGCCCCAGGGCGGCATCACGCCCGAGTCGCACCGGATGTACGACCTGTGGATCGCCTCCTGCGTCGCCGCGCTCGCGGTCGGCGTCTTCGTGTGGGGCCTGATCTTCTGGTGTGTCGTGCGGTACCGCAAGCGTGGCAACGCGCTGCCGGTGCAGACCCGCTACAACCTGCCGATGGAGTTCCTCTACACCATCGCGCCGATCCTGATCGTCTCCGTGCTCTTCTACTACACGGCGATCGTGCAGACCGACGTCGACAAGCTGTCGAAGAACCCGGACGTCACGGTCGAGGTCGTCGCGTTCAAGTGGAACTGGCAGTTCAACTACCGCGACGGTCAGGGCACGGAGGCCAAGACCACCGCGTCGACGCTCGGCACCAGCGAGGTCATCCCGGTGCTCGTGCTGCCGACCAACCGGTCCATCCGGTTCGAGGAGACGAGCCGCGACGTCATCCACTCCTTCTGGGTGCCGGAGCTGCTGTTCAAGCGGGACGTCATGCCGGGCAAGATCCGTAACGTCTTCGAGGTCTCCAGCCTCGACGCGGAGGGCGCGTACGTCGGCCGCTGCGCCGAGCTGTGCGGCAGCTACCACGCGTTCATGAACTTCGAGCTGCGGGTCGTGTCGCCGGAGAAGTACGACCAGTTCCTCGCGGCCAAGCAGGGTGGCAAGTCCACCCAGGAGGCGCTGGCCCAGATCGGCGAGGAGCCGTACGCGCAGACCACGAAGCCGTTCGACACCCGACGGACGCAGAGCAACTTCAACCCGGACGACGCTCCGGCCGGCACGGGAAGCTGAGGCAGCCGCATGAAGACCGAGTGGCGTATCTTCCTGATCATCGCCGGGTTCCTCTTCGGCGCGACCATCCTCTACGGCGCCTGGACGCACGGTGAGTCCGGCAACATCGAGTGGGTGGGCACCGTCGCCCTGGCGCTGTCGTTCCTGCTCTGCTCGATGTGCGGTGGCTTCTTCTGGTTCGTCTCCCGCCGTATCGACCTGCGCCCCGAGGACCGGGCCGACGCCGAGATCGCCGACGGCGCCGGTGAGGTCGGCTTCTTCAGCCCGGGCAGCTACTGGCCGTTCGGTCTGGCGCTGGCCGCTGCGATCGCCGCGCTGGGCTTGGTGTTCTGGCAGTTCTGGCTGATCGGTCTCGGCCTGGTGGCGGTCGTCTTCGCCGCCTGCGGCCTGCTGTTCGAGTACTACAGCGGCACCCGGCGCACCGCCGAGCACTGATCGACGAGATCGCGTACCGCCACGGAGGCCCGCACCCCGACCGGGGGAGCGGGCCTTCGTCGTGAGGTGCGCTTGATCGACCCGGGTTCCCGGAATTCGGGGTGTCCGGGTGGCCCGAACACCCCGCCTTCAGTGATGTCGGGGTGGATCACCCGAGGCGGCGCGGTCCGGGGGCGGGCGCGGAGACTTGTCGGACCCGCGTGGGAAACTACAGGCGAGTAGTTCTTCGCTTCCGTTGTGCGTCGTTGTCACGTTCCGGGGGCGGGTCGCCTGGAGTGAGAGGAGACGCCCGATGTCGCACCGCGATCTCTACTGCGACGTCTGTGCGGGCGTGACGCCGTTCGAGGCGCCGCCCTGCGTCGACGGCCACGGCAGCGACTGTCCCGAGCTGGTCTGCGCCGGTTGCGGCGCGGCCGTGGTGATCACCACGTTCGTCGCGCCCGTCACTCGGCTGGCCGAGCGCCGACGCCGCCAGCCGTCCCGCCGCCACGCCGCCTGACGCCCGCCGCCCTCGGCCGCCCGGACATCGCGGCGACCGACGCGACGCCGTGCCCAGATCGCCGATGTGGCGGTGTCTGGCTGTGCTGTCGCCGCCAGGTCGACGATGTGGCGGTGGCTGGCTGTGCTGTCGCCCCCACCTCGCCTACCTGGTCAGACGCGGCCGCGCGTGCCGGCCGATCCGGTGGGACGGGCGCGCGGATCAGGCGGTGGTCGCGGCCTCGGCCGTGGTGGTCGCGGTCTCGATCCAGCGCTCCAGGACGCCCGCCGCCGCGCCCGAGTCGATCGACTCGGCGGCGCGGTCCAGGCCGGCGCGCAGCGCCTCGGTCAGGTCGCCGTCGAGCGGCCCCTGCGTCGCGAGCGCCGCCGCCGCGTTGACCAGGACCGCGTCGCGCACCGGGCCGGTCTCACCGGCCAGCAGGCGACGGGCCACACCGGCGTTGTACGCGGCGTCACCGCCGCGCAGGTCACTCAGGGTGGCCCGGGGTACGCCCAGGTCGCTCGCGTCCAGCACGGCCTCTCGTACGGTGCCGTTCTGCGCCGCCCAGACCCGGGTCGGCGCGGCGGTGGTGAACTCGTCCAAGCCGTCCTCGCCGCGCATCACCAGCACCGAGTCGCCACGGGCGGCGAACACGCCGGCCATCACCGGGGCCATCCGCGCGTCGAAGCAGCCGACCGCGCCGGCGCGGGGTCGGGCCGGGTTGGTCAGCGGGCCGAGGAAGTTGAACACGGTGGGGACGCCCAGCTCCCGGCGGACCGGCCCGGTGTGCCGCATGCCCGGGTGGAAGCGGGCGGCGAAGCAGAACCCGATGCCCGCCTCGGTGACGCACCGCACGATGGCGTCGGGGTCGAGGTCGAGCGGGACGCCGAGGAACTCCAACAGGTCGGCGGTGCCGCAGGAGGAGGACGCGGCGCGGTTGCCGTGCTTGACCACCCGGACACCCGCGCCCGCGACGACAAGCGCGGCCATGGTGGAGATGTTGACCGTGTGGGCGAGGTCACCGCCCGTGCCCACGACGTCCAGCGCGGTGGAACGCAGATCGTCGGGCAGGTCGACGGGGACGGCCCGGCTCAACATCGTCTCCACCAGGCCGGCCAGCTCGGCCGAGGTCTCACCCTTGGCCCGCAGCGCCACCGCGAAGCCGGCCACCTGGGCGGCACCCGCCGAGCCGGCCATGATCTCGCCCATGGCCCAGGCGGTGTCGCCGGTGGACAGCTCCTCGCCGCGCAGCAGCGAGTTGAGCAGGTGCGGCCAGGTCCGATCGCCCATGGCGGGCCTCCCGAGCGTACGAAGTGCGGGTGGGCTGGAACCGGCGCAGGCTCGGCCGGCGCCGTGTCGGTGCCGGTTGGCGCGGGGACGTCAGGCGGGTGCGTGGGTCCGCAGCAACTCGGCCACCGTGCTGCCGGTGGTCACCGGGTCGAGCGGGTGCACCAGCGTCGCGTCGACCTCGGCGTACGCGGCGAGCCATCGGTCCGCGGCGCGGGCGATCACGAGGCAGGTGGGAGGCGCGTCGTCCCGGTCGTCCTTGATCTGCCGGGCGATGCCGATGCCGCCGCCGGGGCTGGCCTCGCCGTCGAGCAGCAGCAGGTCGATCTCGTAGTCGTCGACCAGCCGGATGGTCTCGGCGTAGGTCGACGCGTCGACGAACTCGATCCGCAGGCCGGGCGCGGGCCGGGTGCCCACGGCGAGCCGCATCCGGTCACGGACCTGCGGGTCGTCGCTGTAGAGCAGGACGGTGCACAGACGCTCACTCATGCCGACACTCCGCTTCCAACCTCGTAGCTGCCCGCCGATCGTACCGGCCGACGTGACGTACCTGACACGCCGCCCGCTTCCCGCGCGTCGGGCGTGCCGTCTGCGCAGCTCAGGCCGTCGGGGCTTCGGCCGCGCGCTCGCGCGCCTCCTGGCGGTCCAGCTCGCGGTCGACGCGGCGGGCCTCCCGCTCGGACTGCTTGACCCACTGCACGACCAGCACCGCGAGCATGGTGACGCTGACGAACTCGCCGCCGGCCCAGAGGATGCCGCCGGCGACCACCTGGTCGGCCTTCGGGTCGGACCAGCTCAGGTTGAGCGACGGGTACCAGTCGCCGCCGAAGAGCGTCGTGCTCTGCATGATGGTGAGCCCGAGCACGGTGTGGAACGGCACGGAGAGCAGCATCAGCAGCGCCCGCGCCGGATACGGCCAGCGGCCGGGCAGCGGGTCGAGGCCGAGCAGCGGCCAGAAGAACACGCAGCCGGTCATGATGAAGTGCGCGTGCACCAGCTCGTGCGCCCAGGCGTGCTCCAGCGTGAAGCGGTACAGGTCGCTGAAGTACAGCGCGAACGGGTTGACCACGAAGATGGCGAACGCCACCAGCGGGAAGCTGTAGACCCGGGCGATCCGGCTGTGCACGATCGCCAGGAGGCGTTTGCGCGGCCCGACCGGCAGGGTCCGCAGGGCCAGCGTCATCGGCGCGCCCAGCGCCAGGAAGATCGGCGACACCATGGAGAGCACCATGTGCTGGACCATGTGCACCGACAGCAGCGCGGTGTCGTAGGCGTGCAGCCCACTGACCGTGACGAGCGCGATGCCGCCGAGGCCGGGGCCGAGGAAGAAGACGGTACGGGCGACCGGCCAGCGGTCGCCCCGGATGCGCAGCCGGTGCACCCCGTACAGGTAGAGGCCGGCGGCGAGCACCAGGCCGAGGGCCAGCCAGCTGTCCAACCGGGTCTCGGTCAGCACCGCGCCGATGGTGAACGGTGGCGGGGTCGCCTCGGCCCCGGCGGCCAGCGTCGACGGGCCCGCCGAGGTGGCCGCGAGCACATCGGCCGGGAGGGCCGAGGTGGCGGCGAGGATGGGATCGACGTGCAGCACGCTTTTCAGGCTAGGCCAGGCGAACCGGACCCTGACGCCCGGGCCACGGAAGGCGCAGGTTTGCCACCCCGCTGATCGCCGGCCCCGATCAGGGGCAATAATGACGGCGTGACTGCGGCCCCAGCCATTGACAAGAGCCGGATCCACTCTCTGACGCGACCCAACATGGTCAGCGTGGGGACGATCGTGTGGCTCTCCAGCGAACTCATGTTCTTCGCGGCGCTCTTCGCGATGTACTTCTCGATCCGCGCGGCTGCGCCGGAGCAGTGGGAGAAGCACACCGAGTCGCTGAACATCCCGTACGCGACCACCTTCACGGTGATCCTGGTGCTGTCCTCGGTGACCTGCCAGCTCGGCGTCTTCGCGGCGGAGAAGGGTGACGTGCACGCGCTGCGCCGCTGGTTCACCGTCACCTTCGTGATGGGCCTGATCTTCGTGCTCGGCCAGGTGAACGAGTACCGCCACCTGGTGGAGGACGGCGTCAGGATCAACGCCGACGGCTACGGCTCGATGTTCTACCTGACGACCGGTTTCCACGGCCTGCACGTGACCGGCGGTCTCATCGCCTTCATCATCTTCATGGTCCGCACGACCATGGGCCGGTTCACCCCGGCGCAGGCGACCTCGGCGATCGTCGTGTCGTACTACTGGCACTTCGTCGACGTCGTGTGGATCGGCCTGTACGCCATGATCTACTGGCTTCAGTGATCTTGGCGCGTCACGAACCGCGCCGCTGCTCCGTCCCCTGAGACAAGGTCCAACCGGTTAAGGACACAGCTCATGACTTCTGACAACGACCGCCGACGCGGCCTGCTCGCGCGGTTGCGCGGGCGGCCCGCCGCGCGCAGCAGGGGCCGCCGCCGGCTGGGCGCCGCGGTCCGGCTGATCGCGGCGCTGATGCTCGCCGGCGGCGCCTACACCGTCTTCGCGCCCGGTGCGCAGGCGCAGGACAATCCGCCGCTCACCGGCGCCGCAGCCGAGGGCAAGGCGCTGTTCGACGTGAGCTGTGTGACCTGCCACGGGCGCAACGCCCAGGGCGTCGAGGGCCGCGGGCCGAGCCTGATCGGCGTCGGCGCGGCCTCGGTCGAGTTCCAGGTCAGCTCGGGCCGGATGCCGCTGGCCCGCCAGGAGGCCCAGGCGCACCGCAAGCCCCCGGTCTTCACCGACGAGCAGACCCGGCAGCTCGCCCAGTACATCCAGGAACTCGGCGGCGGTCCGGTCGTCCCGGGCACCGAAGAGGACCTGCACAAGAGCGGCAACGTCGCGGCCGGTGGCGAGCTGTTCCGGATCAACTGCTCGCAGTGCCACGCCTTCGGCGGTGGCGGCGGTGCGCTCTCCTCGGGCAAGTTCGCCCCGAGCCTGCACCCCGCGACGGACCGGCAGATCTACGCGGCGATGCTGAGCGGTCCGCAGAACATGCCGGTGTTCGGCGACAACCAGATCACTCCGGAGCAGAAGGCCGACATCATCGCCTACATCCAGGAGACGCTGAAGACCGACCAGGACCCGGGCGGGTTCAACCTCGGTCGGTACGGGCCGTCCACCGAGGGCCTGGCGATCTTCCTGGTTGGCATCGTGGCGCTCGTGTTCGCTAGCCTGTGGATTGCGGGTAAGTCGTGACCGAGCGGATCTTCAGTTCCACCGCCGTGGTGCCGCTCGGCGCCACCCGTAGCGAGGTGACGGCATGAGCACGCACACCGAGCACCAGGCCTCGCAGGGCCCGGAGCCGCTCGACGTGAACGACCCCAGGCTGAGCCGGTTCGACATCGTCCGCGAGGGCGCGCGTCGGGACGACATCGAGATCGTCCACTACGAGCCGCAGGTGCTGCCGGGCACCAAGGCGGAGCGTCGGCTCACCCGCGTGGTGGCCGGGTTCTTCCTGATCACCGGTCTGGCGGCGACCGCCTTCCTGGCCATCTACATCTGGTGGCCGTGGCAGTACGAGCCGGGTCGCGGCGGCGACAAGTTCTACACGCCGCTGCTGGGCGCCACCCTCGGCGTGGCCCTGCTCGCCGTCGGCTTCGGCATCCTGACCTGGGGCAAGAAGTTGCTGCCCAAGGAGGTCTCGATCCAGGACCGGCACGAGGGCCAGGTCGACTCCGAGGGTCGCACCATCACCGGCCAGACCATGCTCTACCTGGCCGACGAGATGGGCATCAAGCGTCGTCCGTTGCTCGGCATCTCGCTGCTGGCCGGTCTCGCGCCGGTCGCCGCGGTCGCGGCGGCGCCGCTGGTCGGCGGCCTGATCTCCCAGCCGCACAAGAACAACCAGATGTTCACCACCGGGTTCGCCCCGACGGAGAACGGGCAGAAGATCCGCCTGGTCCGCGAGGACGGCCGCCCGGTGCGCCCGGCGGACATCAGCGCCGGTGGTCAGCTGACCGTCTTCCCCGGCATCGAGCACGGCGTGAGCAACCGGCACGCCGACTCGCCGACGTTGCTGATCCACCTGCGCGACGCGGACGCCCAGAAATCCCGCGAGGCCAACTCGCGCCCCGGCGAGACGCAGAAGCACCACAAGGACTACATGTGGGGCAACTACGCGGCGTTCTCCAAGATCTGCACGCACGCCGGCTGCCCCGCCAGCCTCTACGAGCAGCAGACCAACCGGCTGCTCTGCCCGTGCCACCAGTCCCAGTTCCTGATCACCGACAACGCCCGGCCCGTCTTCGGCCCGGCCAGCCGGTCGCTGCCGCAGCTGCCGATCGAGTTGGACTCCGAGGGCTTCTTCGTGGCGAAGTCCGACTACACCGAGACCGTCGGGCCTGATTTCTGGGAGCGGCCATGAAGCGTCGAAAGTTTGACCTGGCGGCCACGCCGGGCAAGGCCGCGGCGGGGGTGGACGACCGCTTCGCGGTGGCCACGCCGCTGCGCAAGCTGCTGAACAAGGTCTTCCCGGACCACTGGTCGTTCCTGCTGGGCGAGATCGCGCTGTTCTCGTTCATCGTGCTGTTGCTGACCGGTGTGTTCCTGACCTTCTTCTACGAGCCGGCGATGACCGAGGTGGTCTACGACGGCAGCTACGCGCCGTTGCAGGGCACCCCGATGTCCGCCGCGTACGCCTCCAGCCTGGACCTGTCGTTCGACGTCCGGGGTGGTCTGGTGATGCGGCAGATGCACCACTGGGCGGCGCTGCTGTTCATGGCCGCGATCGTCGTGCACATGCTGCGGGTGTTCTTCACCGGCGCCTTCCGCAAGCCGCGCGAGACCAACTGGATCATCGGCTCGCTGCTGTTCTGGGTCGGCTTCCTGGCCGGCTTCACCGGCTACTCGCTGCCGGACGACGGCCTGTCCGGCACCGGTCTGCGGATCGCCTCCGCGATCATGCTGTCCATCCCGGTGGTGGGCTCGTGGGTGACGTCGTCGGTCTTCGGTGGCGAGTTCCCCGGCACGATCATCATCAGCCGGTTCTTCATCGCCCACGTCCTGTTGATCCCGGGCCTGCTGCTCGCGCTGATCAGCGCCCACCTGGGTCTGGTCTTCAAGCAGAAGCACACCCAGTGGCCCGGCCCCGGCCGGACCAACAACAACGTGGTCGGCGAGCGGATGTTCCCCCGCTACGCGCTGAAGCAGGGCGGCTTCTTCATGGTCGTCTTCGGCGTCATCGCGCTGCTGGGCGGTCTGTTCCAGATCAACCCGATCTGGCTGTTCGGGCCGTACGAGGCGTGGGTGGTCTCGGCCGCCAGCCAGCCCGACTGGTACGTCATGTTCCTCGACGGCTCGACGCGACTCATGCCGGCCTGGCAGATCAACATCCCGATCGGCGACGGGTACGTCATCCCGCCGCTGTTCTGGCCCACTGTCGTGCTGCCCGGCATCCTGGTCGGCCTGTCGACGATGTACCCGTTCCTGGAGGCCCGGCACCTCAAGGACCGCAAGAGCCACAACCTGCTCCAGCGGCCCCGTGACGTTCCGGCCCGTACGGCCGTGGGCGCCATGGCCGTCGCCTTCTACATCGTGCTGACGCTTTCGGGTGCCAACGACGTGATCGCCGACAAGTTCCAGATCAGCCTGAACGCGATGACCTGGGCGGGCCGGGTCGGTCTGCTCGTGGTTCCGCCGCTGGCGTACTACGTCACCTACCGGCTCTGCCTGGGTCTGCAGCAGCACGACCGGGAGGTGCTCGCGCACGGCGTCGAGACCGGCATCATCCGGCGTCTGCCGGACGGTCGGTTCATCGAGGTCCACCAGCCGCTCAGCGCGTCGAACGGGCACGCGGACGGCCACGGTGAGCTGGAGTACGTCGGCTGGGTGGTACCGAAGAAGATGAACCGGCTCGGGGCCCTCGGCCCGGCGGTCCGGGGCTTCTTCTACCCGATCGAGAAGCCGGTCGAGGCGCCGGTCTCGCCGGGTCACCCGCCGGTCGAGCCCCGGGGAGATCGTGCGGAGATCGGCAGCGGCGAGAGCCGCCGCTGACCTCCCGACAGCACCGTCACGTGACGCCCGCCGGACTTCCGGCGGGCGTCACGCCGTTTCCGGTGTCCGGTCGCCCAACCGAGCAGGAGTCGGACGGGCACGGCGGGACCGGTCGACCCCGCGCGCCGGGCGATCGCAGGAATAACCCCCGTGAGCCGGGTATCCGTGCGATCCAACGTCTCTAGGGGGGGAAGCATGTTGGGTCTCAAACGCCTCGGCCTGTTGGCCGCGCTGGTGCTGGTGGGTGTCGCGCCGGCAGCAGCCGCCCAGGCGGCGGCACAGCCGTCGACGCAGGACACCCAGTACCTGCAGGCGGTGCACCAGGTGAACCTTTTCGAGATCACCGCCGGTGACCTGGCTCAGCAGAAGGGCCAGAACCAGGGGGTCAAGGACCTGGGCGCGATGTTCAAGACCGACCACACCCAGCTGGACCAGACGGTGCAGCAGACCGCGTCGCAGCTCAACGTCCAGCTGCCGAACGAGCCCACGACCGATCAGCAGGCGGTCATCGACAAGCTGAACAACGTCAGTGGGACGGAGTTCGACCGGCTCTGGGTGACCAGTGAGCTGGCCGGTCACGTCCAGGCCATCCAGGCCACCCAGACGGAGATCTCACAGGGCTCCGAGCAGTCGGTGGTCCAGTTGGCCCAGACCGCCCTGCCGACGCTGCAGGCGCACTACGACGAGCTGGTCCAGCTGGCCAACCAGTTGGGCATCCCGGTCCCGCAGACCAGCGCCAGCGGCACGCCCAGCCCGGGCACCTCGTCGCCGGCTCCGGGTGGCGTCACCGAGTCGCCGGCTCCGAGTGGTGGGATCACCGAGTCGCCGGAACCGGGCCTCGGCACCACCGAGCGGCCCGCTCCCAGCGAGAGCTGATCTCGCGGTAGCGCGACGGCCGGTCCACCCCACGCGGGGTGGACCGGCCGCGGCGCATGCGGGCTGCGGGTCAGTCGGCGTCCGCGAGGCCGATCGCGAACGTCTCCTCAAGGTCGAGCTTCGAGTACGCCCGGAACGCGATGTGCGACTCCGTGTTCAGCACACCCGGCACCTTGGAGATGCTGCCCGCGATGACCTGCGCGATCTGGTCGAACTCGCGGACCCGGACGATGGCGATGAGGTCGACGTGCCCCGCCACCGAGTAGACCTCGCTGACGCCGGGGACGTTGGCCAGGGCATCGGCCACCTCGGGGATCGCGTCGGTGGCGCAGTCGATCAGCACGATCGCGGTGATCACGGGGCACTTCTCCGTTCGTCGGCGTCGTCGCCCATGCTAGACCTGCACCGTCCCGCCGTCGCCGAAGCGGATCACGTTCCGCAGACGCTCGTCCGCTCGCACGGTCGCGCCCGGCCAGATCACGCTGCGTCGCACGTCGCCGTCGACCCGGGCGTGGGCGCCAACCACCGATTCGACACAGTTCCCGGGCACCGTGGCGGACTCGTCGACGAGCACGCCGCCGGCCGCCGCGTGCAGGTTGGCCGCCAGGTAGTCGGCCGGCGTCCCGGTGTCGTAGAAGGTGCCCGCGTACGGCACCACGTCGAGCGCCCCGGCCGCCTCCGCCGGCCGCCACACCGCGCGCACCAGGTCGGACATGACCACCGGCAGGTCGCGGACCAGTCGCCACGGCAGCAGCGAGAAACCGGTGAAGCAGTGCCCGGCGAAGGTACCCGGCGCGTGCGGGTCGGCGGCGGGCTGCCCGAGCAGGCGTACGGAGTCCCGGTCCCAACCGTCGAGCAGCGCGGCCATGTCGGGGCCCGGCGCGGTGGCCGGCTCGGCCAGGTACGCGTCGGCGTTGCCGACCAGGACTCCTCGGCCGTCGATCCACTCCCGCAGGTTCGCCACCCCGCCCGCCGTGCCGAGCGGGTCGCCGGGCTCCACCGACAGGTGGGCGCGGTCGCCGACGTGCGCGACCACCTGGTCGGCGAGGTAGCAGGCGTTCACCGCGACCCGGGCCGGACTCCTCAGGCCCAGACCGGCCAACCGATCCAGGGCCCGGTCCAGGAGCGGCACGTTACCGACCGGGCAGAGCGCCTTGGGCACCCGTTCGGTGAGCGGACGCAGCCGGGTGCCCTCGCCCGCGGCGAGCACGACCGCGCAGACGTCCCTCGGCCAGCTCGCCCTGGTCATGGCGCGGTGTCGGGCACCGGCGGCGGGAACTGCCCGGCCAGCGGCCCGATGTCGTAGTAGGCGAGCAACCGCGCGGTCGGCCAGGTGAGCTTGGGCAGGTCGTCCAACCGATGCCAGGCGGCCTCGAAGACCTCCCCGCCGTCCACCACCAGTTCGGTGCTGGACGCCGGCACCTCCGCCTCGAAGACCATGTCCACCCAGCCCTTGGCGTGCACGATCGCGTTCGGCACGGCGGGGCGCAGCCGGGACGGCGGCAGCCGGACGCCGGACTCCTCGAACAGTTCGCGGGCCGCGCCCACGACCGGGGGCTCACCCCGGTTCAGCAGGCCGGCGGGGAGCGACCAGCCCTTGTTGCCGGGAGGCTGGCGCAGCATCAGCAACCGACCCGCGCCGCTCGCCTCGGTGTCGCGGACCAACGTGACCGCGCCGACGATGTACTTCGGTACGGCGAGTCGGACCAGACGCCGGCGCACCGGCAGCGGCAGCCGGTAGAAGGCCTGGTAGAAGACGGCCCGACCGGTGGCGCGGGAACGGGGGATCATGACCCCAGGCTAGTGGTCACGAATGTCCCTCGGACGCGCTGGGGCACGCCCGAGTCACTGTCGATGGTCGACCAGGTCGATGAGCTGGCGTACCACGGCGTCCGGTTCGATCACCCGGTCGAAGACCGCGACGAGCAGGGTCTCCAGGTCGGGGTAGCCCAACTCCTCGGAGAGCCGCAGCAGCGGCAGGTCGCTGGCGAGGCCCCGGTTGTGCTGGCGCAGGGCGAGACCGATGGTGGCCCGACCGAGGCGTACCTTGTCGCTGATCGTGATGCCCGGCTCGGTGTGTTCGGCGAACCACCTGTTGATCTGCATCTGCGCGTGCGGCGACTTGACGAAGCCCAGCCACTCCTTGCGCGGGCCGCGCGGGGCGGCGGCGGCCTCGAAGCCGTTGTCGGCGTCGTTCTCGGTGAAGATCTCCACCACGTCGCCCTCGTCCAGTTCCGAGCTCAGCGGCGCGAGCCGGCCGTTGATGCGGGCCGCGAGGCAGTGGTCACCGCGATGATTGCCCAGCTCGTACGCCAGGTCGACGGGTGTGGCGCCGGCCGGCAGCACCACCTGACGGCCGTCGGCGAAGACCTGGATCTGGCCCTCGGCGAGGTCGCAGCGCAGCGACTCGTAGAACTGCGCCGGGTCGGCGGCCTCCGGCTCCCAGTCGAGCACGCGGCGCAGCCAGTCCAACTGCTCGGCCCGGGCCGCCGCGCTGCCGCTGCCCGAGCGCGGGAAGCGGAAGTCGGCGGCGATGCCGTACTCGGCCGCGCGGTGCATCTCCTGGGTGCGGATCAGCACCTCCACCGTACGGTCCTGCGGGCCGCAGACGCTGGTGTGCAGCGAGCGGTAGAGGTTGTTCTTCGGCGAGGCGATGAAGTCCTTGAAACGGCCCGCTACCGGCCGCCACGTGCCGTGGATCGCGCCCAGCGCCGCGTAACAGTCGGTGGCCGGGCCGTCGACCACCACCGAGATGCGGGGCAGGTCGTACGGCGCGGTGTGGCCGCCGGCGACGGTGTCCTTCCAGATCGAGTAGAGATGCCGGGGACGGGGGCTCACCTCGGCGTCGACCCGGCTGCGCTTGAGCGCGGCCCGGGCGCGGTTGACCACGGCGTCGAGGTAGGCCTCCCAGCCGGGCCGGTCGTGCACGTGCCGGGCCAGCCGGGCGTGCTCGTCGGGCTCCAGGTGCAGCAGCACCACGTCGTCCAGCTCACGCTTGAGGGTCTGGATGCCCAACCGGTCGCAGAGCGGGACCAGGACCTCCTGCGTCTTGCGGGCGATCCGCTCCCGGGACGCCGCCGAGCGCACCCCGAGCGTACGCATGTTGTGCAGCCGGTCGGCCAGCTTGATGATCAGCACCCGGACGTCCTTGGCGGCGGCGACGATCATCTTGCGGACCGTCTCCGCCTCGGCGGCCTTGCCGTAGAACGCCTTGTCGAACTTGGTCACCCCGTCGACGAGGTGGGCCACCTCGTGGCCGAAGTCCTCCGAGAGCGCCTGGAGCGTGTAGCGGGTGTCCTCGACCGTGTCGTGCAGCAGCGCCGCGACCAGGGTGGTGGTGTCCATGCCCAGCTCGGCGCAGATCTGCGCCACCGCGAGAGGATGGGTGATGTACGGCTCGCCGCTCTTGCGGAACTGCCCGCGGTGCATATTTTCCGCGATCGTGTACGCCCGGCGCAGCACCGCCGGATCGGTGCCGGCGTGGATGCCCCGATGGGTGCGGACCAGGTGGGTGACCGGGTCGGAGTCGGTGGTCGGCCAGGTGAGCAACGACCGCAGTCGGCGGGTCAGGGGCAGCTCGCCCGACTGGGTTGGCAGGGCGCCCCCCAGGGCGGCGCCGTGTCCGGCGTCGACGTCCACGAGGGACACCTCCTCACCCCGGCTCCGCGGTCACCGGACCCGGTGAACGGAGCAGGCCCACGAAACGGGCAGGACTGCACTTCCTTAACAGCCTAAGCGAGTCGACGTAGTCCGATCGGTCAGTTGGTCATGAGCGTTCGGTCGAGAGTTGGTGCGACGCCCCGCTCTCGGCCTTCGCCAGCAGGTCACGGAAGCGCCCCGCGCCGCCCGCCGGTGAGGACCAACCGGACGACATCTCGACCAACCGGGTCTCCGGCCGCTCCAACCAGGACAGGATGCGCTCGGACTCCTCGGCGGTGGCCGACGGCACCGGCCCGTGCCCACCCGACACCGTCTCGGCGGTGGCCCGGATGGCGTTCAGCGTGGGTCGCGGGTGGACGCCCGGCGGGGACACCCCGGCGCCGGCCAGCCGACCGTGGCGTACCAGGGCCAGCTCCCAGCCGCCCCGGGCGGCCGGTCGGGCCGCCGCCAGCTCGGCGATCCCGGTCAGCGCCGCCAACCGCTGCATCCGCACCGTGGCGCGCAGCACCGCGGCCAGCCGGTACCGCACCACGGCGGCCTCCTCGTAGCGCTGGTCGGCCGCGAGCACGTCGATCCGGGCCAGCAGCGCGTCCACCACCGGCCGCGGGTCGCTCGTGGTGGCCGTCCGGAATGGCTCGACGGCTCTGTCGTCGTACTCCTCGGGGGTGATCCGGTGCTCGCAGGGCGCCGGGCAGCGACCCAGCTCGGCCAGCGCGCAGGCCGGCGTGACGGTGCGCAGCGAGAGCCGGTGCGTGCACTGGCGCAGCGGGACCGCGTCGTGGAAGGCGGCGGCGGCCAGCTCCGCGGCCCGCCGGGAGGTGAACGGCCCGAGGTAGGCGGTGTCGGTGGGGGAGATGTCGCGCACGATCGACAACCGGGGGTACGGCCCGTCGGTCAGCTTGAGCCAGACCATCCGCTCCGGGTACTTCGACCGCCTGTTGTACGGAGGCGCGTGCGCGGCGATCAGCCGCAGCTCGCGGACCTCCGCCTCCAACGAGTGCGCGCACTCCACCGCCTCGACCCGCTCGGCCGCGGCCAGCATCTCGGAGATCCGGGCGCGCTTCTCGCCGGCGGTGAAGTAGCTGCGCACCCGGGTGGCGATGTCGCCCGAGGTGCCGACGTAGAGCGGCCGGTCGTCGGCGGCCCGGAAGATGTAGACCCCCGGGACCCGGGGCAGCCCCTCGGCCAGATGCCGCTTGCGGCGCTGCGTCGGGGTGACCGCGCGGGCGAACTCGATGGCGTCGCCGACGGTGTCGACGCGGTGCCCGCCGAGGCGACCGATCAGACCGTGCAGCACGTCGACGGTGGCCTTGGCGTCGTCCAACGCCCGGTGGGTGGGCTGGGTGGCGGTGCGGAAGTACGCCGCCAGGGTGCCGAGCTTGCGGTTGGGCACCTCGTCGCGGGTCAGCACCCGCCGGGCCAGCGCCGCCGTGTCCAGCACGCGGGGGTTGGGCCAGCGGTAGCCGTGCCGGGCGCAGGCGGCCTTGAGGAAACCCACGTCGTACGGGGCGTTGTGGGCCACCAGCACGGCGTCGGCGATGAACTCCAGGAAGCTGGGCAGCACCTCCTCGATCGGCGGGGCCGGCAGCAGCATGGCCTGGGTGATCCCGGTCAGCACGGTGATGAACGGCGGGATCGGCTGCCCCGGGTTGACCAGGGTGGCCAGCACCCCCAGCTCCTCGCCGCCGCGCACCTTGACCGCGCCGATCTCGGTGATCCCGCCGCCGTCCGGCGCGCCGCCGGTGGTCTCCAGGTCGACCACCACGAAGGTCGTCGCGTACAGCGGCAGGGCCGGGTCCACCCCGCCCACCGCCGGGTCGAGACCGGCCAGTGACTCCTGGACGTACTCCGCCTGTGCCATCGGCGGCACGCTAGCGCCCCGGTCCGACACTCCCGTCGCAGAGGTCCCAGCAGTCACCATGGGGCTAGGATGAGAGATCGGCTCACTCACCAGGCGGTGGGCCCGCCAGCGGTGGGAGACTTGCCACATGCCCCTCGCCGAGCCGCACGACGACCACCTCCCGCAGGAGGATCCGGTCGCCCGCGACGGCGCGGTGAGCGATCCGGACGCCAGTGACACTCCCGCCGATTCGGGCGGTGATCCGACGATCGAGCCGGAGCCGACGCTGCCCGAGCCGGTCCGGCAACGGATCGTGGCGCTGACCGCCGCCGTGCTACCCAGCCTCCCCGGCGACGAGGTGCCGGTGCCGTTGCGGCGGGTGGCCAAGTTCGCCCCCAACCGGCGCGCCCGTCTCGGCGCTCCGGCCATCGCCGCCCAGCTCACCGCCGACCCGCTGTTCCGGCAGCGGGTCACCGCCCGGGTGCTGGCCGACGCCGGTGACCTCGGGGCGGCCGTGGTCGAGGGCACCGCGCCGGCCGCCGCCGACCCGGTCGAGGTGGCCGCACTGGCGTATCTGGTCCGGCCGCGCGGCTGGCGGGAGCTGATCGACGCCAGCGGCGCGGCGGTCCGCGCCGAGGCGGACAGCGCCGTCGTCGCCGAACTGGTCCGCGAGGCCGAGCAGCGGGCCACCCGCGCCGAACACGACCGGGCGGTGGCCCGGGTCGAGGCCGACAAGCTCCGCGACGAGCTGGCCCGGGTCCGCGAGGAACTCGGCCAGCTCCGTGAGGAGTCCCGTCAGCTGGCCCGTACCCTTCGCGAGACGCAGGCCCGCGAGCGCAAGGCCAGCGAACTTCTCGCCACCGAACGCGGCCGGGCCGCGCGCGCCAGCGCGGACGTCGACGCCGAGCTGCGCCGCGCCCGCGCCCGGCTCGCCGAGGCGGAGGCCGCCGCCGGCGTGGCCCGGGCCAGCGCCAAGGAGGCCCGCTCGGTCGACGACGCCCGCCTCTGGCTGCTGCTGGAGACCATCGGTCAGGCCGCCGTCGGGCTGCGCCGGGAGCTGGCGCTCGACCCGGTCGACAAGCTCCCCGCCGACTTCGTCGCCGACGCGTTCGCCGAGCAGCCCGGTACCGCCCCGGCGGGCCCGGCCGCGCGCGCCCGCGACACCGACGACCCGGCCCGGCTCGACCAGCTGCTCGCCCTGCCCCGGGCGCACCTCGTCGTGGACGGCTACAACGTCACCAAGCGCGGCTTCGGCGAGATGTCGCTGGAGCAGCAGCGCAAGCGCCTCATCACCGGGCTGGGCGGTATCGCCGCGCAGACCGGCGACGAGGTCACCGTCGTGTTCGACGGCGCCGAGCGGATGCACGGGCTGCCGCCCGCCCCGCGCGGCGTACGGGTGCTCTTCTCCCGCAAGGGCGAGACCGCCGACGAGCTGATCCGACGCCTGGTCCGCGCCGAGCCGGCGGGCCGTCCGGTCGTCGTGGTCTCGTCCGACCGCGAGGTCGCCGACGGGGTACGCCGGCACGGCGCGTATCCGCTGGGGGCCGACTCGCTGCTGCGCCGCCTCGCCCGCTCCTGACCGCACGTCCGGGCAGGCTGTCGGGGCGGGCAAGAATTTGGCGAGGTTCCGGCAGGTCCGGTCGGCGACGGTGTCCGCATCCGCCCGGCACCGCCGGGCACCGGACGAAGGCAGGCGAACGACATGGGAAAGAGACTGCTGGGCACCATCCTCGGCACGGTGGTCACACTGGCGGCGCTCCTGGTCGCCCCGGCAGCGGCCCAGGCGGCCTCGGGTGGCGGCTGCACCGGGGCCTACCCGATCAGCTCGTGCATCTCGTACCAGGGCTCCAACCAGACCGTGGTGGGTGACTTCTACATGAACGCCACCCCGGACGGATCCCGGTGCACGGCGTACCTCCAGTTGCGGACCAGCAACAACGGCAACACCTCCTGGATCTACTACGACCTCAACCGGACCGGCCGGTTCGGGCCGATCAGCCGCAACGTCAACGTGATGAACAACTTCAAGGGCTCCGCCGTGGCGGTGGTCGAGGTCTACACGTGCAGCGGAGCGTTTCACGGCACCTACACCAGCCCTCGGGTCTACTACCCGTGACGTACGGATCCGGCCGTTGGCGCGTCAGCGCCAGCGGCCGGATCGGCGTGTCAGACGCAGCGGGAGACGGCGGGGTTCGGGTCGTGGCCGATGTACATGTAGTCACCGGCGAGCATGCCGCTCGCGTTGCCGTAGAAGGCGTTGTACCAGACGGTGTCGCCGTTGACCGACGATCCGGTCGCCCAGCAGTTCAGGTAGACCGACTGGCCCTTCGGGATCGTCAGGATGACCGAGCACTGCGAATTGTTCAGCCACTGGCAGTAGCGCAGGTTCAGGTCCGTCTTCGTCGTGAAGTAACCACCGGCGAACGCCGGGGTGGCGACCAGGCCGACCGATGCGGTCACCGCGACCGCGCAGGCGGCCAGGAGACGTCGTGGATTCATGTCGTCAACCTCCGGTGAGCGGGTCAGTAGGAGCAGTACGGGGAGTCCATGATGTCGATGGCGACCGCGTAGCCGTACGGCTCGAGGTAGGCCAGTTCGCCCGGGGAGACGCAGACCCAGTCGTTGTTGGAGTAGAAGATCTTCGCGCCGTCGTCGTTGCGGCTGTTGTAGACCCAGTCCGCGCCCTTACTGCGGGACCCGAGGGTCTGGTAGTAGGTGTCCTGGAACGACGCGGTCGGCGGCGCGCCGTCGTACGGGTTGCCGCTCACCCAGAAGCAGACGCGGGGGTAGTTGCAGCCGAGTGCCGAGGTGGCCTGCGCCGGCGTGGCGACGAGCCCGCCCGCGGCCGTCGTGACGCCCGCGAGGAGCGCGACGGCGGTGAGCCGGGAGCGTGTGGTCGAAGATGGTCCGCGCATGTCGAAGCCTCCGTTGAGTCAGGGTGGTGCGACCCGTTCCGTTCGGCCCGGACCGACGGCCAGGGCTGGGGCCTCGCCCGGCGTGGCCCGGACGTAGCACCACGATCGCAGTGACCTGGATCGACGAAACAGGCGCTTGACCGGCAGTTGACCGGCGATTCGACGGGGTGCGCCCGCGCGAGGTCGGCGATGTCGGGCTGTCCGGCCGTTCGGGATACCCCGATTTCGCTGATCTGGAGTCGATCTAGCCCTCAACGGGCGGTTCTGTCGTACCCGGTGGATAACGTCGATGTGACCGACGGTGCTCGGGTGGCGACGACAGGGTGTCGGCCGCGCATCGCGAGCGATCAGGAGGCGTGATGCTCATCGACTGCGACGGGTGCGCGAAGCGGGCCGACGGCTGCTCCGGCTGCCCGCTGACCGCCCTGTTCGACGACACGTCCCCGGCGGCCGGGCTGGTCGCCGCCGAGGTTGAGGCGATCGAGGTGTTCGCCCGGGCCGGCTTCGACGTCGAGGTGCTGGCCGCGCCCGCCCGGCCCGACGCGCCCGCCCGGCCCGGCGCTGGCGCGCGTCGGGTCCGCCGGGTGGCCTGAGCCCTCGCCCCGGGGCCGGCCGGATGGCCGTCGACGAGCCGTGCGGGCGCTGAGCACAGCCGTGCGGGGGCCGCGTCGGCGAAGTGCGTCACCGCACCCGAAGCGGGCTTTTCGCGGGCCATAGGATGGGCGGTCACGGCGGGAGGAGCGGCGGGATGAGCGGGGTACGACGCGAGCACGACGGGCCCGTCGGTGCCCCGCGCGCCGGTGCCGTGTGGCGGTGGCGCGGCCACGCGCGGCGGCCCGACGCCGCCGTGTGCCGGGGTGATCGTGACCGGGCGTTGAGCGTGGTGGCCACGGCGGTGCGCCGGTGAGCCCGCGCGGCTGGGCGTTGTTGACGTTGGCCGGGTTGACGGTGGCCCTGCTGGTGACCGTCGCCGTGTTCGTGCCCTGGCACCGGCCCCCGGCCCCCCGTGCCGACCAGCTCGCCGCTCTGCGGGATCTCCCGGCCGACCAGGTGGCCAGGGGGCGGGAGTTCCGCGCCGCGCTGCGCCCCGGCGGCTACGCCGCGCTCGCCGTGGGGCTGCTGATCGCCGTCGCGCTGGGGCTCACCCCGCTGGGCGGTCGCCTGGTCGAGCTGGTGGGCCGGCCCTTCGGTGGGCACTGGATCGCCCAGGCGGTGCTCGGCGGCCTCGCCGTGGTGCTCGTCGCCGACCTGCTCACCCTCCCGTTCTCCGCCTGGCGGCAGACCGTCCTGACCCGCTACGGGCTCAGCACCAACTCCTGGAGTGGCTGGGCCGTCGACCTGCTCAAGTCGTACGCGGTGAGCGCCGTGATCGGTGCGGTGGCGCTGTTCGGCTTCTACCTGGTCATCCGGCTCGCGCCGCGCTGGTGGTGGGCGCTCGGCGCGGCGGGCGCGGCCCTGCTGGTGGTGCTGCTGTCATTCGTGCTGCCGGTGCTCGTGGAGCCGGTGTTCAACAAGTTCACCCCGATGGAGCAGGGTGCGCTGCGCACCGAGCTGATGAGCATGGCCGCCCGCGACGGGGTGCCGGTGCGCGACGTGCTCGTCGCCGACGCCTCCCGGCGGACCACGGCGGTCAACGCGTACGTCTCCGGCCTCGGCCCGACCCGCCGGGTGGTCGTCTATGACACGCTGCTGCGCGAGGCCGACCCCGCCGAGGTGACGGCCGTGGTGGCGCACGAGCTGGGCCACGCGAAGGACTCCGACGTGGCGGTGGGCACGCTGACCGGGGCGCTGGGAGTCGCCGCCGCGGTGGTGGCCCTCTACCTGCTCGGCTCGTGGGGGCTGCTGCTGCGGTTGGCCGGTGTCGACTCGATCGCCCATCCACGCGCGTTTCCACTGGTAATTGCCCTGGTCACGGTGGCTGGTCTGGTCGCCACCCCGGTGCAGGCGCTGGTGTCGCGGCGGGTGGAGGCGCGGGCCGACGCGCACGCGCTCGCGCTCACCGGCGACCCGGCGGCCTTCGAGTCGATGCAGCGCCGTCTCGGCACGGTCAACCTGGGCGACCCCGACCCGCCGCGGTGGGAATACCTCTACTCGGCCTCGCATCCGTCCACGGTGGAGCGGATGGCCGCCGCCCGCGCGTACGCCCGGGAGGCACGCCGATGAGCCGCACGTTGCTGATCACGAACGACTTTCCGCCCCGCCCGGGGGGCATCCAGTCCTTCGTGCACAACCTCGCCGTGCGTCAGCCGGCGGGGTCGGTGGTCGTCTACGCGTCGAGCTGGCGTGGTGCGGAGAAGTTCGACGCCGACCAGCCGTTCGAGGTGATCCGGGAACGCACCCGGGTGCTCCTGCCCACCCCGCTGATCGCCCGGCGCGCGGCCCGGCTCGCCCGCACGTACGACTGCGACACGGTGTGGTTCGGCGCGGCGGCCCCGCTGGGGTTGCTCGCCGCCGGTCTGCGCAGGCGCGCGGGCGTACGCCGGGTGGTGGCGCAGACCCACGGCCACGAGGTCGGCTGGGCGGCGCTGCCGGCCGCGCGGCCGGCGCTGCGGCGCATCGGGCGTGGCGTCGACGTGACCACCTACCTCGGCGAGTACACGCGCGCCCGGCTCGCCCGGGTGCTGGCCGGGGTGACCGACCTGCGGCGGCTCGCGCCGGGCGTGGACGTGGACGCCTACCACCCGTCGGTGGACGGCGAGCCGGTCCGGGCCCGGTTGGGGCTGACCGACCGGCCGGTGGTGGTCTGCGTGTCGCGTCTCGTGCCGCGCAAGGGCCAGGACATGCTGATCCGGGCACTGCCGGAGATCCGCCGCCGGGTGCCCGACGCGGCGCTGCTGATCGTCGGCGGCGGGCCGTACCGGGCCACCCTGGAGAAGCTGGCCCGCCAGACCGGCGTCGAGCGGGACGTGGTCTTCACCGGCTCGGTGCCGGCGGCCGACCTACCCGCGCACTACGCGGCCGGCGACGTCTACGCCATGCCCTGCCGTACCCGCAACCGCGGCCTGGACGTGGAGGGGCTGGGCATCGTCTACCTGGAGGCGTCCGCGACCGGCCTGCCGGTGGTGGCCGGCGACTCCGGCGGCGCGCCCGACGCGGTCCGGGAGGGCGAGACCGGGTACGTGGTCCGTGGCCGGGACGTCGCCCAGCTCGCCGACCGGGTCGCCCGGCTGCTCGGCGACCGGGACCTGGCCCGCCAACTCGGGGCGGCCGGCCGGGCGTGGGTGGAGCGGGAGTGGCGCTGGGAGGCGCAGGCGCAGCGGATGGCGGCTCTGCTGGCCGGCTGACCGCCGCCGCCGCTCAGGCGCGGGGTTGCCGGGGCGGGGCGTAGCGGGGGACGTACTCCTGGTCGGTGAGCCCTTGGATCGCGGCCATCACCTCGTCCGTGATGGCCCGGATGTCGCGCGGCCCGGTGATGCGGTCGGCGACCGGGATCGCCGGGCCGAAGCGCAGGGCGACCGGGTGTCGGCGGGGGATTCGCGCGTCGACCGGCAACACCTCGGCGGTGCCGAGTACGCCGACCGGGATGATCGGGACCTCGGCGTCGCGGGCCAACCGGGTCATTCCGGTGCGGCCGCGGTAGAGCCGCCCGTCGGGGGACCGGGTGCCCTCCGGGAAGATGGCGACGAGACCGCCGGCGCGCAACACCGGCACGGCCGCGTCGAAGGCCGTGAGGGCGGCCCGGCCGCCGGCGCGCTCGACGCGGATGGCGCCCATGCCGGCCACGACGTGCCGGCTGAGCCAGCTGCCGGTGAAGTACTCGGCCTTGGCCCAGAACGTCACGTGTCGGGGTGTCAGGCAGGCGAGGACCACCTGGTCGGCGACGGACAGGTGGTTGCTGGCGAGGATCGCTCCGCCTCGGCGGGGCAGGTGCTCCAGGCCTTGGACGCGGGGTCGCCAGCCCAGTCGCAGGGCTGAGCCGACGGTCAGTTTGCTGAGGTCGTACAGCAGGGGCACGTCTTCTCCCGTTCAGTTCCGCGCGGGGCCGAGGTACGCGTCGAGCGCGGCCCGCAGCACGGTGTCGTCGTCGCGGTCGCCGGTGGCCAGCGGCAGGCTGCCCCAGGCCCAGAGCTGGGCGATGCCGTGCAGGTTGGCCCAGAGCGCGCCGGCCACCACCGGCGCGGGCGGGGCGGTCGGCTGGCGTGTCTGGGCAACCAGGTCGGTCAGGAGGGTGAACAGCGGCAGGCTCGTCTCGCGCAGCCGCAGACGACTGCTGGCCAGCAGGTCGTGGCGGAACATCAGCTCGAACATGCCGCGGTGCCCGGCGGCGAAGTCCAGGTACGTCCGGGCCAGCGCGACCAGTCGGGTACGCGGCTCCGTACCGGCCGCGTGGATCGTCCGCTCCACCCGGGCGGTGAGGTCGGCGAAGCCCTCCCGGGCGATGGCCGAGAGCAGGTCGACGTGGGTGGGGAAGTAGCGGCGCGGGGCGCCGTGCGACACGCCCGCCCGACGGGCGATCTCCCGCAGGGACACCGCGGACTGGCCCTCACGCAACACGAGGTCGACTCCGGCCGCCACCAGCCGGGCCCGGACTCCGGCCTCCTCCACGGTCATAGACACTGTCTACCAGTTCGCCGTAGACGTTGTCTACGGCCGTGGGCGACGGTGCGGGTGCCCGTGCCGGCTCAGCGGATGCGGGCCAGGATGCGGTCGGCAGGGGCCGGGCGGCCGAAGTGCCAGCCCTGGGCGGCGTCGCAGCCGATCGCCCGCAGCCGCTCGGCCTGCCCGGCGGTCTCCACCCCCTCGGCGGTCACCGTGAGGTCGAGGGCGTGCGCCAGCGACACCAGCGAGGCGAGGATCCGCTCGTCGGTACGCCCCACCGTCGGCGACCGCAGGCCAGCCACGAACTCGCCGGCCACCTTCAGCTCGGTGACGGGCAGATCCCGCAGGTACGCCAGGTTGCTGTAGCCGGTGCCGAAGTCGTCGATGGCGATCCGTACGCCCAGGTCGGCCAGCAGCCGCAGCGCCCGGACGGGCTCCTTGGCGCTGCTCATCATCGTGCTCTCGGTGATCTCCAACTGGAGTCGTTCGGGCGGCAGGCCGGTCTGGCGCAGCAGCGTACGGACCTCCCGCACCAGACCGGGCCGGTGCACCTGCCGGACGGCCAGGTTGACGCTCACGAACGGCGCCTGCGCGCCATCGGTCGACCACGCCTCCGCCTCCCGGCACGCCTCGGCGAGCACCCACCCGCCCAGTTGCACGATCAGACCGGTCTCCTCGGCCAGCGCGATGAAGCTGTCCGGCCGCAGGACGCCCAGCTCCGGGTGTCGCCAGCGGACCAGCGCCTCCACACCGAGCAGTCGGCCGTCGCGCAGCGAGGTCAGGGGCTGGTAGTCGAGATAGAACTCGCCCCGCTCCAGCGCGGCCGGGATGGCCGCCGACAGGGCGTACCGGGCCAGCTCGCGACGGTTGCGCTCGGCGTCGTAGAGCGCCCAGCGCGCCCCTCCGGCCGACTTCGCCCAGTGCAGGGTGCTGTCGGCGGCCCGCATCAGGTCACTCGGGTTGGAGCCGGCCACCTGCCGCTCGACGATGCCGATGCTCGCCGTGACCTGGAGCTCGTGCCCGTCGACCACCGCGGGTGTCCGGACCGCGGCCAGAGCGCTCTCGGCGACCTCCACGACCGCGTCGGTGCCGCCCGCGCCCTCCACCAGGATGACGAACTCGTCCCCACCGAGGCGGGCCACCAGATGCTCACCGAGGCACTGGCGCAGCCGGTCGGCCACCGTGGTCAGCAACCGGTCGCCGACCTGGTGTCCCAGCGTGTCGTTGACCACCTTGAAGCGGTCCAGGTCGAGGAAGCACACCCCGACGCGTTGGGCGCCCCGGCCCGGCTCGTTGAGCGCGGCGGTGAGCCGCTCGGTGAACAGCGTCCGGTTGGGCAGACCGGTGAGCGGGTCGTGGGTGGCCTGGTGGCGGAACCGCGCCTCGCTGGCCCGCAGCGCCCGTTCGGCCTGGGTGCGCGCCATCATGGCGGCCCGGCGGATGGACTCCTGCTCATCGAGCGTGCGGTCCCGCAGCGCGCGGGCGTAACCGGTCGCCACGGCGGCCAGGAGTCGGGCCATCCGGTCCTCGACGTCCTCGGCCACCAGTCCCAGGTCCCGCACGAGCCGAAGCTGGATCACCTCGACGGTACGGCCCAGTCCCTCGGCGGACGCGATGTGCGCGGCGACCAACTCCGCACCGACCCGGTGCCCGGCCCGCAGGTCGAACGGCTCGGCGAGCAGCGCCTGGGCCAACTGGCCGGCGAGCCTCTGCAACAGGGCCTCGAGCTGGGCCTGTGTCATCGGTAGGTAGCTCGTACCGGAGACCGCCTTGGCCCAGGCGCGGGCGAAGGTGCCGGGGCGGGTGACCGCCGAGGGCGACTCAGTCACCGAGTCGCCCGACGCCGCCCATGAAGACCGCCCGCTCGGCGTCCTCCGCGCTCTCGGGAGTGTCCGGTCGCCACTGTGGCACCCAGACGACGCCCGGATCGACCAGCTCGAACCCGTCGAAGAGGGCGGTCACCTCGGCCCGGTTGCGAATCGTGAGCGGGCTGTCGGTACGCCGGTAGACGCGTTCGGCCTCGGCGCGCTCCTCCCCGGCGCGGCCGTCGTCGCTGGCCTGCGACAACACCAGGTAGCTGCCGGGCGCCACCGCGTCCCGAAGCGTCGCCAGCAACTCCGCCGGCCGGTCGTCGTCGGGGACGAAGTGCAGGACCGCCACGATCATCACCGCCACCGGCTGGCCGAGGTCGAGCAGCCGGCGCGTGTCGGGGTGCGCCAGGATCTCCTCCGGGTGCCGCAGGTCCTCCTGGACGATCGTCGCCCGGTCGTTGTCGGCCAGGATCTCCCGGCTGTGCGCCACCGCGACCGGGTCGACGTCCACGTAGACCACCCGCGACGCCGGGTCGATCCGCTGGGCGATCTCGTGCACGTTGCCGACCGTGGGGATGCCCGAGCCGATGTCCAGGAACTGGCGGACGCCGGCCTCGGCGAGGTGGTGGACCGCCCGGCGCAGGAACGCGCGGTTGGCCTGCGCGGCCAGCGGCGCCTCCGGTACGGCCGCCACCATCGCCTGCGCGGCGGCCCGGTCGGCGGCGAAGTTGTGCGATCCGCCGAGGTAGTAGTCGTACATCCGGGCGACGCTCGGGCGCTCGATGTCGATGGTGTCGGGCGCCCAGTCCGGCCGCTGCATGCGCTCACCCCTTGAGTCCACGACGCGGACGTCATCGCCCGCGCGGGTATTCTGCCCCCGCGGTACCCGCCAGACCATAGCGTGCCCGTCCACCCGTCGCGGACGTCGGTCGATACGCGAAGGTCCGCGACGGCGGCGAGCCGGCGCGGACCTTCGGTTACGGAATTACGCTCGACGAACGGGCGCGGGTCAGAACTTCGGCGCGTCCGGCGCTTCGAGCAGGCCGAGTCGCAGCGCGGTCATCAGGGCCTGTGCCCGGTTGGCGGCGCCGAGCTTCTCGTAGAGCTTGGAGATGTGCGTCTTCGCCGTGGACTCGCTGACGAACAGCTGCTTGGCGATGCCCGCCACGCTCATCCCGTCGGCGAGCAGCCGCAGCACCTGCCCCTCGCGGGGGGAGAGCTGCGGGCCGGAGGGGGCGAGCCGACGCTTCATCGCCTCGGCCAGGTCGGCGGCGGTGAACGCGCTCGGGGACGAGGCGGCGTGCCGCGCGGCGGCCACGACCTCGTCGGCCGGGGCGGTCTTGGGCACGAAGGCGCTCGCCCCGGCCTCCAGGGCGCCGAAGAGCTGGTCGTCGCCGGCGTACATGGTCAGCACCACGATGCCCATCGACGCGCTGGACTTGCGCAGCGCGCGGGTGGCCTCCAGGCCGCTGCCGTCGGGCAGCCGCAGATCCATGATCACCACGTCCGGCTGGAGGGCGCCGGCCTGGCGTACCCCCTCTGCCGCGGTCGCGGCCTCGCCGACGACCTCGAACTGACGGTCGCGCTCGAAGGCGTGCCGCAGGCCCTTACGAATCAGGTCATGATCGTCAACAAGGAGGACCTTGGTGCGGGTGGCCGGTGTCGGACTTGTGGTCATCCTCGGGTTACTCCCCTTCTGGTGCTGCGCTGTCACGCACGTTATCGCGCCGGGACGAGGTGCCGAGAACCACCGCCACGGTCGTGCCGCTGGGTTGCCGCGGCCTGATCTCCAACCGGCCCCGGATACGTTCCGCCCTCTCGGCCATGATCGCAAGACCGTACCGCCCGTCGGGGCGCTGGTCAGCCATCCCCTGACCGTCATCCGACACTTCTATTTGCGCGTACGGGGGGTCGACCTCACACGTGACCCACAAATTGGACGCTCCGGCGTGCTTGCGGGCGTTGGTCACGGCCTCCTGCGCGATGCGCAGCAACTCGGCCTCGGTGGCCGCCGGCAGGCGGGCCGTGGACTCGTCCAGCGACAGGTGCACCCGCAACCCGCCCGACGCGCCGACGGTGCGGGCGTACTCGGCGATCGCCGCGGCCAGGCCGCCCTGCCGGTCCACCTCGCTGCGCAGCTCGAAGAGGCTCAGCCGCAGCTCCTGGATCACCCGGGTCACCTCGGCGCGCAGCGTCCGCAAGGCCTCGGCCGTCTCGTCCGCGTCGTCGAAGACGGTGGCCAGGGCGTTGTCGATGCCGTAGCCGACCATCACCAGCTCCTGCGCCACCCCGTCGTGGATCTCCCGGGCCAGCCGCTGGCGCTCCTCGTTGGTGGCCAGCGACCGGACCTCGTCGAACAGCAGCGCCGCCTCCAGCCGCAGCGCGGCGGGCCGGGTCAGCCCGGTCACCCGGGACACCACCGGCGGCGGGTACGCCTGCGCGACATCGGCCTCCAGCACCACCAGCCCCACCGTGCGTACCCCCGCGACCAGCGGGACGATCAGCGCGGACACGTCCGGACCCCGGTGCGAGCGGGACTGCGAGCGGGCGGCGGTGGTGGCCTGCTGACTGGCCCAGGCGTCGGCGATGGCCGAGTCCGCGTCCAGCGTCGTCTCCCAGTCCACGCGGTCCGCCCCGGCCTGGGCGAGGACCACGAGCCGGCCGCCGCCGCTGGCGGACAGCACCGCGCCGCGGTCCGCCCGGGCCACCGTGCGCAGCTCGTCGATCAGGTGCTCGGAGATGCCCCCCGGGTCCAGGGTCGCCCCGGGCAGCTGCCGGGCCACCGTCCGCAGTTGGGTCAACAGCCGGGTGGCCTCGGCGTACGGCTGGGGCTTGCTGTCGGCGCGTACGGCCATCACCCGGTGCAGGGTGCCGGCGGCGTAGAGCCCGAGCGCGGCCAGGATCAACCACTGCGCGCAGACCGCGAGGTAGCCCACCTGGCCGAGTTGACGTTCCCCGTCGACCTCGGTCAGCGCCCCGCTGACCAGCAGCGTGCCGGCGGTCACCGCGAGCAGCGCCGCGCCCTCGCGGAAGCGGCGGCGCAGCGCGGTGACGGTCACCGGCACCGCCAGGTAGGGCAGCACGGCGGAGGCGCCGAGCCCGTCGACCGTGCCGCCGATCGACGCGACCGCGGCGACCTGGCTCGCGGCCAGCCCCAGCACCACCACCTCGGCGACCCGGCTCAGCGGCCCGACCAGCCGGTGCTGCGGCGCGAGCAGGGAGGGCAGCCCGGCGACCGCCAGCAGCGCGATCCACCACAGCTGGGTGACGTCGCGGGTGGCGAACAGGGTCAGGATCGCGACCAGCGCCAGCATCACCACGCGGGCGGCCGCGGCGAGAGGATGCGGGTGTGGGACGGCGGTTGTGGATGCGGGCACGTGACGGATCGTAGTCAGCCGCGGTAGATGTCGGCGATCTCCGCCGCGTACGTCTTGTGGACGACCTGGCGTTTGACCTTGAGCGACGGGGTCAGCTCGCCGGTGACCTCGGTGAAGTCGCGGGGCAGGATCCGGAAGACCTTGATCGCCTCGGCCTTCGACACGGCCTGGTTCGCGGCGTCGATGGCGGACTGCACCTCGGCGCGCAGGCCCTCGTGCTCGCGCAGCGTCTCGACCGAGGTCTCCGGTGGGAGCCCGGCGTTCGCCAGGAAGGTCGGCAGCGCCTCCTCGTCGATGGTGACCAGCGCCGCGATGAACGGCTTCGCGTCTCCGACGACGACGCACTGACTGATCAACGGGTGCGCCCGGACCTGGTCCTCCAGCACCGCCGGGGCGACGTTCTTGCCGCCGGCGGTCACGATCAGCTCCTTCTTGCGGCCGGTGATGCTCAGGTAGCCGTCGGCGTCGAGCTGGCCCAGGTCACCGGTGCGGAACCAGCCGTCGGGGCTGAGCGCCTCCGTGGTCGCCGCCTCGTTGTGCCAGTAACCCTGGAAGACCAGCTCGCCGGAGATCAGGATCTCGCCGTCGTCCTCGATCCGGACGGTCACGCCGGGCAGCGGCCGGCCGACGGTCCCGATCCGGGTGCCGGTGGGCAGGTTCGCGGCGGCGGCGGGGGACGTCTCGGTCAACCCGTACCCCTCCAGGACCGTCACGCCGACGCCGCGGAAGAAGTGGCCGAGCCGCGCGCCCAGGGGCGCGCCGCCGGAGATGGCGTCGCGGCACCGCCCGCCGAGCGCGGCGCGCAGCTTGCGGTAGACGAGCCGGTCGAAGACCGCGTGCTGCGCGCGCAGCGCCAGGCCCGGCCCGCGCGAGGTCTCCAGCGCCTCGCTGTACGAGATGGCGACCTGCTCGGCGCGGGCGAAGACGCCGCCCTTGCCGTCGGCCTCGGCCTTCTGCTTGGCCGCGTTGTAGACCTTCTCGAACACCCGGGGTACGGACAGCACGAAGGTCGGCCGGAACTCCTGCAACTCGCCGACCAGGTTCTTGGTGTCCGCGCAGTGGGCGAGGGTGGCCCGTGCCTGCACCACGCCGATCTGGATGAGCCGGGCGAACGCGTGCGCCAGCGGCAGGAAGAGCAGGGTGCTCGCGCCAGCGTTGAACAGGTTCGGCAGCACGGGCACCGCGTTGGCGATGTCGGCGTACATGTTGCGGTGGGTCAGCACGCAGCCCTTGGGGCGGCCGGTGGTGCCGCTGGTGTAGATGATGGTGGCCAGGTCGTCGGCGCGGACCGCCTTGCGCCGCTGCTCCACCTGGGCCAGCTCGACCGTCGCGCCGACGGCGACCAGCTCGTCGACCGCGCCCCGGTCGATCTGCCAGACGTTCGTCAGCTCGGGGAGGCGGTCGCGGACACCGGCGATCAGCTCGGCGTGGGCGCCCGTTTCGACAAGCGCGGCGACCGCGCCGGAGTCGGCGATGATCCAGGCGGCCTGCTCGGCGCTGGAGGTCTCGTAGATCGGTACGGTGACCCCGCCGGCCGCCCAGATGGCGTAGTCGAGCAGGGTCCACTCGTAGCGCGTCCGGCTCATCAGGGCGACCCGCGCGCCCGGCTGGACGCCGGCGGCGATCAGCCCCCGGGCGACGGCCGCCACCTCGTCGCGGAACTGCAGGCAGGTCACTTCGGCCCAGGTGGTGGTGTCGCCGCCGTCGGCGGAGCGGGTGGCGCGGGCGAACTGCACGGTGTCCGGCGCGATCTCGGCGTTGTCCCAGACCGGATCGGTGAGGTTGGCCGCCTCGCCAACGGTGACGATCGGTGGAACGGAGAACTCGCGCACTTGCACTCCTTCGTGCTCGCACTGGCCTGGGCCGGACTCTGCCCGAGAGCATCGGCTCTGTCGAAACCTACCCGGCGGGCGGTTCGGGTGGGGTAGGCAGGGCGCGGCGGGGGCGGCGGGGGGTGTGGGCGGCGTCAGCCGGGTAGCCTCCCCCCATGGCGGACTCCTCCACCCAGTCGATCATCATCGGCGCGTCACCCGACCGGGTGGCGACGGTCATCTGCGACTTCCCGAGTTACCCCGAGTGGACCGAGGCGGTCCGCCGTGCCGAGGTGATCGAGGAGTACGAGGACGGCTACGCCAGCCAGGTGCGGTTCACCATCGACGCCGGGGTGATGGCCGACGAGTACGTGCTCGCCTACGAGTACGCCGAGGACCTGTCCCGCGTCGAGTGGCATCTGGTCGCCCCCTCGAAGATGCAGAAGAGCCAGCGTGGCTCGTACGACCTGGTGGGCAACCCGGACGGGACCACCACGGTGACGTACACGCTGGAGGTCGAGCTGTCCGTGGGGATGCTCGGCATGTTTCGGCGCAAGGCCGAGAAAATGATCATGGATACGGCGTTGAAGCAGCTCAAGCGCCGGGTAGAAGCACCCGGTGCGGCGCAGTGACGCGTCCGGCAGCGGGGTAGAGGAGCCGAGGGTGGGCGGAACGGACCCGGGTTCGGCCCGGGAAGAGGCGGAGCGTCTGGTGGCGGCCCTGCTCGCGGGGGCGCGGCTGGCCTCCAGCGGGTCGACGGGCGGCGCGTTCGGCCCGTTGGGCGGGATGTTGGCCGGTGTCCTCGGTCACAGTGCCGCTCCGGGCGGCGGCGATCGCGCCCGTGGTGGTTTCGCCACCGGTTCGGCCGAATGCTGCGTCTGCCCGGTCTGTCGTGGCATCGCCGCGTTGCGCGATCCGAGTCCGGAATTCGCCGAACGCCTCGCCACCGGCGCGGGCGACCTCGCCGCCGGCGTGGCCAGCCTGCTCCGCGCGTTCGCGCCGCCGGAGCCGTCCCCGACGACCGGGCCGGAGTGGGCCGCGTCGTCGCAGGCGGCGGCCGGTGCGGGCGGCGACGGCGAGCCGGCGCGGCCGGCCTCGACCGCGCGGTCGGCCGAGGCCTTCGACGAGCACGTGTGGCGCGATGCCACCCGCACCGGGCATGATTCCCAACCGGCGCCGGAGCGGGATGTCTGGTCGGTCGCCACCCGGTCGGCGGACACACCCGCCCCGGCCACCGCGGCACCCGTCGACGACGCCGGGGCGGTGGCCGCGCCGGTGCCGACCAGCCGACCCGTGGTGCCCGCTTCGCGGGCGTCCGACGACACCGGCGCGGACGCGCCGGGCGGCGGCGCCTGAGCGCGGGACATCGCGATCCGGACCGGCGTGCCCCGCGGCGCGCGCGAGCCGGACAGCACAGCAGAGGGGAGCGGCGGCGGTGACGCTGACCATCGGAGTCGACGTGGGTGGCACGAAGGTGGCCGGCGGTGTCGTGGACGACACCGGCACGGTCCTCGTGCAGAGCCGACGGGACACCCCCGCCGACGACGTCGCCAAGACCCGCGACGTCATCATCGAGCTGGTCGACGAGCTGGCCGCCGGGCGAACGATCGAGGCGGTCGGCGTCGGCGCGGCCGGCTGGATCGACGCCACCCGCTCGACCGTGCTCTTCGCCCCCAACCTGGCCTGGCGCGACGAGCCGCTGCGCGAGTACGTGAGCGCCGCCGTCGGCCTGCCGGTGATCGTGGAGAACGACGCCAACGTGGCCGCGTGGGCCGAGTTCCGCTACGGCGCGGCCCGCGCCGCCGACGACTCAATGATCATGTTCACGATCGGCACCGGCGTCGGCGGCGGCATCGTCCTCGGCGGCGAGCTGATGCGCGGCGCGCACGGCATCGCCGCGGAGCTGGGCCACATGCTGGCCGTGCCGGACGGGCACCAGTGCGGCTGCGGGCGGCTCGGCTGCATCGAGCAGTACGCCAGCGGCAGCGCCCTGGTCCGCTTCGCCCGTGCCGGCGCTCGACAGGAGCCGCAGCGGGCCACCGCCCTGCTGGAGCTGGCCGGCGGCGAGCCCGAGGCGATCACCGGTCACATGGTGACCGCCGCCGCGCAGGGCGGCGACCCGGTCTCCGCCGAGGCGTTCGCGCAGATCGGCCGGTGGCTGGGCACCAGCCTCGCCGACATGGCGCAGATCCTCGACCCGCAGGCCCTGGTCGTCGGCGGCGGCGTGATCGACGCCGGTGACCTGCTGCTCGGCCCGACGCGTCGCTCGTACCTCGACGCGCTGGCCCAGCGGGGACGCCTGCCGGTGGCCGAGGTCCTCCCCGCCGAGCTGGGCAACAGCGCCGGGGTGATCGGCGCGGCCGACCTGGCCCGCCGGATCTGAGGGCGGCCAGGAGATGGGCGTACCGCTGCGCGTGGTGTCGTACAACATCCACAGCCAGCGCGACGACACCGCCGCGCTGGCGGCGGTCGTCCGGGCCGCGAAGCCGGACGTCGTGATCGTGCAGGAGGGCCCGCGCCGGTTCCGGTGGCGGCAGAAGTCGGCCACGCTGGCCGAGTCGTTCGGCCTGGTGGTGGCCGCCGGAGGGCTGCCCGCCCTGGGCAACCTGCTGCTGACCAGCCTGCGGGTGCAGGTGCGCGGCGCCCGGTGCCAGCGGTTCCCGCTGACCCCGGGCCGGCACCTGCGCGGCGCGGCGTACGCCGACTGCCGGGTCGGCGACGCCCGCTTCACCCTCGCGGGCTCGCACCTGTCCACCGACCCGGCGGAGCGGCCCGCGCAGGCCGCCGAGTTCCGACGCGGCCTGGACGCCGCGAATGCTCCGGTGGTGGCGGGCGCCGACCTGAACGAGGGCCCGGACGGGCCGGCCTGGGCGACGGTGGCGCGCGGTCTGACCGACGCGGCGGTCGCGGCCGACCGCGCGGAACGGCTCACCTACTCGTGCGCCGACCCGCGCCGGCGCATCGACGCGCTCTTCGTCGACCCCCGGATCACCGTGGTCGACTACGACGTGGTGGACACTCCGCAGACCCGCCGGGCCAGTGACCACTTCCCGGTGCTCGTCGACCTGCTGCTGCCCGCCACGGCCTGACCCCCACCGGTCCGGACCCGCCGATCGGTCCGCGCCGGGGCTGGACATCCGGCTCCGATGTGGAGAGGATTTCGCGGCGAACCGGCACCCGTGCCGCACAAAAGGAGATGTCCCGGTGTCCACCTCCACCGACCAGGGCCGGCCCGACCCGGATGCGATCCCGTCCGCGCAGAGCCGCGACGGCCGCTCGCTCTCCGACCGGGGCGACACGGTCTGCGTCATCGGCGCCGGGGCCAGCGGCCTGACGGCCATCAAGAACCTGCGCGAGCACGGGTTCGGGGTGGACTGCTACGAACGCGAGACCGGCGTCGGCGGGGCCTGGAACTGGCGGCACGACCGCAGCCCGGTGTACGCCAGCACCCACCTGATCTCGTCGAAGCCGTTCACCCAGTTCCCCGACTTCCCGATGCCGGACTCCTGGCCGGACTACCCCCACCACGGCCAGCTCCTGTCGTACTTCGAGCGGTACGCCGACCACTTCGACCTGCGCTCGCACATCTGGTTCGGCACCGAGGTCGTCCGGGTCGAGCCCGCGCCGGGGGAGCGGTGGGACGTGACGACCCGCTCCACCGGCGGGTACGGCCCGGAGCGCACCTCCCGCTACGCCGCCGTGGTGATCGCCAACGGGCACAACTGGTCGCCGAAGCTGCCCCGCTACGAGGGCCTGGAGGAGTTCCGGGGCGAGATCATGCACGCGTCGTCCTACAAGGACCCGGCGCAGTTGCGCGGCAAGCGGGTGCTCGTGGTCGGTGCCGGCAACACCGGTTGTGACATCGCCGTCGAGGCCGCCCAGCAGGCGTCGCGCTGCTGGCACTCCACCCGGCGTGGCTACTGGTACGCCCCGAAGTACGTGCTGGGCCGACCGGCCGACCAGATCAACGACGCGCTGCTGTCACTGCGGGTGCCGCTGCGGGTCCGCCAGTGGCTCTACCACTGGACGATGCGGTTGACCGTCGGCAACCTGACCCGCTTCGGGCTGCCCAAGCCCGACCACCGGGTGTACGAGACGCACCCGATCGCCAACAGCCAGCTCGTCTACTACGTGGGCCACGGCGGGATCGACCCGGTGCCCGACATCGCCCGGTTCCAGCCGTACGCCGTGGAGCTGGCCGACGGCCGCGAGATCGACCCCGAGCTGGTCATCTTCGCCACCGGCTACCTGCCGCGCTTCGAGTTCCTCGACGCGTCGGTGTTCGGCGACAGCGCCGGCACCGGCCGTCCCACGCTCTGGCTCAACGCCTTCACGCCGGGGCACCCCACGCTGGCCGTCGCCGGCCTGGTGCAGCCGGACTCCGGCCTGTTCACCCTGTCCCACTGGCAGACGGTGCTCTTCGCGCGGCTGCTGCTGGCCCGACGGGACCGACCCGAGCGGGCCGCCGCGTTCGCGCAGCGGGTCCGGGACCGGGCCGGGGAGCGCTACGCGGGCCAGGTCAAGGACAGCAGCCGGCACTGGTTCGAGGTCGGGCACGCCGACTACCTGCGCGCCGTCCAGCGCGCCCTGCACGACCTGGAGGGCAAGTGAGCGCGAGGAGTGAGCTTGCGAGCCCCGCAGTCGCGAACGAAAGGCTGGATCAGTGACCGAGGTGCGGATCATGCGGGGCCGGGAGTGGGCTCGTCCGGTCCGGCCGGCGCGCCGTGAGGTGCTCAGCGCCGTACCCGAGTTGGAACAGGGGCGTCCGCCGCTGCTGTTCGTACCCGGGTTCGGGCACGGGGCGTGGGCGTTCGCCGAGCACTGGCTGGGCCATGCCGCGTCGCGGGGCTTCCCGGCGTACGCGCTGAGCCTGCGGGGGCACGGCGGCAGCGAGCCGGCGCCGGAGGCGACGCTGCGCGCGTACACCCATGATGTGACCCAGGTGGCCGCGAGCCTGCCGCGCCAGGCGGTCCTGGTGGGGCACGGCGCCGGGGCGCTCGTGGTGGCCCACGCGATGGCGCGCTATCCGGCGCGCGGCGCGGTGCTGGTAGCGCCGGTCTTCGGCGGCTGGGGCGTCTTCGGTACGGCGGTGCGCCGCAACCCGGCCGGGACGCTGCCGGCGGTGTTCGGCGGACCGCTGCGGCTCAGCCGCGCGCAGCTGTTCAGCCGGGAGTTGCCCGACGAGGACGCCCGACGGTACGTGGCGCGGCTGGGCCGGGCCGGTCGGCGCGCGCAGTGGGCGCTGCTGGGCGAACCGCAGGCCGAGGCGGCCGTGGGCGAGCCCCCGGTCCTGGTGCTGGGCAGCCCGGACGACCGGGTGGTGCCGGCGGCGACGTTGACGCGGGTCGCCCGCCGGTACGGGTCGGCGCCGCTGTTGTTCCCCGGCATGGGGCACGACCTGATGCTCGACGCGCGCTGGGCCGAGCCGATCGACGCGATCCTGGACTGGTTGGAGAAGGAGCCCGCCGGCCGCTGATCACGCGGCCCGGTCAGCCGCCGGCGTGCTGGGTCGCCCGGGTCGCCGGCCGTGGCACCCGGGCGGTGCCGTCGGTGCTGGTGAGGCGGCTGACCAGCGCGCCCGTCTCGTCGAGGGCGCTCAGGTAGGAGCGGGCCCAGGCCCGGATGTCGTGCTCGTGCAGGTGGGCGCGCATCGCCCGCATGCGGGCGATGACGTCGGCGGGGTCGGCCCGCAGCGCCGTGCGCAGCGCCTGCTTGAGCCCTTCCAGGTCGTGCGGGTTCACCAGGTACGCCTGGGACAGCTCCGCGGCGGTGCCGGCGAACTCGCTGAGCAGCAACGTTCCGGTGTCGTCCACCCGGGCGGCGACGTACTCCTTGGCGACCAGGTTCATCCCGTCGCGCAGCGGGGTCACCGCCATCACGTCGGCGACCCGGTAGAGCGCCGCCAGCTCGGCCCGGTCGAAGGGCTGGGTGAGGTAGTGGATGGCGGGCTCGCCGACCCGCCCGAACTCGCCGTTGATCCGGCCCACCTCGCGCTCGATGCGTTCGCGCAGGATCTGGTACTGACCGACGCGTTCCCGGCTCGGCATGGCGACCTGGACGAGCACCGTGTCGCGGACCTTGACGTCGCCGCTGGCCAGCAGCTCGCTGTACGCCTTGAGTCGCTGTTCGATGCCCTTGGTGTAGTCCATCCGGTCCACGCTGAGGATGACCTGCCGGGGATCGCCGAGATCCTGCCGCAGGCGGCGGGCCCGGGCGGCCACGTCGGGGCGGGCGGCGAGGGCGGCCATCTCGGCCGTGTCGATCGAGACGGGGAACGCGCCGATGCGGACCACCCGGTCGTCGATCCCGATCCGACGGTCGGTGGCCGGCAGCTCCAGCACCCGGGTCACCAGCTGGGCGAAGTTGTGTGCCGCCTGCGCCCGCTGGAAGCCCACCAGGTCGGCCCCGAGCATGCCGCGCAGCAGCTCGGCGCGGCGCGGCAACTGCATGAACAGCTCCGGCGGCGGGAACGGCACGTGCAGGAAGAAGCCGATGCGCAGGTCGGGGCGGAGCGCGCGCAACAGCCCGGGTACGAGTTGCAGGTGGTAGTCCTGTATCCAGACCACGCCTCCCGGCTCGGCCACCTCGGCGGTCGCCTCCGCGAACCGCTGGTTGACCCGCTGGTACGCCTCCCACCAGCGCCGGTGGTGCTCGGGTTGCTCGACGGCGTCGTGGTAGAGCGGCCAGAGGGTCGCGTTGGCGAAGCCTTCGTAGTGATCGCGCAGGTCCTCGTGGCTGAGAGCGACGGTGTGCATGTGGACGCCGTCCACGTCCGGCAGGGCGGGCGCCGGGCCGGTGCCGCCGGCCCAGCCGACCCAGATCGCCGGGGTGTGTCGCAGCAGCGGGTGTAGCGCGCTGACCAGCCCTCCGGGGCTGCGTCGCCACTCGCAGGCGCCGTCCGGGGCCTGGCTGTCGTCGATGGGGAGGCGGTTGGCCACCACCACGAGGGAACTCTGTCGCATCTCGGGCATTCCGATCAGCAGAGGACTGACCGCCACGAGCAAGGGAAAACCGGTCAGTCAGCGGGGGAAGTGACGTACAGCGGTATTCCTACTGACAGTAAGTTACACCACTGTTACGCCCCGAGTGAGGGCGGTCGTGTCCCGCGATGCGGGCCGGGTAGGGCCAGCTTCATAAGGGCGGCCGGCCAGTTTCTTGCTGATGAAACAGGCGCTAGACGACGGCGCCGTTGTCCGGGTCGTCGTCCTCCTCGTCACCGGGGCGCAGCCGCCAGATCAGCGTGACGAAGCCGGCCAGGATGCCCGTGAACCCGAACAGGGTGACCGCCGAGCGGTCGATCGGGAGCAGCGACGGGAAGAGGAAGAGCACGAACCCGACGACCACGGCGAGCGCGCCGACCACCGCGTACTTGGAGACGCGGGGCAGCGGCGGCGGCGGGGGCGGGTGGTAGGTGTCCTCGTCGTCGTCCGGCAGGTCGGCGCCGAAGGTGTCCAGACCGTCCAGCAGTGAGGGCTCATCGTCCCGGCTGTTGCGGCCGACCGAGATCCCGGAGAAGTCGGTCGCCGACGGCAGTCGACGGACGTCGGTCGCGGTGGGCCCGGCCTCGTCGACGCCGGAGCGGGCGAGCGGACCGGCCGTCGGCTCGTCCCGGGTGTCCCGGTCGTCACGTTCGTCCACGTCCTCCGCAGCCGGCCAGGGCCGCTCGTCGGTCGTCGAGGGGGTGCTGTGGAAGCCGGCCACGATCCGGGCCCACTCCGCGTCGATGTCCGGCTCGTCGCGGGCCGGGGGCTGCTCCGGGGCGCTCTCGTCGGCGAGCTGCGTCAGGTAGTCACGGGCGGTCCGCAGGTGCGAACGGTCGACGTAGAGCCGGTCGACCGGACGGGCCGGGACGGTGGTGGTACGGGTGACCGGATTGAGGTCGGCCGACGGTTGCAGGTAGGCGGCGATCCCGCCGGCGGCCAGCACGTCGAGCAGGTGCTCGCCGACGCGCGGATCGACATCGCCGACGACGGCGTACTCGCTCGCGTCGAGCCCGTTGTCCCGCCGTCCCCGGCGGGCCCCACCCGCTGACACCCGGACATCCTCCTCAACGCGCCCTGCGGCGCGGCCACCGCTGCCCCCTCGACGCCCGTGCGCACGTCGTGCTCTGAATCGTGACACGTCAGGGGCCGGTTCCGGGAGTGCGTTGTGTCGCGTCTTGGAAAGTCGGGGCTGCCGTCGCAGGTCGCGGCGGGGGTTCTTTGTCCGTTCTTGCGCGAGACGTGCGATCTCGGTGATCGTTGACGCCAGGGCGACCCGCGGTCCCGACCACCGCCCTGCGACCTGCCACCGACCGGGAACGAGAGGCGCACGTGGCTACTGACGACCACGAGGAGCTGAACATCCCGCCGCACCTTCAGACCTTCGCGCAGCGTCATCACCTTGACTACCGGCAGACGCCGCCCGGGATCGCGCTCTACCTGGGCCTGGGTTCGGCCCTGCTGGGGTTGCTGTTCAGCACCGCCCCGAAGGTCACCGGCGACCGGGCCCTCGGCTATCTGATGCTGGGCAGCGGTGTCGTGCTCCTCGTCGTCTCGCGGGTGCTGCACCGGCGCACGCGACGTCGGGAGGAGCAGCTGTACCAGGAGTTCCTGCAGTGGAAGACGGAGCGCGGCGAGTAGAGGTCGACATGGATCCGGCCTTGGAGACCGTCGTGGGGGAGCGCGTCCGCCGCGTCGTGGTGGTGAGCGTCCGTCCGTTGTGGTGAGAGCGCTCGCTTCGTAGGCTCCACGGGGATGACGGCCAGCGCTGTCGCGCCCCCCTCGGAAAGGACGCCGGTGCTCTACTGGCTGTTGAAGCACGTGATCCTCGGTCCGCTGCTCAAGTTGATCTTCCGCCCGCGGGTGGAGGGGCTGCGCCACGTGCCGGCGACCGGCCCGGTGATCCTGGCCAGCAATCACCTCTCCTTCTTCGACTCGATCTTCATCCCGTTGATCGTCTCGCGGAGGGTCACCTTCGTGGCCAAGGCCGAGTACTTCACCGGCAAGGGGATCAAGGGCTGGTTGACGAAGATGTTCTTCGTCGGCACCGGCACCATCCCGGTGGACCGCTCCGGCGGCCAAGCCGCCCGCGCCGCGCTGGACACCCAGTTGCGGGTGCTGCGCGCCCAGGGAGTGGCCGGCATCTACCCCGAGGGCACCCGCTCCCCGGACGGGCGGCTCTATCGGGGAAAGACCGGGGTGGCCCGGCTGGCCCTGGAGAGCGGCGCGGTGGTGGTCCCGGTGGCGATGCTCAACGCCGACGAGCTCCAGCCGCCCGGCCGGTTGCTGCCCCGGATCGGCCAGGTGCGGGTCCGCTTCGGCGCGCCCCTGGACTTCTCCCGCTACGCGGGCCTGGCCGGCGACCGGTTCGTCGAGCGCGCGGTCACCGACGAGATCATGTACGAGGTGATGGAGCTCTCCGGCCGCGAGTACGTCGACATCTACGCGCAGAAGCTCAAGACGCCGGTGGCCGCCTGACTCTCAGCAGGCGACCGCCGGTCCGGTCGGGCTGATCGGCCGGCCGGTCAGCGCCAGCAGGCCCGGCGCGTCGTTGCGTAGGGCGAAGGTGCGCACCTCGGCGCGGGGCGCCCGCGCGCCGGCCGGGTCACCCGCCCGGGTCAGCTCCGCGGCCGCCAGCGCCAGCGCCAGCACCCGGTCGCTCGCGTCCGGGATCCGCCCGTACGTCTCGGCGGCGGCCAGGTGCAGCTCGGCCGCGCGCCGGTGGTCGCCGTCGGCCGCCGCCACCGCCGCCGTCACCGTCCGCAACGCCGCCTCCGACCACGGCGTCCGATGTCCGACCCGGTCCAGCATCGCCCGGACCCGCACCGCGGCGTCCCGGCCGGCCAGGGCGCCGGCGTACGCGGCCGCGGCGATCCACTCCCCGCTGGCCAGCGCCGGCACCGCCGACCAGGACCGTTCCAGCTCGTCGATCAGCTCCGCAGCCTCGGCGTGGCGCTCCTGCAACGCCCGACACAGCGCGGCCATGCCCAGCATCGTCCAGCGCAGCCGGTGGAAGCCGCTGCGCCGGGCGGTGGCCAGCGCCTGCCCCAGGTCGGCCGGGTCCTCGTCGTCGCGCAGCACGAGCAGGCAGCACCGCAGCCCCCGCACCTGCATGTCCCAGCTACCGGTCGGCGTGTCCACGAACGCCTCCGCCGCGGCCAGCAGCCGGCCGAAGTCACCCTCGAACCAGGCCCGCATCGCCTCGGCCGAATAGCTGGTGGTCAGCGTCTGCCCGCTGGCCGTACGCGCCGGAGCGGCCGAGAGCAGGGCGTTCGAGCGCAGCCAGTCGCCCTCCTCGCGGATGGCCCAGGCCAGGTTCTGGGTGGCCCGGGGCAGCGCGAGCAGCTGACCGGCCCGGCTGAACTCGACGATGGCGTGCAACTCGTCCAGGCCGATCCGGTCGCCGGCCTGGTAGCGGGCGGTGGCCGCGGTGATCCGCGCGTTGGTCCGCGCCTCGGTCAGGCCCAGCCGCTCCGCGATCTCCGCCGCGGTGTCCGCCGCGGACACCGCCGGGTCGCGCTCGTAGTTGAGCATGTGCAGGCGGCCCAGCTCGGCGTACGCGTCGGCCTTCTGCGGGCTGTCCGGTAGCTGTTCGAACAGTTGGACCGCGCGATCCAGGCAGGCCAACGCCTCACCCCGGTCGGCGCGCAGCCACGCCGCCTGGCCGAGCAGCGTCCACGCCCGCGCGGCGCACGCGTCGTCACCGTGCGCCGCCAGCCGGTCGGCCAGCGCGTGCACCTGCTCCGGCCCGCCGCCGGAGAGGAACGCGTTGCCGTCCCGGTAGAACGAGATCTCCGTGCTCAGCAGCTCCAGTTGCAGCCGGCCCACCGGGTCGCTGTCGTCGGCCAGGCCGAGCGCCCGGCCGGCGTGGCTCGCCGCCGCCTCCAGCCCGTGCAGGGCGTACGCCCGGCGGGCCGCCCGGTGCAGCGCCTGTCGCGCGGGCCCCGCGTACCGCTGCATCTGCATGCCGAGGGACCGCGCGATCTCGTGGGCCGCCCAGCGGTGGTGGGCGAGGACCTCGGCCAGGTCGGTGTCGCGGCTCTGCGACAGCGCGTCGAGCCAGTCCGCGGCCCGCTCGTGCCGTGCCACCCGCTCGGTTCGGGGCAGCCGCTGGTAGCAGACGTCGCGTACCAGCACGTGCCGGAACCGGAACTCGGCCTGCCCGGCCATTGTCGACGCGGCCTGCTCGTGCACGAAGTCGCGCTGTTCGAGGCGGCGCAACGCGCGCTCGACCGACTCGACCGGCTGCCCCAGCGCGGCGGCCACCGCGCCCGGCCAGAACTGCACCCCGACCACCGAGGCGGCGAGCAGCACCGCCCGGTCCTTGGCGTCCAGCAGGTCCACCCGGTTGGCGATGACCGAGTGCACGCTCTCCGGCATGGTCAGTTCGAGCTGCTTGTCCAGCGACCAGCCCCGCCCCGACTGGCGCAGCGCGCCCTGCTCGATCAGCATCCGGACGTACTCGTGCGCGTAGAGGGGGTTGCCGCCGGCCACCTCGATGAGCGGCGTCAGCATCTCGGCGGAGAACGCCGCCTGGCCGAAGAGGTGCGCGTACAGGGCGGCGATGCCGGTGTCGCGCAGCGGCGGCAGGGTGATGGTCACCGAACCCGTGATCGTCCCGGCCCAGCTCGGGTCCCGGTCGACCAGCTCCGGACGGGCGGTGCACAGCAGCAGGAGGGGCACCTCACGAGCCGCCGCCCCGAGCAGTTCCACGAAGCGCAGCATCGCGTCGTCGGCCCAGTGCAGGTCCTCGAAGACCAGCACGGTGGGGCGGCGGGCCGCCAACGCCAGCAGGAACCGCCGCCACGCCGACTCCGCCTCCTCCGCCGGCAGCGGCGTGCCGGGCAGTCCGACCAGCGGACGCAGCGCGTCGACGACCCGGTCGCGCTCACCCGGCCCGATCAGCTCCCCGACCGCGGTGCCCAGCCGCTGGGCCGCGCTGGCGGCCGGGTCGGTGTCCAGGATGCCGGCCTCGGACTTGACGATGTCGGCGAGCGCGGCGAACGTGACGTTCTCGCCGAACGGCGGGCAGCGTCCCGTCCGCCACGTCAGCGGCTCGTCCACCAGCCGGCCGGTGTGCCGGTACAGCTCGCGCAGCAGCCGGCTCTTGCCGATTCCGGCCCGGCCGAAGATCGTCACCACCTGGGGCAGCCGGTCGCGCAGCGACCGGTGCAGGGCGTTGACCAGCATCCCCAGCTCGTGCTCGCGGTCCACCAGGGGCGTGGTGTCCGGCTCCCGGTCGGTGGGCTGACGGCGCAGCGGGGACAGGGCGAGCCACACCTCGGTGGGTGAGGAGCGCCCGCGCAGGGTGACCGGGGGCTGCTCCTCGTAGCGGATCGCGTCCTTGGTCAGGGCGTGCGTGGTGCCGCAGACCAGCACCCCGCCGGGCGGCGCGACCGACTGCATCCGCGAGGCGGTGTTCACCACGTCACCGGCCACGATGGCCTGCCCACCGTCGCGGGCGGCGGCCACGTCGACGAGGGCCTCACCGGTGGCCACCCCCACCCGGAAGCGCATCTCGGTGCTGCCCGTCGGCGCGAACCGGGTGAGCACCCGTTGCAGCTCCAGCCCCGCCCGTACGCAGCGCAGCGCGTCGGTCTCGGTGGCGATCGGCGCGCCGAAGAGCGCCATCACGGCGTCGCCGATGTACTTCTCCACCACCCCGCCGTACTGGCCGACCACCCGGCGGGCCGCCGAGAAGAAGCCCGTCTGCATGCCGCGGACCTGCTCCGGATCGGCGCGCTCGACGTACGGGGTGAAGTCGATGAGGTCGACGAAGAGCACGCTCACCCGCCGGCGGTCCTCCTGCGGGGTGACCGTGGCGGTCCGGTCGGTGCCCGGCCGGGGCGACCCGCACGAGGTGCAGAACGCGACGTCCGAGGCGAGCGGACGAAGGCAGTGCGGGCAGACAGCACCCAGCTCGGCGCCGCAGCCACCGCAGAAGCGGTCACCGTCGGCGGCCGTGCGTCCACAGCGCCCACACTGCGCGGCGATGACACACCCTCCACTGGCGATACCGGCCACGCCCCCAGCGCCGCCGCCCGCAAGGAGTATCGCTGCCGAAAGGGCTGTCGGGTACCGGCCTGTTGGTTTGTGGACAGTCCACCAACGGCTTGAGCGACTACATTCAGTCCGCCACATCTTCGATCAGCGACCAGAGGGGGACAGGTCAATGGTGTACGTAAAGCTGGAGAGTGACTGGACCGACGGCAAGGGCGTCAGTCACTCGGCGGGCGAGTCCGTGGACGTCGACGCCGCCACGCTCGCCACGCTGCAGGCCGAGGGGATCGTCAGCGAGCAGTCCACCGGCTCGGGCGGCGACAGCAAGGGCCCGAACAAGTGGGCCGGCCCGGGCAGCCCCGGAGTCTGAACCGCCCTTCGGTGACACAGCGCAACGGCCGGGCCGCCCACGGGCGGCCCGGCCGTTGCGGATGTACGACCCCGCGTTCGGGGGCGGTGGGGCAGCTCAGCGGTCGTTCATGCCCGCCCGGCGGCGCAGCGCGGCGACGTCGGTGACGACGATCCGGCGCCCCTCGGTCCGCAGCCAGCCGCGGCTGGCGAAGGAACCGATGGCCTGGTTGACGCTCTGCCGGGAACCGCCGGCCATCTCGGCCAACTGGCTCTGGTTCAACTCGATGGTGATCATCGGGGCCTGGCTCTCGCCGGCCAACCGGACCAGTGTCTTGGCGACCCGACCCGGCAGGTCGAGGAAGACGTGGTCGGCGTTCTGCTCGGTGAGTCGGCGGATCAACCCGCCCAGCGACCGCATCACCGCGTCCAGGATGCGTGGGTTGGAGTGCACCAGCTCCATGAACGCGCCCCGGGAGAGCGCGAGCGCCGCGCAGTCCTCGATGGCCTCGGCCGACGCGGAGCGCGTGGAGGCGTCCAGCAGGGAGACCTCGCCCAGCACGTCCGGCGGACGGATCACCGACAGCACCGCCCGCTCGCCGGTCGGCGCGGTGCGGAACACGGCGACCGCGCCCCGGCGCAGCACGATGAGCGACTCGCCCGGGTCGTTCTCGACGAACAGCAGCTGACCCTTGCGGTAGGTGCGCGGAACGGCGGCCGCGATGACCCGCTGCCGCACCTCGGGCTCCAGGCCAGCGAACATCTCGACACCCGTGAGCGCGTCACCCGGCTCCGGCAGGCGCATCTCCACGGCCCAACCCCTCCCCGGTCATGGACCACACAATCGCTCACCGGGTGAACCTGATGGCCCTGACGAGGTGAACTGACACCGGTTCGGCATCCGGTAGCGGTACACATCAGATCATGACGGTCCGGTCGCTTGCTGTACACCCCTCGAAGCACTTCCGTGACCGTCGCGAGCTGCGGCGTACCCCCTGGGGCGTCGCCGGAGCGGCGTCGGCGGCCCGGGTCGCGGCCGGCCCACGGCGGGCCGGCCGGGCTCGGACCCGGCCCCGCCGCGCGCCGACGGACGGCGGTGGGTGAGGATGTCCGGAATGGTCTACCGCTACTTCTACGACTGCGAGTTCATCGAGGACGGCCGGATCGTCGACCTCGTCTCGATCGGTGTCGTCGACGAGAACGGCCGCGAGTTCTACGCGGTCTCCACCGAGTTCGACGACTCCCGAGCCGTGCCCTGGGTCCGACGTAACGTGCTGGACCGGCTGCCGTCGCCGGCCGACCGGGCCTGGCGCTCGCGGGAGCGCATCCGCGACGACCTGTACGACTTCCTCATGGAGCCCGTCCGGGACCGGCCGGCCGAGCAGTTGGAGCTGTGGGCCTGGTACGCGGCGTACGACCATGTGGTCCTCGCCCAGCTCTGGGGTGCGATGCCGGCGCTGCCCCGGGAGATTCCCCGGTTCACGAAGGATCTGCGGCAGCTCTGGGACGACCGGGGCCGGCCGGCGCTGCCGGACGCGGACGCGGCCCGGCACGACGCCCTGGTCGACGCCCGGCACAACCTGGCCCGCTGGCGGGCGATGACGGCGCGCTGAGCGATGGTCATACGTCTGTAGGTTTGACCGGTTCTGTCCCGGGCAACGGTTCGTCAGCCGAGCCGAGGGAGATTGCCATGAGCAACGATCCGACCAGCGTCGCCGACGCCCGGGCGCGGGTCACCGAACTGATCCGCGCCGCACGGATCTGCATGCTCACCACCATCGCGCTGGACGGGCGGCAGGTGAGCCGGCCGATGGGGCTGCAGGAGGCCGAGTTCGACGGGGACCTCTGGTTCTTCGCCTACACCGACTCGGCCAAACTGCGCCAGATCAGGGTGAATCCGGAGGTCAACGTCGCCTTCTCCGACCAGAGGCACAACTCCTGGGTCTCGGTCTCGGGGACGGCCAGTGAGAGTTCCGACACCGAGCGCGCGAAGCGGCTCTGGAACCCGCTGCTCAAGACCTGGTTCCCGGACGGGCTGGACACTCCCGGCCTGACCCTGATCAAGGTGCACGCCAGCTCCGCCGAGTACTGGGACTCGCCGAGCAGCACCGTGGTCAACCTTCTCGGCTTCGCCAAGGCCGCCGTCACCGGCCGTCCGCCGTCACCCGGCGAGAACCGTGAGGTGACCTACTGAGCCGCCGCCCCCGGGGCGCGCTGTCGTCGCGCGCGCAGGCCGACTACAGTGCGCAGTGACGGCCCGCCCCGGGCCGGCAACGGCGCCGATGGTCTGACCTGACACATACCCTGGGGCATATCGGGCTTTACCTGATGCTCCAGGAGGATGAGCGGATCATGCGTATCGGCGTGCTCACCGGCGGCGGCGACTGCCCGGGTCTCAACGCGGTCATCCGGGCGGTGGTCCGCAAGGGCGTCGCCACTTACAGTCACGAGTTCGTGGGCTTCCGGGACGGCTGGAAGGGCCCGCTGGAGGGTCTGTCCCGCCCACTGGGCATCGCCGACGTGCGCGGCATCCTGCCCCGGGGCGGCACCATCCTCGGCTCGTCCCGGACCAACCCGTTCAAGATCGAGAACGGCGTCGAGCGGATCAAGGACAACCTCGCCGAGCAGGGCGTGGACGCGCTGATCGCGATCGGCGGCGAGGACACCCTCGGCGTGGCCACCAAGCTGCACGAGCTGGGCGTGAACGTCATCGGCGTGCCGAAGACGATCGACAACGACCTCGGCGCCACCGACTACACCTTCGGCTTCGACACCGCGGTCAACATCGCGATGGAGGCCATCGACCGCCTGCACACCACCGCGGAGAGCCACCACCGCACCCTGGTCGTCGAGGTCATGGGCCGGCACGCCGGCTGGATCGCCCTGCACGCCGGCCTGGCCGGTGGCGCCAACGTGATCCTGCTGCCCGAGCGGCAGTTCGACGTCGACCAGGTGGCCGGCTACGTCGAGAAGCGCTTCCAGCACCAGTACGCCCCGATCGTCGTGGTCGCCGAGGGCGCCCAGCCGCTCGACGGCCAGATGGTGCTCGCCAACCAGGAGCTCGACTCGTTCGGCCACGTCCGCCTCGGCGGCATCGGCCAGTGGCTCGCCGAGCAGCTGGAGGCCAAGACCGGCAAGGAGGCCCGCACCGTGGTGCTGGGTCACATCCAGCGCGGTGGCACCCCGACCGCCTTCGACCGGGTCCTCGCCACCCGCCTCGGCCTGCAGGCCATCGACGCCGCCAACGACGGCGACTGGGGCAAGATGGTCGCGATGCAGAGCACCGACATCGTCCGGGTGCCCCTCGCCGAGGCCACCCGCGAGCTGAAGACCGTGCCGCTGGAGCGGTACCAGGAGGCCGAGGTCTTCTTCGGCAGCTGAGGTGTAAGGAAGGGCCCCCTCTTAACGCGTGGCGTATAGCAGGGGGCCCTTACTAACAGTCGACCCGTAGCAGTCGACCGACGAGGAGGCGTGGTGAGCGGGCACACGGTTGCGGTGATCGGCGCGGGCAAGATCGGCGAGCTGATGCTCTCCGGGCTGCTGCGCTCCGGATGGCCGGTGGAGCGGCTGCTCGCCACGGCGCGCCGACCGGACCGCGCGCAGGAGCTGTCCGACCGCTACGGCGTCCGGGTGGTGGACAACCTCACCGCGGTGGAAGAGGCCGACGTGCTCGCCGTCTCGGTCAAGCCCCAGGACGCCGCAGCGCTGCTGGACGAGATCGGCCCAAAGGTGCCCGCCGACAAGCTGGTCATCTCGCTCTGCGCCGGGCTGCCCACCAGCTTCTTCAACCGTCGGCTGCCCGACGGCACCCCCGTGGTCCGGGTCATGACCAACACGCCGGCGCTGGTCGACCAGGCGATGACGGCCATCTCCGCCGGCGCGTACGCCACCGGGGCGCATCTGAGCCTCGCCGAGGAGATGTTCAAGCCTCTGGGTCAGACCATCCGGGTGCCCGAGTCGCAGCAGGACGCGGTCACCGCGCTCTCCGGCTCCGGACCGGCCTACTTCTACCTGCTGGTGGAAGCCATGATCGACGCCGGGATCCTGCTCGGTCTGCCGCGCCAGGTGGCGCACGAGCTGATCGTGCAGACCGCCATCGGGTCCGCCGTGATGCTGCGCGACTCCGGCGAGCACCCGGTCAAGCTGCGTGAGGCGGTCACCTCGCCCGCCGGCACCACCATCTCGGCGATCCGTGAGCTGGAGAAGCACGGGGTCCGCGCGGCGCTGCTCGCCGCGCTGGAGGCGGCCCGGGACCGCGCCCGCGAGCTGGCCGCCCAGTCGGAGCGTAGCTGAGCTTCCGTTCACTCCATGCCCGACGAAATGGCTCTTGCGCTCGGGCAGGATTTCTCGGAGTGACGAAGTTGACCCCCAAGTCCTGACGCGCCCCGTCCGTGTCTCACTAGCCGACCCGCCGACGCGAGTGTTGGACGGTCCACTGGGCGCTGCGCACTCGATCCGCTGCGGTATACGCCATTTCCGTCAGCCAGCCTGGCGGATTTGCCATGAGAGGTCCGGGCGGGTCGAGGATCCACCCTTCTGAGCCGAGCTCGTCGAACGTGGCAAGTCCAGAACCCTGCATGACGCGGTCTCCCAAACGGGTTTGGAAAACGCAGACAGGATCTATCCTCTCCCCGCCGAAAAACTGCGGATAAACCGTGAGCAGCTTGCCGTACTCCCATCGCTCCATCTGGGCAGTTTCGCCATCACCGACTGCCCTGCGGGGCCAAGTGTCGCGTCACCGACAGACATGAGCGACTCACACGTGTGGGCAAGCAGGCAAAATGATGGATCGACCTTCTGTGAAGGCCGAACCTCAGTCGACCTCAAGAGAAGCCGGCCACGGAGGCGGCATTGTGTCTCCGAGAATGGCTTCGATGGCGGCGTTGAATCTGAATCTTCCAGCTAATGGAGACCTCAGTGACGAGCGAAGAGCAGGCAAATCAAGTTGGGGATGGGCTGCTGCTGCCCCGCCCAGGGCTTGACGGCGGGTCGCCGGCGGTACCCGGCCAGCCACTAGCGGACGACGTCGGTCTCAGGTCTGGCGGCCCTGTCCATATGAGCGTCGAAGCCAGCGGCTCTGCCCAGGTGGTACAAGCTTTCCGTGATGCCTACGTCACCTTCGGCAAGGATCGGACCGAGGCGCAGGCGCTGATGGGAATGCCGGCGCAGGCGGCAGCAGAGGCGCTCTTGGCCATGGACGACGCCGAGGCGGCAGCGATCGTCGCCGAGATGGATGAGTCGGCGGCAGTGCGTCGCCTTGAGTTGCTGCCCGCCGCCCGGGCCGCCCGTCTGCTGGTGTCGATGGACGAGCGGCTCTCCGCTAGGCGGCTTTCCAAATTGTCCGTCGACCACGGAGCGTCTGTGCTCGCCTGCATCCCCGCCACGCACGTCGGCGGCATGCTCGCCGAGATCCCCCAGTCCCACCTGGCGATGCTGGTCACGGCGATGCCGTTGCGGCTGGCGGCGGCTCAGTTCACCGCCTTACCGGCGGCTAACTCCTCTGCCGTGTTGGCGATTCTGCCCGTGTCACGTCGTCACCGACCTCGGCGGCGGCCATCGCCTCGCGCATCCCGGCGGTCGGCCGGGTCACCGTGTCGGAACGCAGGTCAACAAGCTCAGCCACAGTCATCCTTTCGGCGGCCGGTCGCGGGTCGCGCGCACCTGGCCACGGTCATTCCTGTTCGACAGAGAGCGGCGGCCTCGGAGCCGGCCTTTCGGCTGCCGACCGCGGGGCTCGCGGCCTCAGCCTCGGAGCATCTCCGCCACGAGGAAGGCCAGCTCCAGCGACTGCTGGGTGTTCAGCCGCGGGTCGCAGGCGGTCTCGTACCGGTCGGGCAGGTCGAGGTCCTCGATGCCCTGCGCGCCGCCGAGGCACTCGGTGACGTCCTCACCGGTCAACTCGACGTGGATGCCACCGGGGTGGGTGTCCAGGCTCCGGTGCACCTCGAAGTAGCCGAGCACCTCGTCGACGATCCGGTCGAAGTGCCGGGTCTTGTAGCCGTTGGACGACTCGTGGGTGTTGCCGTGCATCGGGTCGCACTGCCAGACCACCTTGGCGCCGGAGGCGGTGACCTTGGACACGATCGGCGGCAGGGCGTCGCGGACCCGGTGGTTGCCCATCCGGCTGATCAGCGTGAGCCGGCCGGGGACATTGTCCGGGTTGAGCTTCTCGCACAGCTCGATCGCCTCGTCCGGCGAGGTCGTCGGGCCGAGCTTGACGCCGATCGGGTTGGCGATCCGGGAGATGAAGTCGATGTGCGCGCCGGTGATCTGCCGGGTGCGTTCGCCGACCCAGAGGAAGTGCCCGGACAGCCCGTACGCCCGGCGGTCGGAGACCCGGGTGAGCGCCCGGTCGTACTCCAGGGCCAGGGCCTCGTGGGAGCAGTAGAGGGTGACGGTCCGCAGCGCTTCGTCGTCGGTCATCCCGCAGGCCCGGATGAAGGCCAACGCCCGGTCGATCTCCCGGGCGATCGCCTCGTAGCGCTCCCCCGCCGGGGAGGTCCGGACGAAGCCCTTGTTCCAGTCGTGCACGGCGTGCAGGTCGGCGAGCCCACCGGCGAGGTACGCCCGCAGCATGTTCATCGCGGCGGCCGAGTTGGCGTACGCCCGGATCATGCGCTGCGGGTCGGCCACGCGGGCGGCCGGATCGGCCTCCAGCGAGTTGATCATGTCGCCGCGGTACGCGGGCAGACCCCGCGCGTCGGTCGGAAGTGAGCGGGGCTTGGTGTACTGGCCGGCGACCCGGGCGACCTTGACCACCGGCAGCGACGCGCCGTAGGTGAGCACGATCGCCATCTGCAACAGGGTGCGGGCGTTGGCCAGCAGGTGGCTCTCGGTGTTGTCGGCGAAGGTCTCGGCGCAGTCACCGCCCTGGAGCAGGAACGCCTTGCCCTCGCAGACCAGCGCCAGCTTCTGCCGGAGCTGGTCCACCTCGTAGGGCGCGACGACCGACGGCACGGTGTCGAGCACCTTGCAGACCTCGGCGACGGCGGCCGGGTCGGACCACGGTGGGACCTGCTCGCGGGGCAGCTCCCGCCAGCGGTCCAGGCCGAGGGCGGCGTCCTCGGCGGAGTCGACGGTCGGACGGCTGGTCTGCAGGCCCGGGCTACCCACCGCGGGATGGCTCAGCTGATGCCACTCATGGCGCATGAGAGAAAGCGTACGGCGACCGTGCGTGTGACCGGGCGGCGAGGGTGACGGTTCCGGCAAGTGGGAGGTCGATCCCACCCACCTCGGTCAGGACGCGGGTGAGGGAGACGCGGGTGAAGGGCTGGTGGCCGGGTTGCCGCCCGGCGCCTCACTCGCGATGCACCAGTCGCCGCCGTCCCGCGTGACGGTGAACACCAGCGGGCGGGTGACCTTGCTCTTGCCGGCGGTGACCGAGACCGAGACGCTGACCTCCTGGCCGCGCTGACCGGACCGGACGTCGGTGATGGTCGCCTGGGGCACCTTGAAGTGGTCGGCGAAGTCGCCGTTGGGACCCGTGGCCGCGGCGTCGAACCCGGCCTGCAACACCGCGCAGAGCTGGCTGCGGCCGGCGGCGACGTCCTTGGCGGTCATCGCGTCGAGGTACGCCTGCACGCGCTCGCGGGACCGGTTGGCGGCCTCCTCGGCGGGCGCCCGCTGGGGCGCGGCGGTCTGCTTGTCGGCGTCGTCGCCGCCGCTCCCGCAGCCGGCAAGGGCGGCCGGGAGCAGCACGAACGCGGCGGCGGTCATCGCCAGCCCACGGTGGGTCGCGCGCATGACCACCTCCGTCGAACGGGAAATCGGGACCTGCCGAGCCGCGAGTCTGCCATATCGGACCCGACCCGCCCAAGGCCGGCGGCCCGGCCGACGCGTGGCGTCGACCGGGCCGCTACGGCACGGGCGGGAAGGGGCGGTGCGGGCCCCTTCCCGCCGTGTGGGTGGTGCGTCGGCCCTCGGCTCAGCCGAGACCGCCCTTGATGGCGCCGATGAGCTCACCGTTGCTGGTGTCGCCGGAGAGTTCCCAGAAGAACGCGCCACCGAGGCCCTGGTTCTTCGCGTACGTCATCTTGCCGTTGATGGTCGACGGGGTGTCGTAGCTCCACCAGTTGCTGCCGCACTTGGCGTACGCGGTGCCGGCGATCGTGCCGGTAGCCGGGCAGGTGTTCTTGAGGACCTTGTAGTCCTCGATGCCCGCCTCGTAGGTGCCCGGCGCGGCACCGGTGGCGCTGCCGCCCGGCGCGGCCTGGGTGACGCCCGTCCAGCCCCGGCCATAGAAGCCGATGCCGAGCAGCAGCTTGTTGGACGGGACGCCCTTGCTCTTGAGCTTCTGGATGGCCGCGTCGGAGTTGAAGCCCTGCTGCGGGATCCCGGTGTACGACGTCAGCGGCGAGTGCGGGGCGGTGGGGCCCTGGGCGTTGAACGCGCCGAAGTAGTCGTACGTCATCGGCATGAGCCAGTTGAGGTTGCCGATCGCGCCGGCGTAGTCGGTGGCGTCGATCTTGCCGCCGTTGCTGCCGTCCGCGGTGATGGCGGCCGTGACCAGGGCGTTGGACCCAAACTTCGACCGCAGCGCGCCGATCACGTTCTTGAACGCGTTCGGACCGCTGGTGTCACAGCTCAGACCGCAGGCGTTGGGGTACTCCCAGTCCACGTCGATGCCGTCGAACACGTCCGCCCAGCGCGGGTCCTCGACCAGGTTGTAGCAGCTCTCGGCGAACGCGGCCGGGTTCTGCGCGGCCTGGGTGAAGCCGCCGGACCACGTCCAGCCACCGAACGACCAGATCACCTTGAGGTGCGGGTTGAGCGCCTTGAGCTTGCGCAGCTGGTTGAAGCTGCCACGCAGCGGCTGGTCCCAGGTGTCGGCGACGCCGTCCACGCTCTCCGCCGCCGTGTACGCCTTGTCATAGTCGGCGTACGGGTCGCCGATGGTGCAGCGACCGCCGGTGGTGTTGCCGAAGGCGTACAGGATGTGGGTCAGCTTGGCGGCCGAGCCGCTGGTCTGGATGTTCTTGACGTGGTAGTTGCGCCCGTAGACGCCCCACTCGGCGAAGTAGCCGACGACCTTCTTACCGCCCGTGTTGGGCGGCGGGGTGGTGGTCGGCGGCGCGGTGGTCGGCGGCGCCGTGGTGGGCGGCGCGGTGGTCGGCGGCGCCGTGGTCGGCGGCGCGGTCGTGGTCGGCGGGGTCGTCGGGGTGCCGCCGCCGCAGGGAGCGCCGTTGACGGTGCAGTTCAGTGGCGCCTTGTACGCGCCGGTGCCGTTGTAGCCCCAACTGAACGAGGCGCCGGGCGCGAGCCCGCCGGCCCAGCTCTTCTTGACCGCGACGTAGTGGTTGCCGCTGCTGGTGACGTCGGCGTCCCACGCGCTGCTGATTGTGGTGCCCGACGGCAGGTCGAACTCGATGCGCCAGGTGGCGACCGTGGCGCTGGTGCCGTTGGTCACGGTCACCTTCGTCTCGTGACCGGTCCCCCAGTCCTGCGCCTTGGCGAACGTGGTGGTGACCGTGCCGGCGCCGAACGCGGTCGTCATCGGCACCGCCGCGACGGTCACGGCGACCACGGCGCCGGCCCAGAGGGCCCGGCGGAGCGATCTTTTCATGAGGCGTCTCCCGCACTGTTAGGAAACTTTCCAAAAGAGATGGTGAGACGGTACTCACACCGTCATCACTCCGTCAAGATGTCCATGTTTCGATTTCCCCTGGTGCGCGGAACGGGCCGGCCACGCCCTACCCGGGCGACCCCACACCCGGCGCGTAGCCTCGGGCCATGACCGTCTTCGACATCCCGATCGGCGCCCTCAACGGCGGCCCCGCGGACCTCGCCCGCTACCGCGGAAAGGCGCTGCTGGTCGTCAACGTCGCCTCCCGCTGCGGCCTCACCCCGCAGTACGCCGACCTCCAGCGCCTCGCCGACACGTACGCCGAGCGCGGCCTCGTCGTGCTGGGCGTGCCGTGCAACCAGTTCGCCGGGCAGGAGCCGGGCAGCGCCGCCGAGATCAGCGACTTCTGCCAGGTCAACTACGGCGTGACGTTCCCGCTCACCGAGAAGGTCGACGTCAACGGGCCCGACCGGCACCCGCTCTACGCGGCGCTGGTGGACACCCCGGACGCCGACGGGCACAGCGGGGACGTCCGCTGGAACTTCGAGAAGTTCCTGGTGGCACCGGACGGCACGGTCGCCGGCCGCTTCGCCCCGACGGTCGAGCCCGACGACCTCCGCACCCCCATCGAAAAGATCCTCCCCGCCTAAGGGCTTGCTCCCACCCGGGTCCCGCCCGGGTCCCGCCCGGGTCCCACCCGGATCCCGCCCGGTCCCGCCCGGCTCCCGCCCGGGTCCCGCCCGGCTCCGGCCCCGGTGATCAAGAGGTTCGCGTCAGGAATCGGCCGATCGGTGACGCGAATCTCTTGATCACCGGGGCAGCGCGGCCACCCGGGGCAGCGCGGCCACCCGGGGCAGCGCGGCCACCCGGGGCAGCGCGGCCACCCGGGGCAGCGCGGCCACCCGGGGCAGCGCGGCCACCGAGGCGGCGCGGCCACGGGGCAGCGCGGCTACCGAGGCAGCGCGGCCACCGGAGGGTGGTACGTGGGTGGGAGCCGATCGGGCGACGACCGTCCGCAGTACGTTGTGCCGTAACCGGGATAACTCCGCGCATCGGCCGGAATGCGTCGTGGGTGGACGGAGTTGGGAAGAAACATGACAACTGTGGGACTGATCGGCAGTGGCAACATCGGCGGCACCGTGGCCCGGCTGGCCGTGGCCGCCGGCTACGACGTGGTGCTGAGCAACTCGCGCGGGCCGGAGACGCTCACCGATCTGGTCGACGAGCTGGGCGAGCGGGCCAGCGCCGGCACGTCGCAGGACGCGGCGCAGGTCGGCGACCTGGTGGTGGTCACGGTGCCGCTCAAGGCGTACCGGGCGGTGCCCGTCCAGCCGCTGGCCGGCAAGGTCGTCATCGACACCAACAACTATTACCCGCAGCGGGACGGGAACTTCCCTGAGCTGGACTCGGGCGAGACCACCAGCAGCGAACTCCTGCAGCGGCACCTGCCGGAGTCGCGGGTGGTCAAGGTCTTCAACAACATCTACTTCACGGGCCTGGCCGCGCTCGCCCGGCCGTCCGGGGCCGCCGACCGCAGCGCTCTCGCCATCGCCGGCGACGACGCTGCCGCGAAGGCCGAGGTCACGGCCTTCCTCGACCGGATCGGGTACGACGCGGTCGACGTCGGCCCGCTCGCGGAGGGCTGGCGCTACCAGCCGGACACCCCGGCGTACGGCACGCTCTACTCCGCCACCCCGACCGACTGGGAGCACCCGGCGCCGGGCGACGCCGAGAAGCTGCGCACGGCCTTGGCCGCCGCCACCCGCTGAGCACCCGTCGCCCTCCGGTGACCGCCTACCGGGTGGCCCTCCGGAGGGCGACGGCCAGTTCGTCGTCGTAACTGGCGACCGGCTGACCGTCGACGTCGTACGCCACCAGCCGACCCTGCGCCATGCTGGCCGACCGGAACGAGAACGTCCGGGTACCGGGGTAGGCCGCCAGCAGGGGGATGCTGCGGGGTGCGCCGCCCGGGGCGGAGTAGTACTCCAGTCGGGCCACCCGAGGGGAGACCACGCCGTTGACCCGTACCTTGGTCTTCTCCGCCCGGGTGCCGAACGTGACCGGCGCGTCGGTGGCGTAGGCCGCACACTCGGCCGGACCCCGGCAGACGAAGAAGTATCGCGGGTTGGCCACGTCGTCGAGGGCGTACGCCTTGAATGTCGGGTCCGCCCCGGCGGGCAGCGGTTGTACGGCGAAGAAGGCGAGAGCCACGCCGGTCGTGACGCCCACCCGCAGCCAGGCCCGCCGCGCTACGGGGCGACGGCTGCCCCGGGCGGCGGCGACCGCGACACCGCCGAAGCCGGCCAGGCACAGCAGGCACGTGCCGACGGTGCGGGCGTTCTCGAACAGGAACTGCACGCCCGGACGCGCCGACACCGGTCCGAGAACCGCCCCCAGCGAGACGACCATGGCGGCGAGCAGCGCCGCGCCGGCCACCCGCTGGGTGATGCCGGACGCGCCGACCAGCAGCATCGCGGCGAGCACCGGCCACACCTGGTGGTGGGTCCAGGACACCGGGGACGCGGCCACCGTGGCGCAGCCCACGAGCACGGCGGCGTGGCCAGGGCGGGCCCCCGCCGCCAACTGGCGGGCGCGAAGGAGCGCCACCCCGCAGATCACCGCGACCAGAGCGGCCCACAGCACGGGCAGGGTCGCCTCGTCTACCCCGAGGCGTAACAGCATCCCGTGCACCGACTGGTTGCCCAGCGAGGCCAGGTTGCCGATTCGTGAGGTCTGCCGGACGGCCTCGGTCCAGTAGATCCAACTCTCGCCGGGCAGCACGAGCGCCGCCAGCCCGGCGCATGCCACGAAGGTCGCCGCGGCACGCCCGGCGTCGCGGTAGCGCCCGGTGGCGAGGAAGTAGACGACGAACAGCAGCGGCGTCAGCTTGATCGCCGCCGCCACCCCGACGAGCACTCCCCGCAGCCGTGGCGGAACGACGCCCATGCCGTCCAGCAGCGCCAACAGCACGACGAAGATGCTGACCTGCCCGAACCGCAGGTTGCTCTGCACCGGCGCCGAGAGCATCAGAACCGTGGCGGCCACCGCGACGACCAACGGGCGGCGGGACCGATCGGCGCTCAGCGCGACACCGACCATCGCGGCGACGGCGACGACCGCCGCGCACGTCGCGACCAGCCAGATCCCCTGGAGTACGCCCTCACCCACGAGAGTGATCGGCCCCAGCACGAGAGCGGCGAACGGCGGGTAGGTGAACGGCCCGCCGTTGGCGGCGCGGTACTCGTACAGCGGCCGGCCGGCGTGCAGATCGGACAGTGCGCCGTAGTAGATGTGCAGGTCGGAGAGTCGGTCATCGCGGGTCGACACGAGCACACAGGACACCGTCGCGACGACGACGAACGCCGCCCACACCAACGCCACGCGTCGATCCCGCATCGCCCGAGAATAGGCGGACGCGAGACGAGCGACGACCCCGCCGACCCAGACGCTGACGAGCACGGACCCGACCGGGCGGGCGAAGGCACTACTTCTGAAAGAGCACAGACGCAACGTCCGCCACGATCTCGAGAGCCCAATCCAACTGCGGACAATCGTGATGCCCTTGACACTCCAGGCAGCCGCCCGGCTGCCAGGGTCGATCTGGCCCTCGGCCCCAGTGAGCGTCGAGGACCCGCTTTGCCATAAAGAGTTCGGTCGCCCTGGACACCGGCTCGTCGATCGCCATCGTCCGCACCTTTCCAAGGTCACGAGCTGCACACCCTGGAGGGCGGAGGCCATGCGTCGCGCCTTCCAGGGTGGGTGGATCGAAAACCTCGGGGTGCTGAAGTCCAGAAGCATCCGACCGCTGTCTCACTGTATCCACTGTCTCAGTGTAGTCAAGTTCTCACTGTGTTCAGTCGAGTCGCGTCGTCACTTGTCCTGCCCCGGTCCCGACTGGAAGCATGATCTGCGCTGAAGTCCAGGAGAGCCGATCATGCCTACCAGGCCACCGCACTACCTCCGCGTCGCCGACGACATCGCGCGCAGAATCAAGTCCGGGGAGTACCCGCCCGGCCATCAACTGCCGTCGGTCTCGGACCTCGGCGAGATCTACAACGTGGCACGGTCGACCGCCTACCGAGCCGTGCGCGAACTGCACCAGCGGAACCTGGTCTACGGCCAACAGGGACAGGGCGTTTTCGTCGCCGAATCGGAGTAGCAGCCTGCCGCGAAGCTCGGCCGCTTCTGCCCTCGGAAGATCTGGGGCCGCGCGGCAGACCCTCGTCCATAGCATCGGCGGATGGGAGCGACGAGCACACCGGCGTACGACACTCACGCGGAGTGGTACGAGGACTTCATCTCCGGCGGCCGTGACTATCGCCAGCGGGTGCACGCCAGCGTGGCGGACCTGCTCGGCCCGGGCGACGGACCCTGCCTCGACATCTGCTGTGGCACCGGCGCGCACGCGTCCGTGCCCGCCGCCCTGGGTTGGACGCCACTGGGTGTGGACCTGTCCGGTGGGCAGTTGCGGCACGCGCGCGACAGGTTGCCGGCAGCCCGGGGCGACGCAACCGCACTGCCGATCGCCGACGCGTCGCTGCCGGCGGCGATGTGCGTCCTGGCCAGCACCGATGTGCCCGACTACTCGCTCGGGCTGCGCGAGGTCGCGCGCGTGCTGCGGCCGGGCGGGCGGTTCGTGCACGTGGGCGTGCACCCCTGCTTCGTGGGCGCGTTCGCCGACCGGGGTGGGCACCCGGCCGTCGTGGTGGACGAGCGCTACGCGGATCGGGCCCGCAGCTTCGACAGTTGGAACACCAGTGGCGTCCGGGCGCGGGTCGGGGCGTGGCACGTTCCGCTCGCCGATCTCCTCAACGCGACCCTGTCCGCCGGCCTCCGACCGGTTCGATTCGCGGAGTCGGGTCCCGGCGGCGTACCGGACCTGTTCGGCTTCCTAGCGGTGCGCTAGCAGCACCCGCCTCGCTCGCAGACCCCCTCGCCGAGCGGCAAGATCGCGCTCGATCATGGATCCAGTGGCATCCTCCCGACGCCGGGGCCACTACATCCTGGATCGAGCACGATCTTGCGGCCCGCAGCACGGGCAGCATCCGGCACGGGCAGCATCCGGCACGGGCCGCAGCCGACGACGCGGCGGGGAGAAACATCGCGTGTACAACTTGCGCGCGAGTCTCACGCACGGGACTCTGTCGGTGGGTTGCCGCCCGCTCACCGAACGTGCCTCGGAGGCGACATGCACACGCTTCGTACCGCGTCCCGCCGGCTGCTGGCCGGTGCCGGCGCGCTCCTGCTCGGCACCTCCCTCGCTGCCGCGATCCCGGCGTCGGCCGGCGCGGCCAGCGTCGGGTACGTCCGACTGGCCCACCTCTCCCCCGACACACCGGCGGTGGACGTCTACCTCGCCGCCCCCGACGCCGCGAAGCCGAGGGTCTTTCCCGGCGTCGGCTACGGCGTGGTCTCCGACTATCTCCAGTTGCCTCCGGGCCGGTACGCGGTGGCGATGCGCGAGGCCGGCACGCCCGCCAGCGAGCCGCCGGTGCTCACCACCGAGGTCGCGGTGCAAAGTGGCGGCGCGTACACGGTGGCCGGTGTCGGGCGGCACGCCGACCTGGGGCTGCGGGTGCTCACCGACGACCTGAGCGCTCCCACGCAGGGCCGGGCCAAGGTGCGCGTCGTGCAGGCGTCGGTGCGCACGCCCGTCCTCGACGTGGCCGACCCCGACGGCCCGAGGATCGCCGACGGCGTGCAGTTCGCCACCACCACCGACTACCAACAGGTCGAGCCGGGCACCTGGAAGCTGCGGCTGACCGGCGCGGGCGGTCCGAGCACCGACACCGAGGTACGGCTCGCCGGCGGCGCGGTCTACTCGCTGCTGGTCCTCGACGACAAGCAGGGTGGGCTCAGCGCCGAACTGCGTCAGGACGCCGAGGGCGGCACCGTCGTACCGGCGGGTGGAGTGGAGACCGGCGCGGGTGGCACGGCCGGGCGCGGGCTCGGGGCGTACCCCCTGATGGCCGGCGCGGTGGCCGCGGCGGCCGTGGTGGCGAGCCTGCTGCTCTGGCGTCGGCGGCGGCGCACCACCTGGTGAGCATCGGGCCCGCCATCCGACGGCACCGCGACCGTCGGGCGCCGCTGGCCGCGCTGGTCGCGGCCGGCGCGGCGGTCTGCCTGGCCGCCGGCAGCGGCGTCGGGCTCGCGACGACCGGGCCGCCGCCGGTCGCGACCTGGCACCCCGGCTGCGCCGACGGCTGCCCGTCGGTGGCCGCGTCGCCGCGACCACAGGGTCCACCCACCCGGGTACGGGTGCCGCGCATCGGCGTCGACTCCGCTCTCACGGTGCTGGGCCTGGACCGCGCCGGCGCGCTCGTCCCGCCGGCCGACTTCGACACGGCCGGCTGGTACGGGGGCGGCCCCGCCCCCGGCGACACCGGTCCGGCCGTGCTCGCCGGGCACCTGGACTCGCGCCGCGGCCCGGCGGTCTTCGCCCGGCTCGACGAGCTGCGCTCCGGCGACCGCGTTCAGGTGTGGCGCGACGGGCAGTGGCTGTCGTTCCGGGTGACCGGGTCGCTGCGCACCCGCAAGGACCGGTTCCCGACGGCCACGGTCTACGGTCCGACACCCGGGCCCGAGCTGCGCCTCGTCACCTGCGGGGGCGACTTCGACCGGCGGCGTGGGCACTACCGGGACAACGTGGTGGTGTTCGCGGTCCTCGACGGGTGACCAGCCCGGTCAGAGCGGAAGACAGCCGGCTCAGAGCGGGCAACGGCCAGCTCGGAGCGGACGACGGCCCGGTCAGAGCGGGCGACGGCCGGCGAAGCCGCACTCGGCGCGGTGGTACCACCGCACATCGGAGTCGCCCTCCAGCCAGCACCAGAGCACGGCGCGGCCCTCGCGCTCGCCCGGGAAGTCGAGCAGCACCGGCGCGATGCCCTTGACCTGGATCTCGTGCTGGTGCAGCTCGTCGACGATGCCGTGCAGCCGGGCCTCCAGCCCCTTGACCTCGGCCAGCCCACCGAGCGCGCTGACCCCGTGGTCGGCCAGGTCGACGCGCAGCTCGGCCAGGTCGGCGCGGACACGGATCAGCTCGTCGACACGCGGCTGCAGGGTGGCCACCAGGTGCCGGGCCTGGGCGAGAGTGAACACGCCGCCAGTATGCGCCACGGCGGCCCCGTCGAGCTGCCCGTGGTTCGACCATCAGTTGGACGGCGTATCGCCGACCGATCGACCATGATCACGTCCCAGAGATCACGCCGGCCGATGTCCGTCCTACGCACTGCGCAAGTCAGCCTGTTCGGCCCGGACCCGATCATGGCGACGGTGGGAAAAGTGGGCATCCGCATGGAATCGTGGGCGACTGGCAGCCGGAGGCGTACAGTCCCTTGGCGTACCGATGATTCGCTCGTCGGGTTGATCGACGGGAGTCAAAGAGCCCTCCGGGCAACCAGCCTTCAGCGTTCGTTAACGCTCAGATCCCGTCCCGACATGTATATGCGGGCATTACCCTCTGCGCGGGCTCGCTGGTTTACCGTGGCCACTCCGGCGTTGCGCGCTGCCGGCACAAGCTGCTCGTCCAGGAGCCGCTTGAGCTCGTCCGCCAAACCAGGATCAGCGGCGAGCAACCGTCGCAGACGCCCCCTCCACTCTCCGGCCAACTCTTCCTCGACAGTCGGACCATCTGACCGTCGGCCCGCCAGGAGCGCGGCGCGCGCATCGTCGAGCTCACCGGAGATCACCTCGACCCGCTGTGGGTGAGCAACACCCCAGAGCGACACCATGGCCGACTTTGCCGTCTGCCACGCGTCGGTCGCCAGCAGGGTGACTACGGCGTTACCCGCAGTTGTTGCCAATTCGAACAACTGCTCGTCCATTCACTCTCCCCGATCATGTACGTCCGCTGAGGCCGCGTCCAGATCATTGCGCTTCAGCGCATGCAAGCTCGGACGCCCCGACGGCTCTCGGCTGTCATCCGGCGCATCACCTCAGCCGACCTGCCGTAAGGTTGCATCACTTCAAGAGCGTCGGCGGCCTGGCGGGCCGGCATCGCCTCCGCCACGACCGCCGCAAGGTCAAGCGAGATCCGCGACAGGACCCGCGATGCTTTCCGGATCGGCATCCGACCAACAGCGGTGCCGAGAAGATCCACCGGCAGGCTGCCCAACACATCACAGACGAGGGTGATGGGCAGATGGGTCACAGTCTCGATCACCATTTCGTCGGACATGGCGTCGAGGGCCCGCGAGACTGTCGCGGCCGGAAGGTCTGCCAGCACCCCAGCGGCGGTCTCGCCCGACAACACCGCGGTCGCCTGAATCAGCGAACTCTTTGGCAGCCGGGTCACCATCTCCACAGCGCGTGCCACCGGTGATAGCGGTGCCACCTCGATAACTTGCGCCTCGCTCAGGAGCGACATCACTCGCTGAATCGGCAACGGCGCCAGGAGTTCAGCGCAGCGCCGACCCGGCAGAGCGGCCAGCAACGAACGCACCGTGGAGTCCGGCAGCACGGAAAAGATGGCGACTGCGCGATCAGGGCGAAGTCGGCCGAGGACAGCGACGAGCATGCTGTTCGGCACAATTGCCGTCAGGCCAACGAGTGCACCGACGTCGCCCACGGACTCCAGGATCTGGGCTGCGTGGTGTGCCGGAAGCGCAGTCAGCATTGCGGCTGCGGTCTCACCGGGCACGGCCAGCAACAGATCTGCGGCCCGTCTACGGCGAGGACCCCACCGTCAACGCGCTGGAGGCCGAGGTCGCCGCGCTGTTCGGCCACGAGGCGGCGCTGTTCGCGCCGAGCGGGACGATGGCCAACCAGATCGCCCTGCAACTGCTCGTGCCGCCCGGCGAGGAGCTGTTGTGCGACGCGGACGCGCACGTCGTCACGTACGAGATCGGGGCCGCCGCCGCGTACGGCGGAATCTCCTCGCGGACCTGGCCGACCGTCGGCGCGGACATCGACCCGGAGGTGGTCGCCCGGATGATCCGTCCGGACGGCTTCTTCGCCGTGCCCACCCGTGCGATCGCCGTCGAGCAGACCCACAACCGGGGTGGCGGCGGAGTGATCCCGCTGGACACCCTGCGAGAGCTGCGCGGCGTCGCCGACGACGCGGGGGTGGCGCTGCACTGCGACGGCGCCCGGATCTGGCACGCGCACGTCGCCGACGGGGTGTCGCTGACCGAGTACGGCGGGTTGTTCGACACGCTGTCCGTCTGCCTCTCCAAGGGGCTCGGCGCGCCGGTCGGCTCGCTGGTGGTGGGCAGCGCGGAGAAGATCGCTCGGGCCCGGACGATCCGCAAGCGGATGGGTGGCGGCATGCGCCAGGCCGGCATCCTCGCCGCCGCCGGCCGGTACGCGCTCGCGCACCACGTCGACCGGCTCGCCGAGGATCACGCGAGGGCGGCCCGGCTCGCCGAGGCGGTCGCGCCGTTCGGGGTGCTCGCCACCACGGTCCGCACCAACCTCGTTCCGCTGGACCTGACCAAGCACGCGCTGGACGCCCGCGCCCTGGCCGCCGCCGCGCGCCAGGAGGGCGTACTGATCTCGGTGCTCGGCCCCCGGACCGCTCGCCTGGTCACCCACCTGGGCCTGGACGACGAGGGCCTGGACCGCGCGCTGCGGGCCCTACCCCGCATCCTGGCAGCAGCCTGAGGCCGTGATCGAGAGGTCCGGAGTCTCACCGACCGACACGAGCGTAACGGATAACTAATCCGCTTATGCTACGTTGGAGCGGATGACCCATCCACTTGAGGGGGCTCCGCATGCGCGACAGCATCACGGTGAACGGCGCCCGGCGGACGTACGAGATCATCGGGTCCGCGGACGGCAACCCCGGACGCAGTCTCGTGCTCGTCTTCCACGGATCGAAACAGACCGGGGCCAAGCACCGGAAGTTCATCGGCCGGGCCTACGACGCGCTCGCCGAGACCGGCGCGGCGGTGGTGGTCTACCTCGACGGCCACAAGGGCAACTGGAACGACGCCCGGCGGGAGAGTTCCTTCCCGGCCCGCACCGACAACAGCGACGACGTCGGTTTTGTTCGGGCGCTGATCGAGAAGGTGTCCCTCAGCCACGACATCGACCCGGCGCGGGTGTACGCGATCGGCTACTCCAACGGCGGCCAGATGGTGATCCGCCTGGCCCACGAAACTCCGGTGCTGATCGCCGGTGCGGCGGTGATCGCCGCGACCATGCCGGCACCCGAGAACTTCCTGCTCGGCGACGCGTCACCCGCGCCCATGCCGGTCCTGCTGATCAACGGCACGAAGGACCGGATCGTCCCGTACGCCGGTGGTGCGTACAGCTGGTGGGCGCGCTTGGCCTTCAAGGTCGGCGGCCGCAACCTGTCCGCGCCCGAGTCCGCAGCCTATTTCGCCGCCCATAACGGCATCACCGCACAACCCACCAGCACGAAACTGCCGGCCGCGAACGCCGCGACCTCGATCGAACGCACCGAGTACCGGCAGCCCGGGCACCCGTCGGTGGCGCTCTACACCGTGCGCGGTGGCGGGCACACCATCCCAGGGCCGGCCAAAGCGCCTGCCGTGCTGGGCAGGACCAACCAGGACGTGCAGACGGCCCGGCTCATCGACGAGTTCTTCGCCATCACCACACCGGCGCACGGCTGATGGCGACCGGCCGTACCCGTGGGTGAACCTCAGGAAGGATGACGGGCCAGGCGGCTGAGGATGGCGATGTCGGCCGCGTGGCCCAGCTGCTTCTCGCTCGGGGTCTCCACCACCACGGGGACGCCGACGGTGGCCGGATGGGCCATCAGCTCGGCGAACGCCGGCTCGCCGATGGTGCCCTTGCCGATGTTCTCGTGCCGGTCCCGGGTGGAACCGCACAGATCCTTGGAATCGTTGGCGTGCACCAGCCGCAACCGGTCGGCTCCCACGGAGGCCACCAGCGTGTCGAGGGTCGCGGTCATGCCGCCCTCGGCGGCCAGATCGTGCCCCGCCGCCCAGGCGTGGCAGGTGTCGAAGCAGACGCCGAGCATCGGATGCCGGTCCACCGCGTCGAGGTACGGCCCGAGGTGCTCAACCCGCGAGGCGAGGGAACGGCCGCCACCGGCGCTCGGCTCGACCAGCAGCATCGGTCCGCCGGCCTCGGCCGTCCAGTCGAGCAGGGGCAGCAGCTCCCGACGGACCTGCCGCATCGCCTCCTCGGCGTACCCCTCGTCGACCGCGCTGCCGGCATGGAACACCACCGCCCGCGCGCCGATGGCCACGCCCCGGCGCAGCGCGTGCGCCAGTGTCAGCGCCGACTTCTCGACGGTTGCCGGGGTGGGTGAGCCGAGGTTGACCAGCAGCGAGGCGTGGATGAACGCCGGGATGCCCCGCTCGGCGCAGCCGTCGCGGAACAGCGCGTCCTGCGCCGGGTCGCCCGGTGGCAGCGCCCAGCCCCGCGAGTTGGAGACGTACACCTGCACGGCCGCGGCGCCGGTCGCGTCCAGGTACGGCAGGGCGGCCCTGGCCAGCCCGCCGGAGGTCGGGGTGTGCGCGCCCACCGGCCGCGCCGAGATCGACGTCATCAGAAGCACGTGATGACGACCGGGGTGCCCGGAGGCACCTGCGAATTCTCCCCGGGTGCCTGGATGCGGGCCACGGCGTTCGGGTTGACGGCGACCGTCACCGGGAAGCCCTGGCTCTCCAGCACCTGCTTGGCCTGCTGGCAGGGCAGGTCGATCACCCGGGGCACCACGACCAGCGGCGGACCCTTGCTGATCTCCAGCTTGACCTCGGTGCCCTTTTCCACGCCCCCGCCGTCGGCCGGGCTCTGGCCGAGGATCTCGTCCTTGGGCTTGTCGGAGTCCTTGAAACTCTCCACCGGGACCAGGCCGAGCTGACCCAGTTTGGTGCGCGCCTCGGTCAGGCTCTTGCCCACCAGGTTCGGCACCGTCACCGGCGCCCGGCCGCGGCTCAGGATCAGCGTGATCTTCGTGCCCGGCTTGACCTCGGCGCCCACCTTCGGGTTGCTGTCCAGGACGACGCCGGCCGGCAGGGTGTCGTCATAGCGGGCGGTGCCCTTGGCGACCACCAGCTGGGCGTTGACCAGATCCGCCTCGGCCAGCTCGTACTCCTTGCCGATCACGTCCGGCACGGGGAAGCGCTCCGGGCCCAGCGAGAGGGTCAGGGTGATCGTGCCGCCCTTGACGATCTTGCTCGACGACGCCGGGCTCTGCCCCAGCACGCTGTCCTTCGGGGCCTTCTCGTCGAAGCGGGGCTCCCCGTACGCCAGGGTCAGGCCGGCGCGCTCGGCCTGGGCCTGCGCCTCGGCCTTGTTCAGGCTGACCAGTTGCGGGGCGGACGTGTAGCGGCCGACGCCGAACCACCAGCCACCCAGCGCGGCCACCAGGCCCAGCGCCACGACCACGGCCGCGAACGCCAGGCGACCCTGGGACGTGCCCAGGATCCTGGTGCGCAGCTCGGCGAACCGCGCGGCCAGACCCTCGGCGGGCTCCGGGGCGGCCCGCCGGCGACCCGGGCCCTGCGCGCCGCCCTCGGGCAGCCGCGCCCAGGTCGGCCGTTGCGCCGGGCGGATCGCGGCGACCATCATCGTCGGCTGGGAGGCCGGCGGCTCGTCGGTGATCCGCCGCAGGACGGCGGTGCTGGTGCTGTTGACGTTGCCCAACTGGTCCCGGGCCACCTGGACCTCGGCCAGCAGCGCGCCGGCGTCGGCGGGCCGGGCGGACGGGTCACGCCGGGTGGCGCGCTGCACCAGGGTGTCGAGGGCCGGCGGCAGGCCGGGCACCAGCGTCGAGGGCGCCGGCACGTCCCGGTCGACGTGCTGCCAGGCGACGTCCACGGGACGACCCCCGTCGTACGGCACCCGACCGGTGAGCATCTCGAACAGCACGATGCCGGCGGAGTAGACGTCGGTACGCGGATCGGCCCGACCCTCGGTGACCAGCTCCGGGGCGACGTACGCCACGGTGGCCATCAGTTGGTTGCCCTGCTCGTCGTCGGCGCTGGCCTCGACCGCGCGGGCGAGCCCGAAGTCGGCCACCTTGACGACGCTGTCCACCAGGTTGGCGACACCGCCGGTGGGCGCTTCGGCGACCAGGACGTTCTCGGGCTTGACGTCGCGGTGCACGAGGCCGGCCCGGTGCGCGGCGGCGATCGCGGCGAGCATCTGCTCGGCGATGGCCAGCGCCTCGTCCGGGTTGAGTCGGCGTCGTTCGGCCAGCACGTCGCGCAGCGTGCGGCCACGCACGTACTCCATCACCAGGTACGGCAGGCCGGCGTGGGTGCCCTGGTCGTAGACCGCGACCACGTTCGGGTGGGTCAGCCGGGCGATGGTCTTGGCCTCGTCGGTGAACCGGGCCACGAAGTTGGCGACCCGGGCCCGCGCCTCGGGCGCCTGGGTCGGGTGAATGATCTTGACTGCGACGGTGCGCTCGAGGCGCTCGTCGGTGGCGGTGTACACGGTCGCCATGCCACCACGGGCCACGCGACCGCGAATGCGGTAGCGCCCGTCGATCAGCGAGCCCAGCAACGTGTCGGCGACCTGTGTGTCCATCGGCAGGGAGTCTATGTGTCCAGGGGGTGAGAGTTGAACAGGATGCTACAGCCCGGAGACGCACCTGGTCCGTCCCGTCGTGACCGCCCGCCCTGAGCTGCTGCTCACCGGTGGTGCCCGCCCCGCGGACCCGGACCGGTCGTGCGGGGTGCCGATGGCTCCCGCCGCCGACGGCGTGGCAGGGTGATCGGGTGACCGAATCCGTACCCGACCCCGAGCTCGCCGGCCCCACCGACCCGTCCGGCTGGCTCACCCTGCCCGACGTCGCCGAGCGGCTCGACGTGTCGATCAGCAAGGTCCACCAGATGATCCGCGACCGGGAGCTGTTGGCGGTCCGCCGCGACGGCGTACGCCGGATACCCGCGGACCTGGTGGCCAACGCGACAGCCCTCAAACACCTGCCCGGTGTGCTCAACCTGCTGGCCGACAACGGCTACGACGACGAGGCGGCGCTGCGCTGGCTCTACGAGCGGGACGACACGCTCCCCGGCGACACTCCCGCCGCGGCCCTCTCCGGCGACCAGGCCCGCGAGATCAAACGCCGCGCCCAAGCCCTGGGCTTCTGACCGACCCGCGTGGTGTGGGGAAGCCCCCAGGCCCACGCTGCGCCGATCTTGCACTTTGTGTTGCCGTGATGGGCTGGTCTGCCCCTTATGTCGCCACCGAAAGTGCAAGATCGACGCAGCGTGGGACGGGGACGGGGACAGGCAGGGGGTTAGTCGGCTCGGCGGGTGGCGGCTATGGCCAGGTCCACCAGGGCTTGGCGGGCTTCGGTGTCCAGGTCTACGGCACTCAGGGCGGCCAGGGCCGTGTCGGTGAGCGTCACGATGCGCTGCTCGGTGCGGGTCAGGGCCCCGCTCGCGTGGATCAGCTCGCGCAGACGGGCCACACCCTGCTCGTCCAGGTCCGGGTTGCCGAGCTGACCGAGCAGCAGCTCCCGGCCCGCGTCGTCGGTGGTCTCCACGGCCGCCGCCACCAGATAGGTGCGCTTACCCTCGCGCAGGTCGTCCCCGGCAGGTTTGCCGGTCTGCGCCGGGTCGCCGAAGACTCCCAGCACGTCGTCGCGGAGCTGGAACGCCTCACCCAACGGCAACCCGTACGCCGAGTAGGTCGTCCGGATCTCCTCGCCCGCGTCGGCCAGCGCGGCGCCGAGCAGCAGCGGACGCTCGACGGTGTACTTCGCCGACTTGTACCGGGCCACCTTGCCGGCCCGCTCCAGTGAGGTGTCCCCGGTGGCCTGGGTCAGCACGTCGAGGTACTGCCCGACGGTGACCTCGGTGCGCATCTCGTCGAAGACCGGCCGGGCCCGGGCCAGCGCCCGCAGGTCCAGGCCGGCGGAGTGCAGCAGCTCGTCGGACCACACCAGGCACAGGTCGCCGAGCAGGATCGCGGCGGCGTCGCCGAACCCGTCCGCGTCGCCACCCCAGCCGGCCGCCCGGTGCCGACTGGCGAACCGCCGGTGCACCGCCGGTTCGCCCCGCCGGGTGTCGGAACGGTCCATCAGGTCGTCGTGGATGAGGGCGCTGGCCTGCACGAACTCCAGCGCGGCGAGCGCGGTGAGCACCTCGTCGCCGTCCACCCCGCCGGCGCCTCGGAATCCCCAGTACGCGAACGCCGGACGCAGGCGCTTGCCGCCACCGAGCACGAACGCCTCGATCGCCTCCGCCACCGGAACGAGGGCCTGGTCAACTCGGGTCAACCGGGCCCGCTGGCCGGCCAGGAACTCGGTGAGCGCCTCGTCGACCCGCTGCCGCAGGCCGGCGCGGTCGACGGGGGACACGGGAGCAGCATGGGTCACGCCACGACGCTAGCGGTTCGCCACGGCCCGCGCCCCACCGCCACGCGTAGTCCCGCCGGCCCGGCCCGGCCCGGTCCGCCCGCCCGGCCGCGCACCGGCCGCGCCGTGTCGGCCCGACCCGGCCGTCGTGGGCGGCCCGGTCCGCCGGGCGCGCACGGCCGCCTCGGTGAGCACCCCCGCCGGTACGTCCAGCACGACGGCAAGCCAGCCGAGCCAAAATTCACCGGGTACGCGTCGCTGCCGTTCCCACCGGGACACCTCGTTCCGACTCAACGTCGGCACACCTGCGGCGGCGCACAACTCGGCGGCGGCGCGCCGCTGACTCCACCCCCGGGCCAGCCGATGCCGGACCAGCAGTGGCCCGAGCTGCGTGCGGTACGGCGGTGGAGACGAGGTCACGGGCCCTCCCAGCGGGACGTCGACGCGGTGCCACCCCGCCGCTCGACGGCCGGGCGCACCTCGGCTGTGTGACCCCCACGCCGGAACCGGCCGCCCCCCGCCGCCTCTTCCGCGCCCCTCATTACTACCCCTGGGGTACGACGACTCTGCCCGCCCGGCCGCGCCGCGTTCGGGACCGGTCGACTCGTGCGCACGGTGGGAAGCTTCTGGGTCACGGTGGCGCCGCCCGCTAGAGTCGGGTCGTGGCGCTCGGTCTTCCCTCGGTACTCCCCAATCCGCAGCCGGCGATCGGGGCGCTCATCCGTGACCGTCAGCCGACGTTCTCGTTCGAGTTCTTCCCGCCCAAGACCGAGGCGGGGGAGCGACTGCTCTGGCAGGCGATCCGCGAGCTGGAGTCGCTGCGTCCGTCGTTCGTGTCGATCACCTACGGCGCGGGCGGTTCGACCAGGGACACCACCGTGGCGGTGACCGAGCGGATCGCCACCGACACCACCCTGCTGCCGATGGCCCACCTGACCGCCGTCAACCACTCCGTGGCCGAGCTGCGACACGTCATCGGGCGGCTCGCCGGGGTGGGGGTGCGCAACGTGCTGGCCGTGCGCGGTGACCCGCCCGGCAACCCCGGCGGCGAGTGGGTCCGGCACCCCGAGGGCGTCGACTACGCCGAGGACCTGGTCCGGCTGGTCCGTGACTCCGGCGACTTCAGCGTCGGGGTGGCGGCCTTCCCGTACAAGCACCCCCGTTCACCCGACGTGGCCAGCGACACCGCGCAGTTCGTCCGCAAGTGCCGGGCCGGCGCCGAGTTCGCGATCACCCAGATGTTCTTCGAGGCCGACGACTACCTGCGCCTGCGTGACCGGGTGGCCGCCGCCGGCTGCGCCACCCCGATCCTGGCCGGGGTGATGCCGGTGACCCAGATCGGCACCATCGAGCGGTCCGTGCAGCTCTCCGGGGCGCCCTTCCCGCCCGCGCTGGCGGCGCGTTTCGAGCGGGTGGCCGACGATCCGGAGGCGGTGCGCCAGCTCGGCATCGAGCAGGCCAGCGAGATGTGCCGCCGGCTGCTGGACGAGGGCGTCCCCGGAATCCACTTCATCACCCTCAACCGGTCCACCGCCACGCGGGAGGTCTGGCAGAACCTCAAGGCCGGCGCGCGGGTGTGAACGCGGAGTCGGCGACACCTGATGCCCGGCACGACGGTTGATCCCCAGGTGGGCACACAGCTGAACTGGGACCAGTACGCCACGGCGTGGGCGCGGCTGCACGGCGGGTTCGACCCACGGGTCGCCGCGCCGGTGGTACGCGCCTGGCTGCGGTTCGCCTACCACGTCGGGTACGTGCTGGGCCGGCTTCGGGTCGGCCCCACCCCGGTCACCGTCGTCGGGGTGCTGCTCTGCTTCTGCGTACCGTTGCTGGCGACCCGGCCGGGCGACGGCCCGTTCCTCGGCGCGTTGTTCGTGCTGCTCGCCGCCGTGGCCGACAGTGTGGACGGCGCCGTGGCCGTCGCCACCGACCGCACCACCCGGCTCGGCTACGTCTACGACTCGCTGGCCGACCGGCTCGGCGAGGTGGCCTGGCTGCTGGCGTTCTGGCTGGTCGGCGCGCCCGGCGCGCTGGTCGTCGCGGCCGGTGCGCTGTCCTGGCTGCACGAGTACGTCCGGGCCCGCGCGGCCCTGGCCGGCATGCGTGAGATCGGCGCGGTGACCGTCGGCGAACGACCCACCCGGGTCTCGGTCGCGCTGGCGGGTCTGGTGGTCGCCGGGCTGGCCGGTCTGATCCAGCCGGACCTGGCCGCCGGCACTATCACCATGGCGACCGCGGTCTGGGTGCTGCTCGCCGGCTTCGGGCTGGGGCAGTTGCTGTCCACCGTCCGCCGCGCGCTCCTCGACGCCGGCTGATCTCCCGCAGCGTTAGCCGGCTGATCTCCCGCAGCGTTAGCAAGGGGCCCTTCCTCTACCGCAGGCGTTAGTAAGGTGCCCTTCCTTACGACCTACCAGGCGGGGCCGATCTCGTCGGCGACGATCTGCGCGGAGAGGGTCACCATCGGCAGCCCGCCGCCGGGGTGGCTGGAGCCGCCCACGAGCCACAGCCCGTGCGCGGGGCCCCGGTTGGCCGGGCGGAGCAGGCCGCCGGCGGTGCCGTAGATCGTGCCGCCCGGCGCCCCGGTCGCGGTGTCCAGGTCGGCTGGGGTGCGGACCTCACGGAACAGCAGCCGGTCCCGCACGTCCACGCCGCGCTCGGCCAGCACGTCCAGGATCCGGTCGGCGTACGCGTCGGCGAGCCCCGGGCGTCGCCAGTCGACCGCCCCACCGGTGGTGCCGTGCCGGGCGGCGTTGACCAGCACGAACCACGCCTCGTGCCCGGCCGGGCGGGCCATCGGGTCGTCGGCCACGGTGACGAACACCGTCGGGTCGACAGCCGGCCGGGCCCGTACGCCTCGACCCGGGTCGCCGAAGACCGCGTCGAACTCGGCGTCGTAGTCGCGCGGGAAGAAGACGTTGTGGTGGGCCAGCCCGGTGTCGCCGGAGACGCCGAGCAGCAGCACGAAACCGGCGAGGCTGCGGTCGGCCAGGCCGGCCAGCCGGCGCGGGTGCGGCAACAGGTCACGGTAGACGGTGAGGGCGTCCACGTTGGCCACCACCACGTCGGCGGGGACCGGAGCGGCGACGCCCGCGAGGCGTACCCCGTGTACCCGGCCGCCGGTCGCGTCGATCCGGGTGACCCGGGTGTCGGTCTGCACGACCACGCCGAGGTCCAGGCAGCGGGTCAGCAGCGCGTCGGCGAGCGTGCCCAGCCCGCCGCGCAGGTACCAACCGCCGAAGGCCAGCTCGGCGTAGGGGACCGCGACCAGCGCCGCCGGGGCCCGGCGTGGGTCGGCGCCGGTGTAGGTGGCGTACCGGTCCAGCAGCATTCGCAGCCGCGGGTCGGACAGGTGCCGGCGGCCCAGGCCGCGCAGGCTGCGGCCCGGCGCGATGGCGGCCAGGTCGCCCAGCCGCCAGGCCAGCGACGCGAGGTCGCGGGGGGAGTCGACGGTGCGGCGCAGGATGTCCCGCTCGGAGGCGCGCCACACCCGTTCGGCACGGCCCCACAGCCGCTGCCAGTCGGCCGCCGCCCGGTCACCGAAGGCGGCCCCGATCCGCGCGGCGAACTCCGCCGGGTCGGCGCACGAGTCAAGGGTCGGGCCGCCGCCGGGAAAGACGTGCCGGACGATCGGGTCCAGCGGGACCAGGTCCAGGTACTCGTCGAGCTTCGCCCCGGTCGCCTCGAACAGGTCGTGGAACACCTCGGGGAGGGTGAGCAGGCTCGGCCCGGTGTCGAAGTGGAACGTCCCGGCCGGGGTGTCGTGCGCGTACCGGCCGAGCTTGCCGCCGACCGCGTCGGCCGCCTCGAAGACGGTCACCTGATGTCCGGTGGCGGCCAGCCGGGCGGCGGTGGCGAGGCCACCCATCCCGGCGCCGACGACCACGATCCGCGCCATGCCGTGCCCTCCCTAGCTGACCGGACGGCCCCGCCAGGTGAGGCGGCGTCGCTTGCGCAGATGGTACGACCGCAGGGTCAACCAGCCGAGGACCACGACCGACACGGGGTGTGCGAGCGCGTCGGGCCACCACCGGCCCCCGGTCGCGCGGGCGGTGAGCGCCCGCCCGGTGACTCCGAGCAGGTAGCCGGCCAGGCCCACGGCGGCCACCCCTGGCGCGCCGGCCACCAGCCCTCCCAGCGCGACCAGCGGCGGGGCGGTGTAGAGCAGCAGCAGCGCCGCCACCACGGCCGCCGCCGCGCCCGGGTGCCCGAACGACGCCCAGAGCGACTTCGAGTACCCGTCGCGCAGTTGCGGCCAGTCGTCGTACATCCGGCAGGTGGCCAGCCGCGACCCGTCGGCCAGGGCGATCCGACCGCCGGCCCGCTTGACCGCGCGGGCCAGCTCGACGTCCTCCAGGATCTTGTCGGCGACCGCGGCGTGCCCGCCGGCGGCGGTGTAGCCGGCCCGGTCCACCACCAGGAACTGGCCGCCCGCCGCGGCCAGCGACGGCCGCGGCGAGCGTTCCATCGCCCGCAGCGGCAGGAAGGTCAGCCAGAGCCACTGCAACAACGGCTGGACCAGCCGGTCGGCCGCCGTCGCCACCACGATCCGGGGGTACGGCGACAGCAACGTCGCGCCGGCGGCGCGTAACTCGGTGACGGCCGCCGCGACGGCGTGCGGGGCGAGCACCACGTCGGCGTCGACGAAGACCAGCGCGGTGGCCTCCGGGGCGGCCCGGGTGGCGAGCTGCCAGCAGGCGTGCGGTTTGCCCAGCCAGCCCGGTGGCGGGGCGACCCCGGTGAGCACGGTGACCCGGGGGTCGTCGCCGGCCACCGCGCGGACCACGTCGGCGGTGCCGTCGGTGGACCCGTCGTCCAGGACCACGATGCGCAGCCCGGGTACGCCCCGTTGGGCGAGCAGGGCGCGCAGGCAGGGCGTGACGCGGGTGGCCTCGTCGCGCAGCGGCAGCAGGACGGCCACCGACTCGCCGACCACGTCCGGTGCGTCGGTGGGCCGGCGCAGCCAGCGGGCCGCGTTGACCCAGGTGTGCGCGGTCAACGCGGCGACGGCGACCAGCAGGACGGACAGCAGGGCGGACAGGACGGTCATCGGGTCGCGTCGACGCCGGTACGGTCCGGCCGGTGATCCTCCTGGCGGGTCTCGCCGTCCCGGCGGGCACGCAGCAGCGTCACCGTCAGCGGCACGGCGGTGACCGCCATGCCGGCGGCGCCCCAGAGCGCCGAGGCGGGCAGGTCCAGAAAGACGGCGTGGGCCAGGATGCTGGAGAAGTACGTCCACAGGTAGAGCGCGACCATCGGGTGGTCCCGCCGGTCGGTGCGTTCGGCGGTCGGACCGGCCAGCGGGCGCAGCGCGCTCATCAGCAGCACCGCGAAGAGCAGCCAACCCAGGTAGTTGCTGACCGGGATGCCGGTCAGGCCGGGCAGCGCGGGGGTGGCGTCACGCCAGACCCAGTAGCCCTCGGCGACCATCTGCGGGTCGAGGAAGAGGTCCCACGCCGCCAGCCCCAGCGCGGCCAGCGCGATCCTGCCCACCCACCGCCCGGCCGTCGTGCCACCACCTGCCGTGCCGCCGCCGGTCAGGCGGACCGCGGCCAGCCAGGCCGGCCAGGCCATCCAGGTCCAGGCCAGCGGGATGATCAGCGGTACGCCGGCCAGCTTGGGACCCAGCTCGCCCGAGTAGTCGTAGCTGCCGAACGGCACACCGGTGGCCACCCCGATCGCCTCGATCGCGAACCCACCGCCGGTGGCCACCGCGACCAACGCCGCCGCCACCCGGGGGCCCCGACTGAGCAGCGCGTGACCGACCGAGAGCAGCCAGCCGAGCACGACGGTGGCCACGGTCAGCCCGGCCCGGGTCGCGCCGGTGGTCAGCGGGTAGCAGATCTGGGCGAACACCAGGACGCCGAGCAGCGTCCAGGAGATCCGCCGGGTCATGACGCCGGGGGATCGAGCGGCAGGTCCCGACCGAGTACGCCGAACGGCCGCTCGTCACCCGGAAAGTGGAAGTCGCGCAGCACGTCGACGAAGCCGAAGCGCCGGTACAGCCGCCAGGCCCGCGAGGTCTGCTCCTCCGCCTCCGGGGTGGACAGCAGCGTGGTGTCGCCCTCGGCCATCGTGAGCAGCGCCCGCAACTGGCCGGCGCCCAGGCCGTGCCCCTGCGCGGGCGGGCGGACGTGCAGCTCGACCACCTCGAAGCAGTGGGTGAGCCAGCGCTTGCGGGTCGGGCCGTCCAGCGCCCGGTGCACCTGGTCGTGCCACCACTGGCCGGCGCTGCCCAGATAGCCGTACCCGAAGCCGGCGAGGTGACCCTCGCTGGTCAGGCTGGCCACGGCCCGGAACCCCGGCCGGCGGACGTGGGTGGCGATGTAGCCGCGCCGGGCCTCCAACAGGTCGGTGCGGTACCCCATCGCCTCGCCGTAGACGGCCACCACATCGTCCAGTCGTCGGACGAGGTCGTCCGGCGTCCAGCGCACCAACCTCATGCCCGTCCACCCTTCCCTGTCGCCTGGTCGCCGTCGTCGGCGACCCACCCGAGGACCGTCCGGTCGCCGACCACGTCACGTACCTCGAACCGGGCGAACAGCTCCTCGGCGTACCAACCCGCGGTGGGGGTTCGCATGATCGCCGCCCGATGCTCCGGGTGACGGTACGCGAACGCCACCAGGTCCGTCGGGTCGCGCCACACGCTGACCGTGCCCTGCCAGCCCAACGGGGCCTCGCCCACGCCGAACCGGGCGAGCAACCCCGGCGCGTCGCGCAGGGCCGCCGCCACCGGCGGGATCGCCCGCCAGAAGGTGGCCGCCCGACGTGCCCGCAACCGGGCCCGCGTCAACGCCAACACCGGCCCGGCCACCCGACCGCCCGGTGGTTCGCCGAACGGCCGCTCGCCCGACCACTCGCCACGGCTGCTCAGCGGACGCAGGTCGACCCGGACCTGCGCCTGGGCGATGCGCGCCCAGGCCCGCCCGACCGGCGAGTCGTCGAAGCCGGCCGCCGCGGTGGGGGAGTCCCAGACGGTCAGCGTCGCCCACCTGGTGAGGTCGGCGTCACCCGGGCCGAAGCCGGTGCCCGTCCCGGTGCCCAGCAGCTTGCCGAACCGGACGCCCGGCAGGGCGCGCAGCCGACGCGGATCCACCGCCATCCTCATCAGCGCCCGGGGCAGCGCGCTCCGGGCGGTCCGCCACACGTGCAGGGTGACCAGCTCCGGTACGGCGCTGCTGGGCCGGCTGGTTCGCTCGCTCACGCCACCGCTTCGCGGCGGCGCGAGCGCATCGCTGCTGTGCCGGCTGGTTCGCTCGCTTCGCTCGCTCACGCCACCTCGGCCGGGATGCCGGCGGTGACGCGCAGCAGTTCGGCGTAGGTGGTCGGGAAGACCGCCTGCGGCACGCCGCCCGCCGCCCAGATCTGTGGGTACGTCGCCAGCGCCGTGTCCACCAGGGTGCGCAGCGCCCGAGGGTGCCCGAGCGGGGCGACCCCGCCGATCGGCTGGCCGGTGTGCTCGCGGACGAACTCCGGGGTGGCCCGGCGCAGCCGGGTGACGCCGATGGACGCGGCCAGACCGGCGGTGTCCACCCGGTGCGCGCCGGAGGTGAGCACGAGCAGCGGCGCGTCGTCCGCGTCGAAGATCAGCGAGTTGGCGATCTGGCCCACCTCGACGCCGAGCGTCTCGGCGGCGGCTACCGCGGTGTGCACCGCGTCGGGCAGGAGTCGGACCGTGCTGGGCTGACCGGCGTCGTCGAGCGCGCCGGCGCCGTCCAGCGCGTCCTGCACCGCCCGTACGTTCGGGTGTGGCTGCATCCCGTCATTCTTCCCGGTCTGTGTGCGCCGGTTCACGTCGGCACACGTCACGGCGAGTCCTGGCGCGTCACACGTTGCATTTTCGTCGGAGGGGAGGTGTACTGTCAGCAGCAGTTAGAACGAGTGTTCGATTGTCTCGAACGCTCGTTCCAACCAGCCGGAGCGCGGTGTTTCGCGGCGCCAGTTCCGGCCGGTGCGGCTCCGCGGGCCGCACCTGGGTTTCCGGGCAGTCGCGAGCCCGGTCCCATCAGGCAGGAGCGTCGCCCGCCGCCCACGACCCCCGGGCGGCGGGCGACGAACCCGCCGGTACGCCGGCCGGGTGTGGTGTGGGGAAGCATCCACACCCGGCCGGCCACCCCTGGTGCGTCTTCCTCCGCACCCACCCGACCTCGGCGTCTCGTCGGCGGCACCACCGCCCCGACCGACACCCCGGCCACGTGGAGGAGACAGTCCATGCCGACCAACCCGGCTCAGGCACCGACGGTGCCGGCGCACGTGCTGCCGCACCGCACCCCTGCCCAGCTCCTCACCCTGGCCCGCCGTGGGCTGGTCGAGGCCGGCCAGACCCGACCCGACGGCCTGCGCTACGCGGCCGCCCACCTGGCGGCGCTGCGCGCGGCGGCCGCCCTGCTCGCCGCCCGGGCCCGTCCCGCCCCGAGCCGGCGCAACCGGATCACCAGCGTCTGGGTCCTGCTCTGCGCCGTCGCCCCCGAGCTCGACGAGTGGGCCCGGTTCTTCGCGGCCGGGGCCAGCAAGCGAGCCGCCGCCGAAGCCGGCATCCCCCGGGTGGTCAGCGCCCGGGAGGCCGATGACCTGCTCCGCGCCGCCGAACAGTTCGTCACGGTGGTGGAGACCGCGCTCGGCGTGGCACACCAACCAGCCCTGGACGGCCTCGCGGCGTGAGACCGCCGTGACGCCGGCCGCCTGGAAGGGAAGCCGGGCGGCCGGCGTCACGGTGCGGCCTGATCTGTTCCACAGCAACGACGGGGGGTTGGTCCAATGGCGGGCCGCATGGTGGTGGGTTCCGCCGCGCTGGCCGATCTGGTACGCCCAGCGAGCGCGCCCGATCCGGTGGGCGGCCACCGCGTGCTACCGGTGACGCCTGAGCTGACCGGCCTGTTGCCCAACCGGGGTCTACGCCGGGGCAGCACGATCGCTGTCGCTGCCGGTCAGCCCCGCCGCAGTGGGGGTACCTCGCTGGTGCTCGCACTGCTGGCCGAGGCGTCCCGGGCCGGCTCGTGGTGTGCGGTGGTCGGGGTGCCGACGTTCGGCGCGGGTGCGGCGGCCGAGCTGGGCATCTCCCTGGACCGGCTCGCCCTGGTGCCGAATCCGGGTCCCGAGTGGGCCACCGTGGTCGCCGCGTTGATCGACGGGGTGGACGTCGTGGTCACCGCCGTACCGGCCGCGGTCTCCGCCTCGGTCGCCACCCGGCTGGCCGCCCGGGCCCGGCAGCGCGGCAGCGTGCTCGTCCCGTACGGCCGGTGGGACGGCGCGGACGTGACGCTGCAGGTGGTCCGCGGGGTCTGGGAAGGGCTCGGTCAGGGTCGGGGGCGGCTGCGCCGCCGGGAGGTCACCGTGTCGGCGCGCGGGCGGGGAGCAGCCGCCCGCCCCAAGGAGATCAAGGTCTGGCTCCCCGACGCCGAGCTCACCCGCGTCATTCCCCGGACGGTGCGATCGACCGTGGGCCGACCGTCCGGGCCGCTCGCCCTGGTCGGGTCGGGGTGACCGGCTCGCCGACCCGGACCCTGCTGCTGTGGTGCCCGGACTGGCCGGTGCTCGCCGCCGAGATCGTCGACGGGATACCAGCCACCGGCCCGGTCGCCGTCCTGCACGCCAACCGGGTGGTCGCGTGCTCCGAGCGGGCCCGCGCCGAAGGCGTACGCCGAGGGCTGCGCAAGCGGGAGGCGCAGGGTCGTTGCCCGCAGCTCACCGTCGTGGACTACGACCCTGGCCGGGACGCCCGGGCGTTCGAGCCGGTGGTCGCCGCGTTGGAGGAACTGGTGGCCGGTGTCGAGGTGGTCCGGCCGGGCGCCTGTGCGGTTGCCGCCCGGGGCCCGAGTCGCTACCTCGGCGGTGAGGAGGCGGCCGCCGAACGGCTCATCGAGCACGTCGCCCAGTCGTGTCTGGTGGAGAGCCAGGTGGGCATCGCCGACGGGGTGTTCGCCGCGGGGCTGGCCGCCCGCACCGGCCGGGTGGTGGCGCCGGGTGGGACGCCGGCGTTCCTGGCCGGGATGCCGGTCGAGGCGCTCGGTCGGTCCGCGCTGGCTGACCTGCTGCGCCGGCTGGGGGTGCGGACCCTCGGTGACTTCGCCGCGCTACCGGCCGGCGACGTGCTGGCCCGCTTCGGGTTCGACGGCGCGCTGGCCCACCGGCTGGCCGCCGGCCGGGACCACCGCCCGCTCGCCGTCCGGCAGCCGCCGGCCGACCTGACGGTGACCGCCGGGTACGACGATCCGATCGACCGGGTCGACGCGGCGGCGTTCGCCGCCCGTGCCCTGGCCGAGCAGTTGCACGCCCGGCTCGCCGGGCACGGGCTGGCCTGCACCCGACTCGGCATCGAGGCGGTTACCGAGCACGGGCAGGAGCTGCACCGGGTGTGGCGGCACGACGGTCTGCTCACCGCCGCCGCCATCGCCGACCGGGTGCGTTGGCAGCTCGACGGCTGGCTCTCCGGCAGCAGCGGTCGCGCCGGCGCCCGCCCGGCCCGCCCGACGTCCGGGATCATCCGACTGCGGCTGATCCCGGACGGGGTGGTCGCCCAGGCCGGCCTGCAGACCGGCCTCTGGGGGGAGACCGGCGAGGAGCGGGAGCGGGCGCACCGGGCATTGAGCCGCGTACAGGGCATCCTCGGCCCGGAGGCGGTGGTCACGGCGGTGCTCGGTGGCGGGCGTTCTCCGGCCGACCAGGTGCGCCTCGTGCCGTGGGGCGACGAGCGGCTCCCGACCCGACCCGGCCCACCGGCCGTCGCCGGCGTGGGCATGGGTACTGGTGCCGGTGCGGACACCGGCGCAGGCGCAGGCATGGGTGCGGGCGCAGGCATGGGTGCGGGTATTCCGCCGTGGCCGGGTCGGTTGCCGCCGCCCGCGCCCGCCGTGGTGCTGCCCAGCCCACTCGCCGCGACCGTGCACGACGCCGCCGGCGAGCCGGTGGTGATCAGCGCGCGGTTGGCGGTGAGCGCCCCACCGGCCCGACTGGTGGTCGGCGCCGGTCAGCCGGCGGAGATCGTGGGTTGGGCCGGGCCGTGGCCGGTGGACGAGCGCTGGTGGGCGCCGGCCGAGGCCCACCGCCGGGCCCGGTTCCAGGTCAGCCTCGCCGACGGTGCCGCTCTGCTGCTCGCCGTGGAGTCGGGGCAGTGGCTGGTGGAGGCGATCTATGACTGAGTCAGATCGGCCCCTGACCGGTGTCGCCTGGCGCGGCGTCGCCTGGCGCGGCGTCGGCGGGCTCGGTGTCGGCGAGTCCGGTGTTGGTCGGCCCGGCGCTGGCCGGCCCGGCGCTGGCCGGAGAGCAGATGTCCTCATGAGCGTGATGACTCACCGGCATCTTGATGCCTGTGAGTCATCACGCTCATCGCACCTCTCGCCGCGGGCGGGGAGCGCCAACGCCAACGCCAGCGACGCCTGGAACGTCTCGGCCAGCGTCGGACGGACCAGCGCCGCCAGCGCCGCCGGGGTGGCCGGGGTGGCCGGATGAGTTTTCACAACCCGAAGATGCCCTGGTCGGAGCTGGAGAGCGTGCTCTCCGGCCGGGCCGGCGGCGGACGGCCGCGCGCCGAGCGGCACCTGCACGTGGTGGATCCGCTCGCCGTGGACGCCGACGGCGGTGACTCGCCGGCCTGGAGTCGCCACCGCGAGCGGTACGAGCCGCCGGAGCTGGCCCGTCCCGACGGCGTGGTGCCCTACGCCGAGCTGCACGCGCACACCAACTTCAGTTTCCTCGACGGCGCGAGCCACCCCGAGGAGTTGGCCGAGGAGGCGGCCCGGTTGGGGCTCACCGCGTTGGCCGTCACCGACCACGACGGCTTCTACGGGGTGGTCCGGTTCGCCGAGGCGGCCCGTACGCTGGGCCTGCCGACCATCTTCGGCGCGGAGCTGTCCCTCGGGCTACCGGGCCCGCAGAACGGCGAACCCGACCCGCACGGCGCGCACCTGCTGGTGCTGGCGCACGGCCATGAGGGGTACGCCCGGCTGGCCACCACCATCGCCCGCGCCCAGCTACGCGGCGGGGAGAAGGGCCGCCCGGTCTACGGGGAGCTGGAGGAGGTCGCCGCCGAGCTGCGCGACCACGTGCTGGTGCTGACCGGCTGCCGCAAGGGGCACGTGCCGGGCGCGCTGCTCACCGAGGGGGTGGACGCGGCGGCCCGCGAGCTGGACCGGTTGACTGCGCTCTTCGGCGCGGAGACGGTGGCGGTGGAGTTGACCGACCACGGTCATCCGGTCGACGCCGACCGCAACGACGCGCTCGCCGAGCTGGCCGCCGCGGCCGGGCTGCCGACGGTGGCCAGCAACAACGTGCACTACGCCAGTCCCGGCCGGAGGCGGTTGGCCACCACGGTCGCCGCGGTGCGGGCCCGGCGCAGCCTGGACGAGATCGACGGTTGGTTGCCCGCGGCGGCCACCGCCCACCTGCGCAGCGGCGCGGAGATGGCGGCGCGGTTCGCCGCGTACCCGGGCGCGGTGGCGCGGGCCGCCGAGTTCGGCGCCGAACTGGCCTTCGACCTCCAACTCGTCGCGCCGCAGCTGCCGGCGTACCCGGTGCCGCCGGGGCACACCGAGATGAGCTGGCTGCGCAAGCTGACCGCCGACGGCGCCCGGGAGCGCTACGGTCCGCCGCAGGCGCACCCCGCGGCGTACGCGCAGCTCGACCACGAGCTGAACATGATCGAGGAGTTGGGCTTCCCCGGCTACTTCCTGGTGGTCTACGACATCGTCTCGTTCTGCCGCGAGAAGGACATCTACTGCCAGGGCCGGGGCTCGGCGGCCAACTCGGCGGTCTGCTACGCGCTGCGGATCACCAACGTGGACGCCGTCCGGCACCGGCTGCTCTTCGAGCGGTTCCTCGCCCCGGAGCGGGACGGCCCGCCGGACATCGACGTGGACATCGAGTCCGACCGGCGGGAGGAGGTGATCCAGCACGTCTACACCCGCTACGGCCGGGAGCACGCCGCCCAGGTCGCCAACGTCATCTCCTACCGGCCCCGGTCCGCGGTGCGGGACGTGGCCAAGGCGTTCGGCTTCTCACCCGGTCAGCAGGACGCCTGGAGCAAGCAGATCGACAGGTGGGGTTCGGTCGCCACGGTCGACGTCGAGGGCATCCCGGAGCAGGTGGTGGAGTACGCCAACGAGTTGCAGACGTTCCCCCGGCACCTGGGTATCCACTCGGGCGGGATGGTGATCTGTGACCGTCCGGTGATCGAGGTCTGCCCGGTGGAGTGGGGGCGGATGCCCGGACGCAGCGTCCTGCAGTGGGACAAGGACGACTGCGCCGCCGTGGGCCTGGTGAAGTTCGACCTGCTCGGCCTGGGCATGCTCTCCGCCCTGCACTACGGCTACGACATGATCGGGTCCCGGCTGGATCTCGGCGACATGACGCTTGACGATCCCGAGGTCTACGACATGCTCTGCCGGGCGGACTCGGTCGGGGTGTTCCAGGTGGAGAGCCGCGCCCAGATGGCCACCCTGCCGCGGCTCAAGCCCCGCGAGTTCTACGACCTGGTGGTCGAGGTGGCGCTGATCCGTCCCGGCCCGATCCAGGGCGGTTCGGTGCACCCGTTCATCCGGCGTAAGAACGGTCAGGAGCCGGTGACCTTCGCCCACCCGTTGATGCGTAACGCGCTGGAGAAGACCCTGGGGGTGCCGCTGTTCCAGGAGCAGTTGATGCAGCTCGCCATCGACCTGGCCGGTTTCGACGCGGCCGAGGCCGACCAGTTGCGCCGGGCGATGGGCGCGAAACGGTCGGTCGAGCGGATGACCCGCATCGCCGACCGGCTCTACGCCGGGATGGCCGAGCGGGGCATCACCGGCGAGCTGGCCGACGACGTCTACCGCAAGCTCACCGCGTTCGCCAGCTACGGCTTCCCGGAGAGCCACGCGATGAGCTTCGCCTACCTGGTGTACGCCAGCTCGTGGCTCAAGCGCTACCACCCGGCCCCGTTCCTGGCGGCGCTGCTCAACGCCCAGCCGATGGGCTTCTACTCGCCGCAGACCCTGGTCGACGACGCCCGCCGGCACGGGGTGGAGGTCCGCCGCCCGGACATCAACGCCAGCGGTGCTCTGGCGGTGCTCGAGTCCACCCCGGACACCCGGTGGGGCAGCGAGCCGGGGGAGCCGCCGCACGCCTGGGGGCTGGGCGGTCCGGCCGTCCGACTGGGGCTGTCCAGCGTACGTACCCTCGGATCGGACGTGGCCGAGCGGATCGAGGCCGAGCGGACGGCCGGTGGGGCGTACCGTGACATGCCGGATCTGGCCCGGCGGGTCGGACTGACCGCCGCGCAGCTGGAGGCGCTGGCCACCGCGGACGCCTTCGCCTGTTTCGGGCTGACCCGGCGGGAGGCGCTGTGGGCCGCCGGCGCGGCGGCCCAGGACCGACCGGGCCGGCTGCCCGGCACGGTGACCGGCGCGACGGCGCCCACGCTGCCCGGCATGGAGGCCGTGGATCGGCTGGTAGCGGACGTGTGGGCCACCGGGTTGTCGCCGGAGAGCCATCCGGCCCGGTTCATCCGGGGGCAGCTCGACGTGCTGGGGGCGGTGCCGATCGCCCGGCTCGGCCGGGTGGAGCCGGGCCAGCGGATCCGGGTCGGTGGCATCGTCACCCATCGACAGCGCCCGGCGACCGCTGGTGGGGTGACCTTCCTCAACCTGGAGGACGAGACCGGGATGTTGAACGTGACCTGTTCGCCGGGTCTGTGGCAGCGTTATCGGCGGGTGGCCCGCACCAGCGCCGCGCTGGTGGTCCGGGGACGACTGCAACGCCACGAGGGAGTGACCAACCTGGTCGCCGACCGGTTGGACGCCATCGAGCCGCCGGTCAGTCCCGCCTCCCGCGACTTCCGCTGAACAGTGATCCACATTACGGTTTCTGTCGCCGCGGAGCGGGAGACTCGTCCTGAGCGGGCAGAGCGGCCCGTGATCCGTGAGGGGGACTGACAAGTGATGGGAAACCACGCGTACACCGGTGGCGGAATCGCCAACGTCCGGCGGACCCGGCTGGGTGCCGGCTGGATGCCGTCGCACCTCACCGACCCCCGCGAGTACGAGGTGACAAACGGTCCGGTCGCCAACGAGCGTCGATCCCGGGCTGAGGACGCGGTCGAGGGCACCCAGTCCTGACCACTAGGCTCGACCGGGTGGAGCAGACCCGAGGCCGGTTCGCCGCGCCGCCGCTGACCCCCCGTACCGCCGTGATCTGGTCGGTGCTGCGCGCCGAGCTGGACCGGCGCGGCGACGCCGAGCTGACCGTGCTGGACATCGGCGGGGGCACCGGCGGTTTCGCCGTCCCGCTGGCCCGGGCCGGGCACCGCGTCACCGTGGTCGACGCCAGCCCCGACGCGCTCGCCGCGCTCACCCGCCGGGCCGCCGAGGCCGGGGTCGCCGATCGGGTCGTCGCCGTGCAGGGCGACGGCGACGCCCTCGCCGGGCTGGTCGAGCCGGCCGGGGTCGACCTGGTGCTCTGCCACGCAGTCCTGGAGGTCGTCGACGACCCGACGCCGGTGGTCGCCGCGCTGGCCACCGCGCTGCGCCCCGGCGGCGCGGCAAGCGTGCTGGTAGCCGGCCGTGCGGCGGCCGTGCTGGGCCGCGCCATGAACGGGCATCTGGACGTCGCGGCGTCGGTGGCCGCCGACCCGGCCGGCAGCGCCGGGCCGCGCGACACCCTGCGCCGCCGCTACGACGCCCCCGAGGCCGTCGCGCTGCTCACCGCCGCCGGGCTGGAGGTCGAGGACATCCACGGGGTACGCGTGCTTGCCGACCTGCTGCCGGCCGCCGTCTCCGACGGGCAGCCCGCGGCCCTGGTCGAGCTGGAACTGGCCCTGGCCGCTCAGCCCCCCTACCGGGATCTGGCCGCCCAACTGCACCTGTTCGCCCGCCGACCGGCATGACCCGTCCGGTCCGGCCCGTCGACGGGGGTACGTCGGCCGGCTCGTCCGGCCCCGAGCTGACCGCCGACGGGCGTACACCGGCTGCCAGCGGTCCGGTGACCGGCCTCGACCCGCCGCTGGCGGTCCTCGCACCCGATCGAACCGGCGGACGGATCGCCGACGTGCTGCCCAGCGCGCTCGCCGTACTGGGCGTGCCCGGCTCGCCCGACCCGCTCGGCCTGACGCCCGCGCTGGCCGGGGTACGCCGGATCGCCGTCCTGCTCGTCGACGGGCTCGGCTGGTACCAGGTGCCGACCGCCGCCCCGTACGCGCCGACGCTCGCCGGGCTAGCCGCGACGGTGGGTCGGCCCCTCGTCGCCGGCTTCCCGTCCACCACCCCGACGAGCCTCGTGACGCTGGGCACCGGCGTCGCGCCCGGCGCGCACGGGGTGCTCGGCTTCACGGTGCGGGTGCCCGGCACCGACCGGGTACTCACCCACACCGACTGGGCCGCCGACCCGTCGCCGCTGCGCTGGCAGCCGGTGCCCACCCAGCTTCAACGGGCCCGGGCCGCCGGGGTGGCGACGACGGTGGTGAGCCGGCCGGAGTACGGCGGCAGCGGGTTGACCCTGGCCGCCAACCGGGGCGGCGACTTCCGGGGCGCCGCCGGCGCGGACCAGCTGGCCACCGCCATGCGCGCCGCGCTGTCCGCCGGCGACGGACCAACCCTGGTCTTCGGCTACCACCCCGACCTCGACCGGCAGGGGCACCTCAGCGGGGTCGACTCGGCGCCGTGGCGAAGCGCCGCCGCAGAGGTGGACCTGCTGCTCGCCCGGCTGGTCGACGGGCTACCGCCGGACGCGGCGCTGCTGGTCACGGCCGACCACGGGCAACTCGACATCCCCGTCGCGCACCGCTTCGACCTGGACACCGATCCACGGCTGCGCGACGGCCTGCGGGTGGTTGCCGGCGAGGCCCGGGTGCGCTACCTGCACACCGAGCCGGGAGCGGTGGACGACGTGGTGGCCGCCTGGTCGGCGGTGCTCGGCGACGCGGCCCGGGTGCGTACCCGCGCGGAGGTGGTCGCCACCGGCTGGTTCGGGCCGGTGCCCGAGGAGCACCTGGGCCGGATCGGTGACGTCGTGGTGACCTGCAACGACACGTACGCCGTCCTGGCCAGCCGCACCGAACCGCCGAAGGTGTCGAAGCTGGTCGCGTACCACGGGGCGGACACCGCCGCCGAGCTGACCGTGCCGCTGCTGGTCGTGCGGGGTTGACCGGGGCGCGGTCCGGCCAGCCGGCCGGTGCTGGTGTCGTACCTCGGGGATAACCTGCACCGATGGGCCGCAGTCAGTCGTTGCCCCGAGGCGGTGATCCGCGCTTCGGGCCGGACGCCGACGACTCCGCCAGCGGCATCCTGCACGTCGACATGGACGCGTTCTTCGCCTCGGTGGAGGTGCGCGCCCGACCCGAGCTGCGCGGCCGCGCGGTCGTGGTGGGTGGCGTGGGCTCGCGTGGCGTGGTCAGCTCGGCCAGCTACGAGGCTCGCCGCTACGGCGTGCGCAGCGCCATGCCGACCTCCCGGGCCCGAGCCCTCTGCCCGCACGCCGTCTACCTGCCGCCGAACTTCGCCGCGTACTCGGCCGCCTCGCGGGCGGTCATGCAGATCTTCCGGGACGTCACCCCGCTGGTCGAGCCGCTCTCCCTCGACGAGGCGTTCCTCGACGTCAGGGGCGCCCGCAAGCTGTTCGGCCCGCCGGCCACCATCGCCCGGCTGATCCGCCAGCGGGTCGCCGACGAGCAGGGACTGACGTGTTCGGTCGGGGTGGCGCCGAGCAAGTTCGTGGCCAAGCTCGGCTCCACCCGGGCCAAGCCCGACGGCCTGCTGGTCGTACCCGCCGGGCAGGTCCTCGACTTCCTGCACCCGCTCCCGGTGGACGCGCTGTGGGGGGTGGGGGAGCGGGCCGCCGAGACGCTGCGTCGGCTGGGTCTGGCCACCGTGGGGGACCTCGCCGAGGCCCCGGTGGGCATGCTGCGCCGAGCGGTGGGCGCGGCGTCCGCGGCGCACCTGCACGAGCTGGCGTGGGGGCGTGACCCGCGCCGGGTCAGTCCCGAACACGTCGACAAGTCGATCGGCGCCGAGGTGACCTTCGACGCCGACGTGGCGGACCCGACGGAGATCCGCCGTACCCTGCTCGCGCTCAGCGCGAAGGTCGGCGTCCGGCTGCGCAGCGCCGGCCACGTCGGGCGCACGATCACCCTGAAGGTACGACTGGCCGACTTTCGCACCGTCAACCGCTCCCGCACCCTCGACGTACCCACCGACACGGCCCGGGAGATGTTCGACACGGTCTGGGCGCTCTACACCGCGCTGGACCCGGCTGAGCGGATCCGCCTCGTCGGTGTCCGGGTGGAGGGGCTCACCTCGGCGCAGGGCGCGCCCCGACAGCTCACCCTCGGCGCGCCCGAGCGTGGTTGGCGGGAGGCGGAAGCCGCCGCGGACGCCGCCGCTGCCCGATTCGGGCGGTCCGTCATAGGTCCGGCCAGTCTGTTAGCCGACCGTGACGCTCATCGAAAGGAAAATCCACCCCACCCGTAGGTCGTCCCGCTTTCCGACGCGCGACCCCCCTCGTAGACTTGCGGGTAAGCAGCCGGTTGGCTGCCACGGTCTGTCGGCCCGAGTGGGCCGACCAACGTGACCGGGGAGGAGTGCCGTGCCGCTCTCGGAGCACGAGCAGCGGCTGTTCGAGCAGATCGAGCGGTCGCTTGCCGAGGACCCCAAATTCGCCTCGGCCGTGCGCGCCAGCGATCCGCGCTTCCACGCGCGGCGTCGCCTGCTCGTCGCAGCCGGCGTGATCATCGCTGGCTTGGCCCTACTGGTCTACGGCGCGGTGATCAAGACTCCACCGCTGGCGGTGGCGGGCTTCGTCGTCATGCTGGCGTCGGCCGCGTTCGCGGTGCAGTCGCACCGGCGGGCGCAGTCACCCGACCTGCACGTGGTGGGTGGCACGACGAGTCGTCGTCCCCGCGGTGGCCGGTCCGGTCGCCGACGGTCGATCCTGGACCGGATGGAAGACCGATGGCGGCAGCGCCCGGAGGGGCACCGCTGAGCGCGTCCCGCCGCTGAGGCGGGCCGACCACCGCGACGAGCGGGCCATCGGGACACCCCCGATGGCCGCCGTCGCTCCGTCATGCCCCGAACATCGCGCCCCGCGCCCCGCGCCGCCGTGCTCGCGCGCCCCGCGCCGCCGCGCCCCGCGCCGCCGCGCCCCGCGCCCCGCGCCCCGCGCCGCGCGTCCCTCCGAGATCGCGCCGATCTTGCAGTTTCTGTCGTCCGTATGAGTGGGATACCCCTTATGTCGCGACAGAAAGTGCAAGATCGCTGGGGCTGGGGCTGGGGCTGGGGCTGGGGCTGGGGCTGGGACCTGCTACTGGGACCTGCTACTGGGGCGGCGCCCCGGCGTTAGGCCGGGGCGCCGCCGCAGCGCGCTGGCGGGCGTCGGTCAGCGGGCGGCTCGATCGGCCAGCAACCGGCGCGGGTTCCAGCGCAGCAGCCGGTAGCGCATCCGCGTGGTCACCGCCACCAGGCGGCCGGAGGAGTCCGCCAGTGCGATCCGCCAGCGCAGCAGCACCGAGGGCGGCAACACGGCGGCGAGCAGCCGGGTCCGTCGATCCGCACGGGACGAGAGCGCCCCACGGACCGCGCGGAGCGCCGACGGCAACGGTTCACCGGTCAGCGGAGCCCGCGCGTACCGGGCCCGCTCCTCGGCACGGCCGAGCAGCCGCGCCGCCCCGACGGCCTCGGCGTCGTCGGGGAGAGCGTCCCGGACCAGCCGGTCCGCGGTCGCCCGGGGCGTCTCGGTCAGGTCCACCCGTACCTTGTAGTCGACGAGCGTGTCGAGCAACTCGGCCCAGGCGGCGTGGGCGTCGGCGCGAGCGCGACCCGGGTCCGCCTCGACCACCATCACCCGCGTGTCGTCGGTCGGCGGCCCGTCGCCCACAGCGGTGGTGGCAGCCGCGACGTCCGCCCGGCCGGCCCGCCGCCGACGCAGCGCCCGCCGACGAAGCGCCGGCACCGCCAGCAGCGCCACCAGCGCGAGTACGGCCGCCAGCCACCACGGCCACACCGGCGCCCGCTCAGTCGGCCGCGAATCCCCCAGCGAGAGCCCGGAGTCGGTGTCCCGGTCGGCGTTGTCCGGGCCGGTCGGCTCGGCCGACGAGTCCGCGCCGCTCGGGCTGTCCGTGGCGCCGGCCTCCGGAGTGGACGGCTCGGGGGCGTCCGTGTCCGGCGCCCAGGCCGATCGGGTGGAGCCGGGAACGCCGGACGCCGGGGTGGCGTCGAACGGCACCCAGCCGATCCCGTCGAAGAAGACCTCGGTCCAGGCGTGCAGGTTGAGGTTCGTCAGCGTGTACGTGTCGCCGTCGCGCCTGCTGCCGTTGGTGAACCCGAACGCGACCCGCGCCGGGATGCCGGCCGACCGGACCAGCCAGGCCATCGCGGCGGCGTACTGCTGGCAGTAACCGACCTTGTTGGTCAGGAAGTTCACGATGTCCTGGCCGCTGCTGCCGCTCGCGGTGCTCAACCGGTACGTGAACCCGTTGTTCGCGGAGAAGTGCTGGTAGATGGCCAGCACCCGGTCGTAGTCGGTCCGCTTGCCCTGGATCAGCCCTCGGACCAGCTCCTCCACCTCGGGCACCGGCCCGGGGGTGGCGGTCTGCTGCCGGCGGAGCGGGTGTTCGGCCGGCAGCGACTTCGCGGCCCGCAGGGTCGCCGGGGTGTACGTCGAGCGGATGTAGTCGAACGAGTACTTACGCCCCCGCGAGCTCTCCCGGTTGGAGAACACGATCTGCTGGTTGGGGTCGTACAGCCAGTTGCTGTTCAGGTCCTGGGTGCGCACCGGCTCGGCGTACACCGGCATCAGGGACATGCTGAGGCTCTTGGTCACCTCGACGGTCGCCCGGTACTCGGCCTGCTGCACCCCCGGCCCGACCCGCTCGCCCGGGTCGGGCAGATCGCGGTTGGCTGGCCGGCCACTCGCGGCGCGGGCCTGGAAACCGTTCGGGCGCAGCTCGTCGGCGACCGCGTAGCGCAGGTAGAACGGGGTCTGCTCCGACGTGGTCACCTTGACCAGGTCCACCACCTCGGACTGGTTGAGCTGGCCGGCGAGCGACGCGAACAGGTCGATCCGGCCGGACGAGCCACCCACCCCCCGACCGTTGCCGGTGCCGTTACCCGTGCCCTCGGTGATCCGGTCGAGCAGCCCACCGCTCAGGCCGGGCACCGCCAGCGGCAGCACCACGGCCAGCACCACGCCGACCACGGCGAGCCGACGTCCGGCGGACGCCAGCGGCGACGCCTCCCACACGTCCACGTCCCGGCCGTCGCCGGTGAACCGCCGCCCGAACCGACGCACCCGGTCGATGTTGTCGGTCACCAGCAGCCACAGGTAACCGGCGGCGCCCACCACGAACGGCAGTGGGGGAACGCTGTCCACGTAGACGGCGACCGGCACCGAGTAGATCGCGAGCATCGGCAGCCCGGCCAGCGCCGGCCGGCGAAGTCCCACGGCCAGTACGTCCACCAGCACGGCCACCCCGCCGACGCCGAGCACGGTGATGAACAGCAGCGGATCGGTGTCCGGGACCTCGACGCCGTACGAGCGCATGTCCTGCGCCGAACCGGCGAGCAGATCGGCGAAGTGCCCGATCGTGCTCGGCGTGGGCAGGAGGGCCAGCAGCTCGCTGCCGCTCGGGAACAGCCAGGTCAGCGCGAGCAGCAGGGCGGCCAGCATGCCGAGCACCTGGCCCCAGAGCGGCGCGCGGACGAGCCGGGTCAGCGCGGCGACCCCGGCCACCACGGCGACCGCTATCGCGCACTGGATCAGCCACGTCCAGGTCTGGAAGATGGCCGACAGCGGCGCGGCGGCGAGCAGCGTCGCGGCGGCCGCGACCAGACCGGTGTTCCGGCTGGCGATCATGAGGGGGACCTTCCGTTCATCGCACGCGGCCAGCGACCGTCTCGGCCAGCGCGGCCCGCAGGGCGAAGCCCTGGGAACCGCGGCCCGCCTGCGGCCACAGCGCCGGCAGTCGGCTGCCGTGGTCGGCGCCGACCACGCGCCAGCCGCTGCGCACCATGGTGAGCACGGCGGCGCCGTGCGCGTGCTCCGCCTCGGCGCGAGCCTTCTCGGGGAGGCTGAGCCAGGTGGAGCTGTCCAACAGGAAACCCACACACGTCGCGCCGTTGCCGCGCAGCCCGGCCAGCAGCTCGGCCTCGGCGACGCTCACCGCGCCGAACAGCCCGATGATCAGCCCGCCGTCGGCGCGCTGCCGCACCCGCTGCACCAGCCCGGTGACGTCGGCCCGCTGGTCCAACCGCACCTCGGCCAGATGGTCGAGCAGCACGCCGTCGCCACCGCCCTCCGAGGCGTCCACGTCGACCCCCGAGCCGGTGACCAGGCGCAGCTTGTAGCCGGCCTGGCGCAGGTGTACGGCGATGCTCGCGGCGGCCGAGACCGCCCACTCGAAGCTCGCTGTCGGCCCGTCACCCCGGTGGCCGTACGCCCGGGTGTCCAGCACGACGGTGGCGCGGCTCTCCCAGGGCTGCTCCTCCCGGCGCACCATCAGCTCGCCGGTGCGCGCCGTGGACTTCCAGTGCACCCGACGCAGGTCGTCGCCCCGGCGGTACTCCCGGGTCGCCGCGTCGTCCTCGCCGTGGACCGCCACCGAACGAGCCCGGCTGTCGCCGCTGCCCGCGTACTCCCCGGGGAGCCGGACCGACGGCAGGGGGGTGACCTGCGGGATGACCGTGAGGTGGTCGGTGCTGGGGAAGGAGCGGGTGAGCTCGCAGAGACCGAACGGGTCGGTCATCCGAACCACCAGTGGACCCACGTCGTAGCGACCGCGCACGTCCGCGCGGACCGTGTACGCCACGGAGCTGGCCTGTTGCGCGCCGAGCCGTTCCAGCACGACGCGGGGCCGGCTGCCCAGCGCGTAGGGCAGCCGGTCCTCCAGCAGCAGGGTGCCGGTGGGCAGCCGGGAGAGGTTCTGCAGGCGCAGCACGATCCTCGAGTTGGCCCCGACCGGGACCCGGTGCGGGTCCAGCGAGCGGTTGCAGGCCAGCTTGTAGCGGCTGCGACCCACGTAGGCGGCGGCCAGCAGCGGCAGGATGGCCAACAGCAGCGCCACCCGGAGCAGGTCCTTCTCGCCCAGGATGACGGCCGAGACCGCCGCGGCGACCGCGGCGGCCAGGAACGAGCGACCGCGGGTGGTCAGCCCGCGCAGCCCGGCACGCACGTCACGGCCTCCGCGGCTCGTAGGGCGCGCGGCCGTTGCCGGTGGCGGGCCGGGTGTCGTACGGGTTGCGCTGACGGTCGTGCGGCAGGGGCAGCCGGTGCACCAGCTCGGAGACGATCGCGTCGGTGGTCCGCCGGGCGAGCTGCGCGTCGGCCGTCGGGATGATCCGGTGCGCCAGCACCGGCACCGCCAGGGCCTGCAGGTCGTCGGGCAGGACGTAGTCGCGGCCCTCCAGCGCGGCGACCGCCCGGGCCGTGCGCAGCAGTTGCAGCGTCGCCCGGGGGGACGCGCCGAGGCGTAGGTCGTGGGCCTCACGGGTGGCGGTGACCAGGTCGACCGCGTACTGCTTGACCGCGTCCGCGACGTGCACCTGCCGGACGGTGGCGATGAGCTGCCGGACCATGTCGGCGTCGGAGACCGGACGCAGCTCGTGCAGCGGGTCGGTGGCGCCGTGGCCGTCGAGCATCGCCAGCTCCGCGCCGGCGTCCGGGTAACCCATCGCGATCCGGGCGGTGAACCGGTCGCGCTGCGCCTCCGGCAGCGGGTACGTCCCCTCCATCTCGATCGGGTTCTGGGTGGCGATGACCATGAACGGGGTCTGGAGCTGGTAGGTCACGCCGTCGACGGTGACCTGCCGTTCCTCCATGCACTCCAGCAACGCGGACTGGGTCTTCGGCGAGGCCCGGTTGATCTCGTCGCCGACCACCAGGTTGGCGAAGACCGCGCCCGGCCGGAACTCGAAGTCGTGGGTCTCCTGGTTGTAGACGCTGACGCCGGTGACATCGCTGGGCAGCAGGTCGGGGGTGAACTGGATCCGGCGGACCGTGCAGTCGATGGACCGAGCGAGGGCCTTGGCCAGCTTGGTCTTGCCGACGCCGGGGACGTCTTCGATGAGGAGGTGGCCCTCGGCGAGCAGCACAGCCAGGGCCAGCCGCACGGTGGCGGTCTTTCCCTCGATGACCTGCTCGATGTTGGCCACGATGGCCTCGCTGGCGGCGCGGAACTCGTCGTGCGGCAACAGGCCGCCCACCTCGTCCCAGGTCTGTTGTGTCACGGGCCTCCTCCTCGTCGCCGTCACGGCAGCTCTGTCGAGAGCACCTGGACCCGCCGTTGGGTATGCGACGCCGAGCCTCGTTTGCCGCAGGGAGCTCACTGGCCTCTCAGGCTAACCATGTTTGTCGTTATCGCCGACCCCCGCAGGTAGTCCGTCGGTTACGGATGGATATTCGCCGAGTCGGGGGATCGGTGCGGGCGCGCTGACGGACGCATTAATGCCGCAGGTGAGGGGGTAGACTGCCGGATATGGCCGGAGTCTTCCTGCTTCTTATCGGGCCGTGCTGATGCGCTGAGCGCGCGACAGCACGGCGGCCCCCTCCTGCGCGAGGGGCTTTTTTTGTGCCCGCCGCCGGTCCGGCCCGGCGGTGCCGAGACGAAGCGAAGCGAAGCGAGGAGAGACGATGAGCAAGGCAGCCGCACCGGCGGGCGACATCCCCCCGTTCCGGTATACCGCGGCCATGGCCGACGAGATCGAGACTCGTTGGCAGGACACCTGGGCACGCGAGGGCACCTTCCACGCGCCCAACCCGACCGGTCCGCTGGCCGATCCGAGCCACCCGCGCTTCGACGCGCAGAAGCTGTACGTGCTGGACATGTTCCCGTACCCGTCGGGCGCCGGCCTGCACGTCGGCCACCCGCTGGGCTACATCGGCACCGACTGCTACGCCCGTTACCAGCGGATGGCCGGGCACAACGTGCTGCACGCGATGGGGTTCGACGCGTTCGGGTTGCCCGCGGAGCAGTACGCCGTGCAGACCGGCACCCACCCCAGGACCACTACCGAGCAAAACATTCAGCGGTACAAGGCGCAGATGCGCCGCCTGGGGCTGGCGCACGACGAGCGGCGCTCGGTGTCGACCATCGACACCGACTTCTACCGCTGGACGCAGTGGATCTTCCTGCAGATCTTCAACTCCTGGTACGACCGGGACGCCGGCCGGGCCCGTCCGATCGCCGAGCTGATCGTCGAGTTCGAGGGCGGTAACCGGGCGACCCCGGACGGCCGGTCCTGGGCCGAGCTGAGCGTCGCCGAGCGTCGCCAGGTCGTCGACGACCACCGGCTGGCGTACGTCTCGGAGGCGCCGGTGAACTGGTGCCCGGGGCTGGGCACCGTGCTGGCCAACGAGGAGGTCACCGCCGACGGCCGCTCCGACCGGGGCAACTTCCCGGTCTTCAAGCGCAACCTGAAGCAGTGGATGATGCGGATCACCGCGTACGGTGACCGGCTGCTGGACGACCTGGACAGCCTGGACTGGCCCGAGCCGATCAAGCTGATGCAGCGCAACTGGATCGGCCGGTCGCAGGGCGCGCACATCGACTTCGCCACGGCGGAGGCGCCGATCCGGGTGTTCACCACCCGTCCGGACACCATCTTCGGGGCCACCTACGTGGTGCTGGCGCCCGAGCACGAGCTGGTCGACGCCCTGGTGCCGGCCGCCTGGCCGCAGGGCACCCGGGACGCCTGGACCGGCGGGCACGCCAGCCCCGCCGAGGCCGTCGAGGCGTACCGCCGGGCCGCGGCCGCGAAGACCGACGTCGAGCGGCAGTCCGACTCCAAGGAGAAGACCGGCGTCTTCGTCGGCGCGTACGCCACGAACCCGGTCACCGGCGGGCAGATCCCGATCTTCGTCGCGGACTATGTGCTGGCCGGCTACGGGACCGGCGCGATCATGGCGGTGCCGGCGCAGGACGAGCGGGACTGGGCGTTCGCCGAGGTCTTCGAGCTGCCCATCGTGCGGACCGTGCAGCCGGCGGAGGGCTTCGACGGCAAGGCGTACACCGGCGACGGCCCGGCCATCAACAGCGCCGCGCCCGAGCGCGGCCTGGACCTGAACGGCCTGGGGGTCGTCGACGCCAAGGCGGCGATCATCGCGTGGCTGGAGGCCAACGGACACGGTACCGGCGCGGTGACCTACCGGCTGCGGGACTGGCTGTTCTCCCGGCAGCGCTACTGGGGTGAGCCCTTCCCGATCGTGTACGACTCCACCGGCGCGGCCATCGCCCTGCCGGAGGAGATGCTGCCGGTCGAGCTGCCCGAGGTGGACGACTTCTCCCCGAAGACGTTCGACCCGGACGACGCCGACTCCAACCCGGAGACCCCGCTGTCACGTCGCCGCGACTGGGTCGAAGTCGAGCTGGACCTGGGTGACGGGCCGCAGCGCTACACCCGCGAGACCAACGTGATGCCGCAGTGGGCCGGCTCCTGCTGGTACGAGCTGCGCTACCTGGACCCGACCAACACCGAGCGGTTCGTCAGCGCGGAGAACGAGCGGTACTGGATGGGCCCGCGCGGCGAGGGCGACTGCGGCGGCACCGACCTGTACGTCGGTGGCGCCGAGCACGCCGTGCTGCACCTGCTGTACGCGCGGTTCTGGCACAAGGTGCTGTTCGACCTGGGTCACGTGTCGTCGTTCGAGCCGTTCCGCAAGCTGTTCAACCAGGGCATGATCCAGGCGTACGCGTACACCGACTCGCGGGGCAGCTACGTGCAGGCCGAGGACGTCGTCGAGCGCGACGGCGCGTACTACCTGGAAGACCTGGTGGTCAACCGCGAGTACGGCAAGATGGGCAAGTCGCTGAAGAACGTGGTGACCCCCGACGACATGTGCGCGGCGTACGGCGCGGACACCTTCCGGGTGTACGAGATGTCGATGGGCCCGCTGGAGGTGTCCCGCCCGTGGGAGACCCGGGCGGTCATCGGCTCGTACCGGTTCCTGCAGCGGGTCTGGCGGGCGGTCGTCGACGAGCAGACCGGCGAGGTGCGCGTCACCGACGACCCGGCTGACGAGACGACCCGCCGGCTGCTGCACACGGTGATCGACGGGGTCCGTGGCGACATGGAGGGCATCCGGTTCAACACTGCGATCGCCAAGCTGATCCAGTTGACCAACGGGCTGACCGGGTTGTCGGCGACGCCCCGCGAGGTGGCCGAGCCGCTGGTGCTGATGGTGGCGCCGTTCGCCCCGCACCTGGCCGAGGAGCTGTGGCGCAAGCTGGGCCACGACACCTCGCTGACGTACGCGGACTTCCCGGTGGCCGATCCGGCGCTGCTGGTGGCCGACACGGTGACCTACCCGGTGCAGGTCAACGGCAAGGTCCGGGGACGCGTCGAGGTGCCCGCCGACGCCGCCGACGAGACCGTCCGCGCGGCGGCCCTGGAGGCGGTGGCCGCGACGCTGGCCGGCAGGGAACCCCGCAAGGTCATCGTGGTCAAGGGCCGGATGGTCTCGGTCGTCGCCTGACCCCCACCCCACCCTGTCGCCCCGCTCCGCCCCGTCGATCTTGCAGTTTCGGTCGACATTCCGCCCTTTTATGCGACGGTTTGTCGGGACAGAAAGTGCAAGATCGGCGGGGCGCGGGCGGGGCGCGGGCGGGGCGCGGGGGTCAGGTTGGGGTGGAGCGGCGGTGGCGGTTGGCGCGCCACCACTGGTGTACGAGGACGAGGCTGGCGATCAGGCCGAGGCTGGCGGGAGCGGCGGCGTACCAGTTGACGTGACCGGGTGAGCTGACCGCCGCGCCGATCGCCGCGTAGCCGAACGCGGTCGGCGCGGAGGCGATCACGCTGCCGGCCAGGAACGGCAACACCCGCGTGCCGGTCGTGCCGTAGCCGTAGCTGACCAGGCCGAACCCCGCGATCGGCAGCAGCCGGACGGTGACCACGCCGAACACGCTCTGCCGGGCGAACCAACCGTCGAGGCGGGCCAATCGACCGCGTACCCGTTCGGCGACGAACTCCCGGCCGAGCAGCCGGCCGACGGTGAATCCGATCGCCGCGGCCACCAACGCCGCGCCCAGGGCGTACGCGGCGCCCTCCAGCGGGCCGAAGATCGCGCCTGCGGCGAGCGTCACGAAGGTGCGGGGGACCAGCGCGACCAGGAGCAGCGCGCCGCCGAGGATCGCCGCCACCGGGGCGAGGTCGCCCAGCTGGTCGGCGAGCGCCGGTAGCCGCGCCGGGTCCGGGCGGGGCGCCAGGAGCAGCAGCAGCCCGCAGCCGCCGATGAGCGCGACCAGCAGGGCGAACCGGGCGGCCGACGGCTGCCGGAGCAGCCGCCGGACAGCGTGGATCATGCCCGGGCGGCGGCCACCGCTGAACGGCGCTCGGTGCGGAGCCGGTCGGGCCAGGTGTCGTCCAGCGGCGGGAGCTGGTGTGCCCCGGTGGCCCAGCGCAGCAGCAGGTCGGCCAGGGCCGGGTTGCGCGCCAGCGCGGGACCGTGCGAGTAGGTGCCGAGCAGCTTGCCGCGCCAGGCGCCCTCGGTGGCGCCGTCGTTGCCGATCCCGGCGGTGACCCGGGCCAGGGGGGCGACCTCCGGGCCGAGGTGGGTACGGCCACCGTGGTTCTCGAAACCGGTCAGCGGCGGCAGGCCCAGCCGAGGGTCGATCTCACCGGCCAGCTCGCCGACGGCCCGGCTCTCGCCTCGGTCGGACCGCAGGTCCAGCAGTTCCAGGCCGCGGCACTGCACGCCCTTGGCGAAGAAGGACGTCCCGAGCAGCTGGTAACCGGCGCAGACACCGAAGACCACCGAGCCCTGTGCGACCGCCCGGTGCAAGCCGCCGTCCGCGATGAGCCGCTGCGCGCCCAGCGCCTGCGGGCCGTCCTCGCCGCCGCCGACGAGGTAGATGTCGGCCGTCGACGGCAGTTGCTGGTCGGAGCGGACCTCCAGCACCTCGACCGGCATGCCGCGCTGGCGGGCCCGCCGGGCCAGGATCAGCGCGTTGCCCCGGTCACCGTAGGTGGACAGCAGATCGGGGTAGATCCAGACGATACGCAGGCTCTCAGTTGACACGGTCCAACTCCGCTCGGATGTCCTGGAACGCGGTGTAGTTCGCGATGACCTCGAGCCGTCCGGGCGGGACCGACCGGACGGCGTCGTCGAACGTGCGGACGTGCTGGAAGGGCACGTCGTTGACGTCCAGCCGAACCGCCAGGTCGTATGCCCGGTCACCGGTGATCAACACCTGCCGGCCGCGGAGCGGGGCGAAGTCGACGTCGAACAGCCAGGAGGTGTCCAACCCGTCGGGGTCACGCGCGTTGATGGAGAGCAGGGTGGGCGCCTCGTCCGCCATGTCGAACGCCTCCAGCCAGCTGGCCGGGTTCTTCGCCAGCAGCAGCCGGATGTTGCGGCCGTCCCGGTCGACCTGCGCGTACCGGCCGGCGACCGAGGTCACGATGCCGAGACGGCTCACCGCGTCGACGGGGCGTACGCCGAACTCGGCCGCCACCGCCAGTGCGGTCGCCGCGTTGCCCAGGTTGACCTTGCCGGGTAGCTGGAGGGAGACCTTGTGCCAGGCCCCGGTGGGGTCGAGCACTCCCTCGTCCTCGACGACCCAGTGCGGCTCCGGGCGGCGCAGCGCACAGCCGGTGCACCACCACTGCTCGCCGGAGCGGGCGATGGTGGCGCCGCACTCCGGGCAGACCCAGGAGTCGTCGTGCCAGCGCTGGCCGGCGCTGAACCAGGTCACGTGCGGCGGATTGATGCCGCGGGCCGGGTCGGCCGGCGGGGTGGCCGCCCACACCACCATCGGGTCGTCGGCGTTGGCCACCACCCGTACGTCGGTGTGCCGGACCAGGGCCGCGCGCCAGAGCTGCGCCATCATGGCGACCTCCTTGGCGCGGTCGAGCTGGTCGCGGGAGAGGTTGAGCAGCGCGACCACGTGCGGCTCGGTCGACTCGAGCACCTGGGCGAGGTAGTGCTCGTCGACCTCCAGCACCGCGTACGGGGTGCTGCCGGCCTTGGCCAGCGCCGAGGTGTGCCCGCTGGGCATGTTGGCGCCGAACGAGTTGGTGGCGACCCGCCCGAGCACGCCGACCGCGGCGGCGGTCAACCGGGTGGTGGTCGTCTTGCCGTTGGTGCCGGAGACCAGCGCGATGGCGCGGCCGGCCGACAGGTGCGCCAGCAGGTCCGGGTCGATCTTCAACCCGATCCACCCGCCGATCACCGAACCGTCGCCACGGCCGGCGGCCCGGGAGAGCGCCGCGGCGGTCCGTGACACGGAGCTGGCCACCTTGGCCCGTAGGGGCATTTTCGCGTCCGTCACGCGAGCGAGGTTACCGGACCGCCCACCTCGCCAGATCGCCGCCGACGGTGAACCGTTCGGCCGTGGCATCCCGGCGGGCGGTCGGCGCGCGCTCGGCCGGACGGAGTCGATCAATGTCGGAAAGCGGACCACACCGGGCGGGCGCGCCGGCCCTCCACTCCGCTCCACCCCCTGTGACGTGCGGTTTCACGCGCGGATCGGACGCGCCACGCGGGCGAATCTGGTTGCAGGTGGAGGGAAGTGGAGTAGAGTGGGGCCCAATGGTGAGGCCGGGAGGGCTCACCGGCCCGGGGGGTCAGCGGCGCCGCGAACGCCGCTCAAGGGCGAGGGGGTTGGGCCGATGTTTCTCGGCACCCATACCCCGCGCCTGGACGAGAAGGGCCGGTTGATCCTTCCGGCCAAGTTCCGGGATGAGCTGGCGGGGGGTGTCGTGGTCACCAAAGGGCAGGATCGCTGCCTCTATGTCTTTCCGACACCCGAGTTCCAACGGATCGCGGAGCAGTTGCGCGCGCAGCCGATGACGCACAAGGCGGCCCGGGCCTACAGCCGGGTCTTCTTCGCCAGCGCGCACGACGAGGTGCCGGACAAGCAGGGCCGTGTGACGATCCCCGCGCATCTTCGTGAGTACGCGGCGCTCGACCGGGACCTGGTGGTCATCGGCGCGAGCACCCGGGTCGAGATCTGGGACAAGGTCGCCTGGGAGACCTACCTCGCCGAGAGCGAAGACGACTTCGCCGACATCGAGGAGGGGGTGCTGCCCGGCGGTCTGTAGGGCGGAACGGCGTCCGACGTACTGCGAGATCTCCAGCCGCTTTCGAGTTCCTGGCATCACTTCCCCGGTGCCAGGCGCACGATCCAGTAATCCGGCGGAAGTCGGTGTCCGGCGGGAGCGGATGGGGATCTGGCGGTACGACGGGAGCGCCGTCTCCAACGGCAGGCGCGCGAGAAGAACGGACGTTTCAACCAGTGGGGGTCATCATGGGGGAGTTGCGCGGCACGCACGTGCCGGTGCTGCTCGAGCGGTGTCTCGAGCTGCTGGCCCCCGCGCTGGGTCGAGGCGGCCGGACGGTGCACGTCGACGCGACGCTCGGCCTGGCCGGGCACGCGGAGGCGGTGCTCGAAGCGCATCCGGAGACCGTCCTGATCGGGCTCGACCGGGACACCGAGGCGCTCGCCCACGCACGGGTGCGGTTGGCGCGGTTCGCCGACCGGGTGCACCTGGAGCACGCCGTCTACGACGAGCTGCCCGACGTGCTCCAGCGGCTGGGGTATCCGGGCATCGACGGGATCCTGTTCGACCTGGGTGTCTCGTCGCTGCAACTGGACGCGCCCGACCGCGGGTTCGCGTACGCGCAGGACGCGCCGCTGGACATGCGGATGGACCAGACGCGGGGGACGACCGCCGAAGAGGTGGTCAACACGTACGCCCATCCGGATCTGGCCCGGGTGCTGCGGGTGTACGGCGAGGAGAAGTTCGCCGGGCGGATCGCCTCGGCGATCATCCGGGAGCGCGAACGGGCCCGGATCACCTCGTCGGCGCGGCTGGCCGAGCTGGTCCGGGAGTCGATTCCGGCACCAGCCCGACGAACGGGCGGGCACCCGGCAAAGAGAACGTTTCAGGCTTTACGGATCGAGGTAAACAGAGAGCTGGCAGCGCTGGAGACAGCGCTGCCGTCCGCGCTCGACGCACTGACCGTGGGCGGTCGCATGGTGGTCCTGTCCTACCACTCGCTGGAGGACCGGCTCACCAAGGCGGCGCTCGCGGACCGGGTCCGTAGTAAGGGCCCGATCGACCTCCCGGTCGAACTGCCCGGGTCCGGTCCGACGTTCCGGCTGCTCAGCCGGGGCGCCGAACTGCCCGGGGAGACGGAGGTCGCCGCGAACCCGCGCGCCGCTTCGGTGCGGCTGCGGGCCGCGGAGCGACTCGACCCGAACGCGACAGAGCAGGGGCGGACCGACCGCGAACGGTCTCGCCGACGGGTGAAGGGAATGCACCAACCGGGCACGGGGTCCGCCTGATCCGTGGGGGGTCAGGGGCGCCGCGACCGGCGAGGGACGGACGTTGAGGGGGAGGGACATGAGCATTGACAAGCGCGACCGCCGGGACGTCACCGGCGGCGGGCAGCGCGCACCGCGGTCGGGGGGCCGGACCGCGGCGGAGCGAGCTCCGCGCGTGGAAAACGGTACGCCACGCATCGATCGAGTGAGTCGGCAGGGGGAGACTCGCGCCCGGGGGGCGCGCGAGTTCCCGACCCAGGGCAGTGCCGCGCTGCGTCCGGCCGAGAAGGCAGCCGCCACGGCGGCAGCCCGCTCGCCGCGGCTGCGGGTGGCGCCTCCGCCGCCGGTGTCCGTTCCGCGCGCGCCGTTCGCGGCGCTGATCGTGGTGCTGGTGGTCGGCGGGGTGTTCGGCATCCTGGCGGTCAACACCAAGATCAATGAGAACGCGTTCCGGTTGGAGAAGCTGCAGCAGCAGCAGGCCCGACTGGACCTGGAGAAGCAGCAGCTCGACAAGCAGATCGCCGACGCCAAGGCGCCGGGGAACCTGACCGCCGAGGCACGTCGGCTGGGTCTGGTGGACGCCGGTGAGCCGGCGTACATCCGGATGCCGGACGGCAAGCCGATCGGCGTGCCCAAGCCGGCGACCGGCGAGCCGTCGGTCACCAGCCAGGGCGCGGGAGGCTGACCGGTGCCACCGAGGTCGGACGAGCCGCGCCGGGACCCCACGGGGTCCCGGCGCGGCTCTCGCCGGGACGCCGCCGACTCCGAGTCCCGCACGGGTGAGCCGGGGATCGGTGGCATCTCCGGCGCTCGGGCGTACACCCCGAGGGGGCGGACGGTCCGCGAGGAGCGCGGCACGCCCGCGCGCGGCGGGAACGCCGAGCAGCGGCGTACCCCTCGGGGCAGCACGCGGTCCGGCGACCCGTTCCGGCCGGCGTTGCAGGTGCTCGACGGCGGCCGGGCCGCCGCCCGCGCCGGCCGGCGTGACGCTCCGGCGGCCGGCCGCAGCGGCGTCGTGCGCACCGTCGCGCCCCGGAATCCGCGCGGCGCCCCCGGTGACGTCCCGCCGCCGCGTCGCCGCACCACGCCCCGCGCGCCCGGTCGCGGCGACCGTCCGCCGGCCCGCCGGCCGTCCCGCAAGCCGCCCCGCCCGCCGAAGCTCGCCGACCCGCGGCTGCGGCTGCGCCTGGGCACCGTGCTCACCCTGGCGCTCTTCGTCGCCATCGGGGTGCGGTTGATCTTCCTGCAGGCGGTCGACACCCCCGCCTACGCCGGTGGTGGCGTCGCCGACCGGACGCGCACCGTGGAGCTGCCCGCGCCGCGCGGCGCGATCTACGACTTCCGGGGCGAGCCGCTGGCGCACAGCGTCGAGGCGCGGTACGTGTTCGCCGACCCGACGCTGATCGAAGACCGGTCCAGCCCCGGGTGGATCGGGGCGGACGCCACCGCCAAGGCGCTCTCCCCGTTGCTCGGCATTCCCGCGTCGAAGCTGACCGAGCTGATGAAGCCCCGCAAACTGGAGAACGGCAACGCGTCGCGTTTCGAGTACCTGGCCCGGGGGGTGGAGATCCCGACGGCCAAGCAGGTGCTGGACCTGGACCTGCCCGGCATCGGCGTGCACCGCGACGAGCGCCGGGAGGTGCCCGGCGGCGACCTGGCGGCCAACCTGATCGGCTTCACCAGCCAGGACATGGACGGCCTGGAGGGGTTGGAGGCCCGCTACGACGACCTGCTCTCCGGGCAGGACGGCCGGCGGGTGTACGAGGCCGGCCTCGGTGACCTGGCCGCGCCGATCCCCGGCGGCTACAGCAAGACGACTCCGGCGAAGCCGGGCAGCTCGCTGACCCTCACCATCGACCGGGACCTGCAGTTCCGTTGCCAGCAGATCCTCAGCGCGGGGATGGCGGGGCAGAAGGGCGCGACCGCCGCAGCCGTGATCATCGACGTCGCCACCGGCGAGGTGCGGGCCCAGGCCAGCGACCCCACCTACAACGCCGCCAAGCCGACCCCGGGCGACCCGGTCGCCCGGGAGGACGCCGCGACCAGCTTCGTGGTCGAGCCGGGCTCGGTGCACAAGGCCATCACCTACGCCGCCGCGCTCCAGGAGGGGGTGATCACCCCGGACACCACGCTGCCGATCGCGAACAGCATCAAGATGGGCGACACCTGGTTCTCGGACACGCACCCCGCCAACGGCAAGAAGATGAGCATTCCGGGGATGCTGGCCTTCTCGTCGAACGTCGGCGCCATCACCGTCGCCGACAAGCTCGGCAAGGACCGGCTGATCGACTACCAGAAGCGGTTCGGGCTGGGGCAGCCCACCCGCGAGGGCCTGCCCGGCGAGGCCAGCGGCCGGCTGCTGCCGGCCGACGAGTGGAGCGACTCGTCGTACGGCTCGGTGCCGATCGGGCACAGCGTCGACGCCACCCCGTTGCAGATGGCCGCCGCGTACGCCGCGATCGCCAACGACGGCACGTACGTGCAGCCGCACCTGGTCAAGGAGACGATCGGCCCGGACGGCAAGCGGACCCCCGCGCCCGCGCCGGTCACCCGCTCCGTGCTCAGCCCGCAGAACGCGGCGGCGCTGCGCACCATGCTGGAGGCGGTCACCACCGTCGAGGGCGCCACCGGCACCACGGCCGCGGTCTCCGGCTACCGGGTCGCCGGCAAGACCGGCACCGGCTGGCGTCGGGTCGACGGCAAGAGGCAGTCGGGCGAGGTGTCCTCGTTCATCGGCATGGCCCCCGCCGAGAAGCCCCGGTACGTGATCGCGGTCTTCGTGTACGCCCCCGGCGGTGGTGGCGCGGCGATCGCCAACCCGGCGTTCCGGAAGATGATGCAGTTCACGCTGCGTCACTACCGGGTGCCGCCGTCCCCGAGTGGTTCCGCACCGAAGTTCGTGGTCTATCCGCGCTGAGCGGCGTGGGCGCGACATCATCGGTGAGTGCCGACGAACCACCGGGGCGGCTGTGCGGCCGGAACCGGACGACCGGGTAGGGTCTGACGCCGTGCCCGGCAATCCACGTCCACGTACCGTGACCGGCGTCCGGCTCGGTGATCTCGCCGCCCGGCTCGCCGTCGACCTGCCGGCGGACGCCGCCGACGTGCTCGTCACGGGTGCCACCCACGCGAGCCAGGAGGTCCGCCCCGGCGACCTGTACGCGGCCCTGCCCGGTGCCCGCCGCCACGGCGCGGAGTTCGCCGTCGGCGCGGCCGAGGCCGGCGCGGTGGCCCTGCTGACCGACCCGGCCGGCGCGGAGCTGGCGGCGGCGAGCGGCCTGCCCGCCCTGGTGGTCCCCGACCCGCGCGCGGTGCTCGGCGAACTGGCGTCGGCCGTGTACGGCGACCCGACCGCCGACCTGACCGTCATCGGCATCACCGGCACAGCCGGAAAGACGTCCACGGCCTATCTGGTGGAGTCGGGGCTGCGCGCCGCCGGACACACCACCGGACTGATCGGCACCGTGGAGACCCGCCTCGGCGATCTCGTGATCGACAGCGTGCGGACCACCCCGGAGGCGACCGACCTGCACGCGATGCTGGCCACCGCCCGCGAGCGGGGGGTCACCGCCGTCGTCATGGAGGTCTCCAGCCACGCCCTGGCCATGGGCCGGGTCGGTGGGGTGCGCTTCGCCGTGGGTGGCTACACGAACTTCGGCTCCGACCACCTGGACTTCCACGCCGACAGCGCCGACTACTTCGCCGCCAAGGCGCAGCTCTTCGACGGCCGGTGCGCGGTCGAGGTGCTCAACCGCGACGATCCGGCCCTCACGCCGCTCTACCAGCCGGCGACGGTCAGCTACTCGGCGGCCGGCGACCCCACCGCGACGTGGTGGGCCGACGGCGTCGACGGCGAGGGGTACGCGCAACGGTTCACCGCCCACGGCCCGGACGGCGTGGTCGTGTCCGCCGGGGTGGCGCTGCCCGGCCGGCACAACGTGGCAAACGCGTTGCTGGCCATCGCCGCGCTGGTGGGCGCCGGGGTGGACCCGCGGACCGCCGCCGGCGGGGTGGCCGCCTGCGGTGGCGTGCCCGGTCGCCTGCAACTCGTCGACGTCGCCGGGCCGGTGCGTGGGGTCGTCGACTACGCGCACAAGGCGGACGCGATCGTGGCGGCGCTGGCCGCGCTGCGGGAGCTGAGCGTCGGACGCCTGATCTGCGTGATCGGCGCCGGTGGGGACCGTGACCGGGGCAAGCGGCCGGTGATGGGCGCCGCCGCCGCCGATGGGGCCGACGTGGTGCTGGTGACCGACGACAACCCGCGCACCGAGGACCCGGCCGAGATCCGCGCCGAGGTGCTCGCCGGGGCGTACCGGGCCGACACCGCCGCCCGGATCATCGAGGTGGCCGGTCGGCGGGACGCGATTGACGAGGCGGTCCGACTGGCTGAGCCGGGCGACGTGATCGCTCTGCTCGGCAAGGGCCACGAGCGGGGCCAGGAGGTGGCGGGCGAGGTGTTCCCGTTCGACGACAGCACCGAGCTGGCCGACGCGCTGCGGGCCCGCTTCGCGGACCGGGCGGGTCAGCGGTGATCGCCCTGACCCTGGCCGAGGTGGCCACGGCCGTCGACGGGCGGCTCGTCGCCGCCGACCCGGCCGCCACCGTCACCGGTTCGGTCGAGTTCGACTCGCGCAAGGTCGGGCCCGGTTCGCTCTTCGTGGCGTTCCCGGGGGAGAAGGTCGACGGGCACGACTACGCGGCCAGGGCGATCGAGGCCGGCGCGGTGGCGGTGCTCGGCACCCGCGCGGTTCCCGGGGTGCCGATGGTGCTGGTCGACGACGCCCTGACCGCGATGGGACGGCTGGCCCGCGCGGCGGTGGACCGGCTGCCCGAGCTGACCGTGGTCGGGGTGACCGGCTCGTCCGGCAAGACCACCACGAAGGACCTGATCGGTCAGCTCACCGCCCGGCTCGGCGCCACGGTCGCGCCGCCCGGCTCGTTCAACAACGAGCTGGGTCACCCGTACACGGCGCTGCTGGCCGGGCCGGACACCCGCTACCTGGTCATGGAGAAGGGCGCGCGGGGCATCGGGCACGTGCGCTACCTGTGTGAGCTGGTGCCGCCGCGGATCTCGGTGGTGCTCAACGTCGGCACGTCGCACATCGGTGAGTTCGGCTCACAGGAGGCGATCGCCCAGGCCAAGGGCGAGCTGGTCGAGGCGCTGCCGGCCGACGGGCTGGCCGTGCTGAACGCCGACGACCCCCGGGTGGACGCCATGGCGAGCCGTACGCGGGCCCGGGTGGTCCGGTACGGCGAGGCGCCGGACGCCGACCTGCGCGCCGAGGACGTCACGCTCGACGAGCGGGGGCACGCGTCGTACACCCTGGTCACGCCGGAGGGGCGCGCGGCCGTGCGGCTCGCGCTGACCGGCCGCCACCAGGTCGGCAACACGCTCGCCGCCGCCGCGGTCGCCCGGGAGCTGGGCATGCCGCTGGCCGAGCTGGCCACGGCGCTCGGCGAGCTGGGGCTGAAGTCCACCCGGCGGATGGACGTCTTCGACCGGCCCGACGGGGTGACGGTCATCGACGACTCGTACAACGCCAACCCGGCCTCGATGGCGGTCGCGCTCCGGGCGCTTGGCAGCCTCGGACGCGAGAGGCGTACCGTCGCGGTGCTCGGTTACATGGCCGAGCTGGGCCCGTTCGAGCGCGACGGCCACGCCGAGGTCGGCCGGCTGGCGGCCGAGCTGGGTGTCGACCGGCTGCTCGTGGTGGGCGAGCCGGCCGCGCCGATCCACGAAGGCGCGACAGCGGTAGCGAACTGGGGAGGAGAGTCGGTGCTGCTCACCGATCAGGCGGCGGCCGTCGAGGTGCTGCGGGGCGAGCTACGGCCGGGCGACGTCGTCCTGGTCAAGGGCTCCCGGTACCGGACCTGGGAGGTGGCTGACGCCCTGCGCGCCGACGCCGCCGAGGAGGCCACTCGATGAGGGCCATCATCGTCGCCATCGGGGTGGCCTTCGTCGTCTCGCTGTTCTGCACCCCGATCGCGATCAAGGTGTTCACCCGGCTCAAGGCCGGCCAGCCGATCCGGTCCGACGGCCCGGCCATGCACCAGGGCAAGAAGGGCACGCCGACGATGGGCGGCGTGGTCTTCATCCTGGCCACGGTGATCGCGTACGTGGCCGGCCACCTGGCCCTGACCACGCTGCCGGACGCGCAGATCGCGCAGGTGGAGCCGACCATCACGGCGCTGGTGCTGCTGGGGCTGATGGTGTTCTCCGGCGCGGTGGGCTTCCTCGACGACTTCCTCAAGGTGCGCAAGCGCAACAGCGCCGGCCTCAACAAGCGCGGCAAGCTGCTCGGTCAGATCCTGGTCGGCGCGGTCTTCGGCGTGATCGCGCTGTGGTTCCCGAGCACGATGACCGACGCGACGGGCCGGGCCACCAACACCCAGACCGTGGGCAGCACCACGCTGAGCTTCATCCGGGACATCGACTTCCTGGAGGTCAGCAAGGTCGGCGCGGTGATCATCTTCATCTTCGTGGTGATGGCCGCGACGAACGGCGTCAACCTCACGGACGGCCTGGACGGTCTGGCGACCGGCGCTTCAGTGATGGTGCTCGCCGCGTACGCGCTGATCGCGTTCTGGCAGTACCGCCACTGGTGCGCCGACCCGAGCTACCGCCAGCCGTACTGCTACGAGGTCCGTGACCCGTTGGAGATCGCGCTGATAGCCGGGGCCGCCGCCGGGGCGTGTGTGGGCTTCCTGTGGTGGAACACGTCCCCGGCGCGGATCTTCATGGGCGACACCGGGGCGCTGGGGCTGGGCGGCCTGATCGCCGGCATGGCCATGTCCACCCGGACGATCCTGCTGCTGCCGATCATCGGCGGGCTCTTCGTGATCATCACGATGTCCGTGGTGATCCAGATCATCTCCTTCCGGACCACCGGTAAACGTGTGTTCCGGATGTCCCCGTTGCAGCACCACTTCGAGTTGGCCGGCTGGAGCGAGGTCAACATCGTGGTCCGGTTCTGGATCATCGCCGGCATCGGCGTGGCCATCGCCCTGGGCCTGTTCTACAGCGAGTTCCTCGCCAACATGACCTAACCCCCCCCGGGGGGGCCTGCCCTGCCCCGCCGATCTTGCACCTTCTGTCGATGGAATGTCCCGCTCTACGGCTTAGGTCGGGACAGAAAGTGCAAGATCGGCGGGGAGTGGGCTCGACACGCCCGGGGTGGCGTTCTGGAGCCGTCGGGGGTGTCGAGCGGTGATGATGTCGGGGTGGGGGAGGACATCGGCACTGAGGACAGAGCTGACGGCCGGCGGCGTCGGTCACCGAGCGCGGCGCGTACCGCGGTGACCGGTGGCGCTCGCGGGCCCGACGGCGCGCGTGGGCCGGAGCCGGGGGCGGCTCCGCGGGAGAGCGGCGCGGCGCGGGAGAGCAGTGCGGCGGAGAGCGCCGCCGGGGCGTCGGCGTCGCTGCGCGGGCTGGACGCGGCCGGTGGACTGGCCGCGCTGCGGGGCCTGCTGGACCGGCCGCTGGCCTCTTACTACCTGCTGCTGTCCAGCGCCGGCCTGCTGCTGCTCATCGGGTTGACCATGGTCTTCTCGGCGACCAGCGTGAAGGACTACGCCGAGGACGGCAACGCGTCGGCCTCGTTGACCAAGCAGGCCATCTTCGCGGTGATCGGCATCGGGGCGTTCTGGGTGTGTCAGCGGCTGCCCGCCAGCACCTACCGCTCGCTCGGCCGGCCGCTGCTGTTCACCGCGGTGGCCCTGCTGCTGGTGCTCAACCTGCTGGTCGCGTACGGCCGGCTCGCCCACCTGAAGTCGGTTTCGTTCGGGCCGATCGAGGCGCGGCTGAACTGGCTGTTCGTCGGCGGGATCCAGCTCCAGCCCTCCGAGTTGGCCAAGTTCGCGCTGGTCCTCTGGGGCGCGCACGTGATCGCCCGCAAGGGGGCCGCGCTGGGCTGGTTGCGGGAGCTGGCCACCCCGCTCTTCCCGGTGATGGGCCTGCTCTTCGTGCTGGTCGGCTACAACGACACCGGCACGATGCTCTGCCTGTTGGCCCTCGTGGTCGGCCTGCTCTGGGCCGCCGGCGTGCGGATGCGGGTCTTCGGCGCGCTGACCGTGGCCGGTCTGCTCGGCGTCGGCCTGCTCATCGCGGTCGCCTCGCTGGGCGCCGGTTCCGGCGAGCGCGGCGCGGACAACTACCGGCTGGCGCGGCTGACGTCGTTCATCAACCCGCCCGACCCGCAGGAGTGCAAGCTCGACGGCTGCCTCCAGCTCTATCAGGGTCGGCTGGCCATCGAGCACGGTGGCTGGTTCGGAGTCGGGCTGGGCAAGGGCAGCGTCAAGTGGGACTGGCTGCCCGAGGCCCACAACGACTTCATCTTCGCGATCATCGCCGAGGAGTTGGGCGTGATCGGCTGCGCCGTGCTGCTCGCCCTGTTCGCCGTGCTCGCGTACACCGGTCTGCGGATCGCCCGGCGGGTCGACGACCCGTTCCGCAGGCTCGCGGCCGCCGCCGTCACGACCTGGCTGGTGAGCCAGGCGGTGATCAACATCGGCGGCGTGGTCGGGCTGCTGCCGATCACCGGTCTGCCGCTGCCGTTCATCTCCGACGGCGGAAGTGCCCTGGTCGTGACGTTGGCGGCGATCGGGATGCTGGCGTCCTTCGCCCGCGCCGAACCCGATGCGGCCAGAGCACTGCATGCCCGTCCGCCGGCCCGGTGGGTCCGACTACTCTGGGCCCCGTTGCCGCCGCTTCCCGGCCGGCGTCGCCGACCGGCGACGCCACCGGCGGCCCGAGGGCCAGTGCCCCGGGCGCGGGAGCGGCGGAAGGACGACCAGGCCGTACCGCGCGGTGTCCGGCAGGGCCGGAGCCGTCAGGGTACGGCGAGCGAGAGGAGACGCTGATGGGTCCGCTGCGTTCGGTGGTGCTCGCGGGAGGTGGCACCGGGGGGCACATCTACCCGCTGCTCGCCTTCGCCGACTGCCTGCGCCGACACGACCCGGGCGTCCGGATCACCTGTCTCGGCACACCCAAGGGCATGGAGAACGAGCTGATCCCACCGCACGGCTACGACCTGCGGCAGATCCCGGCGTACCAGCTACCCCGGTCGGTCAACATGAACCTGGTGCGTACCCCGGGCCGGATGTGGACCGCGGCCCGCGCGGCGGGCAAGGTGATCGACGAGGTGCGCGCCGACGCGGTGGTCGGCTTCGGCGGGTACGTCTCGGTGCCGGCCTACCTCGCCGCGTGGCGGCGTGAGCTGCCGATGGTGATCCACGAGGTGAACGTGCCGCCGGGCGTCGCGAACCGCCTCGGCATGAAGTTCACCAAGAACGTGGCGGTCGGTTTCCCGCACCAGCCGAGTCAGGCCGAGTCGCTGCGGGACGCCACCGTGGTGGGTGTGCCGCTGCGCCGCAGCATCGCCGCGCTGGACCGGTACGCGATGCGCAACGCCGCCCGCGCCCGGTTCGGCCTCCGCCCGGATCTGCCGGTGCTCTTCGTGGCCGGCGGGTCGTCCGGCGCCCGCTCGGTCAACCTGGCGGTCTCCGGCGCGGCCAAGGAGCTGGCCCGCAACGGCGTGCAGGTGCTGCACGTGATGGGCGCCCGCAACGAGCCGGTGCCGATCCCCACCGACCTGCCGGTTCCGTACGTGACGCTGCCGTACCTGTCCGAGATGGAGCTGGGCTACGCCGCCGCCGACCTGATGCTGGCCCGGGGCGGGGCGATGACCGTCGCCGAGGTGGCCGCGATCGGCCTGCCGACGATCTTCGTGCCGTATCCGCACAGCAATCAGGAGCAGCGGCGCAACGCCCTGCCCGTGGTGGAGGCCGGCGGCGGTCTGCTGGTCGACGACGCGGAGCTGACTCCGGACTGGCTGGAGCGTGCGGTCATCCCGCTGATCCGTGACCCGCAGCGGCTGTACGCGATGGGCGCGGCGGCGTCCGCGTACGGGCGGCGCGACGGTGACGAGGCGCTGCGCTCGTTCGTCCTCGAGGCGGTGGCCCGATGACCGCGCAGTTCACCCCGGCCGGCACGCTGACCGCCGAGGACCTGGGCGCGGTGCACCTGATCGGCGTGGGCGGGGTGGGCATGCTCGGAGTGGCCCGGCTGCTGCTCACGAGGGGCATCCAGGTCTCCGGTAGCGACCTGCGCGAATGGCCGTCGCTGGCAGGCCTGCGGGCGCTCGGCGGCACCATCTACCTCAGCCACGAGGCGTCCAACCTGGACGGGGTGGACACGGTCGTCTACTCCTCGGCCATTCCGAAGGACCACCTGGAGTTGGTCGAGGCCCGTCGCCGTGGCCTGCGGGTGCTGCACCGCTCGGAGGCCCTCGCGGCGGCGATGACCGGCCGCCGGGCGATCGCGGTCGCCGGTACGCACGGCAAGACCACCACCACGTCGATGGTGACGATGGTGCTCCAGCAGGCCGGTGTGGACCCGTCCTTCGTGATCGGTGGGGAGATCTCCGAGGTCGGCTCGGGCGCCCACCACGGCACCGGCGAGCACTTCGTGGTCGAGGCCGACGAGAGCGACCGCTCGTTCCTCATCTACCGCCCGTACGTCTCGGTCATCACCAACGTCGAGCCGGACCACCTGAACACCTACGGCGACCTCGCGACGCTGGAGGCGGCGTTCGCGGAGTTCGCGCGGCTCACCGACCCGAGCGGGTTCATCATCACCTGCGCCGACGACCCGGGCGGTCGGCGGCTGGCCGAGACCCTGCGCGCCGAGGGACGGCGGGTGTTCACCTACGGCGCGGCCGAGGACGCCGACCTGCGGCTGACCGACATCGCCTCCTCCGCGCGCGGCGTGCGCTACCTGGCCGCGATCGACGGACGGTCGCTGGGCGAGTTCCGGCTGCCGGTGCCCGGGCGGCACATGGGGCTCAACAGCGCCGCGGCGGTGCTGACGGCGTACCTTCTCGAACTGCCCCTGGAGGCGGCGGAGGCCGCGCTCGCGGTCTTCCCCGGGGTGCGGCGGCGCTTCGAGCGCAAGGGCGTCGCGGACGGCGTGCTGGTCTACGACGAGTACGCCTACCACCCGACCTCGATCAGGCTGGCGTTGCAGACGCTGCGCGAGGTGGCCGGGGACGGGCGGCTGATCGTCGTCTTCCAGCCGTACCGGCTGTACCGCACCCGCGACAACCAGGCGGAGATCGCCGAGGCGCTGGCCATCGCCGACGAGGTGGTGCTGCTGGAGGTCTTCGGGCCGGGCGAGCTGCGCCAGCCCGGCGAGGGCTCGGCGGCGCTGATCGCGGCGGTGGACCTGCCCGCCGACCGCAAGGTGTTCGTCGACTCGTGGGAGGCCGTGCCGGGCGAGGTGGCCCGGCGGGCCGGTACGGGCGACGTCGTGGTCACCATGGGCGCCCCACCGATCTCGCTGATGGGTGACGAGCTGCTGGCGGCGCTGGGGGCGCGTACCGCCGGCTCCTCGGCGACCGCGGCCGTCGATCCGCTGGCGACGAACCCGGCGATCGGCCAGCCGGTGCCGGGCGGGTCCACGGCGGGTGGCGACGGGGCGGCCCTCGGCGCCGCCGCACCGGACGGCGCGACGCCCACGGCCGGATGAGCCCCGGCCCCGCCCGCGGGCGGACCAGCCCTCCCGACGGCGGCTCTGCGCGGCGCGGTCCGGTCCGGCGTTGGCAGCTGGTCCGGGCCGGCAGCGACGCGGTGCCGGCGTCGACCCGCCGGTTCATGGCCCGCGCCCGCCAGCGCCGGATGCGGGCGGCGATGCCGTGGGCGGTGGCTGCCGGCGTGCTGGCGCTGCTCGGGCTGATCGCCTGGACGGTGCTCGGCACCGGACTGTTCGGTGTCCGGTCGGTCAGCGTCCAGGGCGCCAAGCTGGTTACGGACGTGCAGGTACGCGACGCGGTGGGGGTTGCCGACGGGGTGCCGCTGGCGCGGGTGGACCTCGCGGCCGCCGCGCGTCGGGTCGGTGGGTTGGCGCCGGTGGAGCGGGCCACGGTGTCGCGGGACTGGCCGGGCACGCTGGTGGTGAAGGTGACCGAGCGGACCCCGGTGGCGGTGGTGCCGCAGGCGGACGCGTTCGCCGTGATCGACGGCAGCGGTGTGGCGTTCCAGACGGTGGACCGCCGCCCGGCCGGGCTGCCGCTGGTGCGGGTGGTCCGACCCGCCGCGGCCGACCCGGACACCCGGGCCGCGCTGGAGGTGCTCGGCGCGCTGACCCCGCAGTTGCGTGCCGAGTTGGTGGACGTGAGCGTGGCGGGTCTGGCCCGGATCAGCCTGCGGCTGCGGGGGAACCGCACGGTGGTCTGGGGAGACGCCACGCGGAGCGCGGACAAGGCCCGGGTGGCCACCGCGCTGCTCGGGGAGGAGAGCGAGCGGATCGACGTGAGCGCGCCGGACGTGGTGACCTTCCGCTGACCGACTGAGCGGGCCGTGGAGGTGACGAGTCGCGCTCCGGCCGGCGACACGCCGACCGGGTCCTTGGCTCATGGCGCGGCGGCGCTTACGTTGCCCCGAAGAGGTTCAGTGGTTGACATAACTGTAAGCCTCTAGTAGAGGGTGAGGGTTCACCTCTGATCCTCGCTGGTGGCGCTGTCGTCGGCCGCTGGGCTGGCCACGCCGTACCCGGTCGGCCGAAGCCAATCTCGAAGGGAAAGGACCGGAGATGACACCTCCGCACAACTACCTGGCGGTCATCAAGGTCGTCGGCATCGGGGGTGGCGGCGTCAACGCCGTCAACCGGATGATCGAGGTTGGGCTCAAGGGCGTCGAGTTCATCGCGATCAACACCGATGCCCAGGCGCTGCTGATGAGTGACGCCGACGTCAAGCTCGACGTCGGCCGCGAGCTGACCCGCGGGCTGGGCGCGGGCGCCAACCCGGACGTCGGCAAGAACGCCGCCGAGGACCACCGCGACGAGATCGAGGAGGTGCTCAAGGGCGCCGACATGGTCTTCGTGACCTGCGGCGAGGGCGGCGGCACCGGCACCGGCGGCGCGCCCGTGGTGGCGAACATCGCCCGCAAGCTCGGCGCGCTGACCATCGGCGTGGTGACCCGGCCGTTCTCCTTCGAGGGCAAGCGCCGGCAGGTGCAGGCCGAGTCCGGGATAGACGAACTGCGTAACCAGTGCGACACCCTGATCGTCATCCCGAATGACCGGCTGCTGGCGCTCGGCGACCGCAACATCAGCATGATGGACGCGTTCCGCACCGCCGACCAGGTGCTGCTCTCCGGTGTGCAGGGCATCACCGACCTGATCACGACCCCGGGTCTGATCAACCTGGACTTCGCCGACGTCAAGAGCGTGATGAGCGGCGCGGGCAGCGCGTTGATGGGTATCGGCAGCGCCCGCGGGGAGAACCGCGCGGTCGAGGCGGCCGAGGCGGCCATCTCGAGCCCGCTGCTGGAGCAGAGCATGGACGGCGCGCGCGGCGTGCTGCTCTCCATCGCCGGCGGCTCCGACCTGGGCCTCTTCGAGATCAACGACGCGGCGCAGCTGGTCACCGACGCGGCCCACCCGGACGCCAACATCATCTTCGGCGCGGTCATCGACGACGCGCTCGGTGACGAGGTGCGGGTGACGGTCATCGCGGCGGGCTTCGACGGCGGCACGCCGGCCTACAAGGCGGCCGAGCCGTCCCGCAAGACCAACACCAACCAGCCGGCGCCGCAGACCACCCCGGTGCCGCCGCCGGCCACCCTGCCGGCCCCGACGCAGTCGCCCCGCCGGGTGCTCTTCGACGACGTGGACGTGCCCGACTTCCTCAAGAACGGCTCCTGAGCGCCGCCGATGACCGACAGCTCAGCCACGGTACGACCGGACCGGAGCGCCGAACTCGCGGCCGGTCTGGCGACGGTACGGGCCCGGATCGCCGAAGCCTGCGCCGAGGCGGCCCGGGATCCCGCCGACGTCACCATGATCGCCGTGACCAAGACCTACCCGGCCGGGGACGTGCTGGCGTTGGCCGGGCTCGGGGTGACCGACATGGGGGAGAACCGCGACCAGGAGGCCGCCGGTAAGGCGGCCGAGGTGGCCGCCGCGGGGATACGTCCACGCTGGCACTTCATCGGGCAGTTGCAGCGCAACAAGGCCCGTTCGGTGGTCCGTTACGCCGACGTCGTGCACTCGGTGGACAGCGTACGACTGGCCCGGGCACTGGATGGCGCGGCGGCGCAGCGGGAACGGCCGTTGGACGCCCTGGTGCAGGTGAGCATCGACGGTGACCCGGCGCGGGGCGGCGCTCTGCCCGGGTCGGCCGACCCGGAGTCCGGCCTGGACACGGTCGCCGCGGCGGTCGCCGAGTCGCCGGCGCTGCGCCTGGCCGGCCTCATGGCGGTCGCGCCGCTGGGCTGGCCGCCGGATCGCGCCTTCGCCCGGCTGGCCGAGATCGCCGAGGCGTTCCGATCGGTCCATCCGGGAGCGACAGCGTTGTCGGCGGGGATGAGCGGCGATCTGGAAATCGCGATCCGTTACGGCGCGACACATGTCCGCGTCGGTAGCGCGTTGCTCGGAATGCGTCCCACGCTGCGGTAGCCTGACCGCGAGACAGGCAAATTACATCAGTGTTGTTTCAGGGACGGCTGATCCTGTGGGGGTCGTGACACGCGACGCGAATCGCATGTCACGGGATTGCCGTCCCGGTCCGATGGGCATGGTTGTCCACTCGCGACGGGCGACATGGCACGGGGGCGAGTGCCGCACGGCGGACGGAAGGGCGCGGGATGGGTGCACTGCGCAAGGCGGGGGTCTGGCTCGGTCTCGTCGAGGAAGACGACGAGCGGGCCTACGACGACGGTGACTACGACAAGGGTGGTTACCGTGACTCGCGCTACCGGCAGAGCCGGTACGCCGAGGAGTTCGCCGACGAGGACGACGACGACACCGAGGAGCCGCCGGCTCCCCGGACGCGCGCGAGCGAGCGGGGCCGGCTCTCCGAGCGGTCGGCCGGGCGGCTCGCCGACTCCGACCGTGGCGACTCCGACCGGGCTGAGCGAGCCGAGCGGGCTGAGCGCTCCGAGCGGGCTGAGCGGGCCGAGCGCTCCAGCGTACGGTCGATCACGCGGTCCTCGGCGAGTGAGACGTCGGGCGCGCTGACCTACCACACCCGCGACAACCTGGCCCTCGCGCCGCAGGCCGTGACGCGGGAGCGCGTGGTCGTGCCCGAGGAGGAGCAGCGCTACCAGATCACCACCCTGCACCCGACCACCTACCGGGAGGCGCGCACCATCGGTGAGCACTTCCGCGACGGCGTACCGGTGATCATCAACCTCACCGAGATGGACGAGGCCGACGCCCGCCGCCTGGTTGACTTCGCGGCCGGTCTGGCGTTCGGGCTGCGCGGTACGATCGAGCGCGTGACCAATCGGGTGTTCCTGCTCTCACCGGCCAATGTCCAGGTCACCGCTGAGGACAAGGCCAAGATCGCTGAGGGCGGTTTTTTCAGCCTGAGTTGACCCCGCCCGACCCGAGGGACGTCGCTGACCGTGTTGTCGATCTTGCTGCAAGTGTTGTACCTGGTCCTTTATGTCTTCCTGCTTCTTCTTCTGTCCCGGTTCGTGTTGAGCGCCGTCCTGCAGTACGGCCGCCGGTGGCAGCCGGGGCGCGGAGCGGCGGCAGGACTGGAATCCGTGTGGAGCGTCACTGATCCCCCTCTCAACGCGTTGAGGCGTGTGATCCCTCCGCTGCGAATTGGTACCGTGAGCATCGACCTGGCCTCCCTTGTGCTCCTGGTTATCCTGTTCGTGCTGATGGAGTTCGTGTTAGGGCCGTCGATCAGGGCATCTGCCTGATGACCGACGCGCTTTCGCGGCCGCAACTGACCCGAGGAGTTTCGATGCCGCTGACCCCGGCCGACGTACACAACGTCGCCTTCAAAAAGCCGCCGATCGGCAAGCGGGGGTATGACGAGGAGGAGGTCGACGCCTTCCTGGACGAGGTCGAGCGCGAGCTCGCCCGTCTCATCGAGGAGAACAACGAGCTGCGCGCCCAGGTGGAGCGCGGCGGCCGTGGCGGTGCCCCCGCCGGCCCCGGCGGCGACGCCCGACTGGCGGCGGAGCTCAACGACGTCAAGGCCCAGCTCGACCGGGTCCAGCGCGACAAGTCCGCCGCCGAGCAGGCCGCCCGCGCCATGCAGGCCGAGCTGGAGCAGGTCCGCGCGACCGGCGGCCCGGCCGGCGTCACCGGTGACGGTGAGCAGCAGGCGCTGCGGGTGCTGATGATGGCCCAGCGCACCGCCGACGACCACGTGTCCGACGCGCGCCGCGAGGCCGACTCGCTGCTGTCCGAGGCGCGGAGCAAGGCCGAGGAGGTGACCCGCGAGGCTCGCGCGAAGGCCGACGCCCTGGAGCGGGACGCCCGCCAGCGGCACCAGGAGGCCATGGGCGGCCTGGACGCCAAGCGCACGGCCCTGCAGAAGCACATCGAGGAGCTCAAGCAGTTCGAGCGCGAGTACCGCACCCGGCTCAAGGCGTACCTGGAGAGCCAGCTGCGGGACCTCGACGGTCGCGGCCAGGGCCTCGAAGCCGAGATGACCCGCTCCGAGGCGGGCCGGGTCGCCGGCGGCAACGGGCTGGCCGCGGCGGGCCTCGCCGGTTCGTACGGCGGCGGGCGCTCCGGCGCCCTCGAAGCCGGACGCTGAGCACCGGCCGGCGATCGCTCTCCGCAGATGGTGACGGTCGCCGGCCCCGCCTGGACGGTACGACGCGGCAGGGGTGAGCCGTGATAGTCGCGAGTCTCCTGCTCATCCTCGTCGCCGTGGTGCTGCTGGTGTTCGGCCTGGCCGGTGGCTCCAGCACTCTGTTGACCATCTCCATCGCGGCCAGTCTGCTGGCCGCCGTGGCGCTGGTGGTGGGCGCCCGCCAGGCAGCCGCCAACCGCGCCTCGGCGGATCCCGGCCGGGCCGGCCCGCGGGACCGCGGGGCATTCCGCACGGCCAGCCGGGCCGAGCCGGGTGCCGCGTACGGGCCACCGCTGGCCGAGCCGGATGTGCCGGTCCAGCACGTACCTTCGACGGTCGGCGACGGCGGCACCGGGTGGCGGCAACCACCCGAGCCGCCGTCCGACCCCGAGCCGGCGTATGACGTGGCCTCGCCGTACGAGCCCGACGCGGCGGCCGACGGCGGTGCACACACCTCGCCCGTCAGCCCGGCGTCCCCGTTCGTGGCCCGCGCCGACGAGGCGTACCGGGCCGACGCCGTGACCGCCGACCCGCTGGCCGACGAGCCCGCGGAGCAACCGGTCACCCCCGCCGAGGCGGCCCGGATCTCCCGGCTGCCCGACTCCGTCGAGGTGGTGGACGGACGGCCCCGCTACCACCTGGCCGCGTGCCCGCACCTGATCGGCCGGACCCCGGAGACGCTTCCCGTCGCCGAGGCGGTCGAGCTGGGCTTCACGCCGTGCGCGGCGTGCGCGCCGGCCACCGCCCTGCTCATCGACGCCCGGCCGTTCTGAAAAGCGGTGCCGGTGCCCCCGCAGGACGCGCTCACCGTTGCGGTACGGGTGAAGCCGGGCGCCTCCCGCGATGCCGTCGGTGGTCGCTTCGACGGCCCGCACGGCCCCTCCCTGGTGATCGCCGTCCACGCTCCGGCGGTGGACGGTCGGGCGACCGAGGCGGCCCGCCGCGCCCTCGCCGCCGCGCTCGGCGTCCGGCCGGCGGCGGTGTCGCTGCGGACCGGCGCGACCAGCCGGGACAAGCTCTTCCTCGTCGACCGGCCCACCCCCGAGCTGCCCGACGTGCTGCGCCGACTGCGCGACGGAGCCGCGGGGTGAGGATCGCCCGGGCCCGGCGACCGTGACGCCCGGCCTGGACATCGCGCTGTTGCTCGGCGCGGCCGTGCTGCTGGTGGCGGTTGGCGCGGTCCGGCTCTCGACCCGCCTCGGGGTGCCCAGCCTGTTGGTCTACCTGGCGCTCGGCGTGGCCATCGGCGAGGCCGGGCTCGGTATCCGCTTCGACGACGTCGACCTGACCCGGACCCTCGGCTTCTGCGCGCTGATCGTGATCATCGCCGAGGGCGGCCTCACCGCACGGTGGAGCACGCTGCGTCCGGTGCTCGCGCTGGCGTCCGCGCTCTCCACGGTCGGCGTGGTCGTGAGCATCGTGGTGGTCGGCGTCGCCGTACACCTGCTGCTGGGCCTGGACTGGCGGTTGGCGCTGCTCTACGGCGCGGTGCTCTCCTCCACCGACGCGGCGGCGGTGTTCGCCACCCTGCGGCGGCTGCGGTTGCCACCCCGGCTGGTGGCCACCCTCGAGGCCGAGTCGGGCATGAACGACGCCCCGGTGGTGCTGCTGGTGGTGCTGTTGTCCCACGAGGGTTGGGCGCACCCGTGGTGGTACGAGGTCGCGCTGGTCTGTTACGAGCTGGGCGTCGGCGCGGCCGTCGGTGTGGGCGCTGGCCTCGCCGGCACCTGGGCGCTGCGCCGGGCGGCGCTGCCCTCGGCCGGCCTGTACCCGATCGCGGCGGTGGGGATCACCGTCCTGGCGTACGCCGCCGGCGCCGTGCTGCACGCCTCGGGCTTCCTCGCCGTATATGTGGCGGGGGTGCTGCTGGGCAACGCCCGCCTGCCGCACCGACAGGCGATCCTCGGCTTCGCCGACGGGCTGGCCTGGCTCGCGCAGATCGGCCTGTTCGTGCTGCTCGGCCTGCTGGTCGCGCCCGGCCGGTTGGACGCCGCGGTGCTGCCGGCGGTGGTCGCCGGTCTGGCGCTGGTGCTGCTGGCCCGGCCGCTGTCGGTGGCGGTCTCGGCGTTGCCGTTCCGGGTCGGCCTTCGGGAGCAGGCGTTCCTGTCCTGGGCCGGACTGCGCGGGGCGGTGCCGATCGTGCTGGCCACCATCCCGCTCTCGCAACGGGTGCCGGGCGCGGAACGCCTCTTCGACGCGGTCTTCGTGCTGGTGGTGATCTTCACGCTGGTGCAGACCGGCACGCTCGGTCCGCTCGCCCGCCGGCTGGGGACCACCGCGCCGGCGGAGGCCGCCGAGATCCACGTGGAGACGGCGCCGCTCGAGCGGATGCGCGCCGACCTGTTGCAACTGGAGGTGCCGCCGGGCTCCCGGCTGGCCGGCGTGCACGTCGACGAGCTGCGGTTGCCGCTGGGCGCCTCGGTGACCCTGGTGCTGCGCGACGGGGTGGGTTTCGTGCCCGGCCCGGACACCCGGCTGAAGACCGGCGACAGCCTGCTGATCGTCGCCGCCGGTGGGGTACGCGACGCCGCCGAACGGCGGCTGCGGGCCGTCAGCCGACGGGGTCGGCTGGCCCGATGGTTTGGCGAGTACGGAGATGAAGCGGTCGGTTGATCTGCTAGCGTTCCCTTTGCCCCAGTTAGGCAGGGCTAGGGGCAGTTGAGCGGTGCGACGGTGCGCCACGTTGTCGGACGCCTGTACGTTCCGTATTCTTGCCAACCTCGGGAGTGCGCGGCCATTGTCGCCGTGCGCCCCTTTTCGTACTCAGGGGACGCCTTCGTCGGCGCCCCCTGACCAGGTGCCGCGACCGCGCGGCTCCCCGGCCGAGGGAGCGACCCATGGCGAAGCCAGCCGACACCAGGACCGCCGGCCGCAAGCCGGTGGCCAAGGCCACCCGCAGCGCGGCGGAGACCGAGAAGATCCGGGCGGCGCTGGCGGCGCGCCGGGACGAGCTTCGCGCCGAGTACGATCAGACGCTGAGCGAGATCACCGAGCTGCAGCGCGAGCGGTTGACGGACTCGGCCGGGGACGACCAGGCCGACACCGGCACCAAGACCTTCGAGCGGGAGCAGGAGATCTCTCTCGCCAACAGCATTCTGGAACGGATCACGCAGGTCGAGCGCGCCCTGGAGCGCCTCGACGAGGGTGGTTACGGCTGGTGCGAGCGGTGCGGCAACCCGATCCCGGTCGAGCGCCTCGCCGCCTTCCCGTCGGCCACCCTGTGTGTGACGTGCAAGCAGTTGGAGGAGCGGCGCTGAAAGCCCGGTCCCCGTCTGCGACGAGACGGTGAGCGATCACCGCCGAGACACCTCGATGGGGAGCGCATGACCGCAGCACCGCCCGCCGAACCCGGCCGCACCGACCCGGACGGCGGCAGGGCCCGTCCCCGGGCTGTCGCGATCCTCGCCGCAGTGGCCCTGGTGGCCCTGCTGGCCGACCTGGTGACCAAACACCTCGCCCTGGCCGGCCTCACCGACCGCGAGCCGGTCCGGATCCTGGGCGGGCTGGTCTACCTGAGCCTGACCCGCAACAGTGGCGCCGCGTGGAGCATCGGGGCGGACTACACCTGGGTGTTCCCGCTGATCACCATCGGCGTGGTCGGCTGGATCGTCTGGATGGCGCTGCGGCTGCGCTCGCTGCCGTGGGCGATCTCCCTCGGCCTGGTGCTCGGCGGCGCGCTGGGCAACCTCATGGACCGGATCTTCCGGGCGCCCGCGCCCTTCCACGGGCACGTGGTCGACATGATCAGCGTCTTCGGGCCGTACGGCGAGTACTTTCCGGTGTTCAACCTGGCGGACAGCTCGCTCGTCTGTGGCGTGGTGCTGGCCGTGCTGCTCGAGCTGACCGGTCGGCAGCGCGACGGCCGGCGGGCCGGCGGTGACGGCGCCAGCGGCGACGCGAACGCCACCGCCGACGCCGAGCAGCGGGAGCGGGCATGACCTCCGCCTTCGCCGCTGGCGGCGACCACCGTTCCCTGCCCGTACCCGACGGTCTCGACGGCATGCGCCTGGACCAGGCGGTGTCCCGGCTCTTCGGTCTCTCCCGGACCGCCGCGGCGGCCCTCGTCGACGCGGGCGACGCCCTCGTCGACGGCGCCGCCCGACCCAACTCCCACAAGGTCAAGGCCGGCTCCTGGCTGGACGTCACGCTGCCCGCTCCGGTCGCGCCGCCGACCGTGGTGCCGCAGGCGGTCCCGGGCCTGCGCGTCGTGTACGCCGACGACGACATCGTCGTGGTGGACAAGCCCGTCGGGGTGGCCGCGCATCCCAGCCCGGGATGGACCGGCCCGACGGTGATCGGCGCGCTCGCCGCGATCGGCCACCGCATCTCCACCAGCGGCGCCGCCGAGCGCCAGGGCGTGGTGCACCGCCTCGACGTGGGCACCACCGGGATCATGGTGGTGGCCAAGAGCGAGCAGGCGTACACCGCGTTGAAGCGGGCCTTCAAGTACCGCGAGGTCGACAAGGGCTACCACGCCGTGGTGCAGGGCCACCTGGACCCGTTGCGGGGCACCGTCGACGCGCCGATCGACCGGCACCCCACCCACGACTACCGCTGGGCCGTGGTGTCCGGCGGTAAGCCGAGCATCACCCACTACGACACTCTCGAGGCGTTCCCGGCCGCCAGCCTGGTCGACGTCCGGTTGGAGACCGGCCGGACCCACCAGATCCGGGTGCACTTCTCCACCCTGCGGCACCCCTGCGTGGGTGACCTCACGTACGGCGCCGACCCCACCCTCTCGGCCCGTCTCGGCCTGGCCCGTCAGTGGCTGCACGCCCGCGAACTGAGCTTTTTGCATCCCCGTTCGGGGGACGAGGTCCGGTTCGTCAGCGACTACCCTGACGATCTGGAACGTGCGCTTGAGATCCTGCGTGACTGAGCGGCGACCACCCGACATCGATCCGACGAGGGGATCCCGCCCGTGCGCGCCGGCGACCTGCTGCGGCAGCTGGACCAACGGCTGCTGCCGCCGTTGACCCGGGCGGTGGCCCGTCTCGGTGACACCCCGACGCGGTCCGGCGTGCTCAGCTGGGCCGCGGTGCTCTCCGCGGCGGCGGTGCTGGGCACGGCCGTCTGGGCCGTCGACGACGCACCGGTCAGCGACCCGACGGTGGGCGAGGTGACCCGCGTCGGGGTGGCCGACGGCGACTCCGTGCCGGGCTACCTCAGCTCCGCGGCGGCCGACCTGGCCGCGTTGGGTCCGACCGCGCCGGCCACCGGGGACGGGACGTACGCGTTGGTCACGCTCGGCACGTACCTGCCGCCACAGCGCCTGGCCACGGTCCTCGGCGACGTGTCGGTCTCGGCCGTCTTCGGGCGGGTCCCGTTGCCCGGTCGGCAGACCGAGATCGTCCGCATCCCGGCCCTGCGGGTGCCCGACGACGTGGTCGCCCAGATGGAACGCGTGGCCGCCCGCAAGGACGGCGAGGCCGCCGACTACCGGGCGCGGGCCGCCGCGGTGCGCGGCGACGGCGTCGCCGAGCGCGAGCTGCGGGAGCGGTACGCCGTCGACGCGGACGTGGCCGGCGCCGAGGCTCGGGCGTACCGGGCCGGCTGCGCCTGCGTCTACGCGGCGGTGGTGCGGGCCGCGCCGGAGGCGCTGCGCCGGGTGGCCGCCCGCCCGGACGTGCGGGCCGTCGATCCGGCGCCCGAGGTGTACCGGCTCGACCGTACGGTCTTCACGCCGCCGCTGCCCGAGCAGCGCGACGTGGTCCGCCCGCCGGCCGACACCGGGCCGAGTCCGTCGTCGACGCCGCGCCCGAGCGCCGGGTCGGCGTCGAGCACGCCGATGCCGCCGGTGCCGATGGGCGAATCGTCGGAACCCGCACCGCTCGTAACGATTGCGTCACCCGAGCCGACCCCGGCGCAGTCCACCGCGCCTGCCCCGCCGGCGCTCACCACCTCCCCGGACGCGACCGACGCCGGGTTGCTGGCAACCTCCCCGCCGTGATCTACGCCGGGCGGCGTGCGCCCACAGGAGTGGTCCGAATAGGGTTTGGTTCGTAGCCTGTCAGGCAGAGATCGATGGCGCTGGGAGGGCGGGCCGTGGAGGGCAGTGAGACCGGCTGGGGCCGGCCGGCCGAACCAGCGCCGAGGTGGCGGGCGTTGCTCGACCGTGCCCGGCTGGGCGGTCGGGCGGCGGAGCAGCCCGAGCCCGAGCGCCGTGCCGACGAGGCGGCCCCGGACCCACTGCCGCGACGCGCGGCCCCCAACGGCTACGCGGGGCGCGCGTCGGCCATCGGGCATCCGGCCGATCTGTCGTACGGCCAGGAGCCCGGTTACCGGGCCGAGGGGACGTACCGGGTCGACCCCGCCTACCGGGCCGAACCGGGATACCGCTCGGAGCCGGACTACCGTGCCGAGCCGGCGTACCGCTCGGAGCCGGACTACCGCGCCGAGCCGGCGTACCGGTCCGAGCCGGACTACCGTGCCGAGCCCGCGTACCGCGCGGAGCCCGGGTACCGGTCCGAGCCGGACTACCGTGCCGATCCGACGTACCGCGCCGAGCCCGGCTACCGGGCCGAGCCGACCTACCGGGCCGAGCCGGGTTACCAGGTGGAGCCGGGTTACCAGGCGGAGCCCGAGCCGCCGCGCCGCGCCGAGCCGGAATCGCGCTACGCCATCCTGGACAACGGCTACCGGCCGGGCAATCCCGTCGGCGAGTCCCGCTACGCGCTGCTGGAGACCGGTTACCAGCCGGAGACCGGCTACCCGGCGCCCGCGCCGCCGGTGACACCCGCCCCCCCGATCGCGCCACCGCCGGTCGTTCCACCCCCCGCCCCGCCGGTCGCGCCGCCGCCGGTCGCGGTGGTCACCCCGCCCGGCTCGGCCCTCGCCGAGCGCGGCTACCCGGCCCGGGTCGAGTGGCGCCCGCAGGGCGTCGACCAGGAGTCCGAGCGCGCCACCGGGGTGCTCCGCCGCGACCTGGGCACGCCCCGGGTGTTCGCGTTCGCCAACCCCAAGGGCGGGGTGCACAAGACCACCGCCACCGTGCTCGCCGCCGCCACCGTCGGCAGCGTGCGGGGGCGGGGCGTACTGGCCTGGGACGACAACGAACTGCGGGGCACCCTCGGGTTGCGGGCCGGCAGCGCCCGGCACGCCCGCACCATCCGACACCTGGTCAGCGACCTCGCCCAGATCGAGATCCTGGAGGGCGCGACCCTGCTGGAGCGGCTGGACGACTACCTGCGACACGCCTCCGACGGCTCGTACGACGTGCTGGCCGGCGAGGAGAGCCCCCGTTTCGCCCAGCGGCTCGACCAGTTCACCGTCAAGCGGGTGCTCGAGCTGCTGCGGCGCACGCACGACGTGATCTGCGTGGACACCGGCAACAACGTGGAGAGCCCCAACTGGCGCACCGTGATGCACGCCGCCGACCAACTGGTGGTCACCACCGTGCCCCGCGAGGACGCGGCGTTCAGCGCCGACTGGATGCTCGACCTGTTGCACGAGGAGGGGATGGGCGAGCTGGCCGACAACGCGATCACCCTCATCTCCTGCCCCACCCCCGGGCGCTCGGCACTACAGGACGACCTGGAACGGCACTTCGCCACGCGTACCCGCGCGGTGGCCGTGGTGCCGTACGACCCGGCGTTGGAGACCGGCTCGTCGATCGAGTATCACCAGCTCCAGCCGGAGACCCGCCAGGCGTGGCTGCGCGCCGCCGCGGCCATGGCGGAGCCGTTCGCCCGGTGAGCTGGTTCGCCGCCACCGGCGCCCCGGCCCGTCGCGCGGCCTGAGAGGATCATCGGGTGAGCCCGGACAACCCCGACCCTGAGCGGCACGCGGACATCTCCGACGACCGCCCCGCGCCACCCCGACCGTCGGCCGTGCCGCCGCCGAGCGAGTCCGCCCCGCCCGCCGGGTCGGCGTTCGGGTCGGTTCCCGACGGGAGTGCCGCCGTGACGGCGTACCCGAGCGGGGTGGAGCTGACCCCCGACGAGCCGCGCCGGCCGGTGCGGGCGGTGGCGACGGTGCTCGGCGCGGCGCTCGCCCTGGCCGTGCTGGGTGCGCCGCTCGGGCTGCTCTGGGCGGCGTTCGCGCCGGACACCCCGGTGCTCAAGACCGCCGAGGGGGCGATCTACGCCGAGCCCCAGCCGGAGCAGCCGATCGCCGCCGACGGCTGGTTCAGCCTGCTCGGGCTGGCGTTCGGCGTGCTCGCCGCGCTGGCCCTGTGGTTCCTGCTGCGTCGGCGACGCGGCCCGGTCGGACTGCTCGGCGCGGTGCTGGGCGCCCTCGCCGCGGCCCCGGTGGCCTGGCAGGTGGGGCGTCGGGTCGGGCTGGCGACGTTCGACCGGCTGTTGGCGAGCGCCCCGGCGGGGCAGGCCTTCACCAAACCCGCCGACCTGCGGGCCGGCGGGATCGACTGGCTCGGGCACGTGCTGCCGGTGCCGCACGGCAACCTGCTGCTGCCGGCCTTCGGTGCCGCCGTCACGTACACCCTGCTGGCCGGCTGGTCGCGGTGGCCGTCGCTGCGCCCGGAGCCCGACCCGGCGTCGTTCAGTTGGGTGTCGGCGGGGACGCCAGCTCCGACAACGACACCGGAACCGCCCGCACCTGGCGCAGCAGAGCCGCCTCGCGGTTGAGCAGCCGCAGCTCGGCGCGCAGCCGGGCGGCGGTGTCGTCGATGGCGAGCAGCCGCTGCCGGTCGTCGACGGTCAGGGCGGCGGTGGCCGCCACCAGGTGCGACAACACCGTCGGATCCTCCGGAAGCTGCTCGGAGATCTCCTCCGGGTCGGGCCGGATCAGGCTCAGGTACTGCCGGAACACCGCGATCACGCGGGCGGCCAGCAGGTCGGCCACCTCGTCCGGCCCGCTGGCCTCGGGCAGCCATTCCACCGCGGCCGTCAGGTACGGCGCGGTGTCGTCGTCGACGTCGGCGATCCGGAATCGACGTCGGCCGACCGTGACGATGTCGAAGCCGCCGTCGGCCAGCTCGGTGACCTGGCGCAGCTCGGCGGTGCAGCCCACCTCGTGCAGGGTGACGTCGCCGACCCCGTTGCCGGCGCGGGCGCCGGGCCCGGTGGGGGCCACCTCCCAGCCGGCCTGGATGGCCACCACGCCGAACTCGCGCGGCGCGCCCTCGGGCAGGTCGACGAGGTGCCGGACCAGGGCCCGGTAGCGCTCCTCGAAGATGTGCAGTGGCAGCACCAACCCGGGAAAGAGCACCGTTGCGAGCGGGAACACCGGCAGCCGTGCGGTCACGCCGTCGAGCCTAACCAATCCCGTCCGCGACGGCGTGGCCCGGCTCACCGTCCCGCCGACCGGACGGCCCGGGTGGGCGACGGGCGGGCCGCCTAGACTCGCAAGGGTGCTGAATCGGATCGACCTGCGCGACGGTCTCGGTGACCCGCGCCGTCTGCTGCCCCGTGCCCAGCTCGACGTGTCCGTTGCCGTCGAGCGGATCCGCCCGCTGGTGGAGGCGGTCCGCAAGCATGGGTACCCGGCGATCCGGGAGGCCAGCGAGCGGTTCGACGGCATCTCGCCGGAGGTGCTGCGGGTGCCCGTCGAGGCGATCGCCGAGGCCGAGGGGGTGCTCGACCCGGCGGTGCGCGAGGCGCTGCTGGAGTCGATCAGTCGGGCCCGCAGGGTGCACGCCGACCAGCGGCGTACCGACCACGTCACCCAGGTGGTGCCCGGCGGCACGGTCACCGAACGGTGGCTGCCCGTCGACCGGGTCGGCCTCTACGTCCCCGGCGGCCTGGCCATGTACCCGTCGACGGTGGTGATGAACGTGGTGCCGGCCCAGGCGGCCGGAGTGCGTTCGCTGGTGGTGGTCAGCCCGCCGCAGAAGGACAACGGCGGCCTGCCCGACGCCCGGGTGCTCGCCGCGTGCGCGCTGCTCGGCGTCGACGAGGTGTACGCGGTCGGCGGCGCCCAGGCGGTCGCGATGCTGGCGTACGGCTCCGCCGTCGACCCGGCTGGTGAGCTGCGCTGCGAGCCCGTCGACCTGGTCACCGGCCCCGGCAACATCTGGGTGACGGCCGCCAAGCGGCTGCTGCGCGGTGTGGTCGGCATCGACGCCGAGGCCGGTCCGACCGAGATCGCCATCCTGGCCGACGACACCGCCGACCCGGCGCACGTCGCCGCCGACCTGATCAGCCAGGCCGAGCACGACCCGCTCGCGGCGAGCGTGCTCGTCACCCCGTCGCTGGCGCTCGTCGACGCGGTCGAGGCCGAGCTGGCCCGGCAGGTACCGGCCACCAAGCACGCCGAGCGGGTGACCACGGCGTTGACCGGCGAGCAGAGCGGCGTGGTCCTGGTCGACGACCTTGAGGCGGGGCTGCGGGTGGTCGACGCGTACGCGGCCGAGCACCTGGAGATCCAGACGGTCGACGCGCGGGAGTGGGCGCTGCGCGTCCGCAACGCCGGGGCGATCTTCGTGGGCGCGTGGTCGCCGGTGTCACTCGGCGACTACTGCGCCGGCTCCAACCACGTGCTGCCCACCGGCGGCTGCGCCCGGCACTCCTCGGGACTGTCGGTGCAGTCCTTCCTGCGCGGGGTGCACCTGATCGAGTACACCGAGGCCGCGCTGCGTGACGTGGCGCCGCACGTGGTGACCCTGGCGACCGTGGAGGACCTGCCGGCGCACGGCCAGGCCGTCCAGGCCCGGTTTCCGCAGGAGTCGGCGTGAGCGGCCTCGACGATCTGCCGATCCGCGACGACCTGCGTGGCCTGTCGCCGTACGGGGCACCCCAGCTCGACGTGGCGGTGCGGCTCAACACCAATGAGAACTCCTACCCGGTGCCCGAGTCGGTGGTGGACGCCATCGGCAAGGCGCTCGCCGCCGAGCTGCGTGACCTGAACCGCTACCCGGACCGGGACGCGGTGGCGCTGCGCGCCGACCTGGCCGAATACCTGGGGCACGGGCTCACCGTCGAGCACGTCTGGGCGGCGAACGGCTCCAACGAGATCCAGCAGCAGATCCTTCAGGCGTTCGGTGGGCCGGGGCGCAGCGCGCTGGGCTTCGTCCCGTCGTACTCGATGCACCCGCTGCTGTCCCTCGGCACCGGCACCCGGTGGGTGCCGGCGCGGCGCGGCGTCGACTTCGGGTTGACCGCCGACGAGGCGGCCGCCCAGGTCCGCGAGCACCGGCCCGACGTGGTCTTCCTCTGCTCACCCAACAACCCGACCGGCACCGCTCTCGACCCGGCGGTCGTCGCGGCCGTGCTCGACGTCGCGCCCGGCATGGTGGTCGTCGACGAGGCGTACGCCGAGTTCGCCCGGCCCGGCAGGGTCAGCGCCCTCGCGGTGCTGCCCGGCCACCCGCGGCTCGTGGTGACCCGCACGATGAGCAAGGCCTTCGGCTTCGCCGGGGGCCGGCTGGGTTACCTGGCCGCCGACCCGGCCGTGGTGCAGGCGGTGCAGCTCGTCCGCCTGCCCTACCACCTGTCCGCGCTGACCCAGGCCGCCGCCCGCGCGGCGCTGACCCACCGCGACGCCCTGCTCGGTACGGTGGCCGCCGTGATGGCACAGCGGGACCGGATCGTGGCGACGCTGCGCGCTCGCGGGCTGCGGGTGGCCGACAGTGACGCCAACTTCGTGCTGTTCGAGGTCGGCGGCGACCAGGCCACCGTCTGGCACGCCCTGCTGGAGCAGGGGGTGCTGGTCCGTGACGTCGGCCTGCCCGGCTGGCTACGGGTGACCGCCGGCACGCCGGCCGAGACCGATGCTTTTCTGACTGCGATGGAGACCCTGTGATGAGCCGGACCGCCCGGGTGGAGCGGATCACCAAGGAGACCAAGGTCCTCGTCGAGATCGACCTCGACGGCACCGGCGCCGCCGAGATCAGCACCGGCGTGGGCTTCTACGACCACATGCTCCACCAGATCGCCCGGCACGGCGGCTACGACCTGACCGTCCGCACGGTGGGCGACCTGGAGATCGACGCGCACCACACGATGGAGGACACAGCTCTCGCGCTGGGCGCCGCGTTCGATCAGGCGCTGGGCGACAAGGCCGGCATCCGGCGGTACGGGTCGGCGACCGTCCCGATGGACGAGGTGCTGGTCCGGGCCGCGGTGGACCTGTCCGGCCGCCCGTACGTGGTGCACGACGAGCCGCTGCTCGCGCCGTACATCGGGCCGGTCTACGCGACGAGCATGACCCGGCACATCTGGGAGTCGTTCGGCCAGGCGGCCCGGGTGACCCTGCACGTCGACGTGCTGCGGGCGGCGCGTCCCGGTGGGCACCCGGACGCGCACCACGTGGTGGAGGCCCAGTTCAAGGCGGTCTCCCGGGCGCTGCGCGAGGCCACCGCGATCGACCCGCGGGCGGCGGGCGCGATCCCGAGCACGAAGGGTGCTCTCTGATGAGCGCGAGGAGCGCAGCGCAGCGGAGCCCCGCAGTCGCGAATGGAAGGTGGCTCTGATGGGTGCCGCGTTGCCGACGTTGCTGTTGATTCTCGCCGGAGTGCTGGTGGGTGGGGCGTGGTCGCTGCACCGGCAGGGCGCTCCGCGCGGCGCCGTCGTGGTGACCGCGCTGCTGGCGCTGCTCGCCACGGCCGCCGGGGTGCTGCGGCTGATCCCGGAGTCGGGGTCGTGACCGCCGACGTGGTGGTGCTCGACTACGGCTCGGGCAACCTGCGCTCGGCGGAGCGGGCCCTCGAAGCGGCCGGCGCGAGCGTCCGGGTGACCGACGACCTGGCCGCGGCGGCTGCCGCCGATGGTCTCGTGGTGCCGGGGGTGGGCGCGTACGCCGCGTGCATGGCGGGTATCGAGGCGCTCGGCGCGGGCCCGGTGATCGCGGAGCGGGTGGCGGCGGGCCGGCCGGTGCTCGGCATCTGCGTGGGCATGCAGGTGCTCTTCGAGTACGGCGAGGAGCACGGGGTCGTGACGAAGGGCCTCGGGCTGCTGCCCGGCGGGGTGACCCGGTTGGCGGCGCACCGCCTGCCGCACATGGGCTGGAACACGGTCCGCGCGCCCCGCGGCTCGGTGCTGTTCGCCGGGTTGCCGGCGCAGAGCCGCTTCTACTTCGTGCACTCGTACGCGATGGGCGAGCCGGCGGCGTTGGCGGGCGCGGGCGCGCTGGTGACCACGGCCCACCACGACACCGACTTCGTGGCGGCGGTGGAGCGTGGGCCGCTGTCGGCGGCGCAGTTCCACCCGGAGAAGTCCGCCGACACCGGTGCCGCGCTGCTGCGCAACTGGCTCGCCACGCTGCCCGCCGGTGACTGAGCGTCGACGCCGCCCGGCGTTCGCCCAGCGGGCGTCGCGGTGAGCCGCGAGCGGGCCCGCCGGCGGGCGGAACGTGAGGCGGAGCAGGCGCGGGAGCGGGCGGTCCGGCAGCGCCGGGTGGCCCGTCGGCAGCGCCGCCGCGCGGTTCTGCGCCGGTTGACGCCACAGGTCCGGCGGGGTCGTTCGGGCCGACTGGCCCGGCACTCGCGGGGTGAGCGCGCGGCGATCGTGCTGCTCACCGGGGCGGCGATGATTCTGATCTGGACGTTCGTCGACGATCTGGCGCTGCGGGTCGCGTTGATCGTGCTGTTGCTACTCGTACTGCCGGCGATCGTGGTGATCGCCCTGGACCGTCGTACCTGATCGAGGAGAAGACGTTGAGCCTCACCCTTTTACCCGCCGTGGACGTCGCCGACGGCCGGGCCGTCCGGCTCGTGCAGGGCGCCGCCGGCAGCGAGAGCGTCTACGGCGACCCGCTGGACGCGGCGCTGGCGTGGCAGCGCGACGGCGCCCAGTGGATCCACCTGGTCGACCTGGACGCGGCGTTCGGTCGGGGCAGCAACGCGCACCTGCTCGCCGAGGTGGTGCGCCAGATGGACGTGCAGGTCGAGTTGTCGGGCGGGATCCGCGACGACGAGTCGCTGCGGGCCGCGCTGGGCACCGGGGCGGCCCGGGTGAACATCGGCACCGCCGCGCTGGAGAACCCGGAGTGGTGCGACCGGGTGGTGGGGGAGTACGGCGACCGGGTCGCCATCGGGCTGGACGTCCGGGGTCAGACGCTGTCCGCGCGGGGGTGGACCCGCGACGGCGGTGACCTGTACGAGGTGCTGGAGCGCCTGGACAAGGCGGGCGCCACCCGGTATGTCGTCACCGACATCACCAAGGACGGCACGATGCGCGGGCCGAACCTGGACCTGTTGCGGGACGTGTGCGCCCGTACCGACCGGCCGGTGATCGCCTCCGGCGGCGTGTCCACCCTGGATGACCTGCGGGCGCTGGCCACGCTGGAGCCGCTGGGTGTGGAGGGCGTGATCGCCGGTAAGGCGCTGTACGCGGGCGCGTTCACGGTGTCCGAGGCGCTGCGCACCCTGGCCGAGGCGTGACGGTCACCCGGCTGGGCTCGGGCGGGCCGTGGGAGCAGAGTTACGGCTACTCCCGGGTGGTCCGCGCCGGTGACCTGGCTCTGACGGCCGGTTGTACGGCCACCGTGGACGGTCGGGTGGCGCACGTCGGGGACGCGGCCGCGCAGACCGCGCAGGCGTTACGGATCGGGTTGGCCGCGCTCGCCGAGGTGGGCGCGGAGCCGGGTGACGTGGTCCGGACCCGGATGTACGTGACCGACCGGCTGCACGCCGACGAGGTGGGCCGGGCGCACAACGCGGTCTTCGGCGCGGTCCGGCCGGTGGCGACGCTCGTGGTGGTGGCCGGTCTGCTCGATCCGGAGCACCTCGTCGAGGTGGAGTTGGAGGCGTACGTCGGCGACCGCTGACCGCTTCGGTGGCGGTCGTCACGGCCGCATTCCGCGCCGATAAGTTGTGCACAACTTAATTGCGGGCTACGGTTCACCGGTGACCGATGACCTGGTGCTGCGCCGGCAGGTGTGCTTCGCGCTCTACGCCGCGTCGCGCGCCCTCACCGACGTGTACCGGCCGATCCTCGACGAGGTCGGGCTGACCTACCCGCAGTACCTGGTGCTGCTGGTCCTCTGGGAACGCCCCGACGACCCGCCCGCCGTGTCCGAGCTGGGCGCCGAGCTGCGGCTCGACTCCGGCACCCTCTCCCCGCTGCTCAAACGGCTGGAGAGCGGCGGCCTGGTGGTACGCCGACGCGCGGCGCGCGACGAACGGCGGGTCGAGGTGAGCCTCACCGAGCGGGGTCGGGCGCTGCGCGAGCGGCTCTGCGACGTTCCGCTGCGGATCGCGCAGGCCACCGGCCTGGGCATCGACGAGCTCGTCGCGTTGCGCGACACGCTCACCCGGGTCACCGAGACCGTCCATCGACAGAAGGAGCAGTGACCATCATGAAGGTTCTCTACACCGCGTCCGCGACCGCCACCGGTGACGGCCGGGACGGCCACGTCGAGACCTCCGACGGCACCTTCGCCATGGACCTGGCGTCGCCGAAGGAACTGGGCGGCGAGGGTGGCGCCACCAACCCCGAACAGCTCTTCGCCGCCGGCTACGCCGCCTGCTTCCACAGCGCCCTGCGCATCGTCGGCCGCCGCGCCAAGGCCGACGTGACCGGCTCCGTCGTCTCCGCCGAGGTCGGCATCGGCCCCAACGGCAGCGGTGGCTTCGGGCTCACCGCCCAGCTCATCGTGGACCTGCCCGCCGTTGCGCGGGAGACCGCCGAGCAGCTCGTCGAGCAGGCCCACCAGGTCTGCCCGTACTCGAACGCCACCCGCGGCAACATCGACGTCGCGCTGACCGTCCGCGAGACCCTGGCCGCCTGACCGTCGCGGCCCCGGACCCCACCCGCGTACGAGAGGACGACCCCCCGATGACCAGCAACCGCGAGATCCACCTGGCCCGCCGCCCCGACGGCTGGCCCACCGAGGACACCTTCCGGCTCGTCGAGACCGACGTCCCGACGCCCGGACCGGGCCAGATCGTGGTCCGCAACCAGTACGTCTCCGTCGACCCGTACATGCGGGGACGGATGAACGACGTCAAGTCGTACGTGCCGCCGTTCGCGCTCGACGCCCCCCTCGACGGGGCCGCCGTCGGCGAGGTGGTGGCCAGCGAGTCACCCGACATCGCCGTGGGCGACACCGTCCTGCACGGGCTCGGCTGGCGGGAGTACGCGCTGCTCGACGCCGGCCGCGCCCGCACCGTCGACGCGAGCATCGCCCCGGCCAGCGCGTACCTGAGCGTGCTCGGCATGCCCGGACTCACCGCGTACGCCGGTCTGCTGGAGGTCGCCGCGATGCGGCCCGGCGAGACGGTCTTCGTCTCCGCCGCGGCCGGCTCGGTCGGCAGCCTGGTGGGCCAGATCGCCAAGCTCAAGGGCGCGGGCCGGGTCATCGGCAGCGCCGGGTCGGCCGCCAAGGTCGAGCGGCTCCGGGCACTCGGCTTCGACGCCGCGTTCGACTACCACGACGGGCCGGTCCGCGACTCGTTGCGCGCCGCCGCCCCGGACGGCATCGACGTCTACTTCGACAACGTCGGTGGCGACCACCTGGAGGCGGCGATCTCGGCCATGAACCTGCACGGCCGGGTCGCCATCTGCGGCATGATCGCCCAGTACAACGCCACCGAGCCGCCGGCCGCGCCGCGCAACCTGGCGCTGGTCATCGGCAAGCGGCTCACCCTGCGCGGGTTCCTGGTCAACGACCACAACAACGTGCGCGCGACGTTCGTCCAGGACGTGGCCGGCTGGCTGCGCGAGGGCAAACTCTCCTACGACGAGACGGTCGTCGACGGCATCGAGAACGCCCCGGCGGCGTTCCTCGGCCTGCTCCGCGGCGAAAACCTGGGCAAGATGCTCGTCCGGGTGTGACGTGCACCTGCGGCACGGCGGTCGGCCCCCTCGGGTCGGCCGCCGAGCCGTGCGCGGAGGATAGGCTGACCGCATGACGGTGGCGGTACGGGTGATCCCCTGTCTCGACGTGGACGCCGGGCGGGTGGTCAAGGGGGTCAACTTCCTCGACCTGCGCGACGCCGGCGACCCGGTGGAGCTGGCCGCCGTCTACGACCGGGCCGGCGCCGACGAGCTGACCTTCCTCGACGTCACCGCGTCGTCAAGTGACCGGGGCACCATGCTCGACGTGGTACGCCGCACCGCCGAGTCGGTCTTCATCCCGCTGACCGTCGGGGGCGGGGTCCGGCAGGTCGGCGACGTCGACACGCTGCTGCGCGCCGGAGCCGACAAGGTCGGCGTGAACACCGCCGCCATCGCCCGGCCGGAGCTGATCGCCGAGATCGCCGACCGGTTCGGCCGGCAGGTGCTCGTGCTCTCCCTCGACGTACGCCGCGCGCCCACGGGCGACACGCCCAGCGGGTTCGAGGTCACCACCCACGGCGGTCGGCGCGGCACCGGCATCGACGCGGTGGACTGGGCCCGGCGGGTGGCCGAGCTGGGCGCGGGGGAGATCCTGCTCAACTCGATGGACGCCGACGGCACCAAGGCGGGCTTCGACCTGGAACTCATCGCCGCGGTGCGAGCCGTGGTGGACGTGCCGGTCGTCGCCAGCGGAGGGGCCGGCGAGGTGGCGCACTTCCCGCCCGCGATCGGAGCCGGGGCCGACGCGGTCCTCGCAGCCAGCGTCTTCCACTTCGGCGAGCTGACGGTGGGCGAGGTCAAGGACGCCCTGCGCCGCAACGGCCACCCGGTCCGCTAGCCGCGCCGAGCCGTCGTCCGCGCCGGCCCCGGTGGGTACGCGTCGAGCGGTCCCGCCCGTGTCCCGCATCGAACGCGCACGCCGCTGGCTGGCATCTCGTGGACCCGGCGGAGCAGTCAGCGCAGCACGGGGATGGTGTCGAGCTGGTCGGCGCGGAGGTTCTCCCTGATGATGCCGGACGGTCGCTTCCGGTCCGGCACGCATGCGACGACCTCGTCGGGGGTGACCGCGTAGTCGACGCTGAAGTCGTGGTCGGCGTGCGGTAGTTCCTCGTCGAGGAGTTGGCTCTGGTGGACGGTGGTGGCGATGGTCGTCTCCTTGGACACGAGGCCGGCCTCGGCCAGGAGCGCGATCTCCAGGTCCGAGTAGCCGGCTCCCTTGCCGAGTCGCACGCCGTTGTGTCGGTTGATCGCGACGCTGCCGCAAACGATCAGATCCACCGGGCGCATGCCATCGGTGCCGACCGTGGGGGCGACCTCCGGGGCGCCACTGCTCGTGGCGGCCATCTCGAACGGGACGTGCAGAGCGGCCGGGTCGAGCAGGTAGAAGGGTTCCGGGGTGGCGAGTCGCGGAACCGCCATGTAGAGCAGCTTGCCCTCCTGGAGGGCGCGGACCCGGACCGGCAGTTGGGCGCGGTCGGGATTGCACTTGATGACCCGTGCCCGTTTCCAGATATCCAGTTCCGCGAGCCGGGCGGCCGCGTCTTCCTTGCCGGCGAAGTCGGGGATGTGGCCGTGAACGCCCGGCGGTGCGACGCCTCCGCGTTCGAGGAGGTCCCAGACGCGTCGTCGAACGGACTGCTTGGCGTCGTCGGTGCTTGTCACGCTGGTGCTCCTAGGGAGTCATGAGGGTGAGGAGCCGGTCGTTGACGGCAACTGCCTGCGTCGCCAACGCGACGGCAGCGGTTGGGCGCTTGGTGCCGTAGAGCGCGAGGTAGCTCTTGCGCAGCAACGCGTTGGCTTCGGCGACCGGATCGCGGGCCTCCCTCGCGGCGTCGGCCGCCTGGTCGAAGTAGGCCGCGCTGGCCGCGTGGTCGTGTCGCTGTGTGGCGTCCCATACCAGTTGGCCCATCAGCGTCGCCGCCTCGGCGACCGCCGCAGCCAGTTCCCGTTGAACTGAGCCGACCTGGGCGTGCTGGCGGAGGAAGACCGCCTGACCGTGCAACTGTGCCGCCTCGGCGAGCAGAAGAGTCGAAGGCGTTCGGTCGTAGCGCTCGTCCAGATGCCGTACGCGCTCCCGTATGTGTGCCACGGTGATCAGGTCGACGCGACCGGGCTGCCGCAACGCGTAGTCGAGACGTCCGTCGAGCGTGGCGGGTGGTCGGCGGGTGTCGGCCAACAGATCGGCCAGTTCCTCAACGGACACCTTGAGCGCCCTGGCCAGGTGTGGGCGGAGCCAGGGTTGCGGGTCGGTCTCCGCGCGTTCCCAGCGCACGATGGTGGAACGATCCACGCCGAGGACTTCGGCGAGGCGTTCCTGGCTGAGGCCGATCGCCTTGCGTCGTTGCGCGAGCCTGTGCCGCCGCAAGCCCGGTGCTCGCCGACCGTTGCCGCCACTGTGCATCACGGATCCATTTATCCAGCTCACCGTAGTCGTCGCAATGGGAGTGCATCGAAACTGCGCCAATGCCGCACTGGGATCAGCCGGCGCACCGTTGGGTGAAGACCAGCGATCAAGCGACCTACTGAGCTGGGGTGCAGGGTGAGCTGTTGGAAGCGCGATCGACCTCACGATCTGGCCGAACGCTCAGGTCCTGCTCGCGTCCGGACTACTCCCCATCTGCGTATCGCCATCGGGGCTGCGCGGGTGGGTGATCGGCGGCCTTCCCCGAGCCGCCGTTCGGTGGCGGTGGGCTTGCCAATCCCCCGGCGAGCCCACCGCCGGCCGTCCCGACGGGATGCCCATTCATGACGGTGCGGCGGGACCGGTCTCGGGAGAGCGGGCATCTGCCGATGCGTCCGCTGTGGCTGTGCTGCCGGTGCGGACAGCCGTGGCCGTGCGGAACGGCGAAAGTCGCTCTCGTGGTCGAGTACCGTGACATGTCGCTGAGCCTGTTCCTTTATCTCGCCGGCTGCCTACACGAAGCCATCGATGACCTGCACCGGCTCAACCCTGCCGTCACAGGCACTGCGGCCGATCTGTTCGATCGATTCCTCGGCTGGCCGGTTCGGCATCGTCGCCCATCCGCCGTCGAACCGCAGATACCGGAAGGCACTTGAGAGCGGCGACCAACCTGACATGTCCTCGATCTGCTGTCGAACGGACTAGGCTGCTCCGCCATGCCCGTCACGTACCGCATGCACACTCCCGAATCGGCCGCGGCCGTGTTTCCGGCGCTGGTACGTCTGTACGCGGTCGTCTACGCGGAGCCGCCGTACGTCGAGGGACCGGATCAGGTGGCCGCGTTCGCCGCCGCCCTGCCCGCTGAGACGAGGCGCCCTGGGTTCACCCTCGTGGTGGCGGACGACGCGGGGGAACTGGTCGGTGCGGCGTACGGTTCGACGATGGCTGCCGGGCGTTGGTGGACGCGTGCCACCGCCGAGCCGCCCGCCGATCTCCGCGCCGTCGACAAGTTCGCGGTCATGGAATGGATCGTGCGTCCCGGCCGGCGGGGTGAGGGCGTCGGCGCGCAGCTTATGTACCGGCTCCTCGACGGGCGGGCCGAGCGGCGGGCGACTCTCGCGTCCAACCCGGCCGCGCCGGCCCGCGACATCTACCAGCGCGCGGGTTGGCGGCAGGTCGGCGGGTCGGCGATGCCCGACGGCACACCCACGCACCTGCTGGTCCTGCCGCTACCCGCTCCGCCCGTCGGCGCGCCCTAACCGTGGCAATGTTGGACAGTTTTCGTTAGTAGCTAACGGAAACTGTCCAAGATCTCGTTGGGGGTCAGTGGCCGCCGGACTGCCCCTCGGGTGAGCGGCGGGGCGTGGGGATCGAGCGGACGGCGTACTCCTGCACGGCCGCCGCGTGGTCGGCCTCCTCCAGGATCCAGTCCGCGCTGCCGGGCGCGTGCCGGCGGGTCAGGACCCCCTGCACGGTGTCCACCATCGTGGCGACGCCGGCCCGGGGCCGGCTGCGCCAGAGCTGCTCACCCTCGGCGGTGATGCGGAACCACCCGTCGGCGACGGTGACCAGGCCCGCGCCGACCAGCCGCTGGACCGCGGCCTCCACCTCGTGTCGTTCGGGAATCGCGTGGTTGAGATGGTCGGCGGTGGACAGCACGTCGGTCAGACGTACGCCCTCCGGCCGGCGGCTGGTCGCGGAACGGCGGTGCCGTCCGGCGCCGCTCGCGATGACCAACGACACGAAGATCCATGCGTCGCTCCAGCGCCAACCGTTCTCCCCCATGCAGTGATGATGACGGCGAGCGACGCGGAAGGGAACACCCACCCTCCAACGAGCCCACTTCCACCAGCGCGGCGTGCCGGTCCGTGAACGGTCGGTGAACGTTCAGGCGGCCGGGGCACGCGACGGGTCACCGGCGGTGACCGCCGACTCGTCCTCAGCGTCGGCCTTGGCCGGGGGCACCGCGACGAGCGGGATGAAGAACTGCGCCAGCGGACCGATGGCCAGCGCGTACGCGACGGTACCCACGCCGACCGTGCCGCCGAGCAGCCAGCCCAGCGCGAGCACGGTGACCTCGATGACGGTACGCACCAGTCGCACCGAGAAGCGGGGCCGACGGGCGACGAAGCCGGTCATCAGCCCGTCGCGTGGGCCCGGACCCAGGCGGGCGCCGAGATAGAGCGCGGTGGCGGCGCCGTTGGCGACGATCCCGGTGATCAACAGGGCGATGCGGACGCCGAGGGGACCACCGGCGGGCAGCAGGGCCAGAGTGGCGTCCACCACGAGGCCGACCACCACCACGTTGCTGACGGTGCCGAGGCCGGGCCGCTGTCGCAGCGGAATCCAGAGCAGCAGCACCAGGGCGCCGACACCGATGGTGACCGTGCCGAAGGAGAGCCCGGTCAGCTCGGACAGCCCCTGGTGGAAGACGTCCCAGGGGTCCAGGCCCAGCTGGGAGCGGACCATCAGGGCCATGCTGACCCCGTAGAGGACGAGCCCGGCGTAGAGCTGGCTGAGCCGTCGTACCGGCCGCTCCCGCAGATTGCCAATCAGTGCCATGCATGCCACCCTAGGTGCCAATCCTCCCGGAGGAAGAGGCCAATATCCGAGGAGTGGTCATGACTGGTCAGGTGCGAGGGGTCCAATTAGCGCGCCTGCTGGGGCAGTGGCACGCCCTGCCGGGCCGTCGCCGCAGCCCCGACTACGCGGCGCTCGCCGGTGCGGTACGCGGGCTGCTCGCCGACGCCCGGCTTCCCCTGGGCGTGCGGCTGCCGGCGGAACGTGAGCTGGCCGAGGCGCTGCGGATCAGCCGTACCACGGTCACCGCCGCGTACCGGGAGCTGCGTGAGACCGGCCACCTGGCCAGCCGGCGGGGCGCCGGCAGTTGGACGATGCTGCCGGGCAACCACCGGGTCGCCAGCACCGGCCTGTGGACCCCACTGGACGACCGGGACATGATCGACCTCGGCGTCGCCGCGTTGGCGGCCCCGCCGCAACTGCTCGGGGCTGCGCGGGCCGCCGTCGAGGACCTGCCCCGCTACCTGGGCGGCGCCGGCTACCACCCGACCGGCATCGGTGAGCTGCGCGAGGCGGTGGCCGCCGGTTACACCGCGCGCGGGCTACCCACCTCGGCCGACCAGATCATGGTCACCAGCGGCACCCAGCACGCCCTGGACCTGGTGCTGCGCCTCGCCCTGGCCCCCGGCGGGAACGTGCTGGTCGAGTCACCGACCTACCCCAACGCGCTCGCCGCGCTGGCCGGCCGGCGGGCCCGGATCGCCACGCACGGTCTGTCCGCCGACGCCGGCGGCTGGGAGCCCGACCTGTTGCTGGGCAGCCTGCGGCAGACCCGCCCCAAGTTGGCGTACCTGATCCCGGAGTTCCAGAACCCGACCGGCCACCTGATGCCCGCCGCGTTGCGCGAGCGGGTGGTCGCCGCCGCCCACGCCGTGGGCACCGATCTCATCGTCGACGAGTCCTTCGTGGACCTCCCGCTGGACGGCGTCGAGCTGCCCCCGCCCACGGCCACGTTCGACCGGCACTCCCGGGTGGTCAGCATCGGAGGGATGAGTAAGCCCTACTGGGGTGGTCTGCGGATCGGCTGGGTCCGCGCCTCCGCGCCGCAGGTGCAGCGGCTGGCGGCGGTCCGGGTCGGCGTCGACATGTCCAGCCCGGTGCTCGACCAGTTGGTCGCGGTGCGCCTGCTCGCCGACGCGGCGGCCATCGTCGCCGACCGTCGGGCGCAGCTCGCCGCCCAGCGCGACGCGTTGCTCGGCGCGCTGGCGCACCGACTACCGGACTGGCGGGTGACCGTGCCGCGCGGCGGCGTGACCCTCTGGGCCGAGCTGGACGGCCCGGTCTCCAGCGCGCTCGCGCGGGCCGCCGAGGAGGTCGGCGTACGGCTCGCGCCCGGGCCGAGGTTCGGTCTGGACGGCACCCTGGAACGCTTCCTGCGGTTGCCCTTCACCCTGCCGGCCGCCGAGCTGGTGGAGGCCGTGGAGCGGATCGCCACGGTCCGCTACGACCTGGACCGCAGCGGCCGGCAGCGGTGGCCGGAGCCGTCGGTCATCGCCTGAGCGGACCCGAGGACGCCGGTGGCCCCACACCCGGGCGGGTGCGGGGCCACGACGACACGTTCCTAGAGCTCGGCGAGGGAGCCGGCGTACATCTTGTCGATCTCGGCGGCGAAGTTGCTCTCCACGCCCCGTCGCTTGATCTTCAACGACGGCGTGACCTCGCCGTCCTCGATGGTCAGGTCACGCGGCAGGATCGCCACCTTCTTGATCGTCTCCCAGCGGTTCAGCTTGGCGTTGAGCTGGGCGACGTACTCCTCGACCATCGCCTGCGCCTCCGGCGAGGCGACGATCTCGGTGTAGTCGCGGCCCTCCAGCGGGCCGCCGGCCACCCAGCCGCGGATGGCGTCCGCGTCGAGCGTGACGAGCATCGTGCAGAAGTTGCGGGCCTGCCCGATCACGACCGCCTGCGAGGTGTACGGGCAGATGGCCTTGAACATGCCCTCGATGTGCGACGGCGCGATGTACTTGCCGCCCGAGGTCTTGACCAGGTCCTTCTTGCGGTCGGTGATCCGCAGGTAGCCCTGCTCGTCGAGCGTGCCGATGTCGCCGGTGCGGAAGAAGCCGTCCTCGGTGAACGCGGCGGCGGTCTCCTCGGGCAGGTTGTGGTAGCCGCGCATCACCGGGCGACCCCGCACGAGGATCTCGCCGTCGGTGTCGACCCGGCACTCCAGGTCGCCCATCGCCCTCCCGACCGTGCCGATGCGCAGCCCGTCCGGTGGGTTGACGAAGTTGCCGGCGCTGGTCTCGGTGAGGCCGTAGCCCTCCGAGATCGGCAGGTTGGCCGCGGCGAAGAAGGTGGCGATCTCCGGGCTGAGCGGCGCGGCGCCGGAGACCAGCACCCGCATCCGGCCGCCCAGGCGGGCCTGGAGCTTGCTGAACACCAGCTTCTCGGCCAGCCCGTAGCGCAGCTTGAGCCCGGCCGGCACCGGCTTGCCGGCCTGCTCCAGCGCGACCTTCTCCTTACCGACCTGGACACCCCAGGCGAAGATCTTCGCCTTCGCGCCGCCGGCGCCCTGCGCGGTGGTGACCGCCCGGTTGTAGACCTTCTCGAAGACGCGGGGGGCGCCACACATCAGCGTCGGGCGGATCACCGCGAGCAGGTCGACCAGCTTCTCCACCCGCCCGTCCACGTACGTCGGCAGGCCGACGTGGATCGCGCCGCAGAGCAGCGTCTTGCCGAACGAGTGCGCCAGCGGCAGCCACAGGTACTGCAGGTCGTCGTCGCGCAGCAGCCCGCCGTCGGCCTGCGCCACCGCCTCCCAGCACCACCCACCGTGCAACAGTTCGACACCCTTGGGCTGGCCGGTGGTGCCGGAGGTGTAGATCAGCGTGGCCAGGTGGTCGCGGCCGATGCCGGCCACGAGCATGTCGATCAGATCGGGTTCGGCGGCCAGCGCCCGGCTGCCCCGCTCTTCCAGCTCGGTGAGGGTGAGCTGGGGGATCGCGGCGTTCGGGTCGGGGGCGCCGTCGAAGAGCACCACGTGGGTCAGCGCCGGCAGCTCCGCTCCGGCAATCTTGGCCGCCTGCGCCGGGTTCTCCGCGAAGAGGACCCGCGAGCCGGAGTCGGCGATGATGTACGTCGCGTCCGCCGGCTCGGTGGTCGGGTAGACGGTGGTGGTCGCCCCGCCGGCGCACATGATGCCCAGGTCGGCGACCACCCAGTCCAGTCGCGTGTTGGCGAGGATCGCGACCGGGTTCTCCTGGCCGACGCCGAGCGCGTGCAGGCCGGCGGCGACGGCCTTGGCGCGCTGGCCGACCTGCGCCCAGGTCAACCAGTTGGGCCCCGAGTCGTCAGGGGTCGGGGACGCGAACGCGTGCCGGTCGGGGGTGGCCGCCACGCGCTTGAGGAACATGTCCGGGATGGAACGGTACGGTACATCGAGAGCCATCGCTGTAGCCGCCTTCGGGGGTGGCGACGTGACGGTCGTCACGTCATAGTGGTTACCGAAGAGTATTGCCTGATACCGGGCATCGGCTAGTGCCGGTGATCGTCCGGCGACCCTGCCGCGCCGACCGGCGCCCTGAATCAGGCGTAGCGGGCAGCCACGACCGACCAGTCGTAGGTGGCCCGGACCCAGTTGCGCCGCGTGGCCAGCGGCGAGCGCAACGCCGCGACACCGCTCGCCAGCAGGCCCTCCTCCGCCGCCTGGTACGCCGCCAACCCCCGGTTGAAGCGTTCCGCGGCGGCCCGTAACGCGCCCGCCTCGTCGAGGCCGCTCTCCTGGGCGATGACCGTCACCAGGTTGTGCGCGTCCGGGCCGGACCGGCTCTCCTTGCCGTACGAGAAGAGGTCGTTGCACCAGCACACCAGGTCCACCGCCAGCAGGTCCAGGGCGGTCAGCGCCGGATCGGCCCGCCGCGCCGGCCCGGGTGGCTGCTCCGACGCGAGGTCGGTCAGGGTGAGACAGGGGTGTACGCCGCCGATGTGCCGACGCAGTTGGACGTACTCCGTGACCCCCGGTACCCGGCGGCGCTCCCGGTTGCTGGCCTCCCAGAGCAGCGCCAGCAGGTACTGGCGGACCTGGCTGACGAACCGCAGCAGCATCGGCGCCCGGCCCTCGGCCCGGGTCCGGCGGCACAGGTCGTGCAGCGCGGCGCCCAGCGGGCCGGCCTCCGGCGGTGGTACGGCGCGCGGGTCGCCGGCCCGGTCCAACACGTTGAGCAGGGCGGCGATGACCGGCGCCAGCCGGCTCGGATCGGCCCCGAGGCCGTCCTCGTCGCAGGCGTCGTCCATGACGAACAGCCAGGAGATCAGGTCGGTGAGGAGTCGCAGCCCCCGTGCCGGCCCGTCCGGGCAGGCTCGGCCCGCCAGGCCGGCGGCGTCCGCCCGTTGCAGTCGATGAATTTGACCGGAGTTGACCAGGCCGAAAGCGCGCGCCCAATCGACGCTCTCGTTGGCTACCAGATCTGTGGACTTGTGGCGCCCCGCCGTGAAGGAGGGTTCCCGTAGCGCCGAGATTGCGAAACTTCGCATCGTGTGCCCCCACATCGTGCCGCCCCGGCGCGGAACGGCGCGGTGAAGCGTACGGGAGGAGGTATCGGTATGCATCGTTGGGACTGGGGCATTCGTCCGACGTTGCTGTGACCGATTAGGCGCAGAAAGTCACATGCCCAGGCTGGCGTTGCGCAGCTGCCGCGCGGACGACGCCGGGCCGTCCAGCTGGACCCTGGCCACCCGCTGCCGTCCGGACAGGAACAGGGCCAACTCGGCCGGGGCACCCACCAGGCGCAGTCGTTCGCCGCCACGGCCGACGGAGACCTCGCCGTACCCCGGCGCCTGCACGTAGAGGTCCGCCGGGAAGCGCCGCAGCGTCAGCCGGGCCATCGGTGCGGCCCGCTTCCACAGGGTGGCCTGCAGGCCACGCGGCAACTCACGCGGCTGCCATCCCCCGACGGCCCGCCGAACGTCCTCGTGGTGGATGAAGAACTCCATGGTGTTGACCAGCTCGTCGGTCAGCGGGTTGCTGACCGGGCTCCACACCGGTGGCCGGCGTACCTTCGCCACCAGCTCCGGGTAGGGCCCGGCGGCGAGCCGGCGGCGGACCCGTTCGGCGTACCCCCGCAGAGGCGGCAGCAGGATCCCGCCGGCGGCGTCCAGACGGCGCTCGCGCAGCACCAGGTGCGCGGCGAGGTCGCGCGTCGCCCAGCCCTCGTTGATCGTCGGTGCGTCGGGCCCGAGGGCCAGGAGGAGATCGGCCAGCGTCTCGCGCTCGGCTCGGGCGTACCGCGACATGGGCCGATCGTAGGCCCGGACCCTGGCGGCCGCGCGGCGAGCGGGACCGGGTCGTACCGCTGGCGCGGGCGTGGAATACGTGATGGTCGACATATCCCGTCCGGGTCGGCGGCGCAGGCCCGCACCGGTAAGGATGAGGTAGATAATTGTGGCTTACGGCGGGGGAGAGCGTGGCGAGCAGGACAAGCCGGGACGTGCTCGGCAGAGGGCTGGGGGTGCTGCGGCAGGCGATCCGCGAGCAGCCACGGATCTTCACGGTCGCCGTGGTCGGCAGCGTGCTGTTCGGCTCGATGGTCATCGTGAGCGCGTACGTGGTGGGCGCGGTCGTCGGCGACGTGGTGGTGCCGGCGATCGCCCGGGGCGAGGTCGGCGTCGGCGCGCTGGTGCTGGCGGCGGTGGCCCTCTTCGGGATCAGCGTGCTGCGGGTGGTCGGCATCTTCGGCCGCCGGCTCGGCGCCGGTTACATGCAGTACCGGCTCCAGGCCGCCTACCGCCGCCGGGTCACCCGCCGCTACCTGGACCTGCCGCTGTCCTGGCACCACCGCAACGCCACCGGCACGCTGCTGTCCAACGCCAACTCCGACGTGGAGGCGGCCTGGTATCCGATCGCCCCGCTGCCCTTCGCGGTGGGCACGCTGGTGATGCTGGTCGGCGCGATCGTCTCGCTGTTCGCCACCGACTGGGCCCTGGCCCTGGTCGGCCTCGCGGTGTTCCCCGCGCTGTTCGCGCTCAACGTGGTCTACTCCCGCCGGATGGCGCCCCGCCAGGCCCGCGCGCAGCGGTTGCGCGCCGAGGTCAGCGGCATCGCGCACGAGAGCTTCGACGGCGCGCTGGTGGTCAAGACCATGGGCCGCGAGGCGCAGGAGACCGCCCGGTTCGCCGGCCGCGCCGGTGAGCTGCGCGACGCCCTCATCGCGGTCGGCCGGCTGCGGGGCGTCTTCGACCCGCTGCTGGAGACACTGCCCAGCCTCGGCACCCTGGCCGTCCTGGTGGTCGGGGCGTTCCGGCTGCGCCAGGGCGCGATCAGCGTCACCGAGCTGGTCAGCGTCGCCTTCCTCTTCACCGTGCTGGCCTTCCCGGTACGGGCCATCGGCTGGGTGCTCGCCGAGCTGCCGCGCAGCGTCGCGGGCTGGGACCGGGTGCGCCGGGTCCTCGACGCCACCGGCGAGATGCCGTACGGACAGCGGGTGCTCGACCCGGCCACCCCGGGCCCGGCCAGCCTCACCTTCACCGACGTGCACTTCTCCTATCCGCCCGCCGAGGCTCACCAGCCCGGCGCGCAGGTGCTCGGCGAGGTCGGCTTCACCGTCCCGGCGGGCCGCACGGTCGCCCTGGTCGGGCCGACCGGCGCGGGCAAGTCCACCATCGCCTCGTTGGCCGTACGCCTGGTCGACCCGGACTCGGGCACCGTCACCCTGGACGACGTGGACACGCGCGACCTGACCGCCGCGTCGCTGGCCGGCACGGTCGCGCTCGTGGCGCAGGTGCCGTTCGTCTTCGACGACACCGTACGGGCCAACATCGCCCTGGACCGGCCGGGCATCGACGACGAGGTCGTGTGGGCGGCACTGCGCCTGGCCGAGGCGGACGGTTTCGTCGCGGCGCTGCCCGACGGGCTGGACACGATGGTCGGCGAGCGGGGCACCTCGCTCTCCGGCGGGCAGCGGCAGCGGCTCACCCTGGCCCGCGCCCTCGCCGGGCGGCCACGCCTGCTGGTGCTCGACGACGCGACGAGCGCCGTGGACCCGCGCGTGGAGGCGGCCATCCTCGCCGGCCTGCGCTCCTCGGCCGGCGAGCCGGGGGTTCCCGCCGCGTCGATCCTCGTCGTGGCGTACCGCCGGGCCACCATCGCCCTCGCCGACGAGGTCATCTACGTCGAGCAGGGGCGGGTGATCGCGCGGGGCACGCACACCGAGCTGCTGGCCACCGTGCCCGGGTACGTGGACCTGGTCACCGCCTACGAGCAGGCGGAGGTCGACCGCGCGCAGGAGCGCGCGTACGACGACGAGGTGGCGCCGCTCCCGTCGGGCCTGGAGATCGAGGTGGACCATTGAGTACGACGGTGACGACCGACGAGCGCGACGAGCGGCCGGAGACGACCTGGCGGACGTTGCGGCGGGGGCTGGCCCTCTCGCCCGAGCTGCGGACCGGGCTGGCCGCCACCCTGGCCCTGGCGCTGGTCTACATGGTGGGCCGGGTGGCCGTTCCGGTGGCGGTGCAGCAGGGCATCGACCGAGGCATCGTCGGCGGCCTGAGGCTGGACGTCGTCTGGTGGGTGGTGGCGGTCACCGCGGCGATCCTCGTGGTCACCACGGCCTGCGGCTACCTGATGATGCGCCGGCTGTTCACGGTCAGCGAGACCGCGTTGGCGAACGTGCGGACGCGGGCGTTCCGGCACGTGCACGACCTGTCGATGCTGCACCAGCAGTCGGAGCGCCGCGGCTCGCTGGTCTCGCGGGTGACCAGCGACGTCGACCAGATCACCCAGTTCCTCCAGTGGGGCGGGGTGATCCTGCTGGTCAACCTGGGCCAGCTCGTGGTGACGACGGCCGTCATGCTGGCGTACTCCTGGCAGTTGACCCTGGTGGTGCTGGTGGCGTTCCTGCCGGCGGTGCTCGTCATCCGGCAGTTGCAGCGCCGACTCGGCGCGGCGTACGCGACGGTGCGCCAGCGCACCGGCGCGCTGCTGGGCGCGATCGGCGAGAGCGTCGTGGGCGCGCCGGTGATCCGGGCGTACGGCATCGCGGGGCGTACCGAGCGGCGGCTGGACGAGGCCATCGACGCGCAGCGCATGGCGCAGCAGCGGGCCATCCGGATCAGCATCGTGGGCAGCTCGGTCGGTGAGTTGGCGGCCGGGTTGGCGCTGGCCGGGGTGGTGGTGCTCGGGGTGACGCTGGGCGTGGACGGCACGCTGTCGATCGGTCAGCTGACCGCGTTCCTCTTCCTGGTGACGCTGTTCATCCAGCCGGTGCAGATCGCCACCGAGGTGCTCAACGAGGCGCAGAACGCGATCGCGGGCTGGCGCCGGGTGCTGGACGTGCTGGACGTCGCCCCGGACGTCGCGGATCCCGGGGAGCAGGGCCGGGACCTGCCGATCGGTCCGTTGGACATCCGGTTCTCGGGCGTACGGTTCGCCTATCCCGGCGGCCCGCCGGTGCTGCACGACATCGACCTGGAGATCCCGGCGAAGAGCCGGGTGGCGGTGGTCGGCGAGACGGGCAGCGGCAAGACGACCTTCGCGAAGCTGCTGACCCGACTGATGGATCCGTCGGCGGGGGCGGTGCTGCTGTCCGGGGTGCCGCTGGCGCAGGTGCGTTTCGACTCGCTGCGCGCCCGGGTGGTGATGGTCCCGCAGGACGGGTTCCTCTTCGACGCGACGGTGGGGGACAACGTGCGGTTCGCCCGGCCGGAGTTGACCGACGAGGAGCTGGGGGCCGCCTTTACGGAGTTGGGCCTGGCGGACTGGTTGGACGGTCTGCCCGCCGGCCTCAACACCCCGGTCGGGGAGCGCGGCGAGGCGCTGAGCGTGGGGGAGCGGCAGCTCGTCGCGCTGGCCCGCGCGTACGTGGCCGACCCCGACCTGCTGGTGCTGGACGAGGCGACCAGCGCGGTGGATCCGGCGACCGAGGTGCGCTTGCAGCGCACCCTGGACGCGGTCACGCGGGGGCGTACGACCCTCGCCATCGCGCACCGGCTCTCCACCGCCCAGGCCGCCGACGAGGTCATCGTGGTGGACCGGGGGCGCGTCGTGCAGCGGGGCCCGCACGACGAGTTGGTGCGCGACGCCGACTCGGTCTACGGGCTGCTGTACGCCTCCTGGCTGGAGCAGACCAGGTAACGGGTCGATGTCCATGGCATCGGCTGGTGGACGCGGTGGTGCTGGTGCTCTACGCTCCGGTTAGGTAAGGCTAACCTTTGAAGGAGGTTGCGCCATGCGGCCCAGCCCCGCCGAGATCGTCCGTACCCTCGTCGCCGGTCGCCTGCCCGGCCTCGTCCACCTGGCTCGCCGCCCGGGTCCGCACCACGCCCGGCACGTGACCGACCCCGACGGCCGCGTGTTGCTGCTGGTGCCGGTGGCCAGCCACCTGGGCGCCGCGCTACAGCCCGCCGCCGGGGGCGACGACGTCGCGGTGGTCCTGGACGTCCTCGACCTGCCGCCCGCGGCCGGCGCTCCCGGGCTCGGGCGGGCCTGGGTCTCCGGCTGGGCCGCCGAACTGCACGACGACGAGGCACGCCGCGCCGCGGTCGACTTCGCGGCCGTCGAGCCGACCGGCGACCTGCTCGACGTCGGCGCCCGGTTCCGGCTGTTCCGCTTCGAGGTGGCCGAGGTCCGCTGGGAGCGGGCCGGCGTCGTGCACCGGATCGACCCGGTGGAGTACGCCGAGGCGGAGCCGGATCCGGTGCACCCCTTCGAGGCCCTGCTGCTCGCCGACTTCGCCCAGCGCGAGCCCGCCGCCGTCACCGACTACCTGTGCCGGCAGCTCGGCCTGACCGAAGAGGCCCCGGACGGCCCGCCGCGCGTGGTGCGGGTCGACCGCTACGGGCTGGTGGTCGCTCTCGGACGCCCCGGCGCACGGCGGCGCGTCCGGCTGGCGTTCCCGTGCCCGCTCACCGGCCCCGACGAGCTGGGCCGGCTGCTCCCGCCGCTGCGCCGCCCCGCCGACGTGCACCCGCCCCGCTGACCGCGCCCGGCCCTAGATCGGCAGCGACCCGGTGAGGTACCGCTGGACGCTGGGGCCGATGGTGGCGACCAGGAGCTCCGGATCGGCCGACGCGACCGGCTCCAGCCGTACCACGTGCCGGATCATGGCGAGGCCGATGAGCTGGGTGGCGACCAGCGAGCCGCGCAGCGGGACCTCGGCCGGGTCGACGTCGAGCTGGTCGAGCACCCGGCGCAACACCTGCGTGGTGACGAACTCCCGCAGCAGCCGAGCGGTCCACTCGCTGCTGAGCACCGAGCGCACCAGCGCCACTCCGGCGCTGCCGGCCGGTGAGTCCCAGATGCCGATGAAGGTCCGTACCAGCCGCTCGCCGACGCCGTCCTGGTCACCGGCGAGCACCGCCGGCAGCAGCTCGGCGGGGTCCACGGGGAAGTTCATCGCGGCCCGGAAGAGCTGGTCCTTCGTGCCGAAGTAGTGGTGCACCAGAGCCGGGTCCACCCCGGCGGTGGCGGCGATGGCGCGGATCGGGGCGGCGTCGAAACCCCGTTCGGCGAACGTCGCCCGCGCCGCGTCGAGGATCGCCTCCCGGGTGTCCGGGTTGCCGGGTCGCCGGCCGGTACGCCGCGTCATCGCCGCCCCTCGTTCGTCCGCTGACGCCGCCGGCCTCCCGGCGGCGGGTGGCGACCCGCCCCGCGCGGGTCGCCGCCGGTCGGTCAGCCGGTGCGCCGACGCAGGGTCGCCGCCGCGAGCACCAGCGCCAACACCACCGCGCCGAACACCACGCCCACGTCCCGCCACATGGTCGCGGTCGGCTCGGCGTGGGCGCCGACCTCCTGCAACGCCTCGATGGCGTACGTCAGGGGCAGGGCACCGCTGAGGCCCTGGAGCCAGCCGGCCATCTCGTCCCGGGCCACGAACAGCCCACACAGCAGGAGCTGCGGGATCACCACGACCGGGAGGAACTGTACTGCCTGGAACTCGGTGCGGGCGAAGGCGCTGCACAGCAGGCCGAGGGCGACCCCGAGCACCGCGTCGAGCACCGCGATCCCGATCACCAGACCGCTGCTGCCGAGAGTCCGCAGATCGAAGACCCAGTACGCCAGACCGGCCGCCAACGTGGCCTGCACGGCGGCGGCCAGCCCGAACGCGATGCCGTACCCGAAGAGCAGGTCGAGCTTGCCCAGCGGGGTGGTGAGCAGCCGCTCCAGGGTGCCGGACGTGCGCTCGCGCAGCATCGCGATACTGGTCACGAGAAACATGATCACGAAGGGGAAGGTTCCCAGCATCACCAGCGCGACCCGGTCGAACACCGACGGCTGCCCCAGCGGTGTCGGCTTGTCGGCGTACATGTAGTAGACCAGCGTGAGCAGGACGGTCGGCACCACCACGAGCAGCGCGATCGTCCGCCGGTCGTGCCGGAGCTGGCGCAGGACGCGGCCGATGGTGGCCGCCAGGATCCGCACGTTCATGAGTTCTCCCGCCCGGCTGACGCCTTCGTCTCGCCGGCCCGGATCAGCCGCAGGAACGCCTCGTCGAGGTCGTCCACACCGGCGGCGGCCCGGATCGCGTCCGGGCTGTCGTCGGCGATCAGCCGGCCCTCGCGGATCAGCAGCAGCCGGTCGCAGCGGGCCGCCTCGTCCATCACGTGACTGGACACCAGCAGGGTGGTGCCGGCGGCGGCCATGGCGTGGAACCGGGCCCACAGGTCGGCCCGCAGCACCGGGTCCTGACCGACGGTCGGCTCGTCGAGGATGACCAGCTCCGGGTCGCCGACCAGGGCGCAGGCCAGCGAGGCCCGACTGCGCTGGCCGCCGGAGAGGGTGGCGACCAGCTGACCGGCCGCCTGGGCCAGCCCGACGGCGCTCACCGCCTCGTCCGCCTCGGCCCGCCCACGTCCGTACAGGGCCGCGAAGTAGCGGGCGTTCTCCCGCACGGTCAGGTCGGCGTAGACGCTCGGCGCCTGCGTGAGGTAGCCCACCCGGTGCCGCAGCGCCGGGGCCCCCGCCGGCTGGCCCAGCACGGTCACCGTCCCCGAGGTGACCACCTGCACGCCGACCACGGCGCGCATGAACGTGGTCTTGCCGCTGCCGCTGGGCCCCAGCAGACCGGTGACGGCGCCCCGCGGGACGGCGCAGGTGATGCCGTCCAGCACCCGCCGCCCGCCCCGATCGACCACCAGGTCGTGGACGCCTATCGCGTCGTCCATCGCGCACCTCCAAGAAACTCATCGCTCGTTGAATTCCAACGCTAGAGAGGAGTGTGCGGCCCGCGCAACGGCCGGCCTGTCCTCTGGTGCCCGCCCTCGCGCCTAGCGTGACAACGGGCAGTAGGCTTCGGACCGGACAGCAGGTCCGGCAACGGGCATTGCGTGCCGATCGGACGTACGGCACGATGACGCCGTGGGTCACGCTCCGTTACCGCACAGCGGATTTCTCGAGGACTGGGCCGCGCGGTTGCGGGACGCCGCCGAACGGCCGGTCGTCGGCATCCTGCTGCGCGGCAGTCACGCCCGGCGGGCGGCCACCGCGCACAGCGACGTCGACCTCGACGTGCTCGTCGGTGGCTCGCCGTACGCCGCCCGTCGCGCGTACCTGGCCGAAACCGCCGGTCGGGTCACCCACGTGTCGGTGGCGGCGCGGGACGTCCGCTCCTGGGTGCACCGGCTCGGCGAGCCGGCCGACTGGGCGTTCGGACTGCCGGTCACCGCGCCGGCCCGGCTGCTCTGGGCGGACCCGCACTGGCGGCCCCGGATCGACCTGCCGGTGCTCTGCCAGCCCGCCGAGCCGCCCCGGCTGGAGGAGCTGATCGCCCTGCTCGGCAAGGCCGCTGCCGCCCGCGCCGCCACCGACCGCCTCGGGGTCCGGCTCGCCGTGGCGGACCTGGCCCGGATCTGCCCGTCGGTGCTGCGCCCGGCGAACCCGTCGGTGCGGGTGTCGTCCCGCCGCGCGGCGTTCGCGGCGGCCCTGGAGCTGCCGGTCGCCCCGGCCGGCTACCGCGAGGACATGCTCCGCTGCCTCGGCCTGCGCCCGGGCGCCACCGGCCAGCTCTGGGCCGCCGCCGTGCGGCTGGTCGCCGGCACCGTGGCGCTGATCCGCCCGTACGCCGGGGAGATCGCCGAATCCTCCGGCACCGACCTGGCCGAGGCCCTGGTCGACGGCCGCCTCGACCGTTACGTGGCCCAGCTCGCGCGGCCCGTGGCCGACCGGCCGAACCCTCGGCGGGAGCCGTCGCCGGTGCCCACCCCACGTGCGGGACAATGGGCAACTGTGCCCGTACCTGACGCGCCGGTGACCGGCGTCCCCAGCGAACCGAGCGGCCCGGTGGCCTCGACGCCGGTCCGTCCGTCCCGGCTCGATCCGGCCATCGCGGCCCAGTTGCGCCGCAACGCCGACGGCCTGGTCGCCGCGGTGGTACGCGCGCACGACTCCGGCGAGGTGCTGATGGTCGCCTGGATGGACGACGAGGCGTTGCACCGCACCCTCACCACCGGCCGGGCCACCTACTGGTCGCGCAGCCGCCGCGAGTACTGGGTCAAGGGCGCCACCTCCGGGCACCACCAGTACGTGCGCTCGGTGGCCCTGGACTGTGACGGCGACGCCCTGCTGGTCAGCGTCGACCAGGTCGGCGCGGCCTGCCACACCGGGCACCGGACGTGCTTCTTCACCGAGCTGCCGGTCACCGCGCCGGACGCCCGGTGAGCACGGTGCGGCGGAGCCCCGCCGGGACCGAGAGGCGGGCCGACGCATGACCGACGGCGCGGTGAGCCCCGACCTGGCCACCTTCACCGAACTGGCCGCCGGCTGGCGTGTCGTACCGGTCACCCGCCGGCTGCTGGCCGACGCCGAGACTCCGGTGGGGGTCTACCGCAAGCTCGCCGGCGGGCCCGGCACCTTCCTGCTCGAATCGGCCGAGCAGGGGGTCGGCTCGGCGGGCACGGCCTGGTCGCGGTACTCGTTCATCGGCGTCCGGAGCAGCGCCACCCTCGTCGAGCGCGACGGCGCGGCGACCTGGCTCGGGCAGCCCCCGGCCGGGCTGCCCACCGACGGCGACCCGGTGCGGGTGCTGCGGGACACCGTGGCGGCGCTCGCCGGGCCGCCGCCCGGCCCCGGCGACGGCCTGCCACCGCTGACCGGGGGCATGGTCGGCTACCTCGGGTACGACCTCGTCCGTCGCTTCGAGCGGCTGCCCGAGCTGACCGAGTCCGACCTCGGCGTGCCGGAGCTGGGCATGATGCTCGCGACCGACCTGGTGGTGCTCGACCACTACGACGGCTCCGCGATCCTGGTCGCCAACGCGGTACTGCCACCGCTGGACGCGACGGACCGCGCCGCGTACGTCACCGCCGCGTACCACCACGCGGTGGGTCGCCTCGACGCGATGACCACCGCGCTGTCCCGACCCATCCCGCCGATGATCTCGACGGTCGCGCGTCCACCGGCCGGCGAGGTCGTCTGTCGTACGCCCGAGGGGGGCTACGTCAAGGCCGTGGAGGCGGCCAAGGAGGCGATCCGGGCGGGCGAGTGCTTCCAGATCGTGCTGTCCCAGCGGTTCGAGCGGGCCACGCACGCCGACCCGCTGGACGTCTACCGGGTGCTGCGCACCAGCAACCCCAGCCCGTACATGTACCTGCTGCGCTTCGACGGGTTCGACATCGTCGGCTCGTCGCCGGAGGCGCACCTGAAGGTCACCGCCGGCGCGGACGGGCGGCGGCGGGTGCTGCTGCACCCGATCGCGGGCACCCGCCCGCGCGGCGGCACCCCGGCGGCCGACGCGGGCCTCGCCGCCGAGCTGCTCGCCGATCCCAAGGAGCGCGCCGAGCACGTCATGCTGGTCGACCTGGGCCGCAACGACCTGGGCCGGGTCTGCGAGCCGGGCAGCGTCCAGGTGCCCGAGTTCGCGACCATCGAGCGGTACAGCCACGTGATGCACATCGTCTCCACCGTGACCGGCACGCTGCGTGACGACCGTTCGGCGTTCGACGCGCTCGCCGCGACCTTCCCGGCCGGGACGCTCTCCGGCGCGCCCAAGGTGCGCGCCATGGAGATCATCGAGGAGTTGGAGCCGGTACGCCGTGGCGTCTACGGAGGGACGGTCGGCTACTTCGGCTTCGGCGGCGACCTGGACATGGCGATCGCCATCCGGACCGCGCTGATCCGTGACGGCCGCGCCTACGTGCAGGCCGGGGCCGGAGTGGTCGCCGACTCGGATCCGGCCGCCGAGGAGCAGGAGACCCGCGACAAGGCCGCCGCCGTGCTGGCCGCGATCGCCGCCGCCGAAACGCTGCGGGCGGCCCGATGAACGTGAAGGGTCGGCGCGAGCTGACGTACGCGATGCTGCTCTGTCTCGCCGGCGCGGGCCTGGCGCTGTGGATGGCGACCCGGGGCTGGTCGGTCGAGCTGACCGCGCGGCCGGCGCCGCTGCCGCCGGTGCGCGAGGCGCGCAGCGGGGCCGCCCTGCTGCCGTGGCTGCCGGCGCTGGCCGTGGTGGCGTTGGCCGGTGGCGGCGCGGTGCTGGCCACCCGGGGTCGGGTACGGCGGCTGCTGGGTGTGCTGCTCGGCGCGCTGGGCCTGGCGGTGTCGGCCGGCGCTGGTTACGGACTGGTCGCCGACCTCGACGGTGTGGTGAGTCGGCAGTGGCCGGCGCTCTGCCTGGTCGGCGGTCTGCTCGTCGCCGTGGGTGGTGGGTGGACGGCACTGCGCGGCGGCGGGTGGCCGGCGATGGGCGCCCGGTACGAACGGCCGACGCGGACCGTCACGGAGAGTAGGCCGAGCACGGCTGCCGCCCCGGGCCCGATGGCCGGTCGGCGGACCACCGAGGCGTGGGACGCGTTGGACCGGGGCGAGGACCCCACGGCCGGCTGATCAGCCGACCGGCTGACGGTCCCGCTCCCGGACGACCGGCTGACGGTCCCGCTGCGGGCGCGCGGCGGCGCGGGTGGCGGTCAGTTCGGCCACCAGGCGGTCCAGCTCGGCGCGTCGGTCGGCGCGGGCCCGGTCGGCGCAGACCGCCTCCCAGGCGTTACCGCGTGCCGTGCGCATCCGGCCCTCACCGACGACGGCCCGTTCCAGGGTGTGCACCACCCCGACGGCGAACGACGCCATGGTCCGCGAGATGGTGGTCAGTCCGATGCTGGAGTTCGACTCGGCAGTGTTCATGGCTCACTCCACACGAGGAGTCGGCGACGGTCGGGCAGGCGCGTCATCGAGTCTGCCCGAGGACGATGCTCACCGGCCGACGTTTCGTCCGGGTGACCACCCCGTCAACTGTCCCGCCGCGCCCGCGACCTGGGAGGGGCCGTTCGGCCTTGAGCTTGCTCACAACATCGACTGCTGTCGCTGTCATCGGGCGGCGATCGGCGGTGGGTGGCATGATCGATGGGTCGGCCCGGTTCGACCGGAGCCGCCGGGTTGTCGTCGTGTGACGGCGGTCGATACGGAGGTGGCGCTGCGTGACATCCCCTTCACGGCAAGTCGGCCATTATGCCGCAGGCCTTTTCGTGAGCAGCGCCATACCCCCGGCTCCCGGCCTCGGTCGGGTGCCCCTAGCATCGGCCCATGACACCCGGAGAGGGGAGTCCGTTGGTGACTGCTGAGCATGCGCACGCGGAGGGGGACGAGGCCGGTCAGGCGGCGTCCGTAAGCGTGCTCGACGAGATTCTGGCTGGCGTGCGCGAGGACGTCGCCCGTCGCCAGGAGCAGGTTCCGTTGGAACGGATCCGTGAACTGGCCGCGGCGGCGCCGCCGCCGCTGGACGCGTACGCCGCGCTGCGCAAGCCCGGTGTCGCGGTCATCGCCGAGGTCAAGCGCTCCTCGCCGTCCAAGGGCCGGCTGGCGGAGATCGCCGATCCGGCCGACCTCGCCGTCGACTACGCGGCGGGTGGCGCGCGGGCCATCAGCGTGCTGACCGAGGGGCGCTGGTTCGGCGGTTCGCTGGACGACCTCGCCGCCGTCCGGGCCGCCGTCACCGTGCCGGTGCTGCGCAAGGACTTCGTGGTCTCCAGCTACCAGGTGCACGAGGCGCGCGCACACGGCGCCGACCTGGTGCTGCTGATCGTGGCCGCCCTCGAGCAGAACGTGCTGATGGGCCTGCTGGAGCGGATCGAGTCGCTGGGCATGACCGCGCTCGTCGAGGTCCACGACGAGGAGGAGGCCGACCGGGCCCTGGAGGCCGGCGCGCAGGTGATCGGGGTCAACGCCCGTGACCTGCGTACCCTTCAGGTGGACCGCTCGGTGTTCGAGCGGATCGCGCCGGGCCTGCCGAGCAGCGTCGTCAAGATCGCCGAGTCCGGCGTTCGCGGGCCGCACGACCTGATCCGGTACGCCTCCGCCGGCGCCGACGCGGTCCTGGTCGGCGAAGGACTGGTCACCCAGAAGAGCCCACGCGAGGCGGTGGCCGAGTTGGTCAACGCCGGTAACCACCCGGCGACGCCCCGGCCGGTGCGCTGACCGCGCCGGTGTGCCGCCCCACCGAGAGGATTGTCCGATGAGCGCCGACGCGCTGGCCCCGGTGGCCGGTTCGCAGCCCGACTCCGCCGGCCACTTCGGCCGCTTCGGCGGTCGGTTCGTGCCCGAGGCCCTGGTGGCCGCGCTGGACGAGCTCGACGGGGCGTGGCGGACGGCGATCGCGGACGAGTCCTTCCGAGCCGAGTTCGGCGCGCTGCTGCGCGACTACGCCGGCACGCCGTCGCTGCTCTACGAGGCCCGCCGGTTCTCCGCGAAGGTCGGCGCCCGGGTGCTGCTCAAGCGCGAGGACCTCAACCACACCGGCGCGCACAAGATCCGCAACGTGCTCGGCCAGGCGCTGCTCACCAAGCGGATGGGCAAGACCCGGGTGATCGCCGAGACCGGGGCGGGCCAGCACGGCGTCGCCACCGCGACCGCCGCCGCCCTGTTCGACCTCGAGTGCGTGGTCTACATGGGCGAGGTCGACACCGAGCGGCAGGCGCTCAACGTGGCCCGGATGCGGATGCTCGGCGCCACCGTCGTACCGGTCACCACCGGTTCGCGCACCCTCAAGGACGCGATGAACGAGGCGATGCGCGACTGGGTGGCGAACGTCGACGGGACCCACTACCTGATCGGCACCGCCGCCGGGCCGCACCCGTTCCCGGCGATGGTGCGGGACTTCGTCCGGGGCATCGGTGACGAGGCCCGGCAGCAGTGCCTCGACCTGACCGGCGCGCTGCCGGACGCGGTCACCGCCTGCGTCGGCGGCGGCTCCAACGCGCTGGGCATCTTCCACGCCTTCGTTGCCGACGAGGACGTGCGGCTGTACGGCTTCGAGGCCGGCGGCGACGGGGTGACCACCAGTCGGCACGCGGCCAGCATCACCGGCGGGTCGGCGGGCGTGCTGCACGGTGCCCGCACGTACGTGTTGCAGGACGCCGACGGGCAGACGTTGGAGTCGCACTCGATCTCCGCCGGCCTGGACTACCCGGGCGTCGGGCCCGAGCACGCCTGGCTGCACGACACCGGCCGGGCCAGCTACCTGCCCGTGACCGACGAGGAGGCGATGGCCGCCTTCGAACTGCTCTGCCGCACCGAGGGCATCATTCCGGCGATCGAGAGCTCGCACGCGCTCGCCGGCACCGTGACGCTGGCCCCGAAGCTCGCCGCCGAGCTGGGCCGGGAGCCCACCATCGTGGTGAACCTCTCCGGCCGGGGCGACAAGGACGTGCACACCGCCGGGGACTACTTCGGCATCCTCGACAAGGAGCGCTGAGGTGAGTCGCATCGGGGTGGCCTTCGACAAGGCCCGGGCCGACGGGCGGGCCGTGCTGGTGGGCTGTATGCCGGCCGGGTTTCCGACCGTCGAGGGCAGCATCGCGGCCATGACGGCGATGGTCGAGGCCGGCGTCGACGTCATCGAGGTGGAGATCCCGTACTCCGATCCGGTGATGGACGGGCCGGTCATCCAGAAGGCCAGCGACATCGCGCTGGCCGGCGGGGTCCGTACGGCCGACACGATGCGCATCATCGAGGCCGTCGCGGCGACCGGCGCGCCGGTCGTCACGATGACCTACTGGAACCCCGTCGAGCGGTACGGCGTGGACGTGTTCGCCCGTGACCTGGCCGCCGCCGGTGGCACCGGCCTGATCACGCCGGACCTGATTCCCGACGAGGCGGCGGAGTGGCTGGCCGCCTCGGACGCCCACGGGCTGGACCGCACCTTCCTGGTGTCGCCGTCGTCCACCGACGCGCGGCTCGCGATGACCGTCGAGCACTGCCGGGGCTTCGTCTACGCCACGGCGGTGATGGGGGTGACCGGCGCGCGGGCGCGTACCTCCGACGCCGCTCCCACCCTGGTCTCGCGGGTGCGCGGGGCCACCGACCTGCCCGTCGGGGTCGGCCTGGGCGTGGGCACGGGCGCGCAGGCCAGCACCGTCGCCGGGTACGCCGACGGGGTGATCGTCGGCAGCGCGCTGGTGCGGTGCGTCCTGGACGCCTCGTCCGAGGCCGAAGGGCTGGCCGCGCTGCGTACCCTGAGCGCCGAACTCGCCGAGGGCGTCCGCAACCCGGCCCGCTGAGCGCCGCCGCGGGCCGACCCGGCCCGCGTCGCTCGCCGCTTCTGCGGCACGGGTGCGACAACTCTGATGCCTGTGCGTCATCTTGATGACGCACAGGCATCACGCTCGACCGGGTGCCGCCCGTCCGTCGCCCGGCCTCTCCGGCGGCTCCGGCACCGCGAACCAGACGTCATTCCGAGCGCGGTACGGCGGCCCGGGGTGCCGCTGCGGGGGTGCGCAGCGGTAGCGTGTGCACCCGTGACCATCGCCTCGCTATCTCCCCAGGCGGCCCTGCCCAGTCCCAGCACCGCCGTCTGGCAGCTCGGGCCGTTCCCGCTGCGGGCGTACGCGCTGTGCATCATCGCCGGCATCGTGCTGGCCTGCTGGGTGACCGAGCGTCGGCTGCGCCAGCGTGGCGTCGCGCCCGGGGCGGTGCTCGACATCGCCGTCTGGGCGGTGCCCGCCGGCATCATCGGCGCCCGGGTCTACCACGTGATCACCTCGCCGGAGAAGTACTTCGGCGCCGGCGGCGAGCCGCTGAAGGCGTTCTACATCTGGGAGGGCGGCCTCGGCATCTGGGGCGCGGTCGCGGGCGGCGCGGTCGGCGCCTGGATCGCGGCCCGCCAGCTCGGCATCCCGCTCGGCGTGGTGGCCGACGCGTTGGCCCCCGGGCTGCCGCTGGCCCAGGCGGTCGGCCGGCTGGGCAACTGGTTCAACAACGAGCTGTTCGGCGGCCGGACGACCCTTCCGTGGGGTCTGGAGATCCACCGGATGGACCCGGACAGCCCCGGGCACGCCCTGCGCGACGACGCCGGCCAGCCGATTCTCGAACCGGGCCTCTACCACCCGACGTTCCTCTACGAGTTGCTGTGGAACGTCGGGGTGGCCGGGCTGGTCCTCGTCCTGGACCGGCGGTTGAAGCTCGGGCGGGGCCGGGCGTTCGCGCTGTACGTCATGGGTTACACCGCCGGCCGGTTCTGGATCGAGCTGATGCGTACCGACGAGGCGAACCAGATCTTCGGCGTACGGCTCAACGTGTGGACCGCGGCCCTGGTCTTCCTCGGCGCGCTGGCCTACTTCGTGCGGGTTCGTGGCCCCCGGGAGTTCCTGATCCCGATCGGCGCGGCGGCCACCGCCACGCCGCCCACGACGTCCGACCTGTCGCAGGTCGACGTCTCCGCACGCGAGACCGGCGCACGCGCCGCCGCCCCCGAGGGTTACCGGGTGGTCAGCGAGGAGCAGTACGCCACCTGGCGGGACACCGGTGTGGCGCCACCGGAGCCGGCCGACGACGTGCTCCCGGAGGGCGCCGAGTCGTCCGCCGACGAGGACCGCGCCGCCGAGTCGACGGACGGTACGCCCGAGGGGCGCGACGGGGCCCGGGCCGACGCCACCGGCGTACGCCCCGCCGACCGGGACAGCTGAGCGGGGGCGGCCCGATGCGAAGCGCGGTGGTGGTCGGCGCCGGGGTCGGGGGCCTCGCGGTCGCCGGCGCGCTGGCCCGGTCCGGGTGGCAGGTAACCCTGCTGGACCGTGCCGAGCGGGTTCGACCCGAGCCGACCGCCGTGGTGCTCTGGCCCAACGGTGTGCGTGCCCTGCAGGCCCTCGGCCTGGGCGCCGGTCTGGCCGCCATCGCCACACCGCTGCCCGATGGCGGGGTACGCCGTCCGGACGGGCACTGGCTCGTGCAGCCCCGGCCGACGCCGGCCGACCGGATGCCGGTGGTGGTGCACCGCGAGGACCTGCACGACGCCCTGATCGCCGGCCTCGGCGACCGGGTCGAGCTGCGAACCGGGGTGACCGTACGCCACGTCCGCGTCGATCCGGGCGAACGACCGGGTGTGAACGACGGACGGCACACCATCGAAGCCGACCTGGTGGTCGCGGCGGACGGCACGGACAGCGTCATCCGCCGCCAACTGGCCCCCGAGTCCCGGGTGGTCAGCTCCGGCTGCGCCGCCTGGCGTGCCGTCATCCCCTGGTACCGGGCGCCCCGGCTGCCCGCCGACCAGCCGATCGGCGGCGAGGTGCTCGGCGCGGGCTACCGCTTCGTGGCCGCCTCGCTGGGCGAGCGGGGCTCCTCGGGTGGCTCCACGCGCGGTGGCATCTACTGGGTGGCCACGGCGGCCGGCGCTCCCCGCCCGGAGCCGCCGGAGACCCAGCTCGCTCTCCTGCGCCGCTGGTACGCCGGCTGGCCCGCGCCGATCGGCGCGCTGCTCGACGCCACCGACCCGAGCGACCTCGTCCAGCAGGAGGTGCGCGAGCTCCGCCCGCTGCCGCGCGCGTACGGCTTCGGGGTCGGGCCGGGCGGGGTGGTGCTGCTCGGCGACGCGGCGCACGCCATGCCGCCGCACCTCGGGCAGGGCGCCTGCCTCGCGTTCGAGGACGCCGCCACCCTCGCCTCCCTGCTGCGCGAGGCCCGGCTACCCGACGCCGTGCAGACGTACGACCGCGTGCGCCGTCCCCGGGCGGCGACCGTGGTCCGGCAGACCCGGCGGATGTCCGCGGTGCTGCAGACCCGGGGCCGGTTGGCGCTGCGTGCCCGGGACGCCGCGCTCGGCACGATCAACTCGCGGCTGCTCTCCAGCGCCGCCGCCTCCGCGGCCCAGTGGCGTCCGCCGGCCTGACCGACTCGCGCCGGTGCGGCCGGCGTGACAGCGGCCGGGCGGCTCAGGGAATCAGGGCGGCGGGTTCGGCGATGCAGGCGGTGCCGATGCGGCGGAAGCCGACCCGCAGGTAGACCCGGGCGATCTCCTCGCTGCCGGCGGAGAGGAAGACGAGCCCGGTCCCGGCGGCGAGCAGTTCCCGGGCGAGGGTGGCGGTCAGCGCGGCGCCCATTCCGCGTCGGCGGGCGGCCGGCAGGGTGGCCACTCCGGCGATCTCGGCGACATCATCCACGCGCATCGCCATGCCGCTGGCCAGCGCACCCTCGGTCGGCGTGCCGGCCAGCGCGGAGATCCGTCGACCGTCGGCGATGCGGGTCCGCTCCTCGTCGAGCGCGGCCACCTCCAGCTCGGTGACGGCCGCGTCCCGCTCGGCCGGTCCGGCCTCGCCGGGCGCGGTGCCGGGGACGCCGAACGCCACGGCCGCCACGGCCCGCCGGGCGGCCACGTCCGCGGCGAAGTCGGGTGAGTCCGCCGCCAGCACCCGCACGGGTACGTCGGAGAGCGTCGCCGGGTCGGGCAGGGCGGCCGGGTCGAGGACCATCAGCGGGGCCTCCAGCACGGACAGCCCGGCCGAGCGGGCCACCGCGAGCAGCTCCGGCGTCGTCTCGTGCACCCACTCGAACGCCTCCGGCAGGCCCAGCTCGCGCTGGCGTTCCCGTACCGAGGTCACGTCGGCCAGCGACGGCGGCTCGGTGGCGTCGATCCGGGGGCGGGCGTAGAACGGCCAGCCGGCACCCTCGCGGACGAACAGCGCCAACCCGCCGTGCTCCTCGACACCGGCGACGTCGCGGGGCACCGCGTCGTAGAAACGTTCCAACTGGTCGAAGATGTCTTTGTGCACCGAATCCACCGCGCGAGACTACACGTCCCAGACTCTGGACGGTGTGATCAATCTTGAGTGGCCTTGTCCCCCCAGCCCTAACGTAGACTCAATAGACCCACGGGCCGACGTCGTCCCCACCCATGATCCAACCTGAGTGACGACAGGAGGCCCGGTGGCTCAGCCGTACGCGGATTCGACACAGCCGCACCCGCACAGCCCGCAGGCGTCCCCGACGCCCGGCCCCCGCCCCGAGGCCCAGGGCCTCTACGACCCGGCGCAGGAGCACGACGCCTGTGGGGTCGCCTTCGTGGCGGACCTGTACGGCCGACGGTCCCATTCCGTCGTCGCCAACGGGCTCGGCGCGCTCTGCCGCCTGGACCACCGGGGTGCCCGGGGCGCGGAGCCCAACACCGGCGACGGCGCCGGCATCATGATCCAGGTACCGGACGCGTTCCTGCGCGCCGTCGCCGGCATTCCGCTGCCGCCGGCCGGCGAGTACGCCACCGGCCTGGTCTTCCTGCCCGACGACGACGCCGCCGAGGCGCGCGCCCGTCGGGTGGTCGAGAAGTACGCGCTGGTCGAGGGCGCGGACCTGCTCGGCTGGCGGGACGTGCCGATCGCGCCGGACGGGCTCGGCGACACCGCCCTGGCGGCCATGCCCCGGGTCCGCCAGGTCTTCGTGGCCGCGCACCGCCTCACCGACTCGCCCGCCGGACCGGCCGGCTCCCCGCTGCGCGGCATCGAGCTGGACCGGGTGGCGTTCTGCCTTCGTAAGCAGGCCGAGCGGGAGACCGCCGAGCGGGGCGTGCCGGCGTACTTCCCGTCGCTGTCCAGCCGCACGATGGTTTACAAGGGCATGCTCACGCCCGACCAGCTGCCGGCGTTCTACCCGGACCTGCGCGACGAGCGGGTCGACAGCGCGATCGCGCTGGTGCACTCCCGCTTCTCCACGAACACGTTCCCCTCGTGGCCGCTGGCGCACCCGTACCGGTTCATCGCCCACAACGGCGAGATCAACACGATCCGCGGCAACCGGAACTGGATGCAGGCCCGCGAGGCGCTGCTGCGCTCGCCGAACGTGCCGGGCAACATCCGGCGCGTCTTCCCGGTCTGCACCCCCGCCGCCTCGGACTCGGCGAACTTCGACGAGGTGCTGGAGCTGCTGCACCTGGCCGGTCGGAGCCTGCCGCACGCGGTGCTCATGATGATCCCGGAGGCGTGGGAGAACGACCCCGGCATGCAGCCGGACAAGCGGGCGTTCTACCGCTTCCACGCGAGCCTCATGGAGCCGTGGGACGGGCCGGCGTCGGTCGCCTTCACCGACGGCGAGATCGTCGGCGCGGTGCTGGACCGCAACGGGCTGCGCCCGGGGCGCTGGTGGCAGACCGACGACGGTCTCGTGGTGCTGGGCTCCGAGGCGGGCGTGCTCGACCTCGACCCCGCCCACGTGGTGGCCAAGGGCCGGCTCCAGCCGGGCCGGATGTTCCTGGTCGACACCGTGGCCGGCCGGATCGTGCACGACGACGAGATCAAGTCCGAGTTGGCCGCCGCCGAGCCGTACGCCGAGTGGCTGCACGCCGGGCTGATCGAGCTGGACGACCTGCCGGCCCGCGAGCACACCGTCTACACCCACGACTCGGTGCGTCGCCGTCAGCAGACCTTCGGCTACACCCAGGAGGAGCTGAAGGTCCTGCTCGCGCCCATGGCGCGGACCGGCGCGGAGCCGCTGGGCTCGATGGGCACGGACACCCCGATCGCGCCGCTGTCGACGCGGCCGCGACTGCTCTACGACTACTTCCACCAGCTCTTCGCACAGGTCACCAACCCGCCGCTGGACGCCATCCGCGAGGAGCTGGTGACCAGCCTGGCGTCGACGATCGGGCCGGAGGGCAACCTGCTCGACCCGACCGCGGCGAGCTGCCGGCAGATCGTGCTGCCGCACCCGATCATCGACAACGACGAGCTGGCGAAGATCCTCTCCATCGACGAGGACGGTGACCTGCCCGGCTTCAAGGCCGTTCGGGTGTCCGGCCTGTACCGCCTGCGCGACGGCGCGGCCGGGATCAAGGCGCGACTGATCGAGATCTGCCGGCACGTCTCCGAGGCCATCGAGGACGGCGTGCGCATCCTGGTGCTCTCCGACCGGGACTCCAACGCCGATCTCGCGCCGATCCCGTCGCTGTTGCTCACCGCCGCCGTGCACCAGCACCTGGTCCGCGAGCAGACGCGTACGCAGGCGGCGCTGATCGTGGAGTCCGGCGACTGCCGCGAGGTGCACCACGCGGCGGTCCTGATCGGGTACGGCGCGGCGGCGGTCAACCCGTACCTGGCGTTCGAGTCCGTGGAGGACATGATCACCACTGGTGCGCTCGCCGGGGTCGAGCCGGCCGCAGCGGTGCGCAACTACGCCAAGGCGCTCGGCAAGGGCGTCCTCAAGATCATGTCCAAGATGGGCATCTCGACGGTCTCGTCGTACTGCGGCGCGCAGGTCTTCGAGGCGGTCGGCCTGGACAGCCGGCTCATCGACAGGTACTTCCGGGGCACCCCGAGCCGGATCGGCGGCGTCGGGCTGGCCGGTGTGCACGCCGAGGTGGCCGCCCGGCACGCGCTGGCCTGGCCGCCGGCGGGCACCGCCGACTCGGACCGGCTGGAGGTCGGTGGCGAGTACCAGTGGCGTCGCGAGGGTGAGCTGCACCTGTTCAACCCGGAGACGGTCTTCCTGCTGCAACACGCCACCCGCAGCCGGCAGTACGACGTCTTCCGCCAGTACACGTCCAAGGTGGACGGGCTCGCCGCGCAGGCCGGCTCGCTGCGGGGCCTGTTCACCCTGCGCACCGGGGTCCGTCCGGCGGTGCCGATCGAGGAGGTCGAGCCGGCCACCGAGATCGTCAAGCGGTTCGCCACCGGTGCCATGTCGTACGGCTCGATCTCGGCCGAGGCGCACGAGACGCTCGCCATCGCGATGAACCGCCTCGGCGGCAAGTCCAACACCGGTGAGGGCGGCGAGGACGTCGATCGGCTGCACGACCCGCTGCGCCGCTCCTCGGTCAAGCAGATCGCCAGCGGCCGGTTCGGCGTGACCAGCGAATACCTCGTCAACGCCGACGACCTCCAGATCAAGATGGCCCAGGGCGCGAAGCCCGGCGAGGGCGGCCAGCTCCCCGGCAACAAGGTCTGGCCGTGGATCGCCCGTACCCGGCACGCCACCCCCGGCGTCGGCCTCATCTCGCCGCCGCCGCACCACGACATCTACTCGATCGAGGACCTGGCGCAGCTCGTGCACGACCTGAAGTGCGTCAACCCGGCGGCCCGGGTGCACGTCAAGCTGGTCAGCGAGGTGGGCGTCGGCACCGTCGCCGCAGGTGTGGCCAAGCTCAAGGCCGACGTCATCCTGATCTCCGGTCACGACGGTGGCACGGGCGCGTCCCCGATGAACTCGCTCAAGCACGCCGGCACCCCGTGGGAGCTTGGCCTGGCCGAGGCGCAGCAGACGCTGCTGCTCAACAAGCTGCGTGACCGGGTCACCGTGCAGGTCGACGGCCAACTCAAGACCGGCCGGGACGTCCTGGTCGCGGCGCTGCTCGGGGCCGAGGAGTTCGGCTTCGCGACCGCGCCGCTGATCGTCTCGGGCTGCGTGATGATGCGGGTCTGCCACCTGGACACCTGTCCGGTCGGCATCGCCACCCAGAACCCGGTGCTGCGCGAGCGGTACACGGGCACCCCGGAGTTTGTCGAGAACTTCTTCCTGTTCCTCGCCGAGGAGGTCCGGGGATATTTGGCCGAGCTGGGCCTGCGGTCCATCGAGGAGGCGATCGGGCAGAGCGAGCTGCTCGACGTGGCCCCGGCGCTGTCGCACTGGAAGGCCCACGGTCTCGACCTGGCTCCCGTCCTGCACCTGCCGGAGCTGCCCGCCGGCACCGTCCGACGCGGGGTCCGCGCCCAGGACCACGGCCTGGAGCATGCCCTGGACAACGAGCTGATCGCGCTGGCCGCCCCGGCGTTCGCCGAGGGCGCGCCGGTGCGGGTCGAGGTGGCGGTGCGCAACGAGCACCGCAGCGTCGGCGCGATGCTCGGCGGCGAGGTGACCCGCCGCTTCGGCGGCGACGGCCTGCCCGAGGACACCATCGAGTTCGTGCTGCACGGCACCGCCGGCCAGTCGTTCGGCGCCTTCCTGCCGAGGGGCGTCACCCTGCGGCTGCACGGCGACGCCAACGACTACGTGGGCAAGGGCCTCTCCGGCGGACGCATCGTCGTCCGTCCGGACGCCGCCGCGCCGTTCCTCGACCCCGACGCCGAGCCGGGGCAGCGCGCGGAGGACCAGATCATCGCCGGCAACACCATCCTGTACGGCGCGACGGCGGGCGAGGTCTTCCTGCGCGGCCGGGTGGGGGAGCGGTTCGCGGTGCGCAACTCCGGCGCGGTCGCCGTCGTCGAGGGCGTCGGCGACCACGGCTGTGAGTACATGACCGGCGGCACCGTGGTGGTGCTCGGCGCGACCGGCCGCAACTTCGCCGCCGGCATGTCGGGCGGAACCGCGTTCGTGCACCGGTTGGACCGGTCCCGGGTCAACGCGGAGCTGGTCGACCTGGCGCCGCTGAGCGAGCAGGAGCAGACGCTGCTGCACGAGCTGATCCAGCGGCACGTCGCCGAGACCGGTTCGGCGGTCGCCGAGGAGTTGCTCAAGCGCTGGCCGGAGGCGGTGGCCGAGTTCACCGCCGTGGTGCCCCGCGACTACCGCCGGGTGCTGGAGATCATGAAGGCCGCCGAAGCCGCCGGCCACGACGTCGACGACGCGGTGATGAGCGCACTCAGCGCGCCGGCCGCGTCCGTGCCGCCCGCGCCGCGGGCGGCCACCCCGGAGGTGGCCCGTGCCTGACCCGAACGGTTTCCTGCGTTACGACCGGCGTCTGCCGGCCCGCCGTCCGGTGCCGGTGCGGATCAGCGACTGGCGGGAGGTCTACCCGCCGGCCGGTGAGGAGCTGGTCCGCGAGCAAGCCACCCGGTGCATGGACTGCGGCATCCCGTTCTGCCACGACGGCTGCCCGCTGGGCAACCGCATCCCAGACTGGAACGACCTGGTGCGGACCGGCAACTGGGACGCCGCCGTCGAGTCGCTGCACGCCACCAACAACTTTCCGGAGTTCACCGGGCGGCTCTGCCCGGCGCCCTGCGAGGCGGCGTGCGTACTCGGCATCGCCGGCGGCCAACCGGTGACGATCAAGCAGGTCGAGGTGGAGATCGCCGACGCGGCGGCCGCCCGCGGGTTCACCCCGCGCCCGATCCCGACGCCGTCGGGCCGGTCGGTGGCCGTGGTCGGCTCCGGGCCCGCCGGGCTCGCCGCCGCCCAGCAGCTCGCCCGCGCCGGTCACGCCGTGACGGTGTACGAGCGCGACGACGCGATCGGTGGCCTGCTCCGGTACGGCATCCCCGACTTCAAGTTGGAGAAGCGGCATATCGACGCCCGGTTGGCCCAGCTCACCGCCGAGGGGGTGCGTTTCCGCACCGGCGTGCACGTCGGCGTCGACGTCACCGCCGAGCAGTTGCGCGCCGAGCACGACGCGGTGCTGCTGGCCTGTGGGGCGTTGCAGGGCCGGGACACGCCGGAGACGCCGGGGCGGGCGCTTCGGGGCGTACACCAGGCGATGGCGCACCTGGTCGCGGCGAACCGGGCGGTCGCGACCGCGACCACCGAGGAGGCCGCCGAGCGTCGGTTGGCGCAGGCGGTGCTGCCGGACGGCACCCCGATCGACGCGGCCGGCAAGCACGTGGTGATCATCGGTGGCGGTGACACGGCGGCGGACTGCCTCGGCGTCGCGCACCGGCAGGGCGCCGCCGGTGTGCACCAGCTCGACCTGTACCCGCAGCCGCCGACCGAGCGCGACGAGGCCCGGGATCCGTGGCCGACCTGGCCGTGGCTGCTGCGCAACTACCCGGCGCACGAGGAGGGCGGAGAGCGGGTCTTCGCCGTGGCGGTGCAGGAGTTCGTGGACGACGGAACCGGTCAGGTGCGTGCGGTACGGATCGCCGAGGTGACGGTCGAGAAGGTGGACGGCCGGCGGGTGCTGACCGTGGTGCCGGGGTCCGAGCGGGAGTTGCCCGCCGACCTGGTGCTGCTGGCGATCGGGTTCGAGGGCACCGAGCAGCAGCCGCTGTTGGAGCAGTTCGGGGTGGCCCGCAACGCCCGGGGCGCTATCGACGCCCGGGACGACTGGCAGACCGACGCGGACGGCGTGTTCGTGGCCGGGGACATGCACCGGGGCGCTTCGCTGATCGTGTGGGCCATCGCGGAGGGGCGCGCGGTTGCCGCCGCGATCCACGGCTACCTCGGTGGTGTCGGCGCGCTGCCCGCCCCGGTCGGGCCGGCCGCGCAGCCACTGGCCGCCCGTTGAGCTGAGGGGGGTCCGGTCGGCGCGACGGCGAGTCGCCGTGCCGACCGGACATTCCCCGAGGTGAGAACCTTCACAAATCTGGGCAAAAAGGTTTAGGCCGGCAAGACTTGTCGACTGCCGAACCGCGCCGCGATCGGCTCGCTGTTCTGTCGTCGATCGCTGGAGGTTCGTCGTGGCCACGGGTGCCACCTTCGCCGCGCTGCGCCACCGTAACTACCGGATCTGGGCGCTCGCCGGTTTCGTCTCCGTCATCGGAACCTGGATGCAGGTGCTCGGAGTCAACTGGTACGTGCTGAAGGAGACCGGCTCGGCGACCTCGATGGGCATCGCCGTGCTGCTCCAGGCGGCCCCCACGCTGCTGTTGAGCGTCTGGGGCGGTGTGCTGGCCGATCGTCTCCCCGCCCGTCCACTGTTGATCACCGCCCAGGTGGCCCACGCCGCGTTCGCCGCGGGCCTCGCGGCGGTCGCCCTGACCGGGGTCGGCGGCCTCCCGCTGATCTTCGCGATCTCCCTGGCCAGCGGCGCTGTCTCGGCGATCGAGGGGCCGGTCATGGGCCGCTGGTCCTCGACCCTGGTGGACCGCGAGACGCTGGGCAACGCGTTGGCGCTCGGGTCGCTCACCAACTCCGCCGGACGCATCCTCGGCATGAGCCTCGGGGCCGTCGGCGTCGCCGTCGTCGGCCCGGCGCTGCTCTTCGGCATCAACGCGGCGAGCTTCGCCGCCGTGGTGGTGGCGCTGTTCGCCGTACGGCCGGGGGTCGTGGCCGGCGCGGAGGCTCCCGGTGGCCCGACCCGCCACGGTGTCCGCGCCGGGTTCTCCTACCTGCGCGGACAACCGGTCCTGCTGCTCGCGCTCGCCCTGTCGTTCGTGCTGGGCAGCCTCGGTCGCAACTACCAGGTGACGATGGCGGCGATGAGCGACGGACCGCTGGCCGCCGGCGCTTCCGGCTATGGCCTGCTGTCCACGGTGTTCGCGGTCGGGACGGTGGTGGGCGCGCTCGCCGCCGCGCGCAGGCGGTCGCTGAGCTACGGGACCCTGGTCGGCGCCGGCCTGCTGGCCAGCGGTCTGCAGATCGTCGCGGGTCTCGTCCCGGGCGTCTGGAGCTTCGCCGCGGTGATCCTCCCGATCGCCGCCGCCGCGGTCGTCATCGACACCACCGTCGGCACCCGTGCCCAACTCGACACCGATGGCGCGATGCGCGGCCGGGTGCTCGCCGCGCTCGCGGTCACCGGCTCGATCTCGGCCGCGGTCGGCGCCCCGCTGCTGGGCTGGCTGGCCGAGCATGCCGGGCCACGGCAGACGCTCGTCCTGGCCGGCTCGGTCGCCGCGATCGCCACCACGGCGGCGGCGGTCGCCCTGGACCGGCAACACGGCCGCGCCGCGCCCCTCACGCTGGTCGTCCCACGGCCGCGCCATCCGGTACGTCGAGCGGCGTGGCGGGCGGCCCGCGTCGTACGGCCCGCCGGCGCGGTGTGCGTCGTCGCCACCGGTGGCACCGCCACGCGTCCGCTCCGACTGGGCGAGCTGGCCCTCGCGGGCGAGACCGCGCGGCACTGAGACAGCGGTCACCGATTCCGGGACCGGGCGACACGAAGATCATCGTTACGCTGCGATCATGGACAACGCGGAGCGGTTGCGGCGTACCCGCCGGTGGCTGTGGATCGTGCTGATCGGCCTCTTCCTGAGCGGGGCCACCGCGTTTCCACTGGAGATCGAGGTGCGCTGGCTGCTGCGTGCGCTGGACCCGCTCGCCGGCCAGTTCCCGGCGCTCGTCGACTGGATCGAACGGGTCCACAGCGGTCTGGTGACGGCGGACCGGGACTACCCGTTCCTGCTCTACGGCACCGACTGGCTGGCCTTCGCCCACCTGGTGCTGGCGGTCGCGTTCTGGGGGCCGCTGCGTGACCCGGTGCGCAACGTGTGGGTGGTCCAGGTCGGCATGATCGCCTGCGTGGGCATCGTCCCGTTGGCGCTGATCTGCGGCCCGATCCGGGACATCCCGTGGTTCTGGACGCTCGTCGACCTGTCCTTCGCGGTCGGGGCGTTCCCGCCGCTCTGGTTCGCCTACCGGCACATCCGCGCCGTCGAGGCGAATCGTGTCGAAGCGACAGGCCTGCCAGCGACCGTGTGATCGGTCGCGCACGGACGCCGCCGGGCGGGTGAGCACTACCTGTGCGGTGCCTGTCGAGCTGCCCCGAATGTGGGGCATTGGCCGGGACGGCTGCTCTCCGTACGGCGGTCGCGCTGTGCCCGCGCTCGTGCCCGCGCCTGTGCCCGTGCGGTGCCTGTCGAGCTGCCCCAAATGTGGGGCAATGGCCGGGACGGCTGCTCTCCGCACGGCGGTCGCACTGTGCCCGCGCTCGTGCCCGCGCTCGCGCTCGTACCCGCGCCTTTGCCTTTGCCTTTGCCTGTGCCCGTGCGGGTGGGGTCGAGCTGTGCGCTGCGGTCGTTCCATGCGCGCTCGTGGTGTCGGTGCCGCCGTCTGCCCCACAAACGGGGCAGCTCGACAGGCACCCAGCACACCCCGCACGACCGCAAGAGGCCGGGAGCGCCCGCCACACGACGGGCGCTCCCGGCCCCAGACCCTAGTGCGACAGCAGCTGGTGGGACTCGCGGATCTTGGACCAGGACTTCGGCTCGGCCGGCGGGGTGGCCTTGCGCGCGGCGCTGGCCACGTCGGGACGGCCGGCCGTGAACAGCCAGGTGGTGAAGAGGTCGTCCAGGTCCAGGCCGGAGATCCGTTCGGCCAGGGCCTGGAACTCTTCGATGGTGCCGTTGCCGTACCGGTGTTCGGCCGTCCACGCCGGCAGGATCGCGAAGAACGCGTCGTCGCCGACGGCCAGCCGGAGCTGGTGCAGCGTCATCGCGCCCCGGTCGTACACCGCGTCGTCGAAGACCCGGTCGGCGCCCGGGTCACCGGGCAGCACCTGCCAGAACTCGTCGTCGGCGGGGTAGCTCGCGTAGGTGAAGTCGAAGACCTCCTGCGCGGTGCCCTCGCCCTGCTCCTCCGACCAGAGCCACTCGGCGTACGAGGCGAAACCCTCGTTCAGCCAGATGTTGCGCCACTCGGCCACCGAGACCGAGTCGCCGAACCACTGGTGGGCGTTCTCGTGGGCCACCACGTACGTGTTGGCGCCGCGCCGCCAGAAGCCCGCGGCGTACACCGGGCGGGTCTGCGTCTCCAGGGCGAAGCCGATGCCGTCCACCGGGCCGGCCACGCCACCCAGCGCCTCGAACGGGTACGGGCCGAAGATCCCGCTCTCCCAGTCGACGATCTCACCGGTGCGCTCGATGCTGGCCCGCGCGGCCGGCCCGAGCGCGCCCAGCGACGTGCTGTACGCGTTGATCACCGGCTGGCCGCCCGGGGTGGTGTCGGTGACGATGTCGTACTGGCCGATGGCCATGAACGCCAGGTAGGTCGCGGTGGGGGAGGTGGTCCGCCAGATCCAGCGGGTGCGGTTGCCGGCTTCGGCCACGGGCGGCCTCGGCTGCACGCCGTTGCTGATCACCTCGACGCCGGTGGGCACCGACACGGAGATGTCGAAGGTGGCCTTGTCCAGCGGGTGGTCGTTGCTCGGGAACCACCACCACGCCGACTCGGGCTCGTTGACCGCGAGCGCCCCGTCGTCGGTACGCGTCCAGCCGGTGTAGCCGCCGACCAGGGTCTCGGACGGGATGCCGCCGTAGCGCACCACGATGGTGAGCTGCTGCCCCCGGCTGATGGTGCGGGCCGGGGTGACGACCAGTTCGTGCGTGCCCGCGGTGCTGGTGCCGGCCTCCCATCCGTTGACCCGCACCGACTCGACGTCGAGCAGGAAGTCCAGGTTGAACGTCGAGAGGTCCTGCGTCGCGGTGGCGAGGATCGTGGTGGTGCCGGTGAGTCGGTCGGTGGCCGGCTCGTAGCGCAGCCGGACGTCGTAGTGCGAGACGTCGTAGCCACCGTTGCCGTAGTCGGGGTAATAGGTGTCGCCCAGGCCCGCCGCTCCGGGTTGCGGCGCGGCGGTGACGACCGGTCGGCCCCAGGCCGTCGGGGCGGCGGCGGCGGGCGCGCCGGTGAGCATGGTGCCGGCGGTGGTGAGGGTCAGGGCGGCGGTGGCCGCCGTGAGGACTCGACGCACGAGGTGCACTCCCTCCATCGGGTTTTCGCACCGCCAACCTAATCGACAACTGTGAACGTCGCTGGCCTGGCGCGCGGGGGGAGGCGTCGTCGCCACGATCCGAAAGCGGGGGTCGGTTACTGTCCCGGCGTCACCGCTGTCCGTTAGGGTTTGCGCGAACCGGACGGCCGTGGCGTGGGAGGCGATGCGTGGGCAGGCTCGCGTCGGCGTACGGGCAGGCGGTCACCGCCCACCGGGCGGCCCGTACCCATCTGGACGCGGCCCGGGCCGTGCTCGGCGCGGCGCCGCCTCCGACGCCCCGCGCCGGTGGGGCCGACCTCGTCGCCCGGCTCGCGCGCCTCGGCGGCGCGCTGGCCACACCGACTCCCGGCGTCGCCACCCTGACCGACGACCCGGTCGCGGTGCGCGTCGGCGAGGCGTCCACCGAGGACGGCGGCTTCGCGGTGCTCGTGCCACTCGGCGGCGGCCACCACCTGGCATTGGACACCGACGCCCGGGACGGGCGGGTCGCCGCGCTGCTGCGGGCGTTGGTGCTGCGACTCGTGGCCACCGCGCCGCCCGGCCGGGTCCGGGTCGCCGGCATCGACACCGCGGCGCTGGGCGCGACCTTCGGCCCGCTGCGCCCGCTGCTCGACGCCGGGGTGCTCGACCCGCCGGCCACCAGCGAGGCCGAGGTGACCGCCCTGCTGGACGCCGCCGAACGGCACGCCCGCGCCGCCCAACACGCCGAGCCCGCCACCCGGCAGGTGCTGCTGGTGGTCGCCACCGCCGCCCCCGCGCCACGGGAGCTGGCCCGACTCGCCGCGCTCACCCACGCCGGCCCGGCCGCCGCCGTCTGCGTGCTCCTCGCCGGCCATCCGTCCCGGTTGCCCGGCGAGACGTCGCCGCCGCTGGGCAGCACCACCGCCATCCGGCTCAGCGACGGGTACGCGCACGTCGGCGACCCGCCCGGCGCCCCGTTCAGCGCCGACGGCAGCGGCCTCGCCGCCCCCGTGCTGCTCGACGGCGACCCGCCGCCGGCGTCGGTCCGCGCGCTCGCCGAGCACGTCGGCGCCGCCGCCCGACGCGCTGACGCGCTGCCCTTCGCCGCGCTGCTGCCCGAGCGGCGCTGGGCCGAGTCGGCGGCCAACGGCCTGCGCACCGTGGTCGGCCGGGCCGGCGGCACGCCGCTGACGGTCGCCTTCGACACTCTGCTGACGGTCGCCTTCGACGACGTCACCCCGCACTGGCTGGTCGGCGGGCGTACCGGCGCGGGCAAGACGGTCTTCCTCCTCGACGTCCTGTACGGCCTCGCCGCGCGGTACTCGCCCGCCGAGTTGCAGCTCTACCTGCTCGACTTCAAGGAGGGCGTGAGCTTCAGCGAGTTCGTGCCCACCGGCCGCGACCCGTCCTGGCTGCCGCACGCCCGCGCGGTCGGCATCGAGTCCGACCGCGAGTACGGCCTGGCGGTGCTGCGGGAGTTGCGCCGCGAGGCGCAGCGGCGGGCCACCGCGTTGAAGCGGCACGGCGTCACCAAGCTCGCCGACCTGCCAAGAGACAGCCCGTCGCCGCGCATCGTGGCCGTCATCGACGAGTTCCACGTGCTCCTGGCCGGCAACGACGCCCTGGCCCGCGAATCGGTCGACCTGCTGGAGGAGTTGGCCCGCAAAGGCCGCTCGTACGGCATCCACCTGGTGCTAGCCAGCCAGAGCATGACCGGGATCGAGGCGCTCTACGGTCGGGCCGAGGCGATCTTCGGGCAGTTCGCCCTGCGGGTGGCGTTGCCCGGCGGTGGCGGCGTCCTCGACCAGCTCAACGATGCCGCCGCCGCCCTGCCCATCGGCGCCGCCGTCATCAACACCGCCGCCGGCGCGGTCGGCGCGGACACCGTGCTGCGCTTCCCCGACGCGCACGCCGCCGCCGGGGACCTCGCCGCGCTGCGCCACGAGCTGTGGCAGGCCCGCCCGCCGGGCTCGCGGGCACCGGCGGTCTTCAAGGGGTACGAGGCGGCCCGTGTCGAGGACGATCCCACCTTCGCCGGGCTGCGCCCCGGTGGCCGACGCCCCATGGCGCTGGTCGGCCGGACCGTCGACGTGCACGGCACCACCGCGCTGTTCCTCATGGACACCACCCCCGGCCGGCACCTCGCCGTCGTCGGCACCGCACCGGCCGGCGCGGACGTGCTGCGCGCCGCCGCCCTGAGCCTGGCCCGTCAACACACCCCCGGTGACGTCCGGTTCCAGGTGGCCTCCCTGGTCACCGCCGCCGACCCGGTCGCCGCCGAGACCGAGGCCACGCTCCGGGCCGCCGGTCATCCGGTGCACCGCCTCGACGCGGCCGGGCTGCGCGACCGGATCGCCGCGCTGGCCGCCGAACCGGCCGGCCGGGAATACCTGGTGGTGTTCGGGATGGACGCCGCCGCGCCGGTACTCGGGGCGGCCGACCCGGTGACGTTCCGCTCCGGCCTGGACGACCTGCGGGCCGTGCTGCGCCAGGGGCCCGCCCAGGGCGTGCACCTGCTGGCCTGGTGGCGTGGCCTGCGCCGGCTCTCCGACGACCTCGGCGGCACCCAGAACCGCGACGACGTCGCCTGCCTCGTCGCGCTCAACGTGCCCGGTGCGGAACTGGCCCTGCACCTCGGGGTGCATGACCTGGCCTACACGCCCCGCGCTGACCGGGCGCTGTTGGTCGACCGGCACGACCAGCGGACCAGGTTGATCGTGCCGTTCGCCCGCGACGGGCACGAGCCGGACGGGGAGCGCTGACGGTGTCCTTCGAGGAGTACGCGGCGCTGGCCCGACAGCTCGCCGAGCACCGCCGCGCCGGTGAGCGGGACGCCGCCGCCGAGTCCGCGCGCCGCCGCGACCTGCACGCCGCCGCCGACTACCTGCACCAGCGGCTGACCGCCCAGGGGCAGCGTCTCGACCAGCTCGGTCGCGCGATCGGCGTCGACCAGCCGCCGGCTGCTCCGCCGCCGGACGCCGGTGCCGCCGGTGCCCCGCCCGGCCCACCGTTCCCGCCCGGCCCACCGAGTGACCCCGCCACCTGGCCGGCCCCACCTGCCGGGTTCGGTCCGTCTGCGGCGCCCGGCCCGCCTGTCGGGTTCGGTCCGTCCGCGGCGCCCGAGGCTGGGGACGGGGATTTCGCCGGCGCAGCCGGCGCGCCGGGGCGGGCGGGTGTCGGGGCGTACCCCGAACTGCCGGCGGGCCAGGCGCGGCTGGCGCTGCCGACGGCCGTGAGCCCGGCGGGCGGCGGGGTGCCCACGCAGCGCGCGGCGGCGGTCGACCCGGTGGTGGAGCTGGAGCTGGCCCGGCGGATGGCCGACGAGGCCGACCGGCACGGGCAGCAGGCCGAGCTGCTGGCCCAGCGACCGGCGCTGCTGCCGACGTGGTCGCCGCTGGCGCGGGCGGTCGCCGTCTACGCGGCCTGCGGGGCGGCGGCCGGGGTGTTCATGCTGACGCTGGTGCTCGCGTCCGGGATCGGGCTGGTCGACGGCTTCACCCTCGGCGCGTGGATCTGCGCGGGCCTGCCGGCGCTGGCGTTCTTCGCGGGCTATCTGGTGCTGGGGCGGTGGGGGAGGCCCGCCATGGTCGCTGGCACGCCGCCGCGGTACCTGCCGCTCGGGTTCGCTATCTGCTTCCTGCTGGTGCCGCTGGGCTACTGCGGCTACCTGCTACTGTTCCGCGCCTTGCGCTGACGACCGTCGTCCGAGCCGCGCTGCCGTCAGCCGAGGGCCGACGGGCTCGCCCGCCGCAGCTCGGTCAGCTCGTGGTCCAGCAGGTCGGCCAGTCGCTCGAACCGGTCCGGCCGGTTCTGGCGGGTGATACCCCGGCTGGGCATCTCGACCGTCATCAACAGGTACAGGTGCAGGCGGTACAGGCTGAGCCGACGCAGGGTGGCCTCGTCGAAGACCACCGGATCGGTCGCGGCGGCCCGGTAGCCCCGCAGGAACGGGTTGTCCGGTTCGTCCTCCACCCGCCGGTAGATCAGGGGCGACACCAGGTCCATCAGCGGGTCGCCGAAGAGGAACCGTTCGCCGTCGACGATCCCGCGCAGGCGCAGCTTGCCGTCGGCCTCGGGCTCGGGTTCGGCGAGCACGTTGCCGTCCCAGCCGTCGAAGTGCAGCAGCGCCGGCCGGCGTACCTCGTCCAGAATCGACGCGTACCGCTCGGGCAGCTTCCGGATCTTCTCCGGCGAGGTGGGCAGCCCGACGTCCCAGTCCGCCGCGTCGGCCAGCAGCCCGTCGAGCATGGCGGTGAACGCCTCGCGCCACGTCGCGCCGCTGGCCCGGCCACCGTCGTACCCGTAGCGGTCGCCGCTGACCCGGTGCAGCGCGGCGATCGCGGCTCCGAACTCGTACCGGGCGGGGGCGTCGTCGAGGTGCTGTTCCGACTCTGCCCACTCCCGCAGCGAACGGCCGGGAATCAGGCCACTGACCAGCCACTCGCCGAGTTCCGGATCGTCGCCGTGGTGCAGCAACGGCGGCACGGGCACCTGCGGCACGCGCCTGGACACGAGGCGGAAGTACCGCGCCTCGGCCGCGCACAGACCCTGCTCGTAGCGCAGCAGCGGCACGTCGGCCCGGGGCGCCACCTTCAGCACCACCTCGCGCCCGTCGTCGAGCGCCACCCACCACACCGACGCGAAGCCGCCACCCGTGATCGGCCCGCAGTCCGCCATCGGGTGGCCCGCGCCGAAGGACGCCTGCACGTAGCGACGCACCTGATCGCGGTCCAGTGGCCGCTGCGTGGGGCTCAGCGCTTCCACCCGGCGTACCTTCCTCCCCGTCGTGACGCCCGCCAGAGTGCCAGATCCGGCGGAAAATGGCCGAGCGCCGCCACCCGGTGATGCGAGTCTTGATCACTTGATGCGTACCAGTTCGTCGGACGCCGGCGGTGACTGGTCAGCATCAGGTGATCTTCGCGAACGACTGGGCGATCGAGCGGTCGCACTCTGTGCGCGGATCTCGTACGCTCCCTTGTGGTCTCCGCCGGTGTGGTGGTGGAGGCGATGGTCGACCAGGGGGAGGGTGCGCGTGAGCGCAGCGCAGATCATCGCGAGGTTGGCGGCCGCGTCGCAGAAGCTCGACGAGGCGAAGGCCAAGACGGCAGCGGCGGCACAGGACGCGGCCGAGGCGCGGAGCCTCGTGGCCGGCGCGCTGGAGGGCGTCGCCGCCGGGCCGCTGGTCGGCATGATCGACGCGTACCGGCAGGCGTTGGCGCAGGCCTCCCAGGGCGGCGAGCCGGCCAAGCAGCACGTCCAGGAGACGATCGCCAAGGTCCGCGCGCTGGGGAACTGAGCACGAGTGGTGGTGGCACAACCCACCCACCACCTCAGCCGACGGATAGCTGACGAGGCCGGAGTGCTCGCGGGGGAGTTGCCGCGAGCACTCCGGTGACGGTCAGCGGGTGACGCGGACCTCGCCCTCGATGCGCGGCGAGTAGTCGCAGTCGATTGGGGTGCACAGCGACACGCTCCCGGTGGCGAGCGCGATGCCCCGGTTGAAGGCGAAGCCGCCGCTCTCCGCGTACACCCGGCCGGTCACGGCCTGCGGAACGCCGGTGCAGGTGAAGAGCAGCCCGCCGCTGCCGTACGCGACGTTGTCGCCGGAGCGCTGACGCAAACTGATCTCCGCGCCGGCGGATCGGCCGGCCTCGCAGGTCACCGTGAGGGTGAGGTCGACGGCGACGCCGCGTGCGATCAGTTTCGCCGAGGTGACCTCGACGGTGCTGGCCGCGCTCGCCGGGGTCGGTACGAGCAGCGCGAACAGGGACAGGCAGAGCAGGGCGATGGTGGTGGTGACGCGGCGCACGGCGGTCCTCCTCGATGGAGTGGGTGCGTTTCCACGGTCACGGTAGCCATCGCCGGGACTCGCCACCATCGATCGATCGTGCCGGTGCTGGCTGGCCGTCGGCTGGGGGCGGTTGGACGGGTGAGCGTGATGCCTGTGAGTCATCTTGATGACTCACAGGCATCAGAGACTCGGGGGACATCGCTTCCCCGGGAGCCGCGCAACGGCGCGGCAGCGATCAGGCGCGGCGCGCGGTCAGGCGCGCGAGCGGGGCAGGCAGCACTTCTTGTACTTGGTACCCGATCCGCACCAGCAGGAGTCGTTGCGGCCCGGTGGCCAGGAGGTGATGCCCGCGTCGTCGAGGCTGTCGGCGTACTCGTCGAGGGTCTCCTCGTCGATGGGGTCGGCGCCCGCGAAGGCCGCCAGAGTCTCGACGCTGCCCGCCACGACGCCCAGGTCGCCGCCGCCGAGCCCGGACGCGTCGACGAGGGCGCGCTCGATCTGGGCGCGGTGCTCGTCCCAGGTGCTCGGATAGCTCTCGGCCAGGGCCGGCCAGCGCGCCAACAGCGCGTCGAACTCCGGCTTCGGCCAGAACAGCAGCGTCGCCGGGCCGTCGTCGAGCGCGTCTGCGGCATGGCTGGCCGCGTCGCGCAGCCGGTCGGCGAGGGTGTCGTGCTCGTCGTGCGGCAGGCCCAACTCTTCGCGCAGGTCGTGCCGCCGCTGGGCCAACCCGTAGATCATTGCGGCGGCGGTGTCCTGGGCATCCTCGGACTCGTGCTGGTGGGTGCGGCTGCGGTCCACCATCGCGTCGAGCGCCGCGGTGAGCCATTCGACCGCCATCTCGGCGTGGCCGGCTTCGGTCAGCTTGTCGACCAGGTGCACGCCGTCGGGGTCGGTCTCCAGCAGCGGCCGCAGCTCGGACAGCTCCGCCAGGCCCTCGTCGACTCGGCCGAGGCGCAGCAGCAGGCCGCCGCGCACGGCGCGGACGTGGGTGTTGTCGTCGGGCTGTTCGGCGATGGCGCGGGTGGCCAGGGCGAGCGCGTCGGCCAGGTCACCTGCCTGCTCCAGGATGTCGGCGGCGACCAGCAGGGCGTACCCGGTGTCGGCGGGGTCGGCGACCCGGCCCTCGTCGACGGCGCTCACCAGCTCGGTGACCAGCGCCGCCGGGTCGGGGCTCTGCGATCCGAGGGCGCCGATCTCGTCGATACGGTCGGCGGTGAGCAAGTCGGGCATGGCACATCCTGACGAACGACGGGTGACGACCGGCCAGCGTACTCCGACACACGGCGCAGCCCGGGCGGCGAACCGCCCGGGCTGCGACGCGGGCCTCAGCGGGTGGCCGGCATGGTGGCGAACTCGCCGGCTAGCTCGGACTCGACGATCGTCGTGGCGGACGGCCGGCGACCGGCCGACGCCCGCCGGGCGGACGGGACGGCGAGGGCCGCGAGCGCGGCGGCGAGGGCGATCGCGGTGAGGAGGAGAAACCCCGCCGTGAAGCCGGCCTCCCGGGGCAGGCCGCTGGCCTGCGGGTGGGCGGTGATCACGCCGCTGACCACGGCCGCGCCGATCGCGCCGCCGATGGTCCGGATGTTGGCGTTCATGCCGGTCGCCACGCCGGTCTGGCTGGCGGGCACGCTGGCGACGATGAGGTTGGCCATCGACGCGAAGGCCAGGCCGATGCCGAGGCCGACCAGGCCACCGGCGACGGCGACCTCCCAGCGGGTGGCGTGCGCGGCGGCGAGCATCGCCGACGCCGCCACGTTGAACGCCGCGCCGGTGGCGAGCTGCGCCTTGGCGCTGAACACGGCCTGGAGCCGGCCGGCGAGGATGCCCGCGACGAACATCGCGACGAGCATCGGCAGCATGAGCAGACCGGCCTGGCTGATGCTGGCGCCGAAGCCGTAGCCGGCCGCGGTCGGGGTCTGCACGAACTGGGGCAGGAACGCGTACACGGAGAACATCGATCCGCCGTAGAGCAGGGCGACCAGGTTGGTGGTCCAGACGCCGGGCAGGCGCATCATCCGCATGTCGATCAGCGGGTTGGCCGAGCGCAGTTCGGCGGTCAGCCAGCCGGCCAGCAGCACCACGGCGAGGGCGAGCAGGCCGAGCACCCGGGTGCTGGTCCAGCCCCAGGCCGCGCCCTGGCTGATCGGCAGGAGCAGCGCGACCAACCAGCCGGAGAGCAGCAGGGTGGCCCGCCAGTCGATCCGACCGGGGGTACGCACCGGGGACTCGGGGATGAACAGGTACGCGGCGACGGCGGTCAGCCCCACCACGACCAGCGGGATCCAGAACAGCCACCGGTAGTCCAGCGCGGTGACGATCGGGCCGGCCAGGACGACGCCCAGGCCACCGCCGGCGGCGACGATCGCCGAGATGGCGGCGACCGCGCCGGAGACCCGCGCGGCGGGGAACTCGTCGCGGATGATGCCGAACGACAGTGGGAAGACCGCGCCGCCAATGCCCTGCACGACCCGGGCGACGATGAGCACGCCGATGTTCGGCGCGATGGCGGCCACCAGGCAGCCGAGGGCGAGGGCGGCGAGCGAGACGACGAGCATCCGCTCCTTGCCGACCATGTCACCGACCCGTCCGAGGATCGGCGTGAAGATCGAGGCGGAGAGCAGGTAGGCGGTCAGGACCCAGGTCACGGTGTTCTGGGAGGTGTGCAGATCCTGCTGGATGGTCGGCAGCACCGGGGTGATCAGCGACTGGAGCATCGCGAAGAATCCGGCGCCGGCCGCGAGCACGGTGAAGGTGAGCCGACGCGAGCTGCGTCGGGAGGTCACTGCCACGAGAGAAAACTCCTGAAATGGTACGGAAGGAGGCGTCTGTCACCCGTCGTCGGCGGCGGGCGGGTTGTCGGGTCCGGGCGATCGGGTGGCCAGGCGGATCGGGCGGTTCCCGAGGTAAGCTATCCGGAGGCAGGCCTCCGGGAGTTCCGGAGGGGTGCCTCCACTAAGCTAGCGGAGGGTTGCCTCCGGATGCAACCAGGATGAGGTGACGCACGTCATGACCAGCGCGGGGGTGCCCGAGGTTTTCGCCCAGCGGCCCAAGCGGGCCGACGCGCGGCGCAACTACGACGCCCTGATCGCCGCGGCACGTGACGCGTTCGCCGAGAACGGCGCGGCCGCCTCCCTGGAGGACGTGGCCCGCCGGGCCGGGGTGGGCATCGGGACCCTCTATCGCAACTTCCCGACCCGGCGGCACCTCTTCGAGGCCGTCTACGTGGAGGAGGTCCGGGCGCTCAGTCGGTCGGCGGAGGACCTGGCCGAGCTGCCCCCGTGGGACGCCCTCGTCGCCTGGCTGCACCGCTTCGTCGCGTACGTCGCCACGAAGCGGGCGCTCGCCGAGCAGTTGCTGCACGACTCGGAGATCTTCGGGACCTGCCGGACGGAGATCTACGCCGCCGGCGAGCCGCTCATGCGTCGCGCCCAGGCGGCCGGCGTGGTCCGCGACGACGTCGGCTTCGACGACGTGGTGCGCCTGATCAGCGGGCTCACGATGGCCCAGTTCCCCTCGCCCGAGCAGCGCGACCGGGTCCTCGGTGTGGCCCTCGACGGGTTGCGCCCGAAGGCCGCCACCCGCTGACGAGGCTCACTCGTCGACGAGCACCAGCCACTCGTCGTCCAAGCGTCTGACCACCGTGCCCGTCGGCCACCGGTGGCCGGGATCGACGACCGCCCGGGCCTGCTCCACCTGGGGTGGCCGGCTGAACTGCGTGTCGCGGAAACTGGCCATGCGGTGGAACCGGGCCCGGCCGAAGTTCGCGGCGTCGGTGAAGCGGGCACGGTCGAACGACGCCTCCCCTTCGAAGACCGTCCAGCGGAACAGCGCCATGTTCGCGAAACGGGCGGAGTAGAAGCTGGCCGACTCGCCGAACTCGCTGTGCTCCATGGACAGGGCGCCGTCGAAGACCGACTCCCGGAAGGTGGTGTCGTTCTCGAAGCGGGTCGCGTCGAAGCTGCTGGGCTGACCGAACGTCGCCCCGCGGAACGAGGTCTGCCCGGCGAAGCGGGACCGCCGGCAGTACAGTCCGTCGGCGAAATCGGCCCCCTCGAAGCTCGCGAGGCCCTGGACGCGGGCGTCGTCCAGGACCACCTCGCCGCCGGCCGTGAGGCCGTCGAGGGCCAGGTCGCCGAAGCTCGCCGCTCGTAGCAGCAGCCGTCCCGTCGTCGTCGCGCCCGCGAAGCTGGTCGCGCCGGTGAACGTCGCTCCCGTGAAGGTCGCGTCGGTGAGCGTGCAGCCCGCCGCGTCGAAGTCGACGAGCGCCGCGCCGCTCAGGTCCAGCACGACGCCCGGCCAGTGCGCCGTCTCGTCGTGCTCGCGCAGGTGCCGGGTCAGGACCCGCTGCGCGGTGCGCCGGACCTCCGTCTCGCGCGGCTCGTCGTCCGGCGGGGACATCCGCAGGTACGCGCAGAGCACCGCCACGATCGTCGACCGCTGTGACGGATTGTCCTGCCCGAGGCGCTCCAGCGCGTGCAGCCCGCCGAGGCGTACCGCCGCGCTGTCGTTGCCGAGCAGCTCGACCGCCCGGGTGTAGAGCTCGGTGAGCCGACGTTCGGCCGCGTCGTGTTCGGCGGCCGTCGACTGCCGGTCCTGCTGGCGCTGTGCGGCCTCGGCCACCGACTCGGCGTGTGCCTGCACCCGGTCCCGGTGGGCCTGGTCGCGGGCGGCGACGGTCTCCTGGTGGCGCTGGGCCCGCTCGGCGATCCACTGCCGGCGCGCGGCCAGCAGCAGGGCCAGCCCGCCGCCGGTGCCGGCGACCACGGTCAGGCCGGTGCGGATCGCGTCGATGCGCAGCGTGGCCCGGGTGTCCTGCTGGACGGCCCGGTCGGCCTCGGTGAGCAGCAGGCCGAGCACCAGCCAGCCCAGTACGGCGGCGAGCAGCAGGCCGACCAGGACCAGCCACCAGGGCATCACCCGCAACTGGCGATCGGGGGGTTCGTCGGCGGCCACGGCCACAGCATGCCACCGGTTGTCGACGGGCGGGGGTGTGCGGGTGCCCCTCGGTGTCCGTTGTGGAGTGCGACCGATTTGCCGGTTTGCGCCGTCGACGGGACAACGGGTTACTGGCGCGTAACAAGTCATTGACGTTGCCGAATTGTTGCGGGCATCATCGTCGCACGGTCGACCGGACACCCCCACCCACCTGCCCGGATCGTCGGGCGCCTCCCCCCGGAGGTGCAGCCATGCTGCTCCGAAAGACCGTCCTCGTCGTGTCCCTGGCCACCGCCGCCCTCCTCGCCTCGGCGGGAACCGCGATCGCCGCCCCCGTCGTCCCGGCCGCGACCACCGCCGCCGCCGTCGCCAACCCGGTCATCGTGGTTGGCGGGCTCAGCGGCGTCGCCGTCGCGTACGAACCGATCGCCGCCCGGCTGCGCGCCGACGGCTACCGGACCTTCATCTACCAGCTACCCGGACTGGGCCTCGGTGACATCCCCGCCTCGGCCCGCGCGTTCGCCGGGTACGTCGAGCAGGTGCGCGCCAGCACCGGCGCGGCGAGCGTCGACGTCGTCGCCCACTCCGAGGGCGGACTGGTCAGCCGCTACTACCTCAAACGACTCGGCGGCACCGCCACCATCGGCCGCTACGTCAGCCTGGGCACACCCCAGTACGGCACGTACGTCGCCAACATCGTGGCGTTCCTCGGCCTCGGGAGCTGCGCGGGCATCGTCGCCTGCCAACAGATGACCATCGGATCGGCGTTCCTCGCCGACCTCAACTCCGGCGACGACACCCCCGGCTCGGTGCGCTACACCACCATCCGCACGCTCCAGGACGAACTGGTGCGGCCGACCGGCAACGCCACCGTCAACGACGGCGCGACGAACGTTCTCATCCAGGCGTACTGCCCGCTGCGGGTGGTGGGGCACCTGGGCCTGGTGCTCGACGGCACGGCGTACACCATCGTGCGCGGCGCCCTGGTCGACGGCCCGGTGCGACCCAACTGCCTCGCGGTCTGAGCCCTTCGGTGCGGCGGTCCTGCGGGGACCGCCGCACCGGGCCCGCGACGACGAGTGTCGGTTGCGTGACGATCCTCGGAAACGGTGTGGCAGACATCAGACGTCCTCGATAACCTGCTCCGGCCGTCCACTGCCGACAGTGGGCGTCACCCGTCGAGAGGGAGCAGCAGGCATGACCGAGCCGCAGCGTGTGCCGCCGGAGAGCACACCGCCGACAGTGCCGCAGCTCGACGTCCGGGCCGCCGAACCCCCGGCCGCCGACACCCCGCCACCCACCGGCGGGTTCGCCGACCGGCCACCGGGTTACCCGAACGCCCTGGTCTGGCTGCGCGCCGGAATCCTGCGGGACTGGCGGGGCGTGCTCGGCGCGTTCGTCGCCACCTGGTTCTACCTGCCGATCGCGCTGCTCCTGGCGTTCTGGGGCGGTCTCGGCTTCGCCGTCGTCGGCCTCTTCGCCGGCGGCGCCGGCGCGGACGACCAGCTCCCCACGGTGCTGCGCGACGCGCCACTGATCGGCTCGCTGCTGGACGCGTTCCTCAGCCGCTCCGGCGGGATGCTGGGCGGCGTGGCCGGGTTCGTGGTCGGCTTCCTCGCCGGCTTCCTCGCCGTGCTGGTGCTGCCCTGGCTGACCGTTGTGGACGAGCCTCTCGCCCTGTTCACCGGCCTGATCGGCACGGTCGTCGCGGCGGCGCTGATCGGCGTCGTCTACACGCTGTACCGGGTGCTGCTCGAGCCGAGCCTGTTGGTGGTGTCCGGCGCGCGCCAGCCCAGCCGCCGCGAGAACGCACGACTGCGCCCGATCTTGGACGACTGCGCGCGACGACTCGGCCTGCCCAGTGTGCCCCGGCTGCTCATGGAGGACGACCCGGTCCTGAGCAACGCCCGCACGTACGCCCGACACGTGGTGGTCACCACCGCCGTGCTCGGCGAGCCGGACGACGAGGTCGCGGCGCTGCTCAGCCACGAGCTGGTGCACTGGCGCACCGGGGACGAGATCACCAGCGCCTTCGTGCGCGGCGTCGGCCTGCCACTCACCCTCGCCCACGCCCTGCCGACCTGGCTGATGCGGACGTTCCCGCACCCGGCCACCAACTTCGTGGTGTTCCTGTTCTTCTGGCCGGTGCTGCTCACCATGCGGTACGTGGTGCTGCCCCTGCACGCCCGCGACGTACGGGCCGCCGAGTACCGGGCCGACCTCGGCGCGGTGCTGACCGGGCACGTCGACGGGCTGCGACGCATCCTGGAGCGGCGGCTCTCCTTCGAGAGCGGGCGCAGCGGCTGGGACGAGGCTGTCTGCGCCACCCACCCGCCGCACGAGCTGCGGCTCGACGCGCTGGAGCGGGCGTCGGTGGCGGGTGCGCCCGCCCAGGCCGGCGTACCCGCCGACGTCGCCGCGTCGGTCACCGCCGAGCGGCTGTTCGGCCACAGCGGCCCGGTCGGCACCCGCCGCACCTGGCTGCTGGTCGGCATCCTCGCCCTCGTCGCCTGCCTCGGCGCCAGCGGGCTGAGCGTGGTGCAGTGGGCGTTCTTCCGCCCCCAGGCGACGGTCGACGGATTCTTCTCCGCCCTCGCCGACCGCGACAGCGAGGCCGCGCTCGACCACCTCGCCGACTCCGGCGACGGCACCGACCACAAGCTCCTCGCCCAACTGCTGCGCGGCAAGGGCTACCAGCCACCGACCGACGTCGAGATCACTTCCTTGGAGCGTGACGACGACACGGCCACCGCCACGGTGGCGTACCGGCTGGGTGATGCGCCGAAGACGGCCACCCTCACCCTGCGGCGCGAGGAGGAGACCACCGCCGGTCTGTTCCACGGCTGGCGGTTGGCCGGTGGGCCGATCCCGCTCAACTCGTCGATCGCCGAGCCGGGCGTACGCCTCAACGGGGTGGAGCTACCGGTCGCCACCGAGGGTCCGCCGCTGGTGCTGCTGCCCGGCCTGTACACGGCGACCGGCCCGTCCAGCGCGCTGAGCGAGACGCCCGCCGAGACCCTGCTGGTCGGCCCGGGGGAGGGATCGGCGATCCTGGAACTGGCCCCGGTGCTCAAGCCGACGGCGGTCGAGGCCGTCCAGACCCGGGTACGCGCCTGGTTGGACGAGTGCGCCAAGCAGACGGTCGCCGCACCGCCGGGCTGCCCGTTCCGCTACTACGGCGGGTCGGCGCAGAAGGTCACCTGGAAGATCCTGGAGTACCCGAAGGTCGCCGTCGAGCTGACCGGCCCGAGCACCGCCCGGGTGTCCACGCCGGTCGACGGGCAGGGCCGGGTGCAGGTCAGCGGCACCACCACGTACTTCGGCACCAGCTCACCGTTCAGCGACGACAGCGCGCTGACCGTCGCGGGTCTCGCCACCGCCGACGGGGATGCCGTCACCTTCCAAGCCGCCTCCGACTCCGACTGACCGGGAGACCCACCGTGACCGACAGCGACGCCGCCGCGCGGCTGCCCGTCCGGCTGACCATCAACCCCCGACAACGACAGCCCACCGCGGTCGACCTGCTGACCTGGATCCACCGCCGTCCGGAGTACCGGCCGGTGGTCCGGGCGGCCGGCGGTGGCGGGGGACGGCCCGGCTTCAGTGACGCCGTGATCATCGCGGTGCTGGCCCAGGGGTTGCTGCCGGGGCTGTTCAACCTGTTGCAGTCCTGGGTGGACCAGCAGCGTACGGAGGCGAGCATCCGGATCCAGTCCGGGGACACCGAGGTCGAGTTGCAGGTCAGCGGGCGCACCGACTCAGCCCGTCTGCTGGCCCAGGCCACCGAGGCGCTGCGCGCCGCCCAGGCCACCGAGGCGCTGCGCGCCGCCCGCGAGATCGGCCCGGACGCCGTCGACTGAACCGGCGGCGTCCGGACCAGCGAATCAGCTCGCCTTGGCCAACGCCTCGAACTCGTCGTCGGTGAGCCGTACGTCGGCGGCGCCGACGTTCTCCTCCAGGTGCGCCACCGACGACGTGCCGGGGATCGGCAGCATCACCGGCGACCGACGCAGCAACCAGGCCAACGCGAGCTGCGCGGGCGACGCGCCGTGCGCGTTGGAGATCGCATCCAGCGGGCCGCCCGGCCGGGCCAGCTCGCCGGTGGCGATCGGGTACCACGGGATGAACGCCAGGTCGTTGCGCTCGCAGTAGTCCAGCACGTCCTCGGCGCTGCGGTTGGCGAGGTTGTACAGGTTCTGCACGGAGACGATCTCAGTGATCGCCCGCGACTGCTCGACCTGCTCCACGCTGACCTCGGACAGCCCGATGTGCTGGATCTTGCCCTCCTGCTTCAGCAGCGCCAGCTCGCCGAGCTGGTCGGCGAGCGGAACCAGCGGGTCGATCCGGTGCAGCTGGTACAGCGGGATGCTGTCCAGGCCCAGGTGACGCAGGCTCAGCTCGCACTGCTGACGCAGGTACTCCGGGCGGCCCACCGCACGCCAGTCGCCGGGGCCGGACCGGGTCAGGCCGGCCTTGGTCGCGATGACCAGGTCGTCGGCGTACGGGTGCAGAGCCTCGCGGATCAGCATCTCGGACACGAACGGCCCGTACGAGTCGGCGGTGTCGATGAACGTCACGCCCAGCTCGATCGCCCGACGCAGCACCCGTACCGCCTCGGCCGGGTCCTTCGGATCGCCCCACACGCCCGGGCCGGTGATCTGCATCGCCCCGTAGCCGAGGCGGTTGACCGTGATGTCGCCCCCGATCCGGTACGTGCCGGACGCCTTCGCGGGCTGCTTACTGATGTCGGTCGCCATACGCACATCCTTCATCGTCTTTCGCCGTGGCGGGGGCCGGACGACACTCCGCCGACCCCAGTGATCGTCCCCCGGGATCCGTCCACCATGCCGCGGCCCGCCCAATTGTGTGCCGGGACACGATGACGGCTAGCGCGCTCCGTGTCCGGTCTGCTACGCCTGATCCGAGTCGGCGCGGCCGGCGCGGGGGAGGCGCGATGTGGCGACGGTTCAGACCCGACCCGATCGGGCGGCTGCGGGAGCGGCTGGAACGTTTCGGGGCCACCGGCGATCGGCGGGCGGTCCTCGACTCCGGCGCGATCCGCGACGCGGAGGCCGTCGTCGACCTGGTGACCGCGACGTCCCCGGACGGGCCGCTGCCCGAGCGGGTCGCCGAGGGTATGTCCCTCCTGGCCGGCCTGCACTGGTACCGCTATCAGCTACTGCCGTCGGGTGAGGACGCCGACGACCTCGACCAGGCGTTGCGGCTCACCGAGTTTCTGCTGCGCTTCGCGCCGGAACGGGTGCCGCCGCCGCTGCTGGAGCTGCTGCGCTCCCGGCCCGCTCCCGCTGAGGCGGCGGGTCGGCCGCCGCGCCCCCGGCCCGCCCCAATGGACACCACCGCCAGCGACCCGACGGCGAGTTCCCGGTACGTCGAGGCCGTCCTCCTGATGGCCGCCGCCGAGACCAGCCGCGACTACCGGGCGGCTGATCAGGCCGAGGCGCTGCTGCGGCAGGCGCTGGCCGGTACGCCGGCAGGAGCGCCCGAGCGCCTGCACTACCTGTCCGCCCTCGGCAGGGTCCACCGCGACCAGTTCCAGCATCTCGGCCGGCGACGGGCCCTGGCGGGGGCCGTCGAGGCGCACCGGGAGAGCCTGGAGGCGACCGGCGTCGGCGACCCGGAACGTCCCGTACGGCTGTTCAACCTCGGCAACGTCCTGGGCGACACGTACGACGTCGACCACGACCCCGCCGCGCTGGACGAGACGATCACCGCGCTGCGGGACGCGGTCCGGGTCGCCGCGCCGGGCACGCCGGTGCGCACGATGGCGCGGATGAACCTCGGCCAACGGCTGCGCGACCGGTGGCGGCTGCACCGGCGACCGGGTGACCTCGACGAGGCCGTCGACGCCTTCGCCGCCGCCCGGGACAGCGCCGACCCCCGGGTCGCCGCGTTGCACGGCGCCGCGCTCGCCGAGCGGTTCGCGCGCGACCGGATGCCCGCCGACCGGGACACCGCCATCGAGGCCTACCGGTCGGCGTTGACCGGGTTCGGTGGCCTCGCCCCGGATCTCGCCGGCACCGCCCAGTTCGGCCTCGCCACCCTGCTCGCCGAGCGGCACCACACCACCGCCGACCCGGCCGACCTCGACGCGGCGATCGACGCGTACCGGGCCGCCACCGCGTCCGGGTCGACGCCCGACGGGACGGACGGCGACGACCTGCGGCACGTCGCGGGCGGTCTGCTGGTGACCCGGTACGAGCGGCGCCGACGCGCCGACGACATCACCGAGGCGGTACGGGTGCTGCGCGCCACCGTGGGCGCCGCCCGGGACCCCGTCCAGCGGGCGCGTCGGCTCGCCGATCTCGGCCACGCGCTCGCCCTGGGCCACGCCGACCTCGGCGGGGTGAGCGCGCTGCGCGCCGGCCGCGACGCGCTGACCGAGGCGGAACGGCTGCTGCCCCGCGCCGACCCGCTGCGCCCCCACGTGCTCAACAACCTCGGCAACACCCTGCGCGAACTCTCCGACCTGGCCGGCGAGCCAACGCTGCTGGAGCCGGCCGCGGTCGCGCTGCGATCGGCCGTGGCCGCCGCCGATTCGGACACCGCGTCGCTGCCCCGGTACCGCTCGAACCTGGGTCTCGTGCTGCAGGCGCTCTTCGCCTCGACGCAGGACCTGGCGACCCTGACCGAGGCGATCGAGGTGCTGGCGCGGGTGGTCGAATCGACGCCACCGGGGCATCCGGACCGTCTGCCGGCGCTGACCAACTACGGCTCCGCCCTGAACCGCCGGGTCGAACTCTTCCTCGACGGCGCGCTGCCCGCGAGCGGCGGGCCCACGGACGAGGTCGCGGCCGGTATCGCCCAGGACTCCGACACCGCCGTGGGCGCGCTGCGCGAGGCCGCCGAGCTGGCCGAACAGGAGGCCGACCCCATTGAGTACGCCCAGACGGTCGCCACCCACGCGCTGGCCCACCTGCTGCGGCATCGCCTCAACGGTGACCTGCCGGCACTGGACGAGGCGGTTCGGCTGCTCGATCGGCTGAGCCGACGGCCGTCGGCCGGCGGGGACCGGCACCGGATCCTCACGAACCTCGGCAACGCTCTCCTGCTGCGCCACCAGGCCGGCCACGCCGACGCCGACGCCAGCGCCATGCTGACCGCCTACCGGGAGGCGGTCGACGAGCTGACCCCCGAGCATCCCGGCCGCGCCATGTGCCTGAGCAACCTGGCCACCGCTCTGGAGCGGGTCGCCGAGACCGGCGCGGGTGACTCCCGCGCGCTGGTCGAGGCGACCGCCGCGCTGCGCGCCGCCGCCCACGTCGAGTCCGCGCCGTCGCTGCTGCGGGCGACCGCCGCCGGCCGGTACGCGGCACACGCCGCCCAGGCGGGCGACCTGCCGGCCGCGCTCGACGGGTACACCACCGCCATCGAGCTGATCGACCTGGTGGCCTGGCACGGCATGGACCCCGACGACCAGACCCGCCTGCTCGGACGCTTCCCCGGCCTGGCCAGCGACGCGGCGGCGGTCGCCATCGCCCTGAACCGCCCGGAGCGCGCGGTCGAGCTGCTCGAATACGGCCGGGGAGTCCTGCTCACCCGCGCCCACGACGCGGGCGCGGACCTGGCCGCGCTCCGCGCGCGGGCGCCCCGCCTCGCCGACCTCCAAGCCGCCCTCGACGGCTTCGGGTCGCGGCCGCCGGGCCAGGTGGTGTCGCCGGACGGGTGGGAACGTGGCGGGTCGGTCGCCGCGACCGGAACGACGCCGGAGCAGCGGTACGACCTCGCCACCCGCCGCCGCCACCTGTTGGCCGAGATCCGCGACCGGCCCGGCTTCGCCGACTTCCTCCGCCCGCCGCCCTTCGACGATCTGGCCCGGGCCGCCGCGAACGGACCGGTGGTGCTGGTGAACGTCGCCGACCGGCGCTGCGACGCGCTGGTCGTCGCCGGCGGCCGGGTCACCGTCGTGCCCCTGCCGGAGCTGACCCTGGCCGAGCTGATCGTGCGTACGGCGAGCTTCCTGGGCGCGATCGCGGTGCTCACCGGGCCCTCGGCGGCGGACGTCACCCCGCCGCAGGTACAACGTCGGCACGCGGCGGCCCGCGCCGAGGTCGCCCAGACCCTGGACTGGCTGTGGCGCGTCATCGCCGTACCCGTCCTGGAGGTGGCCCTGCCCACCCCGCCGGCCGCCGACGCCGAGCCGGCGGACGGCGGCTGGCCCCGGCTGTGGTGGTGCCCCACGGGCGTGCTCACCCTCCTACCACTGCACGCGGCCGGCCCGGCCGACGGCGGCGACGGGCTGCTCGACCGGGTGGTGCCGTCCTACACGGCCTCGCTACGGGCGCTGACGCACGCCCGCCGGGCCGGACCGACAGCTCCCGGACCGGTCGACGCGGCGCTCTTCGTCGGCATGCCACAGACGCCCGGCCTGGCCGACCTGCCCGGCGTGGCGCGCGAGGAGGAGATCGTCCGACGGCGCCTCGGCCGGGTGCGTTCGCTCATCGGCCCGGCGGCCGGCCCGGCGACGGTGCTCGACGCCCTGCCCGAGCAGCCCGTCGCGCACCTGTCCTGCCACGGTACGCAGGACCTGCGCTTCCCGACCCGGGGACGCCTCGAGCTGGCGGGCGGCGCGCTCAGCGTCCGCGACCTGTGGCGGCCGGCGGGGCGGCCGGCCGCGCTGGCCGTCCTCTCCGCCTGCGAGACGGTACGCGGCGGGGCGGCCCTGCCGGACGAGGCGCTCACCCTCGGCACGGCCTTTCAACTGGCCGGCTTCCGGCACGTCATCGGCGCGTTGTGGTCCATCTCGGACGCGCTGACGGTGCGGCTCTGCGTCGACCTGTACGACGGGTTGGCGGTCAGCGGAGGGATCGCTCCGGACCGCGCGGCGGTGGCCCTGCACGCCGCCGTCCGCCGCCTGCGCGCCGCCCTACCCGACCATCCGGAAACCTGGGCCGGCTACGCGCACCTGGGCCCCTGAGCGCCGCTCAGCCTAGGAGGATCAGCGGCCGGGGGCGTACCAGGTCACGCCGACGGCGGCGACCAGCAGCGTGGTGCACAGCAGCACCAGCCCCACCCCGATGCGCAGGGACCGGACCGCCGCCATCGCCTCCCGGTGATCGCCCAGCGGGGCCGGCGGGAGAGCCGCCACCGGGGTCACCGTCAGCGGCCCGTGTGCCGCGCGGAGCAGCGCGAGCGCTCCGGCCACGCCCGCGGCCAGCGCGGCGAGCAGCAGCAACCCGACCAGCGCGCCCCAACCCGCGGCGAGGGTGGTCACGTCGGAGCGGCCCCGGATCAGGCTGAACCCGACCAGCGCCACCAGCAGGCCACCCAGGCCGTTGCGCCAGGCCAGCGCCGCCGCGCGTACCCGCTCCAGCTCGCCGCGCAGCAGTCCGGCGAGCTGCTGCGCGCCGCGTAGGTCGGCCACGGTCGCGGGCGGGCCGGGACGGAGACGGATCACGCCTCGACCTCCAGCCACAGCGTCCAGTACGCCCCGCAGCCCCGCAGCCCGGCGGGGCACCCCGGGTGCTCGGCCTCGCACTCGCACAGCAGCGTCCGGTAGCCCGGGTCGGAGGTCGCCGCGTCCTTGCGGTAGATCGCGTCGACGAGCGTGGTGGCGCTCGCGTGGCCGCACCGGGGACAGCGCCCGCTGAGCACCACCGCGAACTCGAACTCCTGGGCCCGGAAGTCCGCCGCGGCCCGCGTGGCGTACGCCTCGTCGGTCACCTCGGCGTACGACAGAGGGCTCGACGTCGGCCCGTCGTCACTCATCCCGACCTCCCGCCACCGACATCTGGACCGTCCACCGTAGCCGGTGACCACACCGGGTGCGCCCACGTGCCCGTGTCCGGATGCCGTCCGTCCCGGTGACCGACCCGGGGGAGTTGCGCGGAGCGACGGGTACCGCCCCTTTCGACGTGCGAGGCTGGGCGCGTGCCGGTGACGCCGGCTCGGGTGTCGGCGTCGGACCGGGCCGGCGCGACGGCGGAGGGAGGGCCATGCCGCAGGTGCCGCAGGTCGACTTCGCGCTCGACACGTACGAGTGCATCGTGATCTATCCCGGAGCGGCCGGACGGGCCCTGCCCCCGGAGACCGTGCAGCGGTTGCAGGCCGAGCACGCCGAGCACATGCGGGCGCTACAGCGCAGCGGGATCATCCTGGTCTCCGGCTCGGTGGACGGCCCGGCCCGTACGCCGGAGCCGCCGATCGGCTTCGGGCTGGCCCGCACCGGCAGCGTCGAGGACGTGCGCGGCGTGTTGGAGGCCGATCCGGCGGTGCAGGCCGGCCTCTACCGGGTGGACGTGTTGACCTTCCTCTGCCCGGCCGGCTCGCTGGAGTTTCCGCTGGTCAAGGCCGGTAACTGACCGTCGATCCGGAGACGGGTGTCAGGCCGTTGACGGCGTCGTGGCCGGCGCCGGTGTTACCGTCGCGCGTACGGCGTGGGCCGGCCGTCCCCGGCCGTCCAGGCGGCGCACGAGCCGCGTGACCTGCTCACCGCCGTGCCCGCTCGGCCCGTCCCGGGGGCGTCGCAGAGGGCCGTCGCCGGGAGCGGCCCGACACCGGCTCCGCGCGGAGGCGTACGATTCCCGGCGCGCGGTCGCCGTTGCCCGTCGCCACAACGTTCCGGTGCGCTTGCGCCCGCCGGCCCGACGCGTGCCACGCGTCGTTGGACACCTGTTCCACTGCCTGCAAGGGGTCGGCCCCGAGTCCGACCTGAAGGAGAGACTAGCCTGATGGGCGTGACACGCCGCGCGAAGATCGTCTGCACTCTTGGACCCGCCACCTCGTCCCCGGAGCGCATCCGGGGTCTCGTCGAGGCCGGCATGAACGTGGCGAGGCTCAACTTCAGCCACGGCAGCCACGAGGACCACGAGGCCGTCTACCGGCTGGTCCGGGAGGCGTCCGAGGCCGCCGGCAAGCCGGTGGCGGTCCTCGCCGACCTGCAAGGCCCCAAGATCCGGCTCGGCAAGTTCGCCGACGGCCCGCACGAGTGGCGCACCGGTGACTCGGTCGTGATCACCGGCGACGACATCCTCGGCACCAAGGAGCGGGTCTCCTGCACCTACACCAAGCTGCCGCACGAGGTGAAGCCCGGCGACCGGCTGCTGATCGACGATGGTCGGGTCGCCGTCGAGGTCACCGACGTCACCGGCAACGACATCCGCTGCCTCGTCACCGAGGGCGGCCCGGTCTCCAACAACAAGGGCGTCTCGCTGCCGAACGTGGCGGTCAGCGTGCCCGCCATGTCGGACAAGGACGCCGAGGACCTGCGCTTCTCCCTGGGCCTCGGTGTCGACCTGGTGGCGCTCTCGTTCGTGCGCTCGGCCGAGGACATCAAGCTCGTGCACAACATCATGGCCGAGGAGGGCGTCTTCCGCCCGGTGCTCGCCAAGGTCGAGAAGCCGGAGGCCGTGGAGCACCTCGAGGCCATCGTGCTGGCCTTCGACGGCGTGATGGTCGCCCGTGGCGACCTCGGTGTCGAGATGCCGTTGGACGAGGTTCCGCTGGTGCAGAAGCGCGCCGTGCAGCTCTGTCGGGAGAACGCCAAGCCGGTCATCGTGGCCACCCAGATGCTCGACTCCATGATCGAGAACTCCCGCCCCACCCGGGCGGAGGCCTCGGACGTGGCCAACGCCGTGCTCGACGGCGCGGACGCGGTCATGCTCTCCGGCGAGACCAGCGTGGGCAAGTATCCGGTGCTCACCGTCAGCACCATGGCCAAGATCGTGACGACCACCGAGGCCGGTTCGATCGGCGTGCCGCGGTTGCAGCACGACCCGCGTACGCACGGCGGCGCGCTCACCGTGGCCGCCTCGTCGATCGCCCGGGCCATCAACGCCAAGGCGCTCGTCGCGTTCTCGCAGACCGGCGACACCGTGCGACGGCTGTCCCGCCTGCACTGCGACCTGCCGCTGCTGGCCTTCACGCCGGTCCCCGAGGTGCGCGACCAGCTCGCCCTCACCTGGGGCGTGGAGACCTTCCTGATGCCGTTCGTGCAGCACACCGACGACATGTTCCGTCAGGTCGACCAGGCGCTGCTCGGCCTCGACCGGGCCAACCCCGGTGACTACGTGGTGATCGTGGCGGGCAGCCCGCCCGGCACCCCCGGCTCGACGAACACGCTGCGCGTGCACCAGCTCGGCTCGCTGGTCGACGCGGCGTCGGCGCGGGCGCTGCAGTGAGCGATGGTCGGGTCGCGGTCGGCCAGGCGGCTGTCGACCAGCTGCTGGAGGTGCTGGACCTCGACCCGACCGGGGAGATGACCTTCCGGGGGATGAGCCCCCCGGTCGGTCCACAGCGGGTGTACGGCGGCCAGGTTGCCGGTCAGGCCCTGGTCGCCGCCGGCCGCACGGTGGATCCGGAGCGCTTCGTGCACTCGCTGCACGGCTACTTCGTCCGCCCCGGCGATCCGGCCGAGCCGATCGAGTACCAGGTGGAGAACATCCGCGACGGCCGGTCGTTCTCGGTGCGTCGCGCGGTCGCCCTCCAGCACGACAGGCCGATCTTCTTCATGTCGGCGTCCTTCCAGCGGGCCGAGGAGGGGTTGGACCACCAGGCCCCGGCCCCGCTGGACGTGCCGCCGCCGCAGGACGTGCCGACGATGTCCGACCGGCTCTCCCGCTACCCCGAGCGCCTCGGCATGTGGGGGCAGATCCCCCGCCCGATCGACGTGCGCTACGTGGGGGAGCCCGGCTGGGTCCGCCCCGGCGACCGACCGGCCGACCCGCACCAGCGGGTCTGGATGCGCATCGACGGCAAGTTGCCCGACGACCCGCTGCTGCACGCGTGCGCGCTCACCTACGCCTCCGACCTCACCCTGCTGGACTCGGTGCTCTCCGTGCACGGCGAGGTGTGGGGGCCGGGCGGCCTGGTCGGCGCGAGCCTGGACCACGCGCTGTGGTTCCACCGGCCATTCCGTGCCGACGAGTGGTTCCTCTACGACTGCTGGAGCCCGTCGGCGTCCGGCGCGCGAGGGCTGGCGACCGGGCGGATGTTCACCACGGACGGCCGGCAGATCGCCAGCGCCGTCCAGGAGGGTCTGCTGCGCCGCGTCGGCGCCTGACCCGACCGGTCACGCCTGGTGGATGGCCTCACCGGCGATCTCGATCTGCACGGTCTTACCGACGAGGACGCCGCCGCTCTCCAGGGCGACGTTCCAGAGCAGGCCGTAGTCCTCACGGTTGATCTCCGCGGTCGCGCTGAATCCGAAGATGTTCTGCCCGTACGGATCACGCCGCGCGCCGCCGAAATTCACCTGTAGGTCCACCGCACGGGTGATTCCCTTCACCGTCAACTCACCGGCGAGCACGAAACGATTGGGCTCGGACTGCGGCGGCGGATTGTGACTTCTGCCTCGTCCGCCGAGTCGGTGGTTGCGCAGGCGCGCCCAGTAGAAAATCGGGTCGTCGTTGCTCTGCCACGTGATGCCCGTGCTTCGATATTCGAGAGTGGGATAACGCTCCACGTCGAGGAAATCGGCGCTTTTCAGGTGGGTGTCCCGGTCGGCGCTGCCGGTGGAGATGCTCGCCGACGCGATCGTGGCGGTCACCCCGGAACGCAGCGGATCCTCCCCGACCGTGATCTCCGCGGTCGCCTCGGCGAACTCGCCGCGCACGGGGCTCACCATCATGTGACGGGACAGGAAACCGATCCGCTTGTGCGCCTGATCGAGGCGGTAGGTGCCGGCGATCGGGATGGTCATGCCATCCCAGGTGCGTGTGGCGACATCGGTCATCGTGTTGCCTTCCCCCGGGGTTAATCAACGTCCGGTCCGAACTCCACCAACCGGCCGGACAGTCGTACTACCCGCCCAGCATAGGGAGGTTCGGAATCGTCCTTTCGGGCCCCACCGGTTAATGGATCAAGGTGCGCGGCGTAATTGGTTGTCCGTCGATGCGTGGCCGATCGGTTGAGGGTCGCCGGTACCGGCGGATGACCTGCGGGCTAACCTTGCCGGCATGCGTCTCTCCGCCCGGGTCGACTACGCCCTCCGCGCGGCCGCCGAGCTGGCCGCGACGGCCAGCGGCCCCGGGCGGGGCCGGCCGGTCACCGCCGACCAGATCGCCCGTGCGCAGGAGATCCCGCCGAAGTTCCTGGAGAGCATCCTGTTGCAGCTGCGCCGGGGTGGCATCGTGCACGCCCAGCGCGGTCCGGAGGGTGGCTACTGGCTGGCCCGCCCGGCCGAGGAGATCTCTCTCGCGGAGGTGATCCGGGTGATCGACGGGCCGCTCGCGCACGTGCGGGGGCAGCGCCCCGAACAGCTCGGCTACCACGGTCCGGCCCGCGCCCTCCAGGAGGTCTGGATCGCGCTGCGCGCCAGCGAGCGCGAGATCCTGGAACTGGTCAGCGTCGCCGACGTGGCCGCGGGGGCGCTGCCCGCGCGGGTCACCGAGCTGGCCGCCGACCCGCGCGCCTGGATCTGACGCCTCCCCGGGCGGACGCCTCGACGCCGACCTGCGGGCGTCCCATCCACCGATCAGACACTTGACCCCGGCTCTGCCGTGCCGCATTGTCGACCAAGTCGATAGGAGATACCGAAAAGTCAGGGGGCGCTCGTGCGCAAGCTACTGGTCCTCGCTCTGGTCGGGCTCGTCGCGCAGTTGATCGATGGTTCACTCGGCATGGCGTACGGGTTGACCTCGTCCACCCTGCTGCTGGTAGTCGGGGTCGCGCCCGCCGCCGCCTCGGCGTCGGTGCACCTGGCCGAGATCGGCACCACGCTCGCGGCCGGGATCGCGCACTGGCGGTTCGGCAACGTCGACTGGCGGGTGGTCACCCGCATCGCCCTGCCCGGCGCGATCGGCGCGTTCGCCGGGGCCACCCTGCTCAGCTCGATCTCCACCGAGTCGGCCGCGCCGTGGATGGCCGCCATCCTCTTCACCCTGGGCGCGTACCTGCTGGTGCGCTTCGCCCGACCGCTGCGTACCGGTCGGGTCGGCGGACGGCTGCGCGGACGCTTCCTCGGCCCGCTGGGCCTGGTCGCCGGCTTCGTCGACGCGACCGGCGGCGGCGGGTGGGGCCCGGTCGCCACCCCGGCGCTGCTGGTCTCCGGTCGCCTGGAGCCCCGCAAGGTGATCGGCTCGGTCGACACCGCCGAGTTCGTGGTCGCCGGAGCCGCCAGCGTCGGTTTCCTGATCGGGCTGGGAACGGAGGGCTTCCTCCTCCCCACCGTCGTCGCCCTGCTGATCGGCGGGTTGGTCGCCGCCCCGCTGGCCGCCTGGCTGGTGCGTATCGTGCCCGCCCAACTGCTGGGCGCGGCGGTCGGTGGCGTCATCGTGCTGACCAACGCCCGCACCCTGATCCGGTCGGCCGAGCTGGGCGGCCCGCTCCGCCCCACCCTCTACGTCCTGCTGGCCGCCGGATGGCTGACCGCGCTGCTCTTCGCCGTACGCGCCCTGCGGCGCACCCGTCGAGCCCGCGCCACCGCTGCCGCCGCCACCGAGACGGCCACGGCAGCCGGCGCTGTCTTGCCGGTGCTTCCTGAGTCGGTCTCTGTCATCACCGGCGCTGCCGACGGCAGCGCACCGGCCGATCTCAGCGTGGCGGGCACCCCGGGAGGGCGCTGACTCGCGCGGCGGCTTCCGGTGACGTCGGTCGACTTGGTGCTCTCCCGTCGGTGTTCGCGGCGGAGTGCCTACCCCCCTGTGACCGTGATGCCTGTGAGTCATCTTGATGACTCACAGGCATCACGCTCATTTGGGTCCTCGCCCCGCAGGCGGCGCTGCCGCCGGCCATCAGCCCTGCCGGCGGGCAGCCGGGACGCGGCTCCTCTGCCGCCGTCGCGGCGGGAGGTCGACTGCGGATCGGTGATGTGGCGGTGTCTGCAGGCGGCGACGCCGCGACGTCGGCGATCTGGCGGGGTCTCCGCGTCGCGATGCCGCCACATCGGCGACCTGGCGGGCGGTAGCGTCCGGGCCGTCAGCGCGTCAGCAGCTTGTCCGCTGCCTCGGCGAGCAGCGCCCACGTCTCGTCGATGTGCGCCGCGGTGGTCTGCGGTGAGCCGACGGCCAGCCGCAGCGTGTACCGGCCGGCCACCCGGGTGTGGGTCAGATGTGCCCGCCCGCTGGCGTTCACCCGGGCCAGCAGCTCGGCGTTCGTGCCGTCGTCGGCCCGCAGCCGGAAGCAGACCAGCGAGAACGGGTGCGCCGCGGCCAGCTCGAACCGGTCGTCGGCGCGCAGGTGATCGGCGAACCGGGCGGCCAGGGCCACGCCCGAGCGGATGTGCGCCCGCAGCCCCTCGACGCCGTACCAGCGCAACACGAACCAGAGCTTCAGGGCCCGGAAACGGCGACCCAGCGGCACCTGCCAGTCCCGGTAGTCGAGCACCGCGCCCGAATCTGAGGCGGCGTTGCGCAGGAACTCGGGGAGCACGGTCAGCGCCTCGACCAGTTCTCGGCGGTCGGCCACCCAGAACGCGTCGCAGTCGAAGCCGGTGAGCAGCCACTTGTGCGGGTCGAAGCAGTAGGAGTCGGCGTACTCCAGGCCGGTGTGCGACCAGCGCAGTTCGGGGCAGACGGCGGCGGAGCCCGCGTACGCCGCGTCGACGTGCAGCCAGATGCCGTACTCGGCGCAGATCGCCCCGATCTCCGCCACCGGGTCGATGGCGGTGGTGGAGGTCGTGCCGATGGTCGCGACCACGATGGCGGGTACGTCCCCGACGGCCAGATCCGCCTCGATCGCCGCGCGCAGCGCGTCCGGGCGCAGCGCCTGGGTGTCCGGGTCGACGTCGATCGACCGGATGCCGTCCGCGCCCAGTCCGGCGATCCGCGCGGCCTTCTCGATCGAGGAGTGCCCGTGCACCGACGTGTACGCGCGGTAGCGCCGGTCGATGCCGGTCGCGCGCCAACGACCCCCGCTGGCGCGGTGCAGCGCGGCGAGGGTGGCCACCAGTGTCGCCGAGGACGCCGAGTCCTGGATGACGCCGCCACCGGGCCCGGTGGAGGAGAAGCGCGGCGGCAGGTCGAGCAGCTCGGCCAGCCAGTCCATCATGACCGTCTCGAGTTCGGTGCAGGCCGGGCTCGTCGCCCACATCATGCCCTGCACGCCGAGCCCGGAGCTGACCAGGTCACCGAGCAGGCTCGGACCGGAGGTGTTCGCCGGAAAATAGCCGTAGAAGCCGGGGTGCTGCCAGTGCGTCAGCCCGGGCAGGACGATGGTGTCCAGGTCGGCGAGGAGCGCTTCGACCGGTTCGCCGCCGGTGGTGGGCGGCGAACCCGGTAGGGCCTTCGCCACCGTGCCCGGCGGGTCGGCGGAGGTGACCGGTCGTTGGTGCAGCGTCGTCCAGTAGTCGGCGATCCAGTCGACGACGGCGTGGCCGGCGCGGCGGAACTCGTCCGGGTCCATGTGCGGGGCGCTCATCCGGTCGAGTCGATCAGGCGGTGTGGGGCGGGGTCAAGAGCCGTACGGGGTGACGGTCGTCGATATTGCGGACCGGAAAGCGCTTGCCCTACGATGCGGCTGAGCCGGATCCGAGTTCCAGGGCGTCAACCCCCGACCAGACCGCCGTTCCGTCGCCGCCGCGGCGGACCGTCCACCGTGCTTCCCGGGCAGGGCAGGTGGGCCAACAGCGGTCACCACCGGATCCCCCGGAGGCAGTTCATGCACCCGTCAAGACAACGGCTGACCCTGCTCGCCGCCTCGACGGCGGCAGTCGTCGTGGCCGGCACCGTCGGCACGGTCGTCGCCTCGGCCGCCGCCGTCGGCTGCCGCGTCGACTACCAGGTCACCAACCAGTGGCAGGGCGGCTTCGGCGCCAACGTCACCATCACCAACCTCGGCGAGGAGATCAACGGCTGGACCCTCGCCTGGTCCTACGCCGCCGGCCAGCAGGTCTCCCAGGCGTGGAACGCCACCGTCAGCCAGTCCGGCGCGCAGGTGAGCGCGCGCAACGTCGACTACAACGGCGCGCTCGCCACCAACGGCACCGCCTCGTTCGGGTTCAACGCCTCCTGGACGAGCAGCAACCCGGCCCCGGCCAGCTTCACGCTCAACGGCGTCACCTGCACCGGAGCGCCCCCCACAGGCGACCCGACCACCCCGGCCCCGACCACGCCACCGCCGACCACCCCGCCGCCCACGACGCCACCGCCCACGACGCCCCCACCGACCACGCCCCCACCGACCACGCCGCCACCCACCACGCCTCCGGCCGGGGCGAAACAGCTGGAGAACCTGGACCGAGGGCTGGTCAGCGTCCGCTCCGGCAACGGCAACCTGGTCTCCTGGCGTCTGCTCGGCACCGAGACCTCCGGCGTGTCGTTCAACCTCTACCGCGGCTCGACCAGGGTCAACGCCAACCCCATCACCGGCGCCACGAACTACCTCGACAGCGGCGCGGCGGCCGGCTCGACGTACACCGTGCGGGCCGTGGTGGGCGGCGTCGAGCAGGCGGCGTCCGCGCCGGCCCTGCAGTTCGCCAACGGCTACCTGGACGTGCCCCTGCAGGTGCCGGCGGGCGGCACCACACCCAGCGGGGAGAGCTACACCTACAGCGCCAACGACGCCTCCGTCGGCGACCTCAACGGCGACGGCAGCTACGAGATCGTCCTCAAGTGGGACCCGTCGAACGCCAAGGACAACTCCCAGTCCGGCTACACCGGCAACGTCTACGTCGACGCGTACACCCTGACCGGTACCCGGTTGTGGCGCATCGACCTCGGCCGCAACATCCGGGCCGGCGCGCACTACACCCAGTTCCAGGTGTACGACTACGACGGCGACGGTCGCGCCGAGGTGGCCATGAAGACCGCCGACGGCACCCGCTCCGGCACCGGCCAGCTCATCGGCTCGTCGTCGGCGGACTACCGCAACTCCAGCGGTTACGTGCTGTCCGGCCCGGAGTACCTGACCATGTTCAACGGCCAGACCGGCGCGATCGCATCCACCGTCAACTACGACCCGCCGCGCGGCACCGTGTCGTCCTGGGGCGACTCGTACGGCAACCGGGTGGACCGGTTCCTCGCCGGCACCGCGTACCTGGACGGCCAGCGCCCGTCCCTGATCATGGCGCGGGGCTACTACACCCGGGCGGTGATCGCCGCCTGGGACTTCCGCAACGGCTCGCTGACCAAGCGCTGGACGTTCGACTCGAACTCCTCCGGCAACGGCGCGGCGGCCGGCCAGGGCAACCACCAGCTCTCCGTGGCCGACGTCGACGGCGACGGCCGCCAGGAGATCGTCTACGGCGCCGCCACCATCGACGACAACGGGCGGCTGCTCTACTCGACGGGCAACGGGCACGGCGACGCCCTGCACGTCGGGGATCTCGACCCGGGCCGCGCCGGCCTGGAGGTGTTCAAGGTCGACGAGGACGGCAGCAAGCCCAGCTCGTGGTTCGCGGACGCCCGTACCGGTCAGGTCCTGTGGTCGACGCCGGCCTCCGGCGACAACGGCCGGGGCGTCTCGGCGGACATCTGGGCCGGCAGCCCCGGCGCGGAGTCCTGGTCGGCGGCGGTCTCCGGCCTCGCCAACACCCGTGGGCAGAACATCGGCCGCAAGCCGTCGTCGACGAACTTCCTCGCCTGGTGGGACGGTGACCCCGTCCGGGAGTTGCTGGACGCCACGAGGATCGACAAGTACGGCGCCGGGGGCGAGACCCGACTGCTCGACGGCAGCGGGGTCGCGTCCAACAACGGCACCAAGTCCACGCCGTCGCTCTCCGGCGACATCCTGGGTGACTGGCGCGAGGAGGTGATCTGGCGGACCACCGACAGTCGGGCGTTGCGGATCTACAGCACGCCCACTCCGACCAGCACCCGGATCTACACCCTGATGCACGACCCGCAGTACCGGGTGGCGATCGCGTGGCAGAACACCGCCTACAACCAGCCGCCGCACCCGGGGTTCTTCATCGGTGATCAGATGGCGGGCCCACCCACCCCGAACATCTACCTACGCTGATCTGACCCTGGCGGTACTGATCGAGTTCGCCTAAGGTGGCAGGCACCGGGCCGCAGCCGCGGAATCCGCACAGCTACAGCCCGGTGCTCCACACCGCGGCATCCCCGACCCGTCCCGACCGGGAATGCCGTACCACCACCGGCACCAACATTAGGCACCGTCCGGGTCGCGGGAGTGACGCTGACGTGAAGATCGTGTTTCACGCGTCCCGGCGCAGGCCCCCGGCCACCTTCTCGGCGATCAACTCGTACGACCGCACCCGGTCGGCCACGTCGTACACGAGCGTGGTGAGCATCAGCTCGTCCGCGCCGGTGCGCTCCTGCAACTCGGTGAGCTGCCGCCGCACCGTCTCCGGCGAGCCCATCGCCTGCCCCTCGCGCCGTTGCAGCACGAACTCCCGCTCGAACTCCGTGTACGGGTACGCCGCCGCCTCGTCCGGCGTCGACAACGGCTCCGGCCGACCGGAACGCAGCTTCAGGAACGACAGCGCGCTCGGCGCGGCCAGCCACTCGGCCCGCTCGTCGGTGTCGGCGCAGACCGCGTTGACGGCCACCATCGCGTACGGCTTGTCCAGCCACTGCGACGGCCGGAAGTTCTGCCGGTACAGCGCCAGCGCCGGCAGCGTGTTCGCCGCGCTGAAGTGGTGCGCGAACGAGAACGGCAGACCCAGCAGACCGGCCAGCTGGGCGCTGAAGCCGCTGGAACCGAGCAGCCAGACGGCCGGCTGCTCGCCCCGACCGGGGGTGGCGATGATCTGCCCCGGCTTCTCACCGCTGAAGTAGTTCATCAGATCGGCCAGCTCACGCGGGAAACCCTCCGCCGACAGGCCCTCCATGGTGCGGCGCAACGCCAGCGCGGTCACCTGGTCGGTGCCCGGGGCCCGGCCGATGCCCAGGTCGATCCGGCCCGGGTGCAGCGCCTCCAGGGTGCCGAACTGCTCGGCCACCACCAGCGGCGCGTGATTCGGCAGCATCACCCCACCGGAACCCAGCCGGATGGTCGACGTGTTCGCCGCCAGGTGCGCCAGCAGGACCGCCGGCGCGGAGCTGGCGATCGCCGGCATGTTGTGGTGCTCGGCCACCCAGAAGCGGTGATAGCCCAGCTCCTCGGTGCGTCGGGCCAGCTCGGTGGTGGCCCGCAAGGCCGCGCCGGCGGTGGCGCCCTTGGCGACCGGGGCAAGATCAAGAACAGACAACGGTACGGTGATCACACGCAGTGCCAACTCCCCGGCCTGCCCGTTCATTCCGACGGCCGCTCAGCCCACCCCACGCGCCTGCTCGAAGATCAGGCTGGTCTGCGTGTGCTGCACCACCGGATCGACCGCCAACTGGTCCAGCACGAAGTCCCGCAACGCGTCACCCGACGCGGCCCGCACGTGCAGCACGTAGTCCTCGGCGCCCGCCACGTGGAACACCGACACCACCCCGGGCAGCCGCACCGACCGCGCCCGGAACGCGTCCACCGCCGCCCGCTCGTGCGCCGTCAACCGCACCGACACCAGCGCCTGCAACGGCAGGCCCAACGCCGCCGGATCCACCTCCGCGTGGAAGCCCCGGATCGCCCCGCGCTCGCGCAACGCCCGGGTACGCGTCAGACACGTCGACGGCGCCACCCCCACCCGCTCGGCGAGCGCGTTGTTCGGCAACCGGCCGTCCGCCACCAACTCGGCGAGGATCGCGCGGTCCACCTCGTCCAGGGCCGGATACGGCCGTACATCGTTCGACTCAGAGGGCATCCGAGCATCGTCCTCCGAACCACCGGCCAAAACCAGGGCTCTCAACAGAATCATCCACCAAACTGTTGCACCCAGGTTGGCAGATGTTCGACCCTACCCGCATGACGACGGTGGACACCCGAGCCGTACACGCCGGCCGCGACGACCTGCGCACGCTCGGCGTGCACGTACCACCGATCGACCTCTCCACCACCAACCCACTGCCGTCGGTCGACGACGGCGGCAACGCCTACGAGCACCTCGCGACCGGCGGCACCCTGCCCGCCGACGCCAGCGCCGTCTACCAGCGGCTCTGGAACCCCACCGTCGCCCGCTTCGAAACCGCCCTCGCCACCCTCGAAGGCACCGAACAGGCCGTCGCCTTCGCCAGCGGCATGGCCGCCCTCACCGCCACCCTGCTCGCCGCCACCCGCGACGGCCACCGCCACATCGTCGCCGTCCGCCCGCTCTACGGCGGCACCGACCACGTCCTCGCCACCGGTCTGCTCGGCACCACCGTCACCTGGGCCCACCCCGACGAGGTCGCCACCGCCCTCCGCCCCGACACCGCGATGGTCGTCATCGAGACACCGGCCAACCCCACCCTCGACCTCGTCGACATCGCCGCCCTCGCCGCGGCGGCCGGCGACGTGCCCCTGCTCGTCGACAACACCGTCGCCACCCCCGTCCTGCAACAACCCGCCCGCCACGGCGCCGCCCTCGTCCTGCACAGCGCCACCAAGAGCATCGGCGGGCACGGCGACGTCCTCGCCGGCGTCGTCGCCTGCGACGAGGCCTGGGCGGCGCGCCTGCGCCAGGTCCGCGCCGTCACCGGCGCGATCCTGCACCCCCTCGGCGGCTACCTCCTGCACCGCGGCCTGCAGACACTCCCGCTGCGGGTCCGCGCCCAACAGGCCACCGCCGAGAAACTCGCCGGCTGGCTCGCCGACCACCCCGGCGTACACCGGGTGCACCACCCCTCGGTGTACGACCCGGCGGCGCTCGTCGGCCGGCAGATGTCCGGACCCGGCAGCCTCCTCGCCTTCGAGGTACGCGGCGGCGCGTCCGCCGCCGCCACCGTCGCCGCCTCCTGCCGGCTCATCACCCACGCCGTGTCCCTCGGCGGCGTCGACACCCTCATCCAGCACCCCGCCTCGCTCACCCACCGCCCCGTCGAGGGTGACGCGAAGCCGGACGGTGCGCTGCTACGCCTCTCCGTCGGCCTCGAAGATCCCGAGGACCTGCGCGCCGACCTCGCCCGCGCGCTCGACGCGATCGCCTGATCAGCGCAGCTCGCGGTTGCCCAACACCCGGGTCGGCGAGCCCTCCCGCGCCACCCGCAACATCGCCCGGCCGATCCCGTCGGTGGTCGTCACGTGGTTCGGCAGCAGCCCCCGCAACACCGGGAAGAGCGGACGCGTGACCGCGTACCCGATCCGGTAGGCCCGGGTCCGCGACACCGCCCCGTACGTCGGCTGGATGAACCCCGGCCGCGCCGCGTACCCGTTGGGCAGCAGGTCCATGACCGCGTTCTCGGTGCGGCCCTTCACCCGCGCCCACATCACCCGACCCTGACCGGTCGAGTCGGTGCCGACGCCGGAGACGTAGACGAACGTGACCTGCGGGCTCACCTCGGCCAACAGTCGCGCCGCAGCCATCGGGAAGTCGTAGCTGATCCGGGTGTACGCCGCCTCGTCCAGACCCAGCGACGACACACCGAGGCAGTAGAAGCAGGCGTCGACGCCGGTCAGCTCCGCCCGTACCGACTCCAGGTCACCGACGTCGGCGACGGTCAACTCCCGCAGCTTCGGGTCCCGCTGACCGGTCGGCCGGCGACCGATGGTGAGCACCTCCCGCACGTCCTCGGCGAGCAGGCACTCGCGCAACACGCCCTGACCGACCATGCCGGTCGCACCGAAGATGACCACCCGCATCAGATCCACCCCTGTCATCGGTCCCGCCACAGGCTCCCACGATCGGCATGACCGTCAAGGCCCGGGGAAACCCACTTCGGCCGACAACGCCGAACCGACTCAAGGGGGACGAACATGCCGTTCATCACCGTGGGCACCGAAAACAACACCGCCATCGACATCTACTACGAGGACCACGGCTCCGGCCAACCCGTCGTGCTCATCCACGGCTTCCCCTTCAACGGCGCCACCATGGAGAAGCTCGCCGACCCCCTGCTCCAGGCCGGCTACCGGGTCATCACCTACGACCGTCGCGGATTCGGGGCCTCCAGCCAACCCGACACCGGGTACGACTACGACACCCTCGCGGCCGACCTCGACACCCTCATGACCGAGCTGGACCTGCGCGACACCATCCTCGCCGGCCACTCCATGGGCACCGGCGAGGTGACCCGCTACCTCAGCAGGTACGGCTCCGACCGGGTCAGCCGGGCAATCCTGCTCGCCCCGCTCGCGCCGTTCCTGCTCAAGACCGCGGACAACCCCGACGGCGTCGACGGCAGCGTCTTCGACGGCTTCAAGCAGGCCGTCGTGGCCGACCGGTCGCCTTCCTCACCGCCTTCTGCACCAGCTTCTTCAACTACGAGCAGACCAGGGGCAAGCAGGTCAGCGAGGAAGCGTTCAAGGCGCACTGGGCCATCGGCGCGCTGGCCTCCGCCCGCGCCATGTACCAGTGCATCGACGTCATTCCCACCGACTTCCGCGCCGACGTGCCCCGACTCGACGTGCCGATCCTCATCGTCCAGGGCGACCAGGACGCCGTGCTGCCCTACCCGGTGACCGGCCAACGGCTCGCCCCGATGCTGCCCGACGGCACACTCGTCACCCTCAAGGGCGCCCCGCACGGCATCCCGTGGACCCACGCCGACGAGGTCAACAAGGCGATTATGGACTTCATCGGCGCACCGGCCATGGCCCGCGCGTGACCCTGGTCAGGACTTCGGGCCGACGTGTCGGTCGAGGGTGGCGACGGCGTCGCGCCGCGCCACCGACAGGCAGTTGCGGCGGTTCATCCGCCAGGCGATACCGAGCAGGTCCAGACTCCACTGGCAGAGCCCCATGATGTCGGTCGACTCGTTGACGAACATGTAGCGCGGGTAGACGTAGTCCCTGCCCCGCACGGTCACCCGGTTGGCGAACCGGCAGCCGTCGGAGTGGAACAGACCGCGCAGGAAGTCGCCGGGGTGGCTCTCGACGAGCGACAGCTGCCAGTCGGCCAGAACGATCGGTCGCTCGTGCTTCGTGCCGGGACCGTGCTGCGGAAACAGACACGGCCAGTGCATGCCGCTGCTCTCGACCGAGACGCAGCCGCGTTTGAGGATCCGCTGGACGCGCGTCGCGAGCACTGAGAGCATGGCCGACTCACACTCGCCGATGAGGTTCGGATAGATCGCCGTGCAGGCAATCCGAAGCACCGGCACCTTCGGTGAGACGGCCAGATGGCCGTCGCCCAGGTAGAGGCCGAGCAGGTAGACGTAGGCGGCGGGGTCTGTCGGACTGTCGACACCGTCGCGACAGCGGAAGCACCGAAGCTGCGTGCCTCGGAGGCGAGCCTCCGGGCGATCGGTACACCAGTGCCAGACTGTCCGGTACGGCACTCCGGTCGCGCGGGCGGTGTCGGCAACCGTGCTGCCGGCGAGGAACATCTGCCGTGCTCGTGCGCGAATCTCAGGTGGGTGCACGAGAGGATTCTCGAACACCCGTACGACAATTTGGTGCCCCCGGTGGGATTCGAACCCACACTGTCGGAGGTTTGAGCTCCGTTTCTCTGCCAGTTGGAATACGGGGACGCTTCCCTGATTCGGCCCTGACAGGATACCCACTACGCTGAGAGCGGTGACACCCGGCTGGGCGGGTGTCGGGTTCTAACTGGTGGGGGTAGGGCTGGTGGCTGAGACGCCGACGGATGCCGAGCGCAGGCGCGTACTGATCGCCGAGGACGAGGCGCTGATCCGGCTGGACCTCGCCGAGATGCTGGTCGAAGAGGGCTACGAGGTGGTGGGGGAGGCCGGCGACGGCGAGACCGCCGTGCGCCTCGCCGAGGAGCTGAAGCCCGACCTCGTCATTCTCGACATCAAGATGCCGATCATGGACGGGCTGGCCGCCGCCGAGCGGATCGCGGGCGCGCGGATCGCTCCGGTGATCATCCTCACCGCGTTCAGCCAGCGGGATCTGGTGGAGCGGGCGCGGGCGGCGGGCGCGATGGCGTACCTCGTGAAGCCTTTCCAGAAGAGTGACCTGGTCCCGGCGGTGGAGATCGCGTTGTCGCGGTATTCGGAGGTCGCGGCCCTGGAGGCCGAGGTCGCGAGCCTGACCGACCGCCTGGAGATCCGCAAGACGGTGGAGCGCGCCAAGGGCGCGCTGATGACGACGTACGGGATGACCGAGCCGCAGGCGTTCAAGTGGATCCAGCGCACGGCCATGGACCACCGGATGACCATGAAGGAGGTCGCCGAGCGGATCCTCGCGGAGACCGCCGGCGGCGAGGTGGCGCAGCAACCGTCCGTCTGAACCCTGGTCGACCCTCGGCGGCGGGTGATCGGATCGATAGCATCAGTTGCGTGTCGGTCCGGCGTACGGTCGCGGTGGTCGGGGTTGTCGTCACACTGCTCGCCGGCTGCCGGGCCGCCGACGACGGGCGGCTCCCCGAACCGGTGCGTCCACGGTGGGAGATGGCCGATCTGCCGGTGCCCCCGGGTGCGCCGGGTCGGCTCATCGCACGTGATGTGACCGCCTGCGCGGGTCGGTGGTACGCCGTCGGCGCGGTGGGCGCGCCCGATGGTGGAACCCGGCCGGCCGCCTGGCGGAGTGTGGACGGTCGCGGGTGGACGTCGTTGCCGTTGCGGCCGATCAGCTACTACGGCGAGCGCGCGATCATGTACGCGGTCGGCTGTCACGAGGGTCGGATCGCCGTCATCGGGGCACGGTCGGGTGGCGCGCACGGCAATCCGCGGGTGCGGACGTGGCGGCAGGACGCCGACGGTGGTCTGTCCGAGGTGCCGGCGGAGTTCGAGCTGTACGGCGGACCGGAGGCGGTCAGCGCGAGTCGTATCGCGGGTGGCGCTGGCGGGTGGCTGATCGCGGGCGCCCGCACGGGTGGGGCGGCGGTGTGGCGTTCCGCGGACGCGACCGACTTCGCGCTGGTCGACGATGCTCCGGGGCTGGCCAGTGACGCGGGGTTGACGACGATCGCCACGGATGTGGTGGCGGCGCCCGATGGCTGGCTGGTCGCGGGCGGGGGTCGGCCGGCGGGTCGGGCGGACCGTGATCCGTACGTCTGGTCGTCGGCCGACGGCCGGGCGTGGACGCGGACGGCGTTGCCGGCGACGGGTGCGGACGAGGTCGCGCAGCGTCTCGTCCGGGTGGGTGCCGTGGTGTACGCCCTGGGGGTGCGGGGGAGCGCATTCCAGGCCTGGAAATGGTCGCCTGGGGCGACGGTTGGCGCCGAAGAATGGCGGGCCGTCGCGGATTTCGGGGCGACGGGCGCGGGCGCGGTGGCGGGGGTGGAGGCGGTTGCCGGCGACGGCGGCGTGGTGCTGGCGATGACGGTGGCGAGCGACGGGCACCGGCTGTGGCGGTCCGCCGGGGACGCCTCGTCGTGGGTGCCGGTGACCCTGCCAGGTCACGTTTCCGCTGGTGGGGACACGTCGGCGGCGGTCGCGGCAGCGGACGGTCGGATGGTGGTCACCGTCGACGACGGGGTGGCGGCGCGGGTGTGGTTCGGGCCTTCTGGGCCCGTTTGACGAGTTGTCGACAGGCGCCGATGTGACATCTAAACGCGAGCTTTTCCGCTTCTGGTAACGGTTGAGTCAACGCCGCCTACGACACCTTACGGGGAGTAGTGGTTGTGGGATAACGTCCCGCCCCAGACCGGGTGAACGGTCCGGTCCGGTGTGGCCTTGGCGTTCTACGAGGCGCCACCGGGCTTCTGGACGGAGGAGGGTTCCAGCCTTGAGGCAAAACTTCGTGCGCGTCCTCGGCAGCGTCGCCATCGTGGCGCTTGTTGCCGGCGGCGCCAGCGCGTGTAAGAAGGACGAGGGCACGTCGGGTGGTTCCGCCAGCAAGGCGTGCGACCTCAAGATCGGTTTCTTCGGGGCGCTCTCGGGCGCCGACGCCGGCCTGGTCACCCCGATGAAGCAGGGTGCCGACCTGGCCGTGGAGAAGTACAACGCGGAGAACGCGGACTGCAAGGTCACCGTTCAGGCGTTCGACTCGCAGGGCAAGGCCGACCTCGCGGGTGGTCTCGCGACCAGCGCGGCGGCCGACACGAAGATCGTGGCGATGGTCGGGCCGGCGTTCTCCGGTGAGAGCGAGGTCGCGCTGCCGATCTTCGACACCGCGGGTCTGTCCGTCATCAGCCCGTCGGCCACGCGACCGAGCCTGTCGACGAAGGGCTGGAAGGTCTTCCACCGCGGTGTGGGTAACGACTTCTCCCAGGGCCCGGCCGTCGCCAGCTACATCAAGAACGTGCTGAAGTCTGACAAGGCGTTCGTCATCGACGACCAGTCGGCGTACGGCGCGGGTCTGGCCGACGAGGTCAAGAAGGGCCTCGGCTCGGTGGTCATCGGCACCGACAAGGTGGTCGACAACGCGCAGGAGTTCGGTGCGCAGATCTCCAAGGTCAAGACCAGCGGTGCCGCTGTTCTCTTCTACGGCGGTTACACCGAGGAGGCGGCGCCGTTCCTGAAGCAGCTGCGGGCTGCGGGCTGGACCGGCACGTTCATCGGTGGTGACGGCATCAACGACGCGAACATGCTGTCGGTCGCCGGTCAGAAGGACGTCGAGGGCACCATCGCCACCTGCCCGTGTGGCCCGGCGACCGCCGCCAAGGGCACCTTCGTGACCGACTTCAAGGCCAAGTACAGCGTGGACCCGGGCGTGTACGCCGACGTCTCGTTCGACCTGGCCAACATCTACCTTGAGGCGATCAAGGCCGGCAAGACCACCCGCGCCGACATCCAGGCCTTCCTCTCGACCTACAACAAGGCCGGTTCCGCCTCTGGCGTGACCTACAAGTGGGAGCCGACCGGCGAGCTGGACCCGGCCCAGGTCAAGGTGTGGGCCTTCAAGGCGAAGGCCGGCGCGTGGGCTCCGGACGTGGAGATCCCGAAGGCCTGATCCCCGCCAGGGTCACAGGTTTGAGGGCGTGACGATAAGAGTTGTCTCAATGCGGCCGGGGTTGCGAAATCCCGGCCGCATTGGCTCAACGCAACACCCTTCGGAGCATCGGTGGACTTTGCAGAACTCGTCCGGGGCTTCCCGGAACTGACCACAACCGGGTTGGTGCAAGGCGCGATCTACGCGCTCATCGCCCTCGGCTACACCCTCGTCTACGGCGTACTCCGCCTGATCAACTTCGCGCACTCCGAGGTCTTCATGATCGGCACGTTCGGTGCCATCTGGACCTGGGCGGCCTTCGGGCTCGACAGTAACAGCGGCGCTCCGTCGGTAGGCCGCTCGCTGCTGCTGATCGCGCTGGCGATCGTCGTCGCGGCGCTGCTGTCCGGCAGTGTCGCTCTGCTCATCGAGGTTACCGCATATCGGCCGCTGCGACGGCGTAACGCGCCGCCGCTGGCCTTCCTGATCACGGCCATCGGCGCCTCGTACGCGCTGATGGAGCTGATGGGAACGCTGACCCAGCGGCGTCAGATCGGCGCCCCGGCCCTGCTGCCCGCCGACACGCTGTTCAAGATCGGTGGCTGGAGCGTCACGCCGGTGCAGATGCTGACGCTGAGCGTGGCCATCATCATGATGGTGGGGTTGGACTGGTTCGTTAACAAGACCCGGTTCGGCAAGGGCATCCGCGCCGTGGCGCAGGACGCCAACACCGCCGCGCTGATGGGTGTCAACAAGAGCCGAGTGATCGCGTTGGTCTTCGTGCTGGGCGGTCTGATGGCCGGCGTCGCCGCCGTCTTCAGTGACATGAAGAGCGGAAACACCCGCTACAACATCGGCTTCCTGCTCGGGCTCAAGGCGTTCTCCGCCGCAGTGCTGGGCGGTATCGGCAACCTGCGGGGTGCGGCGATCGGCGGCATCCTGCTGGGTCTGGTCGAGAACTACGGCTCGGCGCTCTTCGGCTCGCAGTGGCGGGATCTCATCGCGTTCGTGGTGCTGATCGTCCTGCTGATGTTCCGGCCGACCGGCCTGCTGGGCGAGTCGTTGGGGAGGGCGCGGGCATGACCGCTCTGCGAGAGCGCTGGCACTCCGCTTCGAGTGCCATCGGTCGGCGGGTCGACGGGCTGCCGAAGTCCGCCCGGATCACCGGGTTGCTGGCCTTCCTCGCCTTCCTCTACATCCTGCCGAACAAGTGGTTCTACGAGTACCTGAACATCCCGGGTCTGTGGATTCCGCTGTACACCACGCGCAACGACATGGCGGCGGTGCTGTTCTACTGCGCGTGGATCGTGCTGCTGTCGCTCGGTCTCAACGTCGTGGTGGGCTACGCGGGTCTGCTGGACCTGGGATTCTTCGGCTTCTTCGCCGTCGGCGCGTACACGGTGGCGTTGTTGACGTCGCCGGAGAGCAAGCTCATCACCGAGTACAACTGGCTGGAGAGCCCGTGGCCGTGGTTGGTCACGGTGCCGATCGCGATCGCGCTGGCGCTGTTGTCCGGTGTGCTCCTCGGCGCTCCGACGCTGCGGCTGCGGGGTGACTATCTGGCGATCGTGACCCTCGGTTTCGCGGAGATGATCCGGATCGTCGCCAAGAACCAGGACTGGGTCCTGAACGGCGACCGGGGCATCCCGCAGGTGGGACACCCGCCGGGCAAGTACCCGGACGGGACGGCCATCTTCCAGTTCGAGTTCAAGCCGTACTACTGGCTGCTGCTCACCGTGATCATCGGTGCGGTCTTCCTGATCCGGAACCTGGCCAACAGCCGGGTGGGTCGCGCCTGGGTGGCGATCCGTGAGGACGAGGACGCGGCGGAGCTGATGGGCGTGCCGACGTTCCGGTTCAAGCTCTGGGCGTTCGCGATCGGCGCGGCGGTCGGCGGACTGTCCGGCACGTTGTGGGCCGGTCAGGCCAACTTCGTCAACTCGTCCACGTTCTCCCTGGAGAATTCGATTCTGGTGTTGGCGGCGGTGCTGCTCGGTGGCGCCGGCAGCATCGGTGGCGCGATCCTCGGCGGCTTCCTGGTCATCTACATTCCGGAGTGGCTGCGGTCGGTGGGTGACGTCTTCGGTCTGCCGGAGACGGCCACCGTCTTCGGCAACGACTTCGACGTCAGCCCGACGTCGTTGCGGTACTTCATCTTCGGGGTCCTGCTGATCATCGTGATGATCTTCCGCCCGCAGGGTCTGTGGCCGAACCGGCGGCGTGCCGCCGAGCTCAAGGACCGGCAGAAGGAGGTGGCTGTCGTTGAGTGAGCCACGGATGGGTAGCGAGCGCGACGTCACCAGCGAGCGTGACATGGCGATCGACGCGCGGACGACGGTGGGCAGCCCGGCGGAGACCTCGTCGACGCCGGACGAGGCCGTCAGCGAGCCGGCCACCCCGGTCGACGGCCGCAAGCCGCTGCTGGAGGTCGACCATGTCACGCTGCGGTTCGGTGGCGTGGTTGCCCTCAACGACGTCAACTTCACCCTCTACGAGGGGGAGATCCTCGGGCTGATCGGGCCGAACGGCGCGGGCAAGACGACCTGCTTCAACGCGATGACGGGCGTCTACACCCCGACGACCGGCCAGATCCGGTTCCGGGGCGAGAAGGTCAGTGGCCGTAAGCGGTTCCAGATCACCAAGCTCGGGATCGCGCGTACCTTCCAGAACATCCGTCTCTTCCCGGAGATGACGGCGCTGGAGAACGTGCAGGTCGGCGCGGACGCCAACCACAGGACCAGCGTGCCGAGCGCCCTGCTGCGGTTGCCGCGGCACTGGCGGGAGGAGCGGCAGGGCAAGGCCAAGGCCCTTGAGCTGCTGGACTTCGTCGGCATCCAGGGTCGCTCCGGCGACCTGGCCCGTAACCTGTCGTACGGTGACCAGCGTCGGCTGGAGATCGCCCGAGCGCTGGCGACCGATCCCACGCTGCTCTGCCTGGACGAGCCGGCCGCCGGGTTCAACCCGGCGGAGAAGGTGGCCCTGCTCCAGCTGATCCGCAAGATCCGCGACTCGGGCGTCACCGTCCTGCTGATCGAGCACGACATGCGACTGGTCATGGGCGTGGTGGACCGGCTGGTGGTGCTGGAGTTCGGGCAGAAGATCGCCGAGGGGTCGCCGGCCGAGGTGCGCGACGACCCGAAGGTGATCGCCGCGTACCTGGGAGGTGTCGAGGATGCTGCTTGAGATCGACAACCTGAAGCTGCTCTACGGCCGTATCGAGGCGCTGCACGGCATCAGCCTGCACGTCGACCAGGGCGAGATCGTGGCGCTGATCGGTGCGAACGGCGCCGGCAAGACCACGACGATGAAGGCGATCTCCGGGCTGCACGCCATCTCCGGCGGCAGCATCAAGTTCGACGGCGTCGATGTCAGCCGGCTGCGCGCCGACCTGCGGGTGATCCGGGGGATCGGGCAGTCGCCCGAGGGGCGCGGCGTCTTCCCCGGTATGACCGTGCTGGAGAACCTGGAGATGGGGGCCTACACCCGCAAGGACCGGGCCGACATCGCCAAGGACCTGGCGATGGTGTTCGAGCTGTTCCCGCGGCTGCACGAGCGTCGCAAGCAGGCCGGTGGCACGCTCTCCGGCGGTGAACAGCAGATGCTGGCGGTGGGTCGGGCGTTGATGACCCGTCCGAAGCTGCTGCTGCTGGACGAGCCGTCGATGGGGCTGGCGCCCAAGCTGATCCAGCAGATCTTCGAGATCATCACGCGGATCAACGAGCAGGGCACGACGATCCTGCTGGTCGAGCAGAACGCGCAGCAGGCGCTGTCCCGGGCCCACCGGGGGTACGTGTTGGAGACCGGCCGGATCGTCAAGGAGGGCACCGGCCAGGAACTCCTGCACGACCCGGCGGTCAAGGAGGCGTACCTCGGGGTGGCCTGAGTCACCGACGACGAAACGGCCGGCGGGCGATCGCCGGCCGTTTCGTCGCGTCTGCGAGGCGACGACGAGGGTTGTCGGTGCGACGGACTAGAGTCGCTGCCGTGACAGCTACGACGCCGCGCCTGCTCCTCGTCGACGGACATTCCATGGCATATCGGGCGTTCTTCGCCCTGCCCGTGGAGAACTTCTCCACCACGACGGGTCAGCCGACCAACGCGGTGTACGGCTTCACCTCGATGCTGATCAACGTGCTGCGCGACGAGCAGCCCACCCACATCGTCGTGGCGTTCGACGTCTCCCGGCGGTCCTTCCGCACCGAGCAGTACGCGGAGTACAAGGCCGGCCGCAGCGAGACCCCCAACGACTTCAAGGGCCAGGTCAGCCTCGTCAAGGAGGTCCTGGCCGCCCTCCAGATCCCGGTTGTGGAGAAGGAGGGCTTCGAGGCCGACGACGTCATCGCCACGCTCGCCTGCCAGGCCCGCGACCAGGGCATGTCGGTGCTGATCAGCAGCGGTGACCGGGACGCGTTCCAGCTGGTCGACGACCAGATCACCGTCCTCTACCCGCGCAAGGGCGTCTCCGACCTGGCCCGGATGGACCCGGCCGCGATCGAGACCAAGTACGGCGTCGGCCCGCAGCAGTATCGGGACCTCGCCGCGCTGGTCGGCGAGACCAGTGACAACCTGCCCGGCGTGCCCGGTGTCGGCCCGAAGACCGCCGCCAAGTGGATCACCACGTACGGCGGGGTGGAGGGCGTGATCGCCCGCGCCGACGAGATCAAGGGCAAGGCCGGTGACAGCCTGCGGGAGCGACTCGCCGACGTGATCCGCAACTACGAGATCAACCGGCTCGTCTCCGATTTGGAGCTGCCGCTGCGCCCGGAGGACACCCGCTGGACAGGGTGGGACCGGGAGGCGGTGCACCAGGTCTTCGACACCCTCGAGTTCCGCATCCTGCGCGACCGCCTCTACCAGTACCTGGAGGCCGTCGAGCCGGAGGCCGAGTCGGGCTTCGACCTGACCGGCGAGGTGCTCACCGAGTCGGGCGCGCTCGCCGCCTGGCTGGACGCCCACGCACCGACCGGCACCCCGGTCGGGCTCGCGGTCAAGCTCGACACCGGCCCCAACCGCCGGCACACCGCCTCAATCACCGGGCTCGCGCTGGCCAGCGCCGGTGGCGCGGCCGCCTGGGTCGACCCCAGCCGGCTCGACGCCGCCGACGAGAGCGCCCTCGCGTCCTGGCTCGCCGACGCGCAGCGGCCCAAGGTGCTGCATGACAGCAAGCCCGCGGTGCTGGCCTGCGCCGCGCACGGCTGGGAGCTGGCCGGCATCGCCCGTGACACCCAGATCGCCGCGTACCTGGCCCGCCCCGACCAACGGTCCTACGACCTGACCGACCTGGCCCTGCGCTACCTGCACCGCGAGCTGCGGGTGGACGTGCCCGAGACCGGCCAGCTCACCCTCGACGGGCTGGGCGAAGAGGGGGTGGCCGAGCAGAACCTCATGCTCCAGGCCCGCGCCACCCTCGACCTCGCCGACTCCATCGACGCCGAGCTGTCCCGGGACGGCGAGCAGTCCGCGCGGCTGATGGCCGGGGTGGAGCTGCCGCTGATGCGGGTGCTCGCCGGCATGGAGCGCACCGGCATCGCCGCCGACACCGACTACCTCTCCGAGTTGGAGGCGCACTTCGCCGCCGAGGTGAAGGCCGCCGCCCAGGGCGCGTACGAGGCGGTGGGCCGGGAGTTCAACCTCGGCTCGCCCAAGCAGTTGCAGGAGATCCTCTTCACCGAGTTGGGCCTGCCGAAGACCAAGAAGATCAAGACGGGTTACACCACCGACGCCGACGCCCTGCAGTGGCTCTACGCGCAGCAGCCGCACCCGGTGCTGGCCCACCTGCTGCGTCACCGCGACGTCGCCAAGCTCAAGTCGACAGTGGACGGTCTACTCAAGTCCGTCTCCGACGACGCTCGGATCCACACCACTTTCAACCAGACGGTCGCGGCCACCGGCCGGCTCTCCTCCACCGAGCCCAACCTGCAGAACATCCCGATCCGTACCGAGGAGGGCCGACGCATCCGCCGGGCCTTCGTGGTCGGCGCGGGGTACGAGTGCCTGCTCACCGCCGACTACAGCCAGATCGAAATGCGGATCATGGCGCACCTCTCCTCGGACGACGCGCTCATCGAGGCGTTCAACTCCGGGGCCGACTTCCACGCCGCCACCGCCTCGTCGGTCTTCGGCGTGCCGGTCGACGAGGTCACGCCGGACCAGCGGCGCAAGATCAAGGCGATGAACTACGGCCTGGCGTACGGGCTCAGCGCGTTCGGCCTGTCCCAGCAGCTCAGCATCGGCACCGAAGAGGCGCGCGGGCTGATGGAGAACTACTTCGCGGGCTTCGGCGGGGTGCGCGACTACCTGCAGCAGGTGGTCGGCAAGGCCCGCCAGGACGGTTACACCTCGACCATCCTGGGCCGCCGCCGCTACCTGCCCGACCTGGTGAGCGACAACCGGCAGCGCCGCGACATCGCCGAGCGGATGGCGCTCAACGCCCCCATCCAGGGATCAGCCGCCGACATCATCAAGGTGGCGATGCTGCACGTCGACACCGCGCTCGCCGACGCCGGTCTGCGCTCCCGGATGCTGTTGCAGGTGCACGACGAGCTGGTCTTCGAGGTCGCGCCCGGTGAGCGGGAGGCCCTTGAGGCGCTGGTACGGCGCGAGATGGGCGGGGCGTACCCGCTGTCGGTGCCGCTGGAGGTGTCGGTCGGCGTGGGCCGGGACTGGAACAGCGCGGATCACTGATCTTCCGGTTGTCCGCTGGTCGCCGTGGGGCTGCCCCGGAACCCCCGACCTGGTCGGCGTAGTCCCGTCGTTGTCCGTTTTCTCTCGCAGCCATACCCGTCGGGTTGCATGCTGCCCGTCCGCTCTCGCGGCACCCGCACCCGACGAGGTGGGCATGCGCGATGATCCGCGCAACTTCGGGGAAAGTGCTGCATCCGGGACGTCTGAGGCAGCAACGTCGCCGAAGTTGCGCGGATCTTGGCGGCGCCTGGTGCGGATCCTGTGGCAGGAAGTCCGCGGGAGGCGGTCGGGGTCGCTATTTCATCGGGTCGTGGCCCCAGTTCATCAGGGACCAGCGCCACTTCGTGTCGCGCACGTTGCCGGACGGGCGCTGCGCCATGTGCCGGCGGACGTAGCCGACCACCTTGCGCATGTGCTTGTAGTCCGCCTCCGAGAGGTCGGCGCGCTTGCGGCGGAGCAGGTTGATGATCTTCCGGCCGGACTCGTGCCCGACCGACTCGCCGCCACCGGTACGGCCACCCTTGTGCCAGCCGACCTGCTTCGACTCGTCGGTCTCCAGCCACGTCGACAGCTCGCCGGGCTTCATGTTCACCGCGTCGGTGAACTCCCGGTAGGTGTCCCGGCCCTGCTCGTCAGCTCTGCTCATGGCGCAGCGCCTCCGGGCGGTGGGCCACGTCGCGGCCCGTGCCGTCACTGCGGACCCGGTACTGCGGGTCGTTGGGGGCCGCGCTCACCGCCCGCCCGCGAATCCGCGTCCGCTCGGTGATCGTGCCCTGCACCACGCCGTACGCGCGGCTGCCATGGGCCGACCAGGAGACACGGTCGCCCTGGTGGAATCTCTGTTCGGCCATGCCCCCGGCTACCCGACCCCGCCGGGGCGAAACGACTACGGCCTGATCTCGGCGATCGACAGCTTCATGTCGAACGGCTCGGTCAGCTCGATCACGTCGGCACCGTCGGCGACCAGCTCGTACTGCCGCTCACCGCCCGGACCGACCCGGTACGCGTACACGTGTACCGGGTCCTGCTCGATCCGCCAGTAGAAGGGAATGCCGGCAGCGGCGTATTCACCAGGCTTCGCGAACCGGTCGATCCGTCGCGTGCCGGGCGAGACGACCTCCACGGCGAGTACGACGTCGTCTGATCGCAGGATGGAACGGGCGGACGCCACTCCGGCACGGTGCAACAGCACGTCGGGCTGTCGGCTCGTGTTGTGGCTGAGCCTGACACCGATGGCCTGGGCGGCGCCGAGGTGCTTCGGCGCGTGGCTGTGTAGCCAGAGCCACAGCAGGCTGGCGATGTTCTGATGGCCCAGGGTGGGGGAGGGTGTCACCTGGATAACTCCGGCGACGAGTTCGACGCGGGGGGCGTCGTCCGGCAGGGTGAGCAGGTCCTCCAGCGTGTAGTCGGCACGCTGTTGCCGCATCGGGTCCGGACACCAGGGGCCAGGTGATGTCGGCTCGGCGCTCATGGGGTCGAGCTTACCGGCGATCGATGGACTGCAGGTCGGACCGCGGGTGCGACGCGCTCACCCCGCGGGCTTCTCGGTGACGAAGATGGCGGTGCCGGGGAAGAGCCGTCCGCGCAGCGGGCTCCACTGCCCCCAGATGCCCTCGTGTCCCTCCGGCCACTCCGGCTCCACGAGGTCCAGCAGCCGGAACCCCGCGCCGACCAGTTCCCGGATCCGGTCACCGAGGGTCCGGTGCTGCTCGACGTAGGTCGCCACGCCGTTCTCGTCCTGCTCGACGTAGGGGGAGCGGTCGAAGTACGAGTGCACGGCCTTCAGCCCGCCCTCGCCGGGGTCGTCCAGGAAGATCCAGCGCATCGGGTGGGTCACCGAGAACACCCACCGGCCGCCCGGACGCAGCACCCGGTGCACCTCGGCGAGCAGGGCCGCCGAATCGTCCACGAACGGGATCGCCCCGAACGCCGTGCAGGCCACGTCGAACGACCGGTCGGCGAAGGGCAGCGCGAGCGCGTCGGCCTGCACCAGCGGGACGCGTACCCCGGTGGCCTCGGCCGCCTTGGCGGCGTGCCGCAACATGCCGGCGGACAGGTCGAAGGCGACCGGCCGCGCGCCCTGGGTGGCGAGCCAGCGGGCGGCCGCGGCGGCGCCGCAACCCACCTCGAGCACCCGTCGTCCCGACACGTCGCCGAGGAGGTGGGCGTCCGCCTCGCGCAACCCCTCCGGGCACCAGACGAAGTCCACGTCGCCGAGGAACGCGCCGTGCTCGGCCTGGTAGTCGTCGGCGTCGGTGTCCCACCAGCCACGGTTGGCCCGCCGGACCTCGGCGTCACCCACGCCGCGCCGGGTCACCCGGCTGTCGTCATCCACCCGCTCACGCTAGGCCCCACCCACCCCATTGGGTGCGGCGGCGCGTCCGGCTTCGGGGAAATCGGGGTCTCCGGGGCGGCGGGATGGCCCGGTTTCCAGGAAGCCGAGTCGGTCAAACCGGGTCCGACCAGCCGACGGCTGGGTCCGCTGTGACCTACGAGACAGCAGGGGTCATTTCCGGGTGATTGTTCGGCTTTCGCAGGTCATCGCGCGGCGAGGAGGCGGGAGGGCTTGCACGCTGTGGTAATGCGCACGGTAGGCTAGACGATGCGCTCGCGGATCGCGTTGCCTCGGCAGGGAGCAGGTGCGCGGTCGTCGGAGCCACATCATGATCTCACTAGGCGATCGTTCGGTGTGCCCGGCGGCGGATCCGCTGGCGCGAACAGGTCACTGCGACACACCAGCCTGCTGTGACAACCCACCGACCGGAGCAACCGCCCACATGACGAGCAGCATCGAGGCCCCCTCGAGCGCCACCCGGGTCACCCACGACGATCTCGGTTCCGAGGAGGCTTTCCTCGCCGCGATCGACGAGACCATCAAGTACTTCAACGACGGCGACATTGTCGAAGGCACCGTCGTCAAGGTCGATCGGGACGAGGTCCTGCTCGACATCGGCTACAAGACCGAGGGTGTCATCCCCTCTCGTGAGTTGTCGATCAAGCACGACGTGGACCCCGCCGAGGTTGTGACGGTTGGCGACCACATCGAGGCCCTGGTCCTCCAGAAGGAGGACAAGGAGGGGCGTCTGATCCTCTCCAAGAAGCGGGCGCAGTACGAGCGGGCCTGGGGCACGATCGAGAAGATCAAGGACGAGGACGGCGTCGTCCGCGGCTCTGTCATCGAGGTCGTCAAGGGTGGTCTCATCCTCGACATCGGCCTGCGCGGCTTCCTGCCCGCGTCCCTGGTCGAGATGCGGCGCGTGCGTGACCTGCAGCCGTACGTCGGGCGTGAGCTCGAAGCCAAGATCATCGAGCTGGACAAGAACCGCAACAACGTGGTGCTGTCCCGCCGTGCCTGGCTCGAGCAGACGCAGTCCGAGGTGCGTACCGAGTTCCTCAACAAGCTGCAGAAGGGCCAGGTCCGCAAGGGCGTCGTGTCCTCGATCGTCAACTTCGGCGCTTTCGTGGACCTCGGCGGCGTCGACGGTCTGGTGCACGTCTCCGAGCTGTCCTGGAAGCACATCGACCACCCGTCCGAGGTCGTCGAGGTGGGCCAGGAGGTCGAGGTCGAGGTCCTGGACGTCGACCTGGACCGCGAGCGTGTCTCCCTGTCGCTGAAGGCGACGCAGGAGGACCCGTGGCGGCAGTTCGCCCGCACCCACGCGATCCAGCAGATCGTGCCGGGTAAGGTCACCAAGCTGGTTCCGTTCGGTGCGTTCGTCCGGGTGGACGACGGCATCGAGGGCCTGGTCCACATCTCCGAGCTGGCCGAGCGCCACGTGGAGATCCCGGAGCAGGTCGTCCAGGTCGGCTCCGAGGTCATGGTCAAGGTCATCGACATCGACCTCGAGCGTCGCCGGATCTCCCTGTCGCTCAAGCAGGCCAACGAGGGCTTCGTCGAGGGCGAGGAGCACTTCGACCCGACCCTCTACGGCATGGCCGCGACGTACGACACCGAGGGCAACTACATCTACCCGGAGGGCTTCGACCCGGAGACGGGCGAGTGGCTCGAGGGGTACGACAAGCAGCGCGAGACCTGGGAGAACCAGTACGCCGAGGCCCGTCAGCGTTGGGAGGCCCACACCAAGCAGGTGCAGACCTCTCGCGCCGCCGACGCCGAGGCCGCTGCCAACCCGGCCCCCGCCGTCCCGGCTGCCACTGGCGGCACCACCTCCTCGTCCAGCCCGGCCCCGAGCCGGCAGAACGAGGAGCCGGCCGGCACCCTGGCCACCGACGAGGCGCTCGCCGCTCTGCGGGAGAAGCTCGCCGGCGGTAAGTGACCCGCTGAACGACGGCAGGCCCCGTCTCCCGCGATCCTCGGATCGCCGGAGGCGGGGCCTTCGTCGTACCCACCGGCCGTGTCGCACGTGGCGCCGCGCTCTCGCGAGCGGCGCGGGGTCTGGCCCGGGGTGTGCGACGGCACCGGGCGGGACGGGCCTGTTTGGCCGGTGGCCCGCGATCCGGTTGACTGTCCTGGTGCTGAGGGTGGGTTTGACCGGCGGGATCGGGTCGGGCAAGAGCGCGGTGGCCGCGCGGTTGGTGGAGTTGGGCGCGGTGCTCGTCGATGCCGACCAGGTCGCCCGGGAGGTCGTCGCGCCGGGCACCGAGGGCCTCGCGGAGATCGTCACCGCCTTCTCCGCCGGGGTACTGGACGCCGACGGCGCGCTGGACCGCGCCGCGCTGGGCGCGCTGGTGTTCTCCGACGAGGCCGCCCGCCGCCGGCTGGAGGCGATCACCCACCCGCGGGTACGGGCGCGTACCGCCGAGCTGGTCGCGGCGGCGGCGCCGGACGCGATCGTCGTCAACGACGTACCGCTGCTGGTGGAGGTGGGGCTCGCGCCGACGTACCACCTGGTGGTCGTGGTGCAGACGGCCGTGCGGACCCGGCTGGAGCGACTGACGCGCGACCGGGGCATGACCCGCGCGGAGGCCGAGCGGCGGATCGCCGCGCAGGCCGACGACGATCGCCGGCGGGCGGTCGCCGACGTGGTGGTGACCAACGACGGCAGCCTGGCGGCGCTGCACGACGCCGTGGACACGCTGTGGCGGCAGCGGCTGCGACCCTACGAGCACAATCTGCGGCAGCGGCGGGTCGCGTCGCCGCCCGCGCGCGACGACGCGGCGGAGGCCGACGCGAGCTGGCCCGAGCAGTACGCGCGGTTGGCCGCCCGGATCCGCCACGCGGTCGCCCCGGCGGACCTGCGGATCGACCACATCGGCGCGACGGCGGTGCCCGGCCTGGCCGCCGCCGACGTCATCGACGTGCAGCTCGCCGTGCCCAGCCTCGCGGACGCCGACGGGCCGCTGGCCGAGCGGCTGGCGGGCGCGGGGTTCCCCCGGGTCCCGGGGCACTGGTGGGACGATCCGCGTCCGGCCGGCCGGGGGCGGTGGGAGAAGCGGCTGCACGGCAGCGCCGACCCAGGTCGCCCGGTGCGGCTGCACGTACGGGCGGCGGACTCGCCCGGCTGGCGGTACGCGTTGCTGGTGCGGGACCACCTGCGCGCCGACCCGGATCGACGGGCGGCGTACCTGCTGCTCAAGCGCGATCTGGTGGACGCGGCGCCGCACGTCGGTGACTCCGGCACGGCCCGCGACCCCTGGTTCGACGAGGAGCACCTGCGGGCCGAGCGATGGGCCGCGCAGACCGACTGGCGGCCCTGACCCCTGGTCAGCGTGTTGCGGGCGGTCGACCGGTGGCGCGCGGTGGCGGCGGGAGGCGGGGCACCACGGCGGGAGAGAGGTCCAGCTGTGCCCACGCGCCGGGGCCGGTGAGCAGCTCCACCCGGCGCAGCAACCCGTCCCGGTCGATCCAGTAGCGCAGCCGCGCGGCGCCGCTGCGGAACTCCACGACGTCCACCGTCCGCCCGTCGGCGAGGTCCTCACGGAGGCGCACGGGGGCGCCACGCCGGGCCGCCGGGTCGGCGGCGGCCACCGCGGCGTCGACCAGCAGGTCCAGGTCGTCGCGGGCGGACCGGGTGGTCCGCCACGTGCCGGCGGGGACCGGGAACGGCGGCCGACCGGGCGTCTCGGCCGTGCCACCGCCACCGGCGTCGGCGGGCACGTCGGTACGGGACAGGCCGGCGGCGTCGCGGTGCAGGAGGGTCCGGCGATCGGGTACGCCCAGGTCGGCGACCGCCAGGTAGGCGGTACGGGCGGACCAGCCCAGCCAACCGGCGCCCCGCAGGTTGACCTCGACGCCCACCGGCGCGGCCAGCGTCAGCGTGGCGCCGCCCTGGCCGCGCAGCCGGGCCGGCAGCGCGTTCCACCTCCGCTGCTCGGCCTCCGTGAGCGCCCGGGGCAGGCCGGGTCGGCCGCCGAGCGCGTCCACCGGATGCAGCGTGGGACGGTCGATCCGGTCGAGGAGCACCGTGAGCGGTCCGACGCCGGGTAGACGTGTCACCAGCTTGTGCAGTCGGCCGTCCCGGTCGAGCCAGTACCGGGCCTCGTGGCTGCCGGCCGCCGGCGTGCCGGCCGCGATGCTGGCGGCTGCCGCGGTGCTGGCGGTTGCCGCGGTGCTGGCGGTTGCCGCGGTGCTGGCGGTTGCCGCGGTGCTGGCGGTTGCCGCGGTGCTGGCGGCTGCCGCGGTGCTGGCGGCGGTGGGCGTCGCGGCGCCCAGCGACGCCTGGAGGACGTCCAGCGTCCCGGCCGTGACCACCTCCTGGGCGATCCAGCGCGCGTCACCGGCGGTCGGGATCGGGTCCGGGCGGTCGGCGGCGAGGCCGAGGAGCAGGTCGAGGACCGACGCCAGGCGCGTGCCGGGTGTCAGGTGACGCAGCCGCCAGCGGTCCGTCGGCGGCACCAGCGGAGGCGCGGCCGGGGTGGGTACGGCCGTCGGGTCCGGCCGGACCACCAGGACCGGGCCGGCGCTCTGCACCAGGCCCCGGTCGGCGCCCGCCCCCGGCCCGCCGACGTCCAGGTAGAGCAGGGAACGCGACCAGTCCACCCAGCCCACCAGCTCGGTACGGGCGGTGCCCTCGCCGGCGGTGACGCGCACACCGGCGCGCAGGTCCCGCAGGTTGGTGACCCGCATGGCGGCCAGCCGCTCGGCCTCGGCGACGGTCAGCGGCCGGGCCGGCGTGGGTGGGTCGGGCGCCCAACTCAGCAGCCCGAGCACCAGCGCCGACGCCGACGTCACGGCGGTCAGGGCGAGCAGGAGCAGCAGCGTACGCCGGCGTCGCCTGGCCTGGGCCGACCCGACGCCGCGGCCGGTATCGCCGACGGGGGTGCTCCGGTCCCTGACCTCGGCGCGGCTGGGCCGGCCGTCCCTGACGCCGTGCCGAGCCCTGCGGTCCGGGATGCCGACCCGGGTGGTGTCGGGGGAGGGCGCCGGGGCTCCAGAGGTGTCCACGGATGTGAAACGGGTGGGACGGCATCGGGTGACGAGCCCGGAGTGCGGAGCAGGGGCGCTCGCGGCGGCCGGTCTGCGCCGTGAGCGCGACCACACGGGTGCGCACGCCGGACGAGCCGGGTGCTGCGACCGCTGTGCCGGGGGCGGCCGGCCGTGATGTGACGGCCTGGCCACCGGCCCGGTCGGCCGCCGCGAGCGGCCTACACGAAGAGGGTAGTCCCGGTGACATGGGCCACACAATGGGAATATTGAAGCCGATCACGTACCCTGCGCGACGGCCGAACATGTCGGACCTTCGGCGTACCGTTGATGTCATGGCGCTCGACATTCCTCGGCTCGACGGCCGCTTCCAGGTCGTCAGCGAATACCAGCCGGCCGGCGACCAGCCGGCCGCCATCGACGACCTTGAGCGCCGGGTGCGGCGCGGCGACCGGACCTCGGTGCTCCTCGGCGCGACCGGCACCGGCAAGAGCGCCACCACCGCGTGGCTCATCGAGCGGCTGCAGCGCCCGACCCTGGTGCTCGCCCCGAACAAGACGCTCTGCGCGCAGCTCGCCAAGGAGTTCAGCGAGCTGATGCCGCACAACGCGGTCGAGTACTTCGTGTCGTACTACGACTACTACCAGCCCGAGGCGTACATCCCGCAGACCGACACCTACATCGAGAAGGACTCCTCGATCAACGAGGAGGTCGAGCGACTGCGGCACTCGGCGACGATGTCGCTGCTCACCCGGCGTGACGTGATCGTGGTCGCCACCGTCTCGGCGATCTACGGCCTGGGCACCCCGGAGGAGTACCTGGACCGGGCGGTGAAGGTGAAGGTCGGTCAGGATCTCGACCGCGACCAGTTGCTGCGCCGGCTCGTCGACATCCAGTACACGCGCAACGACATGGCCTTCCAGCGAGGCACGTTCCGGGTCCGCGGTGACACGTTGGAGATCATCCCGGCGTACGAGGAGTTGGCGGTCCGCATCGAGCTGTTCGGCGACGAGGTGGAGAAGCTCTACTACCTCAACCCGCTGACCGGTGACGTGGTCCGCGAGGTCGACCAGTTGGTGATCTTCCCGGCGACGCACTACGCGGCGGGCCCGGAGCGGATGGAGCGGGCCATCCGCGACATCGAGGCGGAGCTGGCCGAGCGGCTGGCCGAGCTGGAGCGCCAGGGCAAGCTGCTGGAGGCGCAGCGACTGCGGATGCGCACGACGTACGACATCGAGATGATGCGCCAGGTGGGCTTCTGCTCCGGCATTGAGAACTACTCGATGCACATGGACGGGCGGCTGCCCGGCAGCCCACCGCACTGCCTGCTCGACTACTTCCCGGACGACTTCCTCACCGTGGTCGACGAGTCGCACGTGACGATCCCGCAGATCGGCAGCATGTACGAGGGTGACGCCTCCCGTAAGCGGATGCTCATCGACCACGGGTTCCGGCTGCCCAGCGCGGCCGACAACCGGCCGCTGCGGTTCGACGAGTTCCTGGAGCGGGTCGGCCAGATGGTCTGCCTCTCCGCGACCCCCGGCACGTGGGAGTTGGAGCAGGCCCAGGGCGAGTTCGTCGAGCAGGTCATCCGCCCCACCGGTCTGGTCGATCCGGAGGTCGTGATCAAGCCGACCAAGGGCCAGATCGACGACCTCATGCACGAGATCAAGCTGCGGACCGACCGGGACGAGCGGGTGCTCGTCACGACGCTGACCAAGAAGATGGCCGAGGACCTGTCGGACTACCTGCTGGAGAACGGCGTCCGGGTGCGTTACCTGCACTCCGAGGTCGACACGCTGCGCCGGGTCGAGCTGCTGCGTGAGCTGCGCAAGGGTGAGTACGACGTGCTGGTCGGCATCAACCTGCTCCGTGAGGGTCTGGACCTGCCCGAGGTGTCACTGGTGGCGATCCTCGACGCCGACAAGGAGGGCTTCCTGCGCAGTGGCCGGTCCCTGATCCAGACCATCGGGCGGGCCGCCCGTAACGTCTCGGGCCAGGTGCACATGTACGCCGACAAGATCACGCCGTCGATGGCGGCGGCGATCGACGAGACCGACCGGCGTCGCGCCAAGCAGATCGCGCACAACGAGGCGCACGGCATCAGTCCGGAGCCGCTGCGCAAGAAGATCCACGACATCCTGGACGACATCTACCGCGAGGCGGAGGACACCGAGAGCTCCCGGGTCGGCGGTGCGGTCCGCCAGCTCTCCCGGGGTAAGGCGCCGGTCAAGGAGACGCGCAGTCGCAGCCGGTCGACCGCCGCCACCACGTCGCGGGAGGGGATGGCCCGCGCCGACCTCGCCCAGCTCATCCAGGAGCTCAACGACCAGATGCTGGCCGCCGCCCGTGAGCTGCAGTTCGAGCTGGCGGCGCGGATCCGCGACGAGGTCGCCGACCTGAAGAAGGAGCTACGCGGGATGGACGCCGCCGGCGTGAAGTGACAGCCGGGCCCGCCCACGCACGACCGACACGGTCACGAGCGGCGTGGGCGGGTGTGGCACGGTTGGCGCTTGGTGTGGGCGGGTGTGGCACGGTTTGCGCTTGGCGTGGGCGGGCCCGGTGTGACCGCGCGTGGTTGTGGTGTGGAGCGCCCGGCAGCCGCTCGCGGTTGATCTCCGTGCCGAGCTGGTCACCCTTGACCGGCATGGGCGGGCGTGTCTCGGCCACGCGCCGGGTGGGTGGTTGGTTCGTGCGGCGAGCGGGAAGGGCGGTCGGGTGCGATGACGCCGATCGACGACGAACTGGTCCTCGGAGTGCCCGAGCTCCGTCTGCGTCCGTTCGTCGACCGGTACATCGGCTACCGGGAACGCGCGGACGTCCCCCTGGTCCGCCGGGAGACCGCTGGTGCCTTCGTGGTGCTGATCCTGGGCTGGGGTGCGCCGCTGGACGTGGCCGATCCGCGCGGCGCCGAGCGCGGGGTCGAGCGGGTGGACTCGTTCGTGGCCGGCACCTTCGACGGCTGGTGCACCACCCGCACGGTGGGCGTGGGGGAGGGCGTGGAGCTGCTGCTGACGCCGCTGACCGCCCGGCGTGTCCTCGGGCTGCCGCTGGTCGAGCTGACCAACCGGGCGGTGGGCCTCGATCAGCTCCCGGGCGGCTGGCTCGACCGGCTGCGGGGCCGGCTCGCCGACGCCGGGGGCTGGCCGCAGCGCTTCGCGCTCCTGGACGCGGCACTCGCCGACCGCCTGGCGGCGTCCCCACCCGTCGACGCCCGCCTCGACTGGGCCTGGCGATGGCTCACGGCGAGCGGTGGGCGCGGCGCTGTCGGCGAGCTCGCCGCCGAGCTGGGGTGGAGCCGGCGACATCTGGCGGCCCGGTTCCGGGAGGACGTCGGCCTGCCACCGAAGACGGCGGCCCGGTTGATGCGCTTCCAACACGCGCGCGCGGCGCTGCGCGATGCCGCCGCGACCGGATCGCCGCCCGGACGTGGACGGGCCGTCGACTGGGCCGAGGTGGCCGTCCGATGTGGCTATTACGACCAGTCGCACCTCATCCGGGACTTCCACCAGTTCGCCGGCGCGACACCGGCGGCGCTGCTCGCCGCACGCTCCCCCGTCTGACGTCAGACGCCGTCGGCACGTGAGGCCGTCGGCGCGTGACGCCGTCGGTGCGTGACGCCGTCGGTGCGTGAGGCCGTCGGCGCGTGACGCCGTCGGTGCGTGACGCCGTCGGTGCGTGAGGCCGTCGGCGCGTGACGCCGTCGGTACGTGACGTCGTCGGTACGTGACGTCGTCGGCGCGTGAGGCTGTCGGTACGTGACGTCGTCGGCGCGTGAGACGGACGGACAGCCACTGAAGCCGCGCATGGTCAACTCCAGATCGCCGATCTGGCGGTGTCCGACCGCCCGGTTGCCGCCACGTCGGCGACCTGGTGTGGATCAACGTTCACGATCGACTCGGGTTCAGGGAAGTGGGGGCGTCCTGAGCGCGCCGACAGCCCGGTTTGCGGGAACCTGGGGGTCGGGCCGCTCCAGCGCGGCGATCTCGGCGCAGGTTGGGCTGCCCGGGTCACATTCGTCCAATCGGGGGTCGACTCCGGGTCGGAGACTTGTCGCTATGCGAACCGTCTATCCGATCCTCCGTTATCCCGATCCGCGTGCCGCGATCGACTGGCTCTGTTCGGCGTTCGGCTTCCAGGTGCACGCCGTGCACGAGGCGCCGGACGGCACGGTCGCGCACGCCGAACTCGTCCTCGACACCGGCATGATCATGCTGGGTCCTCGGGTGGGCCCGGCGTCTCCGGCGGCCGAGGACGACTGGTCCGTCTACGTGGCCGTGCCCGACGTCGACGCCCACTGCGCCCAAGCGCGTGCCGCCGGAGCGGACATCACCCGGGAGCCGTTCGACACCGACTACGGGTCCCGCGACTACGCCGCCCGTGACCTCGCCGGTATCCACTGGTCGTTCGGCACCTACCGGCCCTGAGCCACCTACCGGCCCTGAGCCACCTACCGGCCCTGAGCCACCTACCGGCCCTGAGCCACCTACCGGCCCTGAGCCGAGTTCCGGCTTGACCGCGCCTACCGGCCTGAGCCCTGAGCAGGGAAGGGAGGCTTCGACGGCATCGGATTCCCCGCATGGCGCGACCGCCTCAGTTGCGGTGCGCCACCGCGCTATTGCACTGGGTGATCGTCCTGCGTACGCTCCCTCGATGGGGAGGCGGGGATGCCGTTGCCAACAAGTCCTGTCATTCGACGCGCGCGCCTCGGCGCTGAGCTGCGTCAGCTACGCCGACGCGAGGCGCTGACCCTGGAACAGGTCTGCGACCGGTTGGGCTGGGCCTCGACGTCGAAGCTGTCCCGCATCGAGCTGGGGCAGAGCCGTCCGGATCTCGCCGACGTGCTGGATCTGCTCGACGTCTACCAGGTGCCCAACCCGGTCCGGGACGCGTTGATCGTTATCGCCCGCGACGCGGCCACCAGCCGCGGCTGGTGGAAGGCGCTCGGCGAGATGAGCGAACGGCAGCGCGTGTACGCCGAGCTGGAGGCGGGCGCGGCCGACATCGTCGAGTACCAGCCGGCGCTCGTGCCGGGTCTGCTCCAGACGGCGGCGTACGCGCGCTCGCGGGTCGCCGCCGGTGTCCTGCTCACGCCCGAGGTCGACGTGGAGGCCGAGGTGCGGGCGCGGGCGCTGCGCCAGGAGGTGCTGCGCCGGGCCGATCCGCCGCGTTACACGGCGGTGCTGGCCGAGGCGGTGTGCGACCCGGGCGACCTGCCGGTCGACGTCTGGCGGGAGCAGCTACGGCACCTGGTGGCGGTGACCGGGCTGGCGCACGTGACGGTGCGGTTGCTGCCACGCGGGCTGGCCGGCGGCGGGCTGCACCCGCTCACGCCGTACTCCTGGTATGCCTTTCCCGACCCGGAGGACCCGCGGACGGTGATGCTGGAGGCGTTGACCACCGACGTGCGCCTGGCGACCGTGCTCGACGTCGACAGGTACGAGCGGATGACCGAGGCGCTGTTGGCGGCGGCGCTGTCACCGGAGGAGACGGTCACCGTCCTGGCCCGCCGCGTCGGGCAGTAGGACTCGCCCGCGCGGCCACCGGGCCCGGCGCCCCCGAGCCCGTCGGGACCGGCGACCCGCGCGTGCGGGAGGCACGGTAACCGCGGGGTACGACAGGTCCACTCAGGCCGGTACGTCGAGGAAGTGCTCGACCAGCGGCGGTCCGGCGAAGTGCGGCCCGATGAGCGCGCGCCACCGCGCGAACCGGTCGGTGTCCCGGAAGTTCTTCTCGTGCGCCTCGACCGAGTCCCACTCCACCAACAACACGAACCGGGTGGGCGACTCGATGCCCCGGGTCATCCGCACCGAGCGGCAGCCGGGCGTGCCGGCCAGCACCGGGTGACCCTCGCCGTACGCGGCGGCGAACGCGTCCTCGTGTCCGGGCAGTACGTCGATCAGCGCGACCTCAAGCACCATGCCGGCAAGCCTTTCACGGCCCGGGGTCGTGCGGGTGCCGCGGGGTCTGTTCCGCCGTCGACACACGTCCTAAGGTCTGACGACATGATCATCGACTGGCTTACCGGTACCGCGTTCCAGGTCGGGGGCGTCGGCACGACCTGGGCGGAGCTGCTGGGGTTCGCCACCGGAGTGCTCAACGTGTGGCTGGTGGCCCGGCAGCGCGTCGCCAACTGGCCGATCGGCATCGCCAACGTGTTGCTGCTCATGCTGCTGTTCTGGACGGCCGGGCTGTACGCCGACGCCGGGCTCCAGGTCGTGTACGTGGCGCTCGGCTGTTACGGCTGGTGGCACTGGCTGTTCGGGGGCGAACGCCGGACCCGGCTGACGGTGAGCCGGACCGGCCGACGGGAGTGGGTGTGGCTGGCGGTCGTGGGTGTGCTGCTCACCGGCGGGCTCTGGGTCCTGCTGGACCGGGCCACCGACTCGACGGTGCCGCTGCCGGACGCGCTGACCACGGCGCTGTCCCTGCTGGCGACGTACGGGCAGACCCGCAAGCGGGTGGAGAGCTGGTGGCTCTGGATCGCGGCCGACCTGATCTACATCCCGCTGTACGCCTACAAGGGGCTGCACCTGACGGCCGTGCTGTACCTGGTCTTCCTCGCGCTGTGCGTGGTCGGGTTGCGGGCCTGGCGGGCCGATGAGCGCCGACTCGACCCGGCTACCCCGGCGCCGCCCGGCCCGACCCCGGTGACCGCGTGAGCGAGACGGCGCAGGCGCGGCGTCCCGAGTTCGGGCACGGGATGGTGGTGGGGAAGTTCTATCCGCCGCACGCCGGGCACCATGCCCTGATCGCGGCGGCGGCCGCCCGCTGCGCCACCGTCACGGTGGTGGTGGCGCCGTCGCGTCGGGAGTCCATCCCGCTCGCGGCCCGGCTGGACTGGCTGCGCGAGGCGCACGCGGACACACCGTGGGTCCGGTTCGTCGGCCGGTACGACGACCATCCGGTGGACTACGACGACCCGGCGGTCTGGGACGCGCACTGCGCGGTGTTCCGCGAGGCGGTCGGACCGGAGCAGGTGGACGCCGTCTTCTCCTCCGAGGCGTACGGACCGGAGTTGGCCCGCCGATTCGGGGCCGTGCCGGTGTCGATCGATCCGGATCGGCGGACCGTGCCGGTCTCCGGGACGGCGGTCCGCGCGGACCCGGCGGGTCACTGGCGGTGGCTGAGCCCGCCGGTGCGGGCCGCTCTCGTGCGGCGGGTGGTGGTGGTCGGCGCCGAGTCGACGGGCACCACCACGATGGCCGAGGCGCTCGCCGCGCACTACGGCACCGTCTGGGTTCCCGAGTACGGCCGGGAGTTGACGGCCCGCAAGCTCGCCCGGCTGCGGGAGCGCTCGCCCGAGGCGACGATCTTCGACGTCGGCTGGAACCGCGACGACTTTCGCGAGGTGGTCCGCGAGCAGCAGGCCGCCGAGGACGCGGCGGCCCGGTCGTCGGGGCCGTTGCTGTTCTGCGACACCGACGCGCGGGCCACCGCGGTCTGGGAGGAGCGCTACCTGGGTAGCGCGTCGCCGCAGGTGCGGGCGGCGGCCCGCCGGCCGGCGCGGTACCTGCTGACCGACCACCGGGGCGTGCCGTTCGCCGACGACGGGTTGCGCGACGGTGAGCACCTGCGGGCCTGGATGACCGACCGGTTCCGCGACGAGTTGGCCGGGTCGGGGGTGCCGGTGGTGGAGTTGACCGGATCGCACGCCGAGCGGCTGGCGCGGGCCGTGCGGGTCTGCGACGACCTGCTGGCGTCCGGCTGGTCGTTCACCGACCCGATCAGCGCACCCGACACGCTAGCCTCCTAGGACGGCTAAGAGGGTGTGCGATGGCACCCCGGGCCCCAGGTGTGATCACGGCGCGTGGTGGGCAACAATGGTCCGCGAGGAGGGGAGTATTCCCCCGCGACGAAGTCGTCAGCACGGACGATCGCCGGATTCTCGGCGACCGACCCGGCTCCGTCGGTCGCCGTCCCGTTCGCGGGTCGGGGGCGGAAGAGACCTCCGACAGTCACCAGAGTGAGCGACAGCGGCACGCCGGCCCCGCCAGGGGCGTACGGTGTGCCCGACGCCGCGTGTCTGCCGGAGGAATGAACGTTGGACGTGTCCGGATTGGTGTGGGCGGGGACCCTCGTCGCACTGTCTGCGGTGCTGCTCGTCGATCTGCTGATCATCGGTCGGCGTCCGCACGAGCCGAGCGTGCGCGAGTCGAGCCTCTGGGTCGCCTTCTACGTCGGCCTCGCCCTGCTGTTCGGCGCCGGTGTCTGGCTGGCCTCCGGGGCCAGCTCGGCGGGGCAGTTCTACACCGGTTGGCTCACCGAGTACAGCCTCTCGGTGGACAACCTCTTCGTCTTCGTCATCATCATGGCCCGGTTCGGGGTGCCCCGGCAGTACCAGCAGAAGGTGCTGCTCATCGGCATCGTGCTGGCATTGGTGATGCGTGGCGGGTTCATCGCCGCAGGAGCGGCGTTGATCTCGCAGTTCTCCTGGGTCTTCTACATCTTCGGCGCGTTCCTCATCTACACGGCGATCAACCTGGCCCGCCAGGGTGAGCCGGACGAGGACGAGTTCTCCGAGAACCTCCTGATCCGGTGGAGCCGCCGGGCGCTGCCGATCTCCAAGGGCTACGACGACGCGAAGCTGACGACCCACGAGAACGGGCGACGGCTGTTCACGCCGATGCTGATCGTGATGATCGCGATCGGCACCACCGACCTGATCTTCGCGCTGGACTCGATTCCGGCGATCTTCGGCATCACGCAGGAGCCGTACCTGGTCTTCACCGCGAACGTGTTCGCGCTGATGGGTCTGCGCCAGCTCTACTTCCTGCTCGGCGGCCTGCTCGACCGGTTGATCTACCTGAGCTACGGACTGGCCGTCGTCCTGGGCTTCATCGGCGTCAAACTCGTGTTGGAGGCGCTGGCCGACAACAACCTGCCGTTCATCAACGGCGGGGAGCACGTCGGGTGGGCGCCGCACATCCCGATCTGGCTGTCCCTGCTGGTCATCATCGGCACGCTGGGCGTCGCCACTGTCGCGAGCCTGGTCAAGTCCGCCCGGGACCGGCGTCGCGAGCTGGCCGCGGCCCGGCGCTGAGGCGGGCGCCGCGACGGGCCGGCCGGTCAGACCCGGTGCACGCCCACCAGGGTGGCCGTCCGGTCCGCCGGTAAGGGCTCCTCGATCACCCGCCGCCGTCGGTAGCAGGCGTGCAGCATCCGCCGGTCGGTCGAGCCGTCGGCGGCGGCGGTGACGATGCCGATGTGGTGGATCTTCCGGCCGGGACGGGCGAAGAAGTAGAGGTCGCCGGGGCGCTCCGCGCCCAGGTCGAGGGGGGTCGTCGCCACCGCCTGGTCGTCGGCGTCGCGGGGCAGGAGCACCCCGAACCGGCGCCAGGCCAGGTGGACGAGGCCCGAGCAGTCGATGCCGTACGCCGACAGCCCGCCCCAGATGTAGGCCACGTCCAGCAGCCGCTGGGCCACCGCGAGCGCGTCGGCGGCGCTGGCTGGCCCGCTCGACGGCGGGACGAGGTGCCCGTCGGGCAGCCAGAGCGGCGCGGCCCGGCCCGGGACGTGGACCGCCCGCCAGCCGTCGCGGGCGGGACCGGCCGGGACGAGACGGGTGCCGACGACGACTCCCGGCAGCACGACCGGCCCGTCCGGGGTGGCGTGCAGCCCGGTGACGGTGGCGTCCACGACGAGCGGGTCGCCGCTGACGGTGGGATCGGTGGGGGTCAGCTGGTCGGCGGGGAGCCAGCCCGGGTAGCCGCGGGGATCGAGTTTGGCGGCCGGCTGCTCGACGGCGACGACCCGGGCCCAGCCGTCCGGGCGCAGCTCGTCGATCAGCACCCGCTCGCCGAGCAGGAGTTGACTCAACACGCAGTCGCCGACCTGCTGGTCGGTGTCCAGGCCGGAGACCCAGGTCGGGATGTCGACGCCGGCCGTGAGCGCGGGACCGTCGACCGTCCGGACCGCCTCGGGCGCTGACCACAGCGTCGCCACCGCGACCCGGACGACGGCCTCGCGGCCCGGTTGAAGCTCCACATCGACCCCCAGCTCGTGTCGGCTGTCTGGGGGCAACCCTATGAAGAAAACCGCCAGCGCTCAACCACGAGTCTGCATCTTTACTTCAGCCAGACCGGAAATGCCCAGGCCAGGAGCGTTGGGCAACACCACTGTCGGCCCCTCGTAGCGGATCCCGCCCTGCACCGGCGACCAGGCCAGCCACCACGCGGCGTCCAGGTCGGCGACCGCCGTGGTGCCGTACGCGGCCACCAGACTCGCCGCCGCGCCGATGCCGACCTGACTCTCCATCATCGACCCGACCACCGTGCCGAGCCCGTGCGCGCGGGCCAACTCCAGGAGCGTGCGCGCCGGGTGCAGCCCGCCACACTTGGCCAGCTTGACGTTGACCAGGTCGGCGGCCCGGCGGCGGATCACCTCCACCAGGTCGCGGACCCCGAAGACCGCCTCGTCGGCCAGGATCGGCACCGAAACCCGGTCGCTGACCCATGCCAGCCCGTCCAGGTCCCAGCGGGCCACCGGCTGCTCGACCAGCTCCACGTCCAGCCCGGCGTCCTCGATGCCACGGATCACCCGGACCGCCTCGCGCGGCGTCCAGCCCTGGTTGGCGTCCAGCCGGATGCGCACGTCCGCGCCGACCGCCGCGCGTACCGCCCGTACCCGGTCCAGGTCGCCGGCCGCGTCCGTGCCGACCTTGAGCTTCAGCACGCCGAAGCCGTCGGCCCGCCGCTGGCGCGCGGCCGCCGCCAGGTCGACCGCGTCGCCCGCGGCGAGGGTGACGTCCGTCGGGACCCGCAGGGTCGTGCCGCCGAGCAACCGCGCCAGGGGTACGCCCAAACGCCGCGCCGCCAGGTCGTGCAGCGCGACGTCCACCGCCGCCTTCGCCGCCTCGTTGCCCACCACCGCCCGCTGCACCTCGGCGCAGCGGGCCACCAGGTCGTCCGGGTCGCGTCCGGACAGCAGCGGACCGAGCAGTTCGCGGACGCAGGCCTCGGCCCCGGCGACCGAGGCGCCGGTGACCTGCCACACCTGCGGCGCCTCGCCGAAACCGGACCGACCGTCGGCGTCGACCAGCTCGACGATCAACGTGTCCACCGTGGTGGTGCGGCGCAGCGCCGTGACGAACGGGGTGTGTAAGGGGGCGGAAACCCGGTGGGTGCGTACCGCCGAGATCGTCATATGGGGCACCCTATACGCAGGAACACGGCGGGAGGGCGGGCCGGATGGTCGTACGGGACTGGCAACTGGTGGGCGCGCCGAACGCCCGTGACCTGGGCGGCCTGGTCGGCGCCGATGGTCGCAGAGTGCGCGCCGGCCAGCTCGTCCGCACCCCGGCGCTGGGCCGGCTCACCGACGCCGACCTGCCGGTGCTCGCGACACTCGCGCCGGCCTGCGTGGTCGACCTGCGCGACGGCACGGAGATCGACGTCGCGCCGCCCGACCGGCTGGCCGGCGAGCCCCGGGTGGCGCACCTGCCGGTGCACGATCCGGAACACCCGGTCTTCACGTACGTCTCGGCGGTGCTGCTCGGGCACGACCTCGACGCGTACGCTGAGTTGGCCCGGCAGGGCACGGCGGGGGCGATGGCCGAGATCTACCGGTGGTTCGTCACCGGCGAGTCGGCCCGGCGGAACTTCGGCGCGGCGGTACGCCTGGCCGCCGACCCGGAGAACCTGCCGCTGCTGTACCACTGCTCGGCCGGCAAGGACCGCACCGGCTGGCTCACCGTCATCCTGCTCACCGCGCTCGGAGTCGACGAGGAGGCGATCCGCGCCGACTACCTTCGCAACAACGCGTTGACCGAGAGCCTGCGCGCGGTGATCGTCGAGGCGATGCGCCGCCGCGAGCCCGCGCTGGACGTAGACGCGGTGCTGCCGGTACTGGAGGTCCGCCCCGCGTACCTCGACGCCGGCTACCAGGAGGTCCGCCGGGTGCACGGCTCGTTCGACGCGTACCTGCGCGACGGGTTGGGGTTGACCGACGACGTGGTCGAGGCGTTGCGGGCGCACCTGCTGGAGTGAGGGCGTCGGGCTCAGAGGCGGTGCCGGTCGGCCCACACCTGGGCCGAGACGCGCGCGATCAGCCGACAGGCGTCGTCGTCGCCGTCGTCCAGGTCGGTGGTGGTGCACACGGCGATCACGTACGGCGGGGCGTCGTCGGGCAGCACCACGCCGACACCGTGCCGCACACCGCGTACCCAACCGTTCTTCAGCGCGATGCGGGTGCCCTCGGGCAGGCCGGCGGCCAGGTCCTCGCGGTGTTCCTGCGCGAGCAGCACGTCCAGCATGGCGGCGCACCCGGTCGGCGAGGCGAGACGGCCGGGGGTCGTGACGCCGCTGGCCAGCGCGCCCAGCAGGGCGGCCAGGTCGGCGGCGGTGACGGTGTTGGTGATGCCGGCGTCGCGGGCCGCGAAGTCCTCGATGCCGCGGCCGGTGACGCTGTCGCGGGCGTCGGCGAGGGCCCACACCTGCGCCACCGCGGGCAGCCCGACGTGCCCGATGACCAGGTTGGTGGCCAGGTTGCTGGACCGCACGATCATCCGCTCGGCCAGCCAGCGCAGCGACGCCGTGCGGCCGAGCCGGTCCCAGACCGCGTCGTCGTTGTCGTAGTGCGGGGCGCAGGAGAACCGGGGCGCGCCGGGCTGGGCCGAGTCGAACTCGTTGACCACCGGGACGTCGGCGTCCAGGTCCAGCGTGCCGGCCTCGGCGGCGCGGTGCAGCGCCGCCAGCACCGCCACCTTCATGGTGCTGGCGGCGTAGTGGCCGGCGTGGGCGTGGCGGGTCCAGCTCGGGGGCGCGTCGAGTCGACCCACGTACGCCGAGACGGTGCCCGGCACCGCGTCCAGGAAGGCGTCGAGATCATCCCAGGTCATGCCGGTGACCGTAGTCGAGGAGGACGGCGTCGGGCGGACGTACCCCGGCGGGGAAGCGCACGGGCGCGCCGGCCGCAAGCGGCCGACGCGCCCGGTGTGGCTGTCGATCAGCCGGCGTGCTTGCGGCGGGCGGCGGCCCGGCCGCGCTGCTGCTGGTCGAGCACCACCTTGCGGATGCGCACCGAGGTCGGGGTGACCTCGACGCACTCGTCCTCGCGGCAGAACTCCAGCGCCTGCTCCAGCGAGAGCTTGCGCGGCGGGATCAGCTTCTCGGTCTCGTCGGAGGTCGAGGCCCGCATGTTGGTGAGCTTCTTCTCCTTGGTGATGTTGACGTCCATGTCGTCGGAGCGGGAGTTCTCGCCGACGATCATGCCCTCGTACACCTCGGTGGTCGGCTCGACGAACATCTGGCCGCGCTCCTGCAGGTTGATCATCGCGAAGGCGGTGACCACGCCGGAGCGGTCGGCGACGAGCGACCCGTTGTTGCGGGTGCGCAGCTCGCCGAACCACGGCTCGTACGATTCGAAGACGTGGTGCAGGATGCCGGTGCCCCGGGTGTCGGTCAGGAACTCGGTGCGGAAGCCGATCAGGCCACGCGCCGGCACCAACCACTCCATCCGGATCCAGCCGGTGCCGTGGTTGACCAGCTGCTCCATCCGGCCCTTGCGGGTCGCGAGGAGCTGGGTGATCGCGCCCAGGTACTCCTCCGGGGCATCGATGGTCAGCCGCTCGACCGGCTCGCAGGTCTTGCCGTCGATCTCCCGGGTGACGACCTGCGGCTTGCCGACGGTCAGCTCGTAGCTCTCCCGGCGCATCTGCTCGACCAGGATGGCCAGCGCCAGCTCGCCGCGGCCCTGCACCTCCCAGGCGTCCGGCCGCTCGGTCGGCAGGACCCGCAGCGACACGTTGCCGACCAGCTCCTTGTCGAGGCGGTCCTTGACCATCCGGGCGGTGACCTTGGAGCCCTTGACCCTGCCGACCAGCGGCGAGGTGTTGGTGCCGATGGTCATCGAGATGGCCGGCTCGTCGACGGTGATCAGCGGCAGCGCCACCGGGTTCTCCACGTCGGCGAGCGTCTCACCGATCATGATCTCCGGAATGCCGGCGACGGCGATGATGTCGCCCGGCCCGGCGGTCTCGGCCGGCTTGCGCTCCAGACCCTCGGTCATCAACATCTCGGAGATGCGGACCCGCTGGGTACTGCCGTCGGTGCGGCACCAGGCCACGGTCTGGCCCTTGCTGATGGTGCCCTGTCGGACGCGGCACAGCGCGAGCCGGCCGAGGAACGGCGACGCGTCGAGGTTGGTGACGTGCGCCTGCAGGGGCGCGTCGTCCTCGTACGCGGGGGCCGGGATGGTGTCCAGCAGGGTGCGGAACAGCGGCTCCAGAGAGTCGCTGTCGTCGGGCACCGAGCCGTCGGCCGGCTGGGTCAGCGAGGCGATGCCGTCCCGGGCGCAGGCGTAGACGATCGGGAAGTCGATCTGCTCCTCGTCGGCGTCCAGGTCGAGGAAGAGCTCGTAGGTGTCGTCCACGACCTCCTTGATCCGGGCGTCCGGACGGTCCACCTTGTTGATCACCAGGATGATCGGCATCCGGGCCCGCAGCGCCTTGCGCAGCACGAAGCGGGTCTGCGGGAGAGGGCCCTCACTGGCGTCGACGAGCAGCACCACGCCGTCGACCATGGTCAGGCCGCGCTCGACCTCGCCGCCGAAGTCGGCGTGGCCCGGGGTGTCGATGATGTTGATGGTGACCGGGTCCGAACCATCGGCGGGCAGGTACCGCACGCCGGTGTTCTTCGCCAGGATCGTGATGCCCTTCTCCCGCTCCAGGTCGCCGGAGTCCATCACCCGCTCGGTGTTCTCGCCTCGTGCGCCGTACGCGCCGGCCTGCCGCAACATGGCGTCGACCAGGGTGGTCTTGCCGTGGTCGACGTGAGCGATGATGGCGACATTGCGGAGGTCGGTGCGAAGCTGCATACCCTCTATCCTTCCGCCTGCGCTCGCGCAGGCTGCGTCGGGGTCACCCCCAGGTGCCCCTGATCTATGGTGAAACCGCTGTGCCGGTGGTTCCCCCGGCTGGCATGCTGGCTCCCGTGTCCCGGGGGCCTGAGTGCACGACCTGCTGACCTGGGTGCAAGGTCTGCCCACCCTGTGGATCTACCTGGTCGCCGCGCTGATCGTGGCGGGCGAGACCGCGGTGATCTTCGGCCTGCTGGTGCCGGGTGAGGCTACCCTGCTGCTCGTCGGCTTCCTCACCTACAACGGTACCTTGCGCCTCGGGCCGGCGTTGCTCGCGATGATCGTCTCGGCGTTGGCCGGCGACGCGCTGGCGTTCCGCGCCGGTCGGCGCTACGGCCCCCGGCTGCGCGCCGGGCTGGGTCACCGGGTCGGGCCCGAGCGGTGGAGCAGGGCCGACGCGATGCTCGCCCGCCTCGGTGGGCGGGGCGTGTTCGCCGCGCGGTGGGTGGCCTTCGCCCGCACCCTGGTGCCCCGGCTGGCCGGCGCGGCCGGCATGCCGTACCGGCGGTTCGCCGTCTGGAACCTGGCCGGGGTGGCGACCTGGGTGGGCGGCTCGATCCTGCTCGGCCACCTCGCCGGTGAGTCGTACGACACGGTCTCCCGGGTGCTCGGTCGGGCCACCGGCGCGGCACTGGCGTTGCTGGCGGGACTGCTGGGGGTGGTGCTCGCCGGCCGGTGGCTCGGGCGCAACCCCGACCCGGCGCGCGCGCTGCTGTCGCGGGCCGCCGCGCTGCCGCCGGTGCGCTGGCTCAGCGCCCGCTACGGGGTGCTGTTCTTCCTGGTGGCCATGCGGATCGGACCGACCTGGACGCTGCTGCTCAACCTGGCCGTCGGGCTGCTGCTGCTCTTCGCCGCCGGGCTGGCCATCGCCGGCCTGCTCGCCGTGGTGGTGCGCAACAGCGGACTGGCGGCCCTGGACGGGGCGATCGACGTCTGGTTCACCGCCCGCCGCACTCCGGACGCCGCCGACGCCACCCTGGTCGTGGTGTCACTGGTACGGGGGTGGGCGCTGATCGTGCTGGTGGCGATGGTGGCGGCGGTACTGGCGTGGCGTCGCCGCCCGCTGCGTACCGACCTGCTGAGCGTGGTGGGCACGGTCGGCGCGTTCGTGCCGCTGGTGGTGCTGGCCGGGGTGGCCGAGTTGACCGGCACGCACGGCGGCCCGGGTGGGAACGAGGCCGTCCCGTTCCCGACCCAGAACGCCGTGGTCGCGGCGAGCCTCTGCACCCTCGCCTGGCTGGTGTCGCGCAACGCGCGCTGGCCGGTGGCGGTGGCCGCGTGGACGGCCGCCGCGGCGGGCGTGCTGGGGGTCGGCGTCGCCCGGCTGTACCTGGGCCTGGACACGGCGAGCGGTACGGCGGCGGCGGTGCTGCTCGGCGTGCTGTGGACGGTGGTGTTCATGGTCGCCTGGGCCACCCGGGACCGTGCGGTCGGCGGACGGGAGCCGTCGAGCGGTCCGGTCCGCCCGTCGCAGGGGCAACCCCGGCCCGTCGAACCTTGCTAATCTGCGGCGACTGTTCGACGGGGGAGGATCACCATGCGTCAACGAGCCGGTCGGGTGGGCGCGCTCGTGCTCGCCGGCCTCCTGATCGCCGGCGGCACCGTGGGTTGTGCCGGCAAGGGGGAACGCCCGCAGGACCAGGCCGCCGCCCCCGTCTCGGTCACCGACGCGCCGACCGACGAGCCGGTCGACGAGCCGGTCGACGAGCCGTCCGTCGAGGCGAGCCCCTCAGCGAGCGGGGTGGCGGCGATGGGCGCCGCCCCGAGTCGCAGCGCGTCGGCCTCCCCGAAGCCGTCGAAGAAGCCGACGCGTACGTCGCCGCCCACGAAGCCGCGGGTGGTCGCCAAGGCGCCCACCGAGACGAAGGTCCCGCCGGCCCCACCGAAGCCCGCCCCCTCGTCCTGCAAGCCCAGCTACAAGGGCACGCAGGCGAGCCGTGCCGACGTGAAGACGGCGCTGTCCGCGGCCGCCGCCCGCACCTACTGGCCCAGCTCCGCCCCTGACCTCAAGATCCCGCTCAACCTGCTCAAGGCCACGGCCTGGCAGGAGAGCGGCTGGCAGTCCAACATCTACGCCTGCGACGGCGGCGTCGGGCTGATGCAGGTCATGCCGGCCACCGCGACCTGGATGAACCAGCGCTTCGACCAGAGCTACGACATCGCCGCCTACCAGGACAACGCGTACCTGGGCGCCAACTACCTGGCCTGGCTGACCAAGTACATCGGCGACATGTACTTCGAGTCCGACTTCCGGCTCGACGCGGACCTGTGCACCGCCGAACTGGACTCCTGCCTGCTCAACGCGGTCATCGCCGCGTACAACTTCGGGCACGGGGCGGTGGCGCAGGAGGGCGAGCCGCTGGCCATCCCGAATCCGTCGTACGTGCGTAACGTGCGGGCGTTGATGACCGAGTGCGTCTGCCTGGGCTTCTGAACACGACGAAAAGGGGCGGGGGTGGACCCCCGCCCCTTTTCCGTGCGCGTCAGTCGCGGACGGCCACCGGCTCCCGCGTTGCCGGGGCGTCGACGGCCGGCTCGGCCTCGACGCGGCCCGGCCACCAGAAGCGGTCCCCCAGCAGGAACGCCAGCGCCGGCACCAGGACCGTACGGACCAGCAGCGTGTCCAGCAGCACGCCGATGCAGACGATGATGCCGATCTGCGTCAGCGTGATCAGCGGCAGCACGCCCAGCACGGCGAACACCGCGGCGAGCAGCACCCCGGCGCTGGTGATGACACCTCCGGTGACCCGCAGCGCGGACAGCATGCCGTCGCGGGTGCCGGCGCTGCGGGCGTCCTCGCGCGCCCGGGTGACCAGGAAGATGTTGTAGTCCACACCGAGCGCCACCAGGAACACGAAGGCGAGCAGCAGCACGCCGCTGTCCAGCGCCGGGAAGTCCAGCACGTGGTCGAAGAGCAGCCACGCCGCGCCGAGGCTGGCGAAGAACGACGCGATCACGGTGAGCACCAGCAGCACCGGCGCGACCAGGCCCCGCAGCAGCAGCACCAGCACCGCGCCGACCAACAGCAGGATGATCGGCAGGATGAGCCGCAGGTCCCGGTCATTGGCCTCGTCGGAGTCGTACGTCGCGGCCACCGAGCCGCCCACGATCGCCCCGGCGGGCGACTCGACGCCGCTGACGGCCGGGGGAGCGGAGTCGGGAACGGCGGCGACCGCGTCGCGCAGCGCCTCGATCGCACGATCCGAGGCGGGCGTGCCGGGCTCGGCGTCCAGCACCACGTCGACCTGGGCGACGGCCTGGCCGGCGTCCCCCGGTCGGGCCGAGGCGACACCGGGTACGGCGGCGGCGACGTCGGTGACCGCCCGTACCGCCGCCGGGGTGGTGAGCACGGCGACCGGTTGGGTGCTGCCGGCGGGGAACGCGCGGGCCAGGGTCTGCGCGCCGGTCACCGCCTCGGGCGCGGCCCGGAACTGTTCGGTCTCGGACAGGCCGGTGCGGATCCCGAGCCCACCGAGGGCCAGGCCGCCGAGCAGCACGGTGGACAGCGCCGCGACCACCACCGGTCGGCGTCGTACGAGGCCGCCGAGCCGGCCCCAGAGTCGGCCCTCCCGGGCCGGGCCGCCGACCCGGGGTACGAACGGCCAGAACAGGCCGCGACCGAAGAGCACCAGCACGGCGGGGAGCACGAACAGCGCCGAGAGCATGGCGAAGACCACCCCGGTGGCACAGGCCACGGCCAGTGCCCGGTTCGTCTCCTGCTCGCTGAGCAGCAGGGTGAGCACCCCGAGCACCACGGTGCCGCCGCTGGCCAGGATCGGCTCGGCGGTACGGCGCAGCGCGGCCCGCATCGCCGCGAAGCGGTCCTGCTCGCGCCGCAGCTCCTCCCGGTAGCGGGCGATGAGCAGCAGGGCGTAGTCGGTGGCGGCGCCGAACACCAGCACGCTGGCGATGCCGGTGACCTGGCCCTGCTGGAGGTTGATGCCGACGGTCGGCACGATCGTCTCCACCGCGCGCAGGGTGAGTTGTTCGGTCGCGGCGACGACGACCAGCGGCACGATCCACAGGAACGGACTGCGGTACGTGATCAGCAGCAGCAGGGCGACCACGGCGGCGGTCACCGCGAGCAGGGTGACGTCGGCGCCCTCGAAGACCGACGACAGGTCGGCGGTGAGGGCGGGGGCGCCGGTGACCTCGGCGGCCAGCGGGTCGGGCAGGTCCGACAGCGCGTCGCGCAGCTCGGCGACCCGTGTGGTGACCTCCTCCTGACCACCGGCGGTGTCCAGCGGGACGGCGACGAGCGCGACCGTACCGTCCGGGGAGACCTGTGGGGGGCTCACCCGGCCGCCCACCGCGAACCGGCCCAGGTCGCCGGAGCGGGAGGTCAGGGCGGCCCGGTCAGCGTCGCTCAGCGCTCCGCCGCCCTCGCGGCTGACGACCACGATGGCCGGTTGGACGTCGCTGGTGGGCAGTTGGTCCTGGAGACGTTGCACCTGGGTCGACTGCCAGGTGGCGTCCAGGCCGGTGGCGGAGACCGGCGTCGGATTGTCCGGCCGCGGGACACCGAAGACGACCGCGGCGACGACGAGCGCGGCGGCGACGGTCAGCCAGGCGGCCAGCCGACCCCGCGCGACCCTGCTGAAGACGGACATCACTGACCCCTAGGTCTTTCGAAAGCCAAGTATCTTGATGGCCGAGGTTATCGGCGGCTGCTCTATGCTGCAACCGGCAGACCGACGACGGGGAGAAGCGGCGCGACGTGGCGACTCACGGCATGTACCGGCGGCGCGACACGCGCCGCGAGCAGCTGGTCGCCGAGATCACCAACAACCTCCGGCGGTACGCGGTGGACGCTCAGCAGGTCGGTCACGCCTTCGCCACCCTGCACGGCCTCAACCCGACCGACCTGAACGCGCTGATCGCCGTCATGGACGCCGAACTGTTCGGCGACCCGATCACCCCCGGCCGCCTCGGCGAGCAGCTCAACCTGTCCTCCGGATCGGTCACCGCCCTGATCGACCGCCTGGAACGGGCCGGGCACATCCGCCGCGACCGGGACACCACCGACCGGCGCAAGGTGCTGCTGCACTACGCCGACCAGGGCGCCGCCCTCGCGATGGAGTTCTTCCGGCCGCTGGGCGCCCGTACCGACACCGTGATGGACCGCTTCGACGACGACGAGCTGGAGGTCGTGCACCGGTTCCTGGGCGAGATGGGCGAGTCGCTGCGGGCGCACCGTGACGCGGTCCGTGCCGCCCGGCCCGGCGCGCCCCACCGGACGACGGGCTGACCGTGCCCGGCCGGCTCGTCGCCCGCCTCGCCGCCGCCGCGCTGCGGCTGCCCGTGACGCGTCTCGGCCCGGTCCGGGCCACCCGGGGCATTCCGGTCCGCGCCCGGGACGGCGTGGTGCTCCGCACCGACCACTACGCGCCGCACCGCGCATCCGCGCCGGCCGTGCTGATCCGCACCCCGTACGGTCGGGGTGGTCCCTTGCCGCTGCTCGGCCGGTTGCTCGCCGCGCGGGGCCGGCACGCCGTGATCCAGTCGTGCCGGGGCACCGGCGGCTCGGGCGGCACCTTCGCCCCACTGGTGCACGAGCGCGACGACGGGGTCGACACCCTCGACTGGCTGCGCCGCCAGCCCTGGTGGTCCGGGGCGTTCGGCATGTTCGGCGTCAGCTACCAGGGCTTCGCCCAGTGGGCGCTGGCCGCCGATGCCGGCGAGGAGTTGCGCGCGATGGTCGCGGTGGTGACCGCCTCGGCCACCCGGGACTCGACGTACGCGGGGGAGTCGTTCGCCCTCGACACCGTGCTGACCTGGGCCGAGCTGTTGCACGCCCAGACCGTGCCGTGGCTGGCCCGGCAGTGGGAACTCAAGCGTGGCCAGCCCCGGCTGGCCGCCGCGCTGGCGCATCTGCCGCTCGCGGACGCCGACCGGGTGGCCACCGGTGTCCGCATCCCGTTCTTTCAGGAGTGGCTGCGCCACCACACGCCGGAGGCGGCGTACTGGCGCGAGCGGGTCTTCGCCGACCGGGTGGCCCGGGTGCGGGCGCCGGTGGTCATGGTCACCGGCTGGCACGACATCTTCCTGCCCGCCCAACTCGACGACTACGCCACCCTGCGCGCCACCGGCGCTCGACCGCGCCTGGTGATCGGGCCCTGGACCCACGGCAGCCCCGGGCTGTTCGTGGCGGCCCTGCGGGAGGGGTTGACCTGGCTCGACGAGCACCTCGACGGGCCGTTGGACGACGAACCCCCGCGCCGCGCCGCCCCCGTCCGGCTGCACGTGGGGGGTCCCGGCGGCGGCTGGCGGGACCTGCCGGACTGGCCACCGCCGACCGTCGGGACCGCCTGGCACCTGCATCCGGGCGGTGAGCTGGCGGTACGTCCCCCGGTCGCGTCGACGGCCGACGGGTTTCGGTACGACCCGGCCGACCCCACCCCGTCGCTGGGTGGGCCGCTGCTGGTCGCCCAGCGAGCCGGTCCGGTGGACAACCGGCAGGTCGAAGCCCGCCCCGACGTGCTGACCTACACCAGCGCGCCGCTCGTCGAGCCGGTCGAGGTGATCGGCCCGGTCCGCGCCGAGCTGCACGTCCGCAGCGAACTGCCGCATCTGGACGTCTTCGTGCGGCTGTGCGATGTGGACCGGCGCGGTCGGTCGTGGAACGTGTGCGACGGTCTGGTGCGGGTGACGCCCGAACGCTTCCCCACCGACTCGTCCGGGGTGCTGCGGGTGCCGGTGACGCTCTGGCCGACCGCGTACCGGTTCGCCACCGGGCACCGGCTGCGGGTGCAGGTCGCCGGTGGCGCCCATCCGCGGTGGGCACGCAACCCCGGCACCGGCGAACCTCTCGGTACGGCGGTGACGCTGCGTGCCGGTTGGCGGCAGGTGCTTTCTGGCCCGGCTCACCCGTCGGCGCTGCTGTTGCCGATCGTCCACTCTGCCCCGGCTCTGCCTCCAATCTGAACAGAGCGCCTCTGAGCTGGGCATTCATCGGAACTGCGGGCTATGGTTGGGTCAACGCCCGGCGCCGTGCAGCACCAGACCGGGCTCGCCCACAGCCCACCACCGCGTACGCGGTGTGACGTCGCGCCCGGTCCCCGCCCCAGCCGAAAGGGGGACCCCATGACGCGGGCCCCGGACAATCTGTTGGACCTTCGACGTCTGCTCCTCACCCACCTCGACAACGCGCCCGGCCCGGACGACCTCGATCCGGCGGAGGTCGGCATCGTCGGCGACCCGGCCCACCGGGGCGGCTATCACTGCGGCTCGGACCGGGTGGTCCCGAACGACTACTCGGTGGTCGAGTCACCCCGGGACCGGTCCGGACTGACCCTGGACGCGGCGGCGATCGACGTCGGCGAGTTCGACGTCCGCTCCGGTGGCGGTAGGCACACCCTGGCCAGCTTCTCGGTGTGGTGTGTGGGTCAGTGCGCCGCGAACGCGGCCGACACCCGGGACATCCGCGAGATCATCTACAGCCCCGACGGTACGACCGTGAAGCGGTGGGACCGGCTCGGCAAACGCACCAGCGGCGACAGCTCGCACCGCTGGCACACCCACTTCAGCTTCTTCCGCGACGCCATCAAGGCGGGCCGCGACCAGCGGCCCCTGTTCCGCCGCTACCTCAGCTCCATCGGACTCCTGGAGGACGACGACATGACCCCCGAAGAGCACAACTGGCTGGCCACCGTCCACAAGAACCTGACCGTGCTGGACGGCCGCAACCCGATCGGACAGATCTACACCCGGTTGGGCGAGGGACGGGACGACACCGGCGCCCCGGTCGTCGGCAACTGGAACCTGCAGTCGATGACGAAGCAGCTCACCGACCTGCAGACCACGCTCAACGCGCTGGCCGGAAAGGACGTCACCGACGAGGCGGCGATCGTTGCGGGCGTGTTGGCCGGGCTGACGCCGGAGAAGATCGCCGCGGCCATCCCGCCCACCATCGCCAAGCAGGTCGCCGACGAGTTGGCCCGCCGGCTCGTCGCCTGAACGGGAGGCGGCCCGACCCCACCGGGCCGCCCCCACCCGTCCGGCAGTTGCGCAACGGATGTTGAGCAATAATAGTTGCGCAACATCTCTTGCTGATGCCATGCTGCCGGTATGGAGAAGCCCGACGTACGCCAGGTCACCGACTCGCGGGTCCTCGCGGCCATGGCCCACCCGCTGCGCCGCCGCCTGATGGACGTGTTCAAGGTGCACGGGCCGTCGACCGTCGGCCTGCTCGCCGAACGCACCGACCAGGCGCCGGCGAACGTCAGCCACCACCTCAAGGTCCTCGCCGCCGCCGACCTGGTCACCGAAGCCCCCGAGCTGGCCCGGGACCGCCGCGAACGCTGGTGGAAACTGGTCACCCGGGGAGTGCGCTGGTCCTCGGCCGACTTCGACACCGACCCCGCCGACCGCGCCGTCGCCGACGCCGCCACCTCGCTCAACCTGGACCGGCACGTCGCGCTGGCCCGCGCCTGGCACGCCGCCGAGGAGACGGCGCAGGCCGCCTGGGGCGACGCGCCGTTCTCCTCCGACCGGTGGCTGCACCTCACGCCCGAGGAGCTGGACGAGCTGGGCGCCGAAATCAACGCCCTGCTCGCCCGCTGGGAGAACCGCGAGCGGTCCGACGACGGCGTCGAGCGGCACCCGGTGTTCGTGTTCGTCCACGGCGTACCGGCCCGGCCGTGACGGCGGCCACCCGGACCGGTCCCACGCCGGTCCGACCGGCCGGTGGGCTGCTGCGCCACCGCGACTTCCGCCTGCTCTGGGCCGGCCAGACGGTCAGCAGCATCGGCAGCAACGTCACCGTTGTCGCGCTCCCGCTGGTGGCGGTCGCCGTACTCGACGCCAGCACCTTCCAGGTAGCGGTCCTCACCGCCGCCGCCTGGCTGCCCTGGCTGCTGATCGGCCTGCCGGCCGGCGCGTGGGTGGACCGGTTGCCACGCCGGCCGCTCATGGTGGTCTGCGACCTGATCTGCGCGCTCGCCTTCCTCAGCGTGCCGGTGACGGCGCTGCTGGGCCGCCTCACCGTCGCGCAACTCCTGCTGGTGGCGCTCGGCGCGGGCGTGGCGCGGGTCTTCTTCGAGACCGCCGACCAGGTCTACCTGCCGGTGCTGCTGCGACCCGAGCAGCTACCCGACGGCAACGCGAAGCTCCAGGCCACCCAGACGATGAGCTACGTCGTCGGGCCCGGCATCGCCGGTCTGATCGCCCAACTCGCCGGCGCGGTCGCCGCGCTGCTGCTGGACGCGCTGACGTTCCTGCTCTCCGCGGTGTTCCTGCTGCGGATCCGCACCGCCGAAACGCGTCCGGAACGGCGGGACCACTCCCGATCGCTGCGCCGGGACATGGCCGACGGGCTCCGCTTCGTCATCGGTGACCCGTACCTGCGGGTGCTGACGCTCTACGGCGCGGCCAGCAACATCGGTCTGACCGGCTACCAGGCGGTCCTGGTCGTGTTCCTGGTCCGCGAACTACGACTCGCGCCGGGCCTGGTGGGCGTGCTCGTCGGGGTGATGAGCGTCGGAGGCATCATCGGCGCGCTGCTGGCGACCGTGGTCGCCCGGCGCTTCGGCAGCGCCCGTGCCCTGCTCGTCGCGGCGGCGCTCACCGGCCCGTCCGCCCTGCTCATCCCGTTGGCCGGGCCCGGAGTCGGCCTGCTCTGGCCGGCGCTCGGCGGCGTGCTTGTCAGCCTCGGCGTCGCCATCGGCAACGTGGTCAAGGGCGCGTTCCGGCAGACGTACACGCCGCACCACCTGCTCGGGCGCGTGACGGTGAGCATGCACCTGCTCAACTACGGCACCATCCCGCTGGCAGCCGTGCTGGCCGGGGCGCTCGGCGCGCGTTACGGCGTCGGCACCGCGATCACCGTGATGACCGCCTGGTCGGCGCTCACCCCGTTGATCCTGCTGATCGGACCGCTCCGGCGGCGGCGGGACTTGCCCGCCGCCCCGGCAGCGTCGTGAGTGCACTGCGACGGCGGCCGGGAACCGACCGCCGTCACCGGCACGGAGCTACATCGGGCGGACGTTGTCCGCCTGCGGGCCCTTCTGGCCCTGGGTCACCTCGAACTCGACCTTCTGGCCCTCGTTGAGCTCCCGGTAGCCGCTCGTCGCGATGGCGGAGTAGTGGACGAACACGTCCGGCCCTCCACCATCCTGCTCGATGAAGCCGAAGCCCTTTTCCGAGTTGAACCACTTAACCGTGCCGGTTGCCATGCATCTCTCCCTGTTCAAAGCGGCGGACCACCGGCCTCGAGGCCGATGGTCGCCCGTACCTGTTCGACAGTAACGGGCAAAACCCCGATCCGCCGGCCGAAGTGCCGTAGGTCTTTTCTCGAACTCAGATGAACACTCCGCGTCGCCCGCGTGCCAAAGCCGCCCCGACCGCTTCGTCGTGCGGCATGCTTGCGCCGATGAGGGGTCCCGCAGCCACCGCGCTGTCCGAGCTGGAGCGCGAGATCGACGCGCCCGGCGCCGGCCTGGACCGGCTCCGGCTGGTCCCCACCCCGTTCGTCCCGGAGGTGCGCCTGCACCTCGCCGAGGACGCGATCGTCTGGTGGGCCCGGATGGAGGCGCTCGCCGGGCACCCCCTGACGGCGCCGTACTGGGCCTCCGTCTGGCCCGGCGGTCAGGCCCTGGCCCGACACCTGCTGGACCACCCCGAGCTGGCCGCCGGGCGTCGCGTCCTCGACCTCGCCGCGGGTTCGGGACTCGTGGGCATCGCCGCCGCGCTGGCCGGCGCCGCCGAGGTCGTCGCCAACGACATCGACCCGTACGCTGTGGCGGCCGTCACGGTCAACGCCCGCGCCAACCGGGTCACCGTCGACGTCAACGGCGACGACCTGCTCGACCGCGACAGCGCCGACGCGGACCTGGTGGTCGCCGGGGACGTCTTCTACAGCCGTCCGATGGCTGCCCGGATGCTGCCGTTCCTGCGACGGGCCGTCGCCTCCGGCGCCGAGGTGCTGGTCGGGGACCCCGGCCGGGCGCACCTGCCGGTCGACGGGCTGCTGGTGCTGGCCGACTACCCGGTGCCCACCACCGAGCCGTCGGTGGACCCGTCGCCGCGTCGGGTGCGGGTGCTGCGACCCGCCTGACCCGCCGGCCATCTCAGGGGTGACCCCGAGGTGGACACCAGGGGGCGGTAAGGGCTGCGACCGGATGTCCACGGTGGCACGACGGCCATAGCGTACGAGGCATGACGCATTGGCTGGCCCAGGTCGGAGAGCTACCCATCCTGGTGCTGATGGGCGTACTCGGGTTGGTGATGCTCTTCGACGCCGTACCGCTGCTCGGCGTCCTCGTCCCCGGCGACGTGGCGATCCTGGCCGCGGTCGGGGTGGGCCGCCCGGCCACCGGGCTGGCCACCTTCGCCGCGGTGCTCGCCGGATGCCTCGCCGGCTGGTCGCTGAGCTTCCTGATCGGTCGCCGGTACGCCGAACCCCTGCGCCGCAGTCGCGTCGGAGGCTGGATCGGCGAGTCGCGCTGGAGTGCGGCCGAAGGGATCCTCAGCCGTGGCGGCGGGCGGATGGTGATGGTCGCGCCGTTCCTGCCGGTGTTCAACGCCCTGCTGCCGCTGGCCGCCGGCGGACTGCGGATGTCGTACCGGCGGTTCCTCGGCTGCGCGGCCCTCGGCGCGGCGGCCTGGGCCGGTCTCTACCTGGCGCTGGGCATCGCGTCACGGTCGCTGGCCGCGCTGCTGCCGGGCGCGCCCAGTCCGTTGCTGGTGACCATGGGGGTGGGGTTGGTGCTGGCCACCGTGGTGCTGCTGGGGGCGCGGCGGCGGCTGTTCGCTCTGGCTGGCTGAGCTTCTTGCTGGCTGTGGTTGCGGTGGGGGGCGGGGGCCTGCCGTGCCCGGCTCCGGGCGGTCAGGCTTGATCCCTGCGCCGGGCACGGCAGGCCCCCGCCCCCGTCGGGGTCTTGGTCCGCCGGTCGGGTCGCGGTCTTCCGGCGGGTTGTTCGACCTTCAGTGGCTCTTGGTCAGCGTTGGGTGGCCCAATTGAGTGGCTCGCTCGGGCTCTCGTGGGTGACCTGGTCCGTGGGGTGGGTTACCAGCCTCGGGTTCGCCACTGGGGGAGGGCGGGGCGTTCGGTGCCCAGGGTGCTGTCCTTGCCGTGGCCCGGGTAGAACCAGGTGTCGTCCGGCAGTTGGCCGAACAGCTTGTGCTCGACGTCGTCGATCAACGCGGCGAAGCGCTGCGGGTCCTTGTCCGTGTTGCCCACACCGCCGGGAAAGAGACTGTCGCCGGTGAACAGGTGGGCGGTGCCGGCCGGATCGCGGTAGAGCAGCGCAATCGACCCGGGCGTGTGCCCCTTGATGTGGATGACCTCCAGCGCGCAGTCACCCACCGCGACGGTGTCGCCCTCGGCCAGGTGTTCCGCCTCGATCGGCAGCCCGGACGCGTCGTCGGCGTGCACCAGCGCCCGCGCGCCGGTCTTGGCGACCACCTCCTCCAACGCCACCCAGTGGTCCATGTGCTGGTGGGTGGTGACCACGGCGGTCAGGCCGTCGTCACCGATCAGCTCCAGCAGCCGGGGCGCCTCGTTGGCGGCGTCGATCAACACCTGGTCGCCGGTGCCGGCGCACCGCAGCAGGTAGGCGTTGTTGTCCATCGGGCCGACCGACAGCTTGCTGATCGTGAGCCCGGACAACTCGCGGACCGCCGGCGGGCCGCCGTGGGTGACATCTCCGCTGTAGGTCATGACGTGTCGACATCCATTCCGGTGGAGGAGGCGCTCGGCGGCTGTGCGGTGGCGTCGCGCGGGCGGCGCGGCGGTGCGCACGCGTCGACCCTAGCGGGCGGGCGCCGCACCGTCGTCGCGGAAATCGCTTTCGGCACGGCGCGTCGCGCCCTACCGTCGGCGTCACAAGCGGCACTCGGACGTCGGACGGAGGTGGAGTTCATGCCGGACGTGGCACGCGTGTTCCGCCATCACCAGCTCGACACCGATGAGGATGCTATGACCATCGATCTGACCGCCCTCGGCTGGGACGCCGACCGGGCGTCGTACGCCGCCCGACGTGGCGAGCGCCACCCGGGCCGGGTGGCCCGGGTGGACCGGGGAGTCTGCACGGTGCTCACCGTCGACGGCCCGGTCCGCGCCAGCCTCGGCCCGTCCGTGCTGGCCGCCGCCGTCCAGGACCCCTCCGCGCTGCCCTGCGCGGGAGACTGGGTACTGCTCACACACTGGCCGGACCGCCGGATCACGGTGGGGGCCGTGCTGCCCCGGCGAGCCGCGCTGATCCGCCGTACCGCCGGCAAGGACGCCAGCGGCCAGGTGCTGGCCGCGAACCTCGACACGGCCGCCGTGGTGGAGCCGGTGCACCCGGAGCCGGACGTGGCCCGCATCGAGCGGCTGCTGTCCCTGGTCCACGAGTCCGGGGCCCGGCCGCTCGTGGTGCTGACCAAGTCCGACCTCGCGGCCGACCCGGCCGCGCTGGCCCGCCAACTCGCCGCCGTCGCACCCGGTGTGCCGGTGCTGCCGGTCAGCGCCGAGCACGGCACCGGGCTGGCGCCGCTGCGCGCCGAGGTCGCGCCGGGTCGCACGCTGGGGCTGCTCGGGCCGTCCGGCGCGGGCAAGTCGAGCCTGGTCAACGCGCTCGCCGGCGCGATGATGATGCCGACCCAGGCGATCCGCCGGGTCGACGGCAAGGGCCGGCACACCACCACCTGGCGGGCCCTGGTGCCCATCCCGGGCGGCGGCGCGGTGATCGACACGCCTGGCGTACGCGCGGTCGGTCTCCTCGACGGCGTGGCCGGGTTGGACCGGGCGTTCGCCGACATCGCGGGGCTGGCCGAGGGTTGCCGGTACGCCGACTGCCGGCACGACGGCGAGCCGGCCTGCGCGGTCCGGGACGCGCTGCGGACCGGTGAGCTGTCCGCCCGCCGTTGGGAGAGCTGGCGGCGGCTGCAGGGCGAGGTGGCGCACGAGAGCGGGCGGCGTGCCGCCCGCCTCGCCGCCGAGCGACGCGGCGGCTGGCGCTCGGCGCGACGCCGGGCGGCACGCCCGCCGTCGCCCGGGGGTTACTGACCGGGGCTCTGCCGTCGGGGTACGTGCCCGGCGGCAACGGCCGGTGCCAAAGGCTCGCGGCCGGCGCGGCCGACCGGGCTGAGCTGGGGGAATGTGCGGGCGGGGGAAACTGTCGTACCTCGGGGCTAGAGTTGCCGAGGCGTGTTTTCCGCGCCCGTACCGACCGCTCATGAGCAGCTACGACCGCTCGGAAACAGCACAGAGCGGGACAGACCCTCCGCTTCACCTTCACCCGGGAGTACACGTACCGTGGCCGACCGACTCATCATCCGTGGCGCGCGCGAGCACAACCTGCGTGACGTCAGTCTCGACCTGCCCCGGGACGCTCTCATCGTGTTCACCGGGCTGTCCGGGTCGGGCAAGTCGAGCCTGGCCTTCGACACGATCTTCGCCGAGGGGCAGCGGCGCTACGTGGAGTCGCTGTCGTCGTACGCCCGGCAGTTCCTCGGTCAGATGGACAAGCCCGACGTCGACTTCATCGAGGGGCTGAGCCCGGCCGTCTCGATCGACCAGAAGTCCACCTCGCGCAACCCGCGCTCCACCGTCGGCACCATCACCGAGGTCTACGACTACCTGCGGCTGCTCTTCGCCCGCATCGGCGAGCCGCACTGCCCGGTCTGTGGCGAGCGGATCTCCAAGCAGAGCCCGCAGCAGATCGTCGACCGGGTCCTCGCGATGGCCGAGGGCACCAAGTTCATGGTGCTCGCCCCGGTCATCCGGGGCCGCAAGGGCGAGTACGTCGACCTCTTCGCCGAGCTGCAGGCCAAGGGTTACGCCCGGGCCCGCGTCGACGGCGTGGTGCACCCGCTGACCGAGCCGCCCAAGCTCAAGAAGCAGGAGAAGCACACCATCGAGGTGGTGATCGACCGGCTCACCGTCAAGCCGAGCGCCAAGCAGCGACTGACCGACTCGGTCGAGGCCGCGCTGGGGCTGTCCAGCGGCCTGGTGCTGCTCGACTTCGTCGACCTGCCGGAGGACGACCCGGAGCGGGAGCGCCGCTACTCGGAGCACCTGGCCTGCCCCAACGACCACCCGCTGGCTATCGAGGATCTCGAGCCCCGGGTGTTCTCCTTCAACGCGCCCTACGGCGCCTGCCCGGAGTGCACCGGCCTGGGCACCAAGAAGGAGGTCGACCCGGAGCTGCTGGTTCCCGACCCGGAGCGCAGCCTGCGCGAGGGCGCCATCCAGCCCTGGTCCACCGGGCACAACCTGGAATACTTCCTGCGTCTGCTGGAGGCCCTCGGCGAGGCCCAGCACTTCGACATCGACACCCCGTGGCGGGCGTTGCCGGCACGGGCGCAGAAGACGATCCTGCACGGCTCCGACGACCAGGTGCACGTGCGCTACCGCAACAAGTACGGCCGTGAGCGCTCCTACTACACCGGCTTCGAGGGCGTGGTGCAGTGGATCGAGCGCCGGCACTCCGATACCGAGTCCGAGTGGTCCCGCGACAAGTACGAGGGCTACATGCGGGACGTGCCGTGTGCGGCCTGCGGGGGCGCCCGGCTCAAGCCCGAGGTGCTCGCCGTCACCCTGGCGGGCAAGAGCATCGCCGAGGTCTGCAACCTGTCCGTGGGGGAGTGCGCCGACCTGCTCGCCGGCATCGAGCTGACCGACCGGCAGAAGCTGATCGCCGAGCGCGTCCTCAAGGAGATCAACGCCCGGCTGCGGTTCCTGCTCGACGTCGGCCTGGACTACCTCTCCCTCGACCGGCCGGCCGGCACGCTCTCCGGCGGTGAGGCGCAGCGCATCCGGCTCGCCACCCAGATCGGCTCGGGCCTGGTCGGGGTGCTCTACGTGCTCGACGAGCCGTCGATCGGGCTGCACCAGCGGGACAACCACCGGCTCATCGAGACGCTGATCCGGCTGCGCGGGCTGGGCAACACGCTGATCGTGGTGGAGCACGACGAGGACACCATCCGGGTGGCCGACTGGATCGTCGACATCGGCCCCGGCGCGGGCGAGCACGGTGGCAAGATCGTGCACAGCGGCTCGGTGCCGGCGCTGCTGAAGAACAAGGAGTCGATCACCGGGGCGTACCTCTCCGGTCGGCGGTCGATCCCGACGCCGACCGGCCGCCGTCCGCAGACCAAGGACCGTGAGCTGGTGGTGCACGGCGCGCGGGAGCACAACCTGCGCAACCTGACCGTCTCGTTCCCGCTGGGCCAGCTCATCGCGGTCACCGGCGTCAGCGGCTCGGGCAAGTCGACGCTGGTCAACGACATCCTGTACGCGGTGCTGGCCAACCAGATCAACGGCGCCCGCCTGGTGCCCGGCCGGCACACCCGGGTCTCCGGGCTGGAGCACGTCGACAAGGTCGTCGGCGTGGACCAGTCGCCGATCGGCCGTACGCCCCGCTCCAACCCCGCCACCTACACGGGTGTCTGGGACCACGTCCGCAAGCTCTTCGCCGAGACCACCGAGGCCAAGGTCCGGGGGTACGGGCCGGGTCGGTTCTCGTTCAACGTCAAGGGTGGCCGCTGCGAGGCGTGCTCCGGCGACGGCACCATCAAGATCGAGATGAACTTCCTGCCCGACGTGTACGTCCCCTGCGAGGTCTGCAAGGGCGCCCGGTACAACCGGGAGACCCTGGAGGTGCACTACAAGGGCAAGACCGTCTCGGACGTGCTGGAGATGCCGATCGAGGAGGCCGCCGAGTTCTTCTCCGCCATCCCCGCCATCCACCGGCACCTCAAGACCCTCGTCGACGTCGGCCTGGGCTACGTCCGCCTCGGGCAGCCCGCTCCGACGCTCTCCGGCGGTGAGGCGCAGCGGGTCAAGCTCGCCTCCGAGCTGCAGAAGCGCTCCACCGGGCGCACGGTCTACGTGCTCGACGAGCCGACCACCGGTCTGCACTTCGAGGACATCCGCAAGCTGCTGATGGTGCTCGAGGGACTGGTCGACAAGGGCAACACCGTGATCACCATCGAGCACAACCTCGACGTGATCAAGACGGCCGACTGGCTCATCGACATGGGCCCCGAGGGCGGTCACCGGGGCGGTACCGTGCTCGCCACCGGCACCCCGGAGGAGGTCGCCGAGGTCGCCGAGAGCCACACCGGCGAGTTCCTGCGCCAGGTGCTCAAGCTCGACGGCGAGGCCAAGGGCGCGGCGGCGGCCACCACCCGGGCCGCCAAGGCCAACGGCGCGACCAAGACGCGGGCGACCCGCAAGGTGCCGGCCGGCGCGCGCTGACTTTCCCGCATCTCTTCGGGGCGGGTCGGCTGACGACCCGCCCCTTTTGCCGGGGTCGCCCGGATGCCGGGGTGAACTATCCGGCACAGTTGCGCGTGGAAGGAAGTGTGGCCGGCTTTCGGACCGGCGCACTGGGCGAGAGAGAGGCGAGGCATGAGCGACGATCAGGCGCTGACCGGACCGGGTACGCAGACCCGTCGTACCCTGCTCACCGGCGTCGGGGCGGTCGGCGCGGCCGTCGTCCTGGCTGCCTGCGGCAGTGACGACGGCAGCGGCAGCGACGGACCCACCAGTGGCGGCCCCGCCGTGCCCAGCACCGGGGACGCCGGCGGCGGCAACCGGCAGAACGCCCAGTCGCTGGCCACCACCGCCGACATCCCGGTCGGCGGCGGCAAGATCCTCGCCGCCGAGGGCGTGGTGATCACCCAGCCCGCGGCCGGCCAGTTCAAGGGCTTCAGCCCGATCTGTACGCACCAGAACTGCCCCGTGTCGAACGTCGATGGCGGCACCATCAACTGCACCTGCCACGGCAGCAAGTTCTCGATCGAGGACGGCTCGGTGAAGGCCGGTCCGGCGAAGAAGCCGCTGCCGCCGAAGGACATCAAGGTCACCGGCGACCAGATCTCGCTGGCCTGACCCACCTGGGCGCGCCGGTCGCGCCGGTCGGCCATTGATCAACTCGCGTTTCCGGAAGTCGGGGTGTCTGCGGCTCTCCGACACCCCGGCTTCCGGGAAGCCGGGGTGGATCACGCGCCTGCGGTGGGGTGTCGGGGGTGCGGACTAGGCTTGGCGGTGTGGCTGACCCCTCGACCTACCGTCCCGCACCCGGCACCATCCCGGAGTCACCGGGGGTCTACCGCTTCCGCGACGGCACCGGCCGGGTGATCTACGTCGGCAAGGCGAAAAACCTGCGCAGCCGGCTCAACTCCTACTTCGGCGACGTCTGGAACCTGCACGAGCGCACCCGCCAGATGGTCACCACCGCCGAGTCGGTGGACTGGATCACCGTCGGCACCGAGGTCGAGGCGCTCCAGCAGGAGTTCACCTGGATCAAGCAGTACGATCCCCGGTTCAACGTCCGTTACCGCGACGACAAGTCGTACCCCTATCTGGCCGTCACCCTCGACGAGGAGTACCCGCGCCTCCAGGTGATGCGCGGCGCGAAACGCAAGGGTGTGCGCTACTTCGGGCCGTACTCGCACGCCTGGGCCATCCGCGAGACCCTCGACCTGCTGCTGCGGGTCTTCCCCGCGCGGACCTGCTCGGCCGGCGTGTTCAAGCGGGCCGGCCAGGTCGGCCGCCCCTGCCTGCTGGGCTACATCGGCAAGTGCTCGGCCCCGTGCGTCGGCACCGTCTCGGCCGACGAGCACCGTGCCATCGTCGACGGGTTCTGCGACTTCATGGCCGGCCGCACCGACACCATGGTCCGCAAGATCGAACGCGAGATGACCGAGGCCAGCGAGGCGTTGGAGTTCGAACGGGCCGCCCGCCTGCGCGACGACGTGGCCGCCCTGCGCCGGGCCATGGAGAAGCAGACCGTCGTGCTCGGCGACGGCACCGACGCCGACGTGGTCGCGTTCGCCGACGACCCGCTCGAGGCGGCCGTGCAGGTCTTCCACGTCCGCGACGGCCGGGTCCGCGGCCAGCGCGGCTGGGTGGTGGAGAAGACCGAGGACCTGACCACCGGCGACCTGGTGCACCACTTCTGCACCCAGGTGTACGGCGGCGAGCACGGCGAGGCGGACGTACCCCGTGAGCTTCTGGTGCCCGAGCTGCCGGCCGACGCGGACGCGCTCGCCGACTGGCTCACCAGCCACCGCGGCAGCCGGGTGTCGTTGCGCGTGCCGCAGCGCGGCGACAAGCGCACCCTGCTGGAGACGGTCGAGCGCAACGCCAAGGACGCGCTGGCCCGGCACAAGCTCAAACGCTCCGGCGACCTGACCACCCGCGGCAAGGCCCTCGACGAGATCAGCGAGGCGCTGGGCATGCGCACCTCGCCGTTGCGCATCGAGTGCTTCGACATCTCCCAGATCCAGGGCACCGATGTGGTGGCCAGCATGGTGGTCTTCGAGGACGGGTTGCCCCGCAAGAGCGAGTACCGGCGGTTCATCGTCCGGGGCGCCACCGACGACCTGTCCGCGATGTCCGAGGTGCTGCGTCGCCGCTTTGCCCGCTACCTCGACGCGCGGGCCGAGACGGGCGAGGTGGGTGTGGAGTCGGCCGACGACCCGTCCACCCCGGTCGACCCCGTCGATCCGCAGGTCGGTGTCCTGATCGACCCGACCACCGGCCGGCCGCGAAAGTTCGCGTACCCGCCGCAGCTGGTGGTCGTCGACGGCGGCGCCCCGCAGGTCGCGGCCGCCGCGCAGGCCCTCGCCGACCTGGGCATCGACGACGTCGCGCTCTGCGGCCTCGCCAAGCGGCTGGAGGAGGTCTGGCTCCCGGACGACGAGTTCCCGGTCATCCTGCCGCGCACCTCCGAGGGCCTCTACCTGCTGCAACGCGTCCGCGACGAGGCGCACCGCTTCGCCATCACGTTCCACCGCCAGCGCCGCTCCAAGCGGATGACCGAGTCGGCGCTGGACAATGTCCCCGGCCTGGGCGAGGTACGCCGCAAGGCGCTGCTACGCCACTTCGGCTCGCTCAAGCGGCTCTCCACGGCAACCGTCGACGAGATCACCGAGGTACCCGGGGTCGGTCGTCGTACCGCCGAGGCGATCCTGGCCGCCCTGGAGACGGGGGTGCCGGCCGACACCGGCGCGGAGGCGACCTCCGACGCGGAGAGCGCACCCCCTGCGGGGGCGGCTTCTGCCGCTGAGCCAGCGGTCGAGGGCTTGCCTTCGCCATGATCGACTCGACTTCGGCGATATCGGGCTATCAACCGGCTGGTATAGCGCGCTATCGCCGAAGTCGTGTGGATCACCACCTCGCCCCGAGGCGCGCATGCTCCTGCCGCGCGCCGTATGGGCGACATGACCTGATATGGGCGACGATCCGGGCCCGTCCTGTCGGGCCGGCATGGTGGGGTCACCGGGGCGAAGTGGCACTTTGCCGGCCTGGGCGTTGCTCCGCACGCCTGCTCCCGGTGTCGCCAGTGAGCAGCTGCCTGTCCACCTACCTGAATACGGAACGCGCCGCCGCCGCAGACCCCATGATCGTGCTCGATCCTGGTTGTAGTGGCCTCGGCCGCGCGGCGAGGGGCCTCTTTCCTAGTTCGAGCACGATCTTGCCCCTCGTGCGCCGTCTCACCCTCAGTTGGGCTGGTGCGCCCTGGTTGGTGAGACAACACTTTCGGGGATGTTGCTGCCTCACGACGGGCTGAGGCAGCAACATCCCCGATATTGCGCAGATCATCGGACCCGCCCAGGCGTGGCCTGTCGGCGTCGGCATCGGCTCGGCTCGGGTCGGCTCGCGTCCGCTCGGCTTCGGCTCGCTTCGGCTCGCGTCGGGTCGGCTCGGCTCGCGTCGGGTCGGGTCGGGCGTCACGATTTGTCCGGTTTTGGTGGTCGGGTGGCGCTTGGGTACTCGGGGTCGATCGTGCCCGCGCCTCGATCGACTCCAGGTCGCCGATGTGGGGGCATCCTTTGTGCGCAGATGCCGCCACTTCGGCGATGTCGAGTCGATCATCCCCGGTGGGGCCTGACGGTCTGTCCCGCCTGGGCGGTTTGTCCTGTTCAGGGGTGGGTGCCGTGACGGGTCGCATCCCGGCGGCGGAAATCGCGGGCCGGGTCGGGTCGTTGTATCTGGCACGCCGCCGCGACCCTCGGGTCACAGCCGCACGACACCGGTCGCAGTGCGCCACAGCCGCCGGGAACACCCGCCGGGCCGGCGTCGTTACATCCCCCGCGCCGCCGAGCAGCTCGCCGGCCCAGAGCCGGTAGCCGCGGCCGGGAACACCCGCCGGGTCGGTGTCGTTACATCCCCCGCGCCGCCGAGCAGCACGCCGGCCCAGAGCCGGTAGCCGCGGCCGGGAACACCCGCCAGGCCGGCGTCGTTACATCCCCCGCACGGCCGAGCACCACCGGCCGGCGCCCGGTCCATCAGCGGGGGAATGATCCGCTGACCCGGACCGTTGGACCACCCTCCGGAATATCCGAGCAGGCCCCTGCTGGGCCGCCGGCTGATCCCCCCACGATCTTTCCCCGCCCGGCATGCCCCCGTGTGCCGAGTGCGCGTTTCCCCCGACGCAGAGGAGCACGCCATCATGCGTACCGATCTGATTCGTAAGACCGCTCTGACCGCTGCTGGTCTCGCGTTCACCGGCGGCGCTATCGCCGGCCCCGTCACGGCCGCGTTCGCCGCGGAGAGCACCGCCAAGCCGACGTCCCAGTCGCAGTCGCAGTCGCAGGCTGAGCGTAAGGGTCATGGTGAGCGGCAGTTGGGTGTGCGGTATGAGGCGCAGCCGAACTTCTACTACTGCGGTCCGGCCGCTACCCGTAACGCGCTGAGTGTGCAGGGCAAGGACATCAGCGTGGACGCGATGGCCAAGGAGATGGGCACCACCGAGGCCGGCACCAACAGCATTAACGACATCACGCCGGTGTTGAACAAGGAGACCGGTAAGTCGGACGCCTACCACAGCGTGGAGATCAGCAAGCCCGACGCCGACGCCACCCAGACCGACCGGTTGCGCGCCGACATCGTCAAGACCGTTGATGACGGTCGGGCCGTGGTCGCGAACATCGCCGGCACCAGCGTCGACACCGACGGCAACACGCACTCCTTCGAGGGCGGGCACTACATCAGCGTCGTGGGCTACCGCGATGACGGCAACACCGTGCGGATCGCCGACTCCGCCGATGCGAACACCGCCGCCTACGACATCACCGTCGAACACCTCGCCGACTGGATCGCCACCCGCGGCTACGCCACCAGCTGACAACCACACCGCAAAGGGCCGGACCCCACGGGGTCCGGCCCTTTCGGCATAAGGTCACTCGCCAGCGAGGACGGCCAGGATCTGCTCGCCGTACTTGGCGAGTTTGTTCTCGCCGACGCCGTTGACGCGGGACAGTTCGGCCAGCGAGGTGGGCTCGTCGCTCGCGATCTGGCGCAGCGTCGCGTCGTGGAAGATGACGTACGCCGGCACGCCCTGCTCCTTGGCGGTGGCCGCCCGCCAGGCGCGCAGCCGTTCGAAGACGGACGCGGCGGCCGGGGTCAGCTCGGCCGCGACGGTGGACGAGCCGCGCGGCTTCGACGAGCGGCTCGACGCCGGCTTCTCCGGTTCGCGGCGCATGGTGACGGTACGACGACGGCCAAGCACGTCGGCGCTCGCCTCGGTCAGCGCGAGCGTGCCGTAGTCGCCCTCGACGGCGAGCAGCCCTTCGGCGAGGAGCTGCCGGACCACGCCCCGCCACTCGGCCTCGCTCAACTCCGTGCCGATACCGAAGACGGTCAGCGCGTCGTGACCGTACTGGCTGATCTTGTCGGTCTGCTTGCCGAGCAGGATGTCGACGCAGTGCCCGGCGCCGAACCGCTGGTTGCGTTCGCGGTCGAGGCGGAACACGGTGGACAGCAGCTTCTGGGCGGCGACCGTGCCGTCCCAGGACTCCGGTGGGTTGAGGCAGGTGTCGCAGTTGCCGCAGGCCGAGGTTTCGCTCTCGCCGAAGTATTCGAGTAGCTGCACCCGGCGGCACCGGACCGTCTCGCAGAGCGCGAGCATCGCGTCGAGGTGCGCGGCGAGGTTGCGGCGATGGGCCAGGTCGCCGTCGGACGTCTCGATCAGCTTGCGCTGCTGCACCACGTCCTGCAGGCCGTACGCCAGCCAGGCGGTGGACGGCAGCCCGTCGCGGCCGGCGCGGCCGGTCTCCTGGTAGTAGCCCTCGACCGACTTGGGCAGGTCGAGGTGGGCCACGAAGCGGACGTCGGGCTTGTCGATGCCCATGCCGAAGGCGATGGTGGCCACCATGACCAGGCCGTCCTCGCGCAGGAAGCGGTGCTGGTTGGCGGCGCGGGTCGCCGCGTCGAGGCCGGCGTGGTAGGGCAGCGCGGCGATGCCGTTGGCGGTCAGGAACTCGGCGGTCTTGTCGACCGAGGCGCGGGACAGGCAGTAGACGATGCCCGCGTCACCGGGATGCTCGTCGCGCAGCAGGGCGAGCAGTTGCTTGCGGGGCTCCCGCTTGGGCACGATCCGGTACTGGATGTTGGGCCGGTCGAAGCTGGCCACGAAGTGTCGCGCGTCGTCGAGGCCCAGCCTGCTGGCGATCTCGCGGCGGGTGGCGCTCGTCGCGGTGGCGGTCAACGCGATGCGGGGGACCTGCGGCCACCGCTCGTGCAGCATCGACAGGGCCAGGTAGTCGGGCCGGAAGTCGTGCCCCCACTGCGACACGCAGTGCGCCTCGTCGATCGCGAACAGGGAGATGCGCCCCCGGTCGAGCAGGGCGAGGGTGGACCGGACGCCGAGCGCCTCCGGCGCCAGGTAGAGCAGGTCCAGCTCGCCGGCCACGAAGGCCGCCTCGACCCGGCGGCGGGCGTCGAGGGTCTGCGTCGAGTTGAGGAAGCCGGCGCGTACGCCGACCGCGGTGAGCGCGTCCACCTGGTCCTGCATGAGCGCGATCAGCGGCGACACGACGACCGCGACGCCGTCGCGGACCAGGGCCGGGATCTGGTAGCACAGCGATTTGCCGCCACCGGTGGGCATCAGCACCAGCGCGTCGCCGCCGGCGACGACATGGTCGATGACCTGCTGCTGGAAGCCGCGGAAGGCGTCGTAGCCGAACACCCGGCGCAGCGCCGCCAGCGCGTCGTCGGTCCGCAGCTCGGTCGGGGAAGCCATCCGGGGAGTCTACGAGCCCTCCCCGACAGCATCGCCCGCACGGCGGCCGGCGCGTCCGCCGCGCCGCGACGGTCACTGCGCCGACGTGCCGTCTCCGTCGCCCCAGCAGAGCCCACCGATGCCGGCCGCGCTGTGGAAGCCGGGGTGTCCGTTGACGTCCATGCAGACTTCGTTGTCGGGGCCGCTCCGGCCGCAGAACACCGGCTCGACGTGGTGCCAGGCGTCGGCCCGGGACAGCAGCGCGGCCCCGGCGGCCACCTCGGGGCGCAGGGCGGTCAACCCCTCCGTGTAGACGACGGCCTGGTCGCGGGCCTCCGTCAGGTCCGTCGCCAGGTAGGACAGGTGCAGCGTCCAGCGCCGGGCCGCCGGCCGCTCGCGCTCCGTCGGACCCAGAGCGATGAGGTACGACGACAGTGTCTCCGGCGTTGCCAACGCGAATTCGATGGCGGCCCGGACCCGCTCGGACACGTCGGCCCGGTCGAGCAGGTCGGTCAGGTCGTCCTGGCCGTCACGGGGCCGCCGGGACTCACCATCCCAACGAGACGATCGATTGTCCGTCACGATGCCCTGCCTCTCCGTAGCGGATCCTCGTCAAGAGCCTGGACCAGGCGAGGCAAAAATGCAACGTCGCCATTCTTTGGAAACAGATGCTTGAGGTGTCGTCGCTCTTGGGTAAGAATCGATCACTCACAGTGGAGGTGACGGCGGCGATGGCACAGGTGCCCAGTCCGACGATCAGAGCCCGCCGGCTGCGGCGCGAGTTGCGCCGCCTGCGGGACCGCACCGGGCACACCGCCGAGGAGGTCGCCAAGATCCTGGGCTGGCACCGGACGAAGGTCATCCGCTTCGAACTCGGACACTCGCGGGTGATGCCCAAGGACCTGCCCCCGCTGCTCGACCTCTACGACGCATCCGAGGGCGAGCGGGAGTCGCTGAACGCGCTGCTGCGGCAGTCCCGGCAGAAGGGGTGGTGGAGCGCGTACGGCGACGTGCTGCCGGACGACTTCGTCGGCTTCGAGGCGGAGGCGACGTCGATCAGCGCGTTCGAGTGTCTGTACGTTCCCGGCCTGTTGCAGACGGAGCAGTACGTCCGCGCCATCGTCAGAGCGGGTCGCAGCACCGCCGACCAGGACGAGACCGACCGGCGGGTGGCAGCCCGACTCGCCCGCAAGGCCATGCTCTCGCGCGACGTGCCGCCGAAGCTGTGGATGGTGCTTGATGAGGCGGCTGTCCGTCGCGTCGTGGGTGGCAGGGACGTGATGCGAGCGCAGCTCGCCCGCCTGATCGAGGCATGTGAGCTGCCTACTGTCGAGATCCAGATCTTGCCGTTCGCCGCCGGCGCGCACGCGGGAATGGGCGGCCCGTTCACCCTGCTCGACTATGCCGATCCGAGCCTGGACCCCACCGTCGTCTATCTCGACAACGACTCCAGCACGCTCCTGCTCGAAGAGGAGAGGCACGTCGCCCGATATAGACTCATGTTCGATCACCTCATGGCCAAGGCGCTCGACCCTGACGAGTCGGCTGGCTTCCTGGCACGGGTGGCGGGTGACTACTGACCGGGACGCAAGGGGTTTGACCGATGACGGCTCCGGACACTCCCACGGCCACGTGGTGTAAGAGCAGCCGGAGCAGTGCAAGCGGCTCGAACTGCGTCGAGGTGGCCGTACTCCCCGAGGGGCTGGCGGTGCGGGACTCCAAGGACCCGGGCGGCCCGGCGCTCGTCTTCGGCCGGGACGCCTGGTCGTCGTTCGTGACCGGCCTGCGACGCGATCCGCGCGGCTGAACGTTCCGTCGCCGGAGGGCGGCGCTACCACGCCCCCGGCCCGCCCGCGGCGCGCGGCGGCGGGCGTGCCCGTGCCCACCCCGACCGGCGGGATAGAGTCGCTGATTGACCAATCGCGGCCGATGGCGGCCGCGGCGCCACGTCTTGGGGGTACGGGTGAGCGAGGCGCACACTGTCGGTGACGGGCAGCCGACGGCCGAGTCGGAGACCACCCTGGTGGTGGTCACCGGGCTGTCCGGTGGCGGTCGCAGCACCGTCGCCCGCGCGTTGGAGAACGTCGGCTACTACGTCGTGGACAACCTGCCGCAGGCGCTCATGCTCGACATGGCCGAGCTGGCGTTCAAGGCCGGCGGCGCCGCCCGGCGTACGGCGATGGTCCTGGACGTGCGCTCGCGCGCCTTCTCCACCGACCTGGCGGGGGCGATCCGGGAGCTGAAGGAGCGCGGCTTCTCGCCCCGGGTGGTGTTCGTCGACGCCGACGACGAGGTGCTGATCCGTCGGTTCGAGAGTGTCCGGCGCTCGCACCCGTTGCAGGGTGACGGGCGGCTCGCCGACGGTATCGCCGTCGAGCGCGGGCTGCTGGAGGAGGCCCGCGACCAGGCCGACGTGATCATCGACACCAGCCACCTGAACGTCAACCAGCTCCGCCGGCGCATCGAGGAGCTGTTCGGCGGCGAGGACGCCCGGCGGCTGCGGGTGACCGTGCTCTCGTTCGGCTTCAAGTACGGCCTGCCGCCGGACGCCGACTTCGTGCTGGACGCCCGGTTTCTGCCCAACCCGTACTGGGTGCCGGAGCTGCGCGAGCACACCGGCCGGGAGGAGGCGGTCAGCGCGTACGTGCTGGGGCAGGAGGGCGCGGACGCCTTCGTGGCCTCGTACGCCGACCTGGTCAACGCCACCACCACGGGGTTCGAGCGGGAGGGCAAGCGGTACCTGACCGTGGCCGTGGGCTGCACCGGCGGCAAGCACCGCAGCGTGGCCATCGCCGAGGAGCTGGCCGGCCGGCTGCGTCAGTCGGGGCTGGCGGCGAACGCCCAGCACCGCGACCTGGGGCGGGAATGACGACGCGCCGGGTGGTGGCGTTCGGCGGCGGGCACGGCCTGTCGGCGTCGCTGCGCGCGCTGCGGCACTGCGCCCCCGAACTCGACCTGGACATCACCGCCGTGGTGACGGTCGGCGACGACGGCGGTTCCAGTGGCCGGCTGCGCGCCGAACGGGGTGGCCTGCCCCCGGGTGACCTGCGGCAGGCCCTGGTCGCGCTGGCCGGCGACCATCCGGCCACCCGACGCAGCGCCGGGCTCTTCCAGCACCGCTTCGCGGCGGCGCAGGCTGTCCGCGTACCCCAGCATGCCGGGACCGACGCGGCCCCGGCGGCGCGCGACGCGCCCGGCGTGGGCGCGGACCCGGTTGCCCGAGCGCACGCGACCCCGGCAGCCGGCGACGCGCTGCGGACGGACGCGGACCCGGTTGCCCGAAAGCCGACAGACGCGGACCCGGCGGCGGGTGACGGGGCCCGCGCGGACGGCCTGGCCGGGCACGCGGTGGGCAACCTGGTGCTCAGCGGCCTCATGGAGCTGCTCGGCGACCCGGTGGCGGCGCTGGAGCACGCCGGGGCGATGCTCGGCGCGGTCGGGCGGGTGCTGCCGATGTCGCGCCAGCCGGTCGACATCGAGGCGCGGGTGCGCGGGGTCGACCCGGACGCCCCGGACGAGGTGCGGACCGTGCGCGGTCAGCACCAGGTGGCGGTCACGACCGGGCGGGTCGAGTCGCTGCGCCTGACGCCGGCCGCCCCGGCGGCCTGCGCCGAGGCCCTGGCCGCGATCGGCGCGGCGGACTGGTTGATCTTCGGGCCGGGTAGCTGGTACACGAGCGTGCTGCCGCACCTGCTGGTGCCGCAGTTGGCCGACGCGATCGTGTCCAGCTCGGCCCGACGCCTGGTCACGCTGAACCTGGCCGCGGAGAAGGAGACCCTCGGCCTCTCGGTCGCCGATCATCTGGCGGCGCTGCACTGGTACCTGCCGGAGCTGAAGGTTGATCTCGTGCTGGCGGACGCCAAGGCGGTGGGTGACCCGGAACCGGTCGAACGTGCGGCAGAATCGCTGGGTGCCCGCCTGGTCCTAGCCCCCGTCGCCGTCACCGACGGCACTCCCCGCCATGATCCGGCTGCCCTGGGCGCCGCGCTGGTGCCTGTCCTGGGCGCCGATCGTTAGACACGTACGTAATCACCGGCGACACGCCGGAACAGGTCCGTGAGGGGACGCACAATGGCGATGACGGCTGCGGTCAAGGACGAGCTGAGTCGGGTCGACGTGCCCAAGCCCTGCTGTCGGCGGGCGGAGATGGCCGCGCTGCTGCGCTTCGCCGGAGGGCTGCACATCGTCTCCGGCCGGGTGGTGGTGGAGGCGGAGCTGGACACCGGCGCGGTGGCGCGTCGGCTGCGCCGGGAGATCGCCGAGGTCTACGGCTACCCGAGCGAGATCCACGTGCTCGCCTCCGGCGGGCTGCGCAAGGGCAGCCACTTCATCGTCCGGGTGGTCAAGGACGGCGAGGCGCTCGCGCGGCAGACCGGCCTGCTGGACGTGCGCGGCCGGCCGGTGCGGGGGCTGCCCCCGCACGTGGTGGCGGCGAACGTCTGCTGCGCGGTCTCGGCGTGGCGGGGCGCGTTCATGGCGCACGGCTCGCTCACCGAGCCCGGCCGCTCCAGCGCGTTGGAGATCACCTGCCCGGGGCCGGAGTCGGCGCTCGCGCTGGTCGGCGCGGCCCGCCGGATCGGCATCACGGCCAAGAACCGTGAGGTACGCGGGGTGGACCGGGTCGTCGTGAAGGACGGCGACGCGATCGCCGCGCTGCTCACCCGCATCGGCGCGCACTCCAGCGTGCTGGCCTGGGAGGAACGTCGGGTACGCCGGGAGGTGCGGGCCACCGCCAACCGGCTCGCGAACTTCGACGACGCGAACCTGCGCCGCTCGGCGCGCGCCGCGGTGGCCGCCGCCGCCCGGGTCACCCGCGCCCTGGAGATCCTGGCCGACGAGGCCCCCAACCACCTCACCGACGCGGGGAGGCTGCGCCTGGAGCACCGGCAGGCGTCGCTGGAGGAGCTGGGGGCGCTGGCCGACCCGCCGCTGACCAAGGACGCCATCGCCGGGCGGATCCGCCGCCTGCTGGCGCTGGCCGACAAGCGGGCCCGGGACCTCGGCATCCCGGATACGGAAGCAGCCGTCACGCCCGACATGCTCGTGGTCTGATAGGACGGTGGGCCCGTACGGTGCGCCGGGAGCACGCCCCGGCGCGGCGTGCTCCCGCACGCTCGGATAGGGTCGCTGAGTACGGCAAGGGGGCCGACATCGGCACCTCTCGTCGTGCCCACCGCCTCGGGCGGTCAGGTCCTCAGACCGCGCGGCGGGGTGGCCGAGATGAACCGTCGACGGCCGGCTCCAACGGTCGGCGCACACCATTCCCGCCGGCCCGTTGAGTCAAGCCGGCGGACCAGAACGCGAGGAGATGGGACCTGTGACCATCCGGGTTGGCATCAACGGCTTTGGCCGAATCGGCCGTAACTTCTTCCGGGCAGTGCTGGCGTCCGACGCCGACATCGAGGTCGTGGCGGTCAACGACCTGACCGACAACGGCACGCTCGCCCACCTGCTCAAGTACGACAGCATCCTGGGTCGCCTGCCGTACGAGGTGAAGGCCACCGCCGACGAGATCACCGTCGGTGGCAAGACCATCAAGGCGTTCGCCGAGAAGGACCCGGCGGCGCTGGCGTGGGGCGAGGTCGGCGCGGACGTCGTCATCGAGTCGACGGGCTTCTTCACCGACGGCACCAAGGCCAAGGCGCACATCGACGGCGGCGCCAAGAAGGTCATCATCTCCGCCCCGGCGAAGAACGAGGACGTCACCGTGGTCATGGGTGTCAACCACGACACCTACGACCCGGCGAAGCACACCATCATCTCCAACGCCTCGTGCACGACGAACTGCCTCGCCCCGATGGCGAAGGTCCTGCAGGACACGTTCGGCATCACCAAGGGTCTGATGACGACGATCCACGCGTACACCCAGGACCAGAACCTGCAGGACGCGCCGCACAAGGACCTGCGCCGGGCGCGCGCCGCCGCGCTGAACATCGTCCCGACCTCCACCGGCGCCGCGAAGGCCATCGGCCTGGTGCTGCCGGAGCTGAAGGGCAAGCTCGACGGGTACGCGCTGCGGGTGCCGATCCCGACCGGCTCGGCCACCGACCTGACCGTCGAGGTCGGCCGGGAGACCACCGTGGACGAGGTCAACGCCGCGCTGAAGGCCGCCGCGGAGGGCCCGCTCAAGGGCATCCTGGTCTACAACGAGGACCCGATCGTCTCCTCCGACATCGTCACCGACCCGGCGTCGTGCATCTTCGACGCGCCGCTGACCAAGGTCATCGGCAACCAGGTCAAGGTCGTCGGCTGGTACGACAACGAGTGGGGCTACTCGAACCGCCTCGTCGACCTCGTCAAGCTGGTCGGTACCTCGCTGTGAGCATCCGGACCCTCGACGACCTGCTCGCCGAGGGGGTGTCGGGTCGGCGCGTGCTGGTGCGCGCCGACCTGAACGTCCCGCTCGACAAGCAGTCCGGTGCCATCACCGACGACGGCCGCATCCGCGCCGTGCTGCCGACCCTGGGCGCGCTGGTCGAGGCCGGCGCGAAGGTGGTCGTCTGCTCGCACCTGGGCCGCCCGAAGGGCGCGCCCGACCCGCAGTTCAGCCTGAGCCCGGTCGCCGACCGGCTCGGTGAGCTGCTCGGCGCGCCGGTGCACTTCGCCACCGACACCGTCGGTGACTCCGCCCGCTCGACCGTCGCCGACCTGGCCGACGGCCAGGTCGCCCTGCTGGAGAACCTGCGCTTCAACGCCGGTGAGACCAGCAAGGACGAGGCCGACCGGGGCGCGTTCGCCGACCAGCTCGCCGCGTTCGGCGACGCGTACGTCGACGACGCGTTCGGCGCCGTGCACCGCAAGCACGCCAGCGTGTACGACGTGCCGGCGCGGCTGCCGCACGTGGCCGGCCGGCTGGTGCTGCGCGAGGTCGAGGTGCTCTCCAAGCTGACCAGCGAGCCCGAGCGGCCGTACGTGGTGGTGCTCGGCGGGTCCAAGGTCTCCGACAAGCTGGCCGTGATCGAGGCGCTGCTGCCGACGGTCGACCGGCTGCTCATCGGCGGCGGGATGTGCTTCACCTTCCTCAAGGCCCAGGGCCTGGAGGTGGGCACCTCGCTGCTGGAGAAGGACATGGTCGAGACCTGCCGCAACCTGCTGGAGCGGGCCGACGGCAAGATCCTGCTCCCGGTCGACGTGGTGGTCGCGGACGCGTTCGCGCCGGACGCCGCGCACGACACGGTCCGCGTCGACGGCATCCCGAGCCACCGGCTCGGCCTGGACATCGGCCCGGAGACGGTGGCCGGCTTCGCCGCCGCCCTGTCCCAGGCGAAGACGATCTTCTGGAACGGGCCGATGGGCGTGTTCGAGATGGCCGCCTTCGCGGCCGGCACCCGGGGTGTCGCCGAGGCGATCACCAAGGCCGACGCGTTCAGCGTCGTCGGCGGCGGTGACAGCGCGGCGGCCGTGCGGGCGTTGGGCCTGGACGAGTCGAGCTTCGGTCACATCTCCACCGGTGGCGGCGCCTCCCTGGAGTACCTGGAGGGCAAGACCCTCCCCGGCATCGCGGCCCTGGAGAACTGAGCATGGCGAGCACGACCCGCCGGCCGTTGATGGCCGGCAACTGGAAGATGAACCTCAACCACCTCGAGGCCAACCTGCTCGTGCAGAAGTTGGCCGCGAGCCTCACCGAGAAGCAGCTCACCGAGGTCGAGACGGTGGTGCTGCCGCCCTTCACCGACCTGCGCACCGTGCAGACGGCGGTGGACGGCGACAAGCTGCTGATCGGCTACGGCGGGCAGGACCTGTCCCCGCACGCCTCCGGCGCGTACACCGGTGACATCTCCGGGCCGCTGCTGGCCAAGCTCGGCTGCACGTACGTGGTGGTCGGGCACTCCGAGCGGCGGGCCTACCACCACGAGGACGACTCGGTCGTCAACGCGAAGGTGAAGGCGGCGCTCACGCACGGCCTGACCCCCATCCTCTGCGTGGGGGAGGGGCTGGACGTGCGCGAGCAGGGCACCCACGTGGCGCACTGCTCCGACCAGCTCGACGGGGGCCTCGCCGGGCTCACGCCCGAGCAGGTACGCCAGGTGGTCATCGCGTACGAGCCGGTCTGGGCGATCGGCACCGGCAAGACGGCCACGCCGGAGGACGCCCAGGAGGTCTGCGGCGCGGTCCGCCAGCGGCTGGCTGAGCGCTTCGACGCCGAGACCGCTGACGCCGTCCGGGTCCTCTACGGCGGCTCGGTCAAGGCGTCAAACGTCGCCTCGATCATGGCCCAGCCGGACGTGGACGGCGGCCTGGTGGGCGGCGCGAGCCTGGACGCGGAGGAATTCGCGCAGATCTGCCGCTTCCCCGAGCACATCGCTCGCTGATCGCTCGCTATTCTGGACACCGCCCGTCCACCGGCCGGTGCCGGAGTGCCCGACCTGTCCGGGCGAGGATCGCTACGAGAGGACTGCCCCCAGCCATGCCGATCTGGTTCGCATACACGTTGATCGTGTTGCTGGTCATCACGAGCATTCTGCTCACCCTGCTCATCCTGCTGCACCGCGGTAAGGGCGGCGGGTTGTCGAGCATGTTCGGCGGCGGTGTCAGCTCCAGCCTCGCCGGCTCCTCGGTGGCCGAGAAGAACCTGGATCGGTACACCGTTCTGGTGGGTGTCGTCTGGTTCGCGGCAATCGTCGGGCTGGGTCTTTGGCTCCGTCTCCAGATGAACAGCGGCACCTGAGCAAGCCCGCCAAGTCGTACAATCTGCGCGCGGTCCGTCACTCGACGGGCCGCGCGCAGTATTTTCTCCGCTGCACCGCGTCGCCCGCCGCCCATCCCCGACGGCGGCGGGTCCCCTCCGACGACAGGAGCGAGCAGCCGTGCCCAGTGGCAATGTCATCCGTGGCGCCCGCGTCGGGTCCGCGCCCATGCGCCCGGACGAGCGGCACCAGCCGGCCCCCCGACAGGCCGTCACCTACTGGTGCCGCAACGATCACCAGACCGACATCCGGATCGCGGCCGACGCCACGGCGCCGCCGCTGTGGGACTGCCCCCGCTGCGGGCTCCCCGCCGGCCTGGACGCCGAGAACCCGCCCGGACGGGTCCGCGCCGAGCCCTACAAGAGCCACCTGGCGTACGTGAAGGAGCGGCGTACCGCCGAGGAGGGGGAGGCGTTGCTGGCCGAGGCCCTCGCCGCGCTGCGCCGCCGACGCGGCGAGTGAAAGGAAGGGCCCCTTATTCAACGCCAGGCGATAATAAGGGGCCCTTCCTTTCACTTACCGCAGGCTGCGCAGGCGGGCCGGCACGTCCGCAGCGGCCGCGCGGTCCAGCAACCAGCGGGTACGGTCCACGCCGTGCACCCCGGCGGCCGGGAGCTGCACCGGCCCCGCGCCGGCCAGAGCCATGCCCACCGCGCGTGCCTTGTCGGCGCCGGCGGCCACCAGCCAGACCTCCTCGGCGGTGTTGATCGCCCCCAGGGTGAGGGTGGTCCGCACCGGCGGCGGCTTCGGGCTGCCCCGCACCGCGCTGACCGGCCGCGTGTCGTGGTGCACCGGGTGCTCCGGGAAGACCGAGGCGACGTGCCCGTCCTCGCCCACACCGAGCATCAGCACGTCGAAGTGCGGCAGCGCGGCGTGCCCCGGCCGGGCGGCGCGGGCCAGCTCCTCGGCGTACGCGGCGGCGGCCGCCTCGGGGTCGTTGCCGGCCGGGCCGTCGGAGGCCGGCATGGCGTGCACCCGGGCCGGGTCCAGCGGCACCGAGTCCAGCAGGGCGGCCCGCGCCTGGGTCTCGTTGCGCTCCGGGTCACCGGACGGCAGGAACCGCTCGTCGCCCCACCACACGTCGACCCGGGACCAGTCGACCGCGTCGCGGGCCGGCAGCTGCGCCACCGCCCGGTAGACGGCGGCGGCGACCCGACCACCGGTGAGGACCACCGCGGCCTCGCCCCGGTCGGCCTGGGCGTCGAGCACCTTCACCAGCAGTCGGGCCGCCACGGCCTGCGCCAGCAGATCGGCGTCGGCGTGGACGGCGACACTCGCCTCACTCATGGGTTGTGCCTTCGTTTCCGGACCGCTGGGCGGTCGCTGTCGCGTCGTGCCCGGACGCCGAGCGTCCGGAGGTGGCGGTGCGGGGCCGGGACGGTGCGTCCCGGCCCTGCCGGTGTCGTACTGCTCAGCTCTCGCCGCTCGTGCCGGTGTGCGCGGTGACCCCGGCCTCGGCGCGCTGGGCCGTGGCCGGATCCTTCCAGACGTGCACCCGCTGCGGCGGGCGCTGCTCCAGACCGCGCAGGCCGGCGGTCGCGCCCAACGCCTCCGCGTACACCTGGTCGGCGTCGAGGCGGCGCAGCTCCTCGGCCAGCTCGTCGCCGAGCGGCCGACGGACCAGCGGCAGCGCCCGATCCTCCTGACCGGTCCGCCGGAACACCGCCAGGCTGTCCTCGCGGGTCAGCGTCAGCTTGTCGCCGTTGGCGCAGGTCAACTGCACCTCGCGCATGCGGGGGAACTCGTCGGTGTCCACCCGGCGCGGGGTGATGCCGAGCCGGCTGGACAGCCAACCGACCATCAGGGCCGCCGTCGGGTCGCTGGGTGGCGCGACGACGGTCGCCTCGGTGACCTGCTCGCTGGTGGTGTCGAACGCCCCGGCGACCAGGGTCCGCCACGGGGTGATCCGGGTCCACGCCAGGTCGGTGTCGCCCGGGGCGTAGTCCCGGGCCCGCTGGCGCAGCGCCTCCACCGGGTCGGCGGCCTGCGCGGAGTCGGTGATCCGCCGGTCCGCGACCACACCGAGGAAGTCGGTGGCGATCTCCGCGGGCGGCTCACCGTGCCACCAGGTCACCACCGGTACGTCCGGCACCAGCAGCGGCATGACCACCGACTCGGCGTGCAGGGCGAGCCGCCCGTACATCCGAGTGACCACGGCCTCGCACGGGCCGAGACGACCGCCGACCACGATCTCCGCGTCCAGCCGGTTCCGGTCCCGCTCGATGTCTGAGCGGACCACGACCACCAGCCGGCACGGGTGGGCGGCGGCGGCGATGGTCGCCGCCGCCTCCGCCTCGCGCACGCGCTTCTCGTCCACCACCACGATGAGGGTGAGCGCCATGCCGCTGGCCACACCACCGGCGCTACGCCGCTCGGCGGCCAGCGCCTTGACCACCTCGTTGCCGGTGGTGTCCCACAGCCCGATCATGCTCTTCTCCAAGCGCGGCCCTCACGGGCCAGCATCTCGTCAGCCGCCCGTGGACCCCACTCGCCGGCCCGGTACGGCTCCGGGGTGGTGCCCACCCAGGCGTGCTCCAGCGGGTCGATGACCTGCCAGCTCTGCTCGACCTCGGCGGCGTCCGGGAACAGCGTGCGGTCCCCGATCAGCACGTCCAGGACGAGCCGCTCGTACGCCTCCGGGCTGGACTCGGTGAACGCCTCGCCGTACTGGAAGTCCATGGCGATGTCGCGGACCTCCATGGTGGTGCCCGGTACCTTCGAGCCGAACTTGAGCACCACGCCCTCGTCCGGCTGCACCCGGATGACCAACTGGTTGTTGCCCAGCGACTCCATGTCGGCGTCGTTGAACGGCAGGTGCGGCGCCTTCTTGAACATGATGGCGACCTCGGTGACCCGCCGGGGGAGTCGCTTGCCGGCCCGGATGTAGAACGGTACCTCGGCCCAGCGCCGGTTCTGGATGCCGAGGCGCACCGCCACGTACGTCTCCGTGGTGGAGTCGGCGGGCACGTCCCGCTCCTCCCGGTAGCCGACCGCGCGCTCGCCGCCCACCCAGCCGGGCAGGTACTGGCCCCGGACGGTGTCCCGGGCCACGTCCTTCGGCAGGGTGATCGCCTTGAGCACCTTCAGCTTCTCGGCCCGGATCTCGTCGGCGTCGAAGCTGGTCGGCTCCTCCATCGCCACCAGGGCGAGAAGTTGCAGGAGGTGGTTCTGCAGCACGTCGCGGGCGGTGCCGACGGTGTCGTAGAAGCCGGCCCGGGTGCCGATGCCGACGTCCTCGGCCATGGTGATCTGCACCGAGTCGACGTACTTGGAGTTCCACAGCGGCTCGAACAGGTTGTTGGCGAACCGCAGGGCCAGGATGTTCTGGACGGTCTCCTTGCCCAGGTAGTGGTCGATCCGGAAGACGTCCTGCCGGGTGAACACGTCGTCGACCAGGTCGTTGAGCGCCTTCGCCGACGGCAGGTCGTTGCCGAACGGCTTCTCCACCACGACCCGCCGCCAACCGCCGGACTTGTCGTTGTCGGCCATCCCGGTGCGGGCCAACTGCTTGAGCACGACGGGGAAGGCGGCCGGGGGGATGGAGAAGTAGAACGCCGCGTTACCGGCGATGCCGTGGGTCTGGCGCAGGTCGTCCAAGGTCGAGGCGAGCTGGTCGAAGGCGGCGTCGTCGTCGAACGAGCCGCCCACGAACTTGATGTTGCCGGCCAGCCGCGCCCAGACCTCGTCCCGCCACGGCGTACGGGCGTGCTTCTTGGCCGCCTCGCAGGCCAGGGTCTCGAAGTCACCGTCGCCCCAGTCGCGGCGCGCGAAGCCGAGCACCACGAAACCGGGCGGCAGCAGCCCCCGGTTCGCCAGGTCGTAGACCGCCGGCAGCAACTTCTTGCGGGCCAGGTCGCCGGTCACCCCGAAGATCACCAGAGCGCACGGCTCGGGGATCCGGGGCAACCGGCGGTCCTGCGGGTCGCGTAGCGGGTTCACGCCTTGGGTCACGTCGTCCATCCTCACGTGCGCAGCTGACCGGCCGCGTCGAGCAGTTGGGCGACCCCGGCGGCCCGGTCGGTCAGGTGCAGTCGCAGCACCGGCCGGTCCCGGCCGGCGAGGGCCTGCCGGTCGCCGGCGGCCTGCGCCGCCTGCAACTCGCCGAAGGTGTACGGCTTGCCCGGCACGTCCAGGTCCTCCGCGACCGCGCCGGTCACCTGCAGGTAGCTGCCCACCTGCGGGCCGCCCTTGTGGTACTGGCCGGTGGAGTGCAGGAACCGCGGCCCCCAGCCGAAGGTGACCGGCCGGCCGGACGCGCCGGCCAGCAACGGCCGCAACCCGGCCGTGTCGGCGTCGGCGAACCGGTCGAGGTACGCCATCACCGCGAGGTAACCGTCGTCGCCCAGCCCGTCGAGCAGCCACCGCAGCACCCCGGCCAGGTCACCCGGGGCGCCCTGCGGCGCGTACACCTCGATCGCGCCCTCGGTGAACGACGGCTCCTCCGTCGGCAGCCCCGAGGCCAGGATCTTGTTGGTGTTCTCCTTGGACTCGGTGACGTTCGGCTGGTTGAACGGGTCGATGCCGAGCACCACGCCGGCCACCGCGGTGGCGTACTCCCAGGCCAGGAACTGCGCGCCGAGCGGGCCGTTGACGGCCACGTCCGGGTCGGCGCCGCCGCCGGGCACGTCACCGGCGGCCAGCGCGCCGCCGTAGCTGACGGTCAGCACGTCGGGGCCGGTCGCGCCGGGGCTCTGCGGTGACTCCACGACCACCGGCAGGATGCCCACGCCGGCCTTGCCGGTCGACTCGGCGATGAGCTGCTCGGCCCAGTCGCCCAGACCGTCGATGCCGGTGCCGTCGGACACCAGGGCGACCTTGTCGCGGGCCAGCGTGGCGGCGGCGCCCAGCGCGGCGCCCAGCGCCAGCGCCGGGTTGTCGCTGTCGGCGGCGAGCGACCGGGCCAACGCGTCGGCCTGGTCGATCAGCTCCGACACGTCGACGCCGGCCAGCGCGGACGGCACCAGCCCGAACGCGGTCAGCGCCGAGTACCGGCCGCCCACGTTCGGGTCGGCGAGCACGGTGAACGCGCCCATCTCGGTCGCGGTCGCCTCCAGCGGCGAGCCCGGGTCGGTGACGATGACGAAGTGCCGGCCGGCCTCCGCCTCGGTCATCCCGGCGTCCAGGAACGCCTGCCAGTAGGCGCGGCGGTGGCTGTCGGTCTCCACCGTCGAGCCGGACTTGCTGGCGACCACCACCACGGTGCGTTCCAGCCGGTCACCGAGGGCCGCCCGGACCTGGCCCGGGTCGGTGGTGTCCAGCACCGTCAACGGCCGGCCCAGGGTCCGCGTGATGACCTCGGGGGCGAGCGACGAGCCACCCATGCCGGCGAGCACGACGTGGTCCAGGTCGGCCAGCTCCGCCTTCAGCTCGGCGAGCTGCGCCAGCAGCTCCCGGCTGCGCTGGTGGGTATCCACCCAACCGAGCCGGATCTTCGCCTCGGCCTCGGCGTCCGAACCCCACAGGGTCGTGTCCTTGGCGGCCAGCCGCCCGGGGACGCCGGCCTTGACCAGCGCCTCCCGGGTCGAGGCGGGCGCGGCCTTGTCGACCGCGTCCGCGCCGTAGACGGCGAGCCCGGCGGCGGCCTCCGCCGGCCCGGCAAGAAGATCACTCATGCCGCCACTCCACTTCGTTCCGTGCCGTCATGAGGCGCCTTCACGCTGGGCTTGCCGATTCGCTCGCTGCGCTCGCTCATGCCGCCACTCCACTTCGCTGGGTGCTGATCGGCTCGCTCACGCGCCACCGGCCTTCTCGGCGGCCTTGGCGTTGCCTTCGGCGGCCTTGTTCGGCGCACCCTGGCCCTTCGCCGCGGCCTTCAGCGACTTGCTGACGCCGTCGAGCAGCTCCTGCCAGCTCGCCTCGAACTTCTCCACGCCCTCGCGCTCCAGGGTGACGATCACGTCCGCCATGTCCACCCCGACCGACTCCAGGTCCGCGAAGACCTTCCGGGCCGCGTCGTAGGACCCGGTGACGGTGTCGCCGCGGGTCTCGCCGTGATCGGCGTACGCGTGGATGACCGACTCCGGCATGGTGTTGACCGTTCCGGCGGCGATCAGCTCCTCGACGTAGATGACGTCCCGGTAGTCCGGGTTCTTCGTCGAGGTGGAGGCCCACAGCGGCCGCTGCGGGTGCGCGCCGGCGGCCTCGAGCGCCTTCCAGCGGTCCGAGGAGAAGACCTCGGTGTACCGCTCGTACGCGAGCTGCGCGTTGGCCACGGCGGCCTTGCCGCGCAGCGCCTTGGCCTGGTCCGAGCCGATCTTCTCGAGCCTCTTGTCGACCTCGGAATCCACCCGGGAGACGAAGAACGACGCGACCGAGCCGATGGTGGACAGGTCGTGACCGTTGGCCTTGGCCCGCTCCAGGCCGGCCAGGAACGCCTCCATCACCGCCGAGTAGCGGTCCAGGCCGAAGATCAGCGTCACGTTGACGCTGATCCCCTCGGCGAGCGTGTCGGCGATCGCCGACAGGCCCTCCTCGGTGGCCGGGATCTTGATGAAGAGGTTGGGCCGGTCGACCAGCCACCACAGCGCCTTGGCCTCGGCGACCGTCTTGTCGGCGTCGTGCGCGCTGCGCGGGTCCACCTCGATGGAGACCCGGCCGTCCACGCCGGCGCTGCCGTCGTAGGACGGGCGCATCACGTCGCACGCCCACCGTACGTCGTACGTGGTGAGCATCCGGACGGCCTCTTCGACGTCCACGCCACGGGTGGCCAGGTCGCGAAGCTGCCAGTTGTACTCGTCGGCGTCGCTGAGCGCCTTTGCGAAGATCGTCGGGTTGGTGGTGACCCCGGCCACGTGCTTCTCGCGGCGGAGCTGGTCCAGCCCGCCGGAGCTCAGACGCACCCGGGAGAGATCGTCGAGCCAGACCGCCACACCCGCGGCGGTGAGCTCATTCAGCTTGTCGGTCATGCCGTTTACGCTCCCTCAGTTGCCGGTGGTGAAACCGGTGATGTCGCCCACCCGGGCCAGCGAGGCGTGCGCCGCCGCCACGATCCGGTCGGGGGTGAACCCGAACTGCTCGAAGAGCACGGTGTGCGGGGCGCTCGCGCCGTAGTGCTCGATGCTGACGCTCTCGCCCAGGTCGCCGACGATCCCGCGCCAGGACATCGCGATGCCCGCCTCCACGCTCACCCGTGCCTTTACCCCACGCGGGAGCACCGACTCCCGGTACGCCTCATCCTGCTCGTAGAACCACTCCTGGCAGGGCATCGAGACCACCCGGGTCGGGGTGCCGTCGGCCTCCAGCCGCTCCCGGGCGGTCAGGGCGAGCTGCACCTCGGACCCGGTGCCGATGATGATCACCTGGGGCTTGCCGTTGGACGCCTCGGCCAGCACGTAACCGCCCTTGGCCACACCTGACGCATCGCCCAGAACCTCCCGGTCCAGGGTCGGCAGGGCCTGGCGGCTCAGCGCCAGCGCGGTCGGTCGGTCGGTGTGCTCCAGCGCCTGCCGCCAGGCCCACACCGTCTCGTTGCCGTCCGCCGGGCGGACCACGTCCAGGCCCGGGATGGCGCGCAGCGCGGTCAGGTGCTCCACCGGCTGGTGGGTCGGGCCGTCCTCGCCCAGACCGATCGAGTCGTGCGTCCAGACGTACGTCACGGGCAGCTTCATCAGCGCGGCCAGCCGCACCGAGGGGCGCATGTAGTCGCTGAACACCAGGAACGTGCCGCCGTACGGGCGGGTGCCGCCGTGCAGGGCGATGCCGTTCAGGATCGCGCCCATGGCGTGCTCACGGATGCCGAAGTGCAGCGTGCGGCCGTACTCGTGGCCCGGGAAGTCCTTGGTGGCGTGCGAGGCCGGGATGAACGACGGCTCGCCCTTCATGGTGGTGTTGTTGCTCTCGGCCAGGTCGGCCGAGCCGCCCCACAGCTCCGGCAGCACCGGCGCGAGCGCCTCCAGCACCTTGCCGGACGCGGCCCGGGTGGCCACACCCTTGGCGTCGGCGGGGAAGACCGGCAGCGCGTCGGTCCAGCCGTCGGGCAGCACCCGGCCGGCGAGCCGCTCGTAGAGCGCGGTGCGCTCGGGGTTGGCCTTCTTCCAGGCGTCGAACGACGCGGTCCACGCCTGCTCGGCGTCCGAGCCGCGACCCATCACCGTGCGGGCGTGACCCAGCACCTCCTCGTCGACCTGGAAGGTCTGCTCCGGGTCGAAGCCGAGGATGCGCTTGGTGGCCTTGACCTCGTCGGCGCCGAGCGCGGAGCCGTGGATCTTGCCGGTGTTCTGCTTGTTGGGCGCGGGCCAACCGATGATGGTGCGCAGCGCGATGAACGAGGGGCGGGTGGTCTCCGCCTTGGCGGCCACCAGCGCGTCGTACAGCGCCTCGACGTTCTCGTGGTAGTCGCCCTGGTCGGCGTCCCCGCTGCGCCAGTCGACGGTCTGCACGTGCCAGCCGTACGCCTCGTAGCGGGCCGCCACGTCCTCGCTCTTGGCGATCCGGGTGTCGTCCTCGATCGAGATCTCGTTGTCGTCGTAGATCAGCGTGAGGCTGCCCAGCTGCTGGTGCCCGGCGAGGGCGCTGGCCTCGTGGCTGATGCCCTCCTCGATGTCGCCGTCGGAGGCGATGCACCAGATGTTGTGGTCGAAGACCGACGTGCCCGGCTCGGCCTCCGGGTCGAATAGGCCCCGCTCGCGGCGGGCCGCCATGGCCATGCCGACGGCGTTGCCCAGACCCTGCCCGAGCGGGCCGGTGGTGGTCTCGACGCCCGGCGTGTGGCCGTGCTCCGGGTGGCCCGGGGTCATCGAGCCCCACTGGCGCAGCGACTTCAGGTCGTCCAGGCTCAGCGGGTAGCCGGAGAGGAAGAGCTGGATGTAGAGCGTCAGGCTGGAGTGGCCGGCGGAGAGCACGAACCGGTCCCGGCCGGGCCAGTTCGGGTCGGCCGGGTTGTGCCGCATGACCCGGTTGAAGAGAAGATAGGCCGCGGGCGCGAGGCTCATCGCGGTGCCCGGGTGGCCGTTGCCGGATTTCTCCACGGCATCCATGGCCAGCACGCGGACGGTGTCGACGGCCCGGCGATCGAGGTCGGACCAGTTGAGTGCGGAGTGCTCGGGTCGGTTGGCAGCCACGATGGTTGTGCTCCTCGGCAGATGGGCGGAACCCTCACTGGTGACCCTATCGAGCGTGACTAAACGTCCGCCCGGGGATCTCGCATGGTGTGCGGTACGTGACGGCGGCCCAGGTCGTTCAACCCGGTGGTGTGACGGCCCGCACCGTTGTCGGGTCGGCCGGGCAGCCAAAACGACGACGCGTAGTGTGTGGGTCGGTGTGCGGTGCCCGAGCGGGGCCCCGCCGATCCGATCTCCCCGTGCCGATGCCGGAAGGTGGCAATCCGTGAGCATGATCACCGAGCGCCCCGCGAGCAACCCCGCCGGGCAGCCCCCGGCACGGGCGGCCGAGGGTCCGGTGGCGCGGCGGGACGTGCGCGCGATCGTGTCGTCGTACGTGGCGCTGACCAAGCCGCGCATCGTCGAACTGCTGTTGGTCACCACCGTCCCGGCGATGATGCTCGCCGAGGGCGGCCTGCCGTCGCTGTGGCTGATGGCTGTCGTGCTCGTCGGTGGCTCGCTCGCGGCCGGGGCGGCCAGCGTCCTCAACTGCTACATCGACCGCGACATCGACCAGTTGATGCGGCGCACCAAGCGGCGTCCGCTGCCGGCGCACACCGTGTCGCCCCGTAACGCGCTGGTCTTCGGTCTGGTGCTGGCGGCGGTCTCGATCGTCCTGATGGCGGCGTTCACCAATCTGCTCGCCGCGGGGCTGACGCTCGCCGCGATCGTCTACTACGACGTCGTCTACACCATGTGGCTCAAGCGCTCCACCCCGACGAACACGTTCTGGGGTGGGGCCTGCGGCGCGGCGCCGGTGCTCATCGGCTGGGCGGCGGTCACCGGTGGGCTCGCTCCGGCGGCCTGGGCGCTGTTCGCGGTGGTCTTCTTCTGGCAGATGCCGCACTTCTACCCGCTCGCCATGAAGTACAAGGACGACTACGCCCGCGCCGGCATCCCGATGCTGCCCGTGGTGGCCTCGACCCGTCGGGTGAACGCCGAGATTCTGATCTTCGCCTGGCTCACGGTGCTCACCTCCCTGGCGGTCTGGCCGCTGGGGCTCAGCGCGATCTACGGCGTGCCGACCCTGGTGGTGGGCGCCATCTTCATCCTTGAGGCGCACAAGCTCTGCCGGCGGGCGACGCGCGGCGAAGCGGTCAAGCCGATGCGGCTGTTCCACTGGTCCACGACGTACCTGACGATCGTGTTCGTGGCCGTCGCGCTCGACGCGCTGATCTGACGCCGCCCGGCGCGCGGCCCGCGTTTCGCCGCCAATCCTGCGAACAGTCACCGTCATGGATGAGTTGTCCCGCTTTAACGTCACATCAGAGTAACTTTCGGCATGAGTCGGATCGGCTCAACCTGCGGGAGTTGCAGCCTGGTTTGCTCCGGAAGTTGAGGCGGGAAAGTCCTGATTTAAGCGGACAAAGTGTCCCTGCTGTTCCTTAAACCTCTAGGTAATTGGCATCACAAAAGCTTCATGGTTCTCGCCCGCGCGAGTGGAACTCTGCTTAGGCTTCGCGTCATGGCAGATGGTTCCGATACGACGCTGACGGCCGAGCAGAGCTCCGGCGAGCAGGCCCCGCAGGGTCTGGTCGCGGGTCTCAAGTCGTTCGCCGCCGGGCACGGCGGCGCGAAGGCCGTCATCGAGTACGTCGGTAAGCGCGGCGCGCGGATCGTCCTCGTGGGCGCCGACGGTGAGTGGGGCGACCAGTTCGCCGAGGACACCGTCACGGCCCGGGAGGCGTGCGCCAAGGCGGGAGTCACCGTCGAGAACGCCTGGGAGCGTGAACTGATGGACCAGATGCGACCGAGCAACGACCTCTGGCGGTCGATGGCCCGGCGCACGATGGCCCGCTGAGATAGCTAGCTGGATTGACCAACCACCACCAGTCGACCCGGGGGGAACCCCGGGTCGCTCTCGTTACCTGCTCCCGCCTGGTCGACCTTGACCCCGACGACCGCCTCGTCCTCGACCCGCTCGCCGCGCGGGGGATCATCGCCGAAGCGGCGGTCTGGGACGACCCGGACGTCGACTGGTCCGCGTACGACCTTGTCGTGCTCCGCTCGCCGTGGGACTACGCGCTGCGCCGCGACGAGTTCGTCGCCTGGGCCGCCACGGTGCCCACCCTGGTCAACCCCGCCGACGTGGTGCGGTGGAACACCGACAAGCGCTACCTCGGCGAGCTGAGCGCCGCCGGCGTACCCACCGTGCCGACCGCCTGGGTCGAGCCGGGCGCGAGCTGGTCGCCGCCCGCCGACACCGGCGAGTACGTGATCAAACCGGCGGTCAGCTCCGGTAGCCAGGACACCGGCCGTTACGACCTGGCCGACCCGGAGCACCGGGCCCTCGCCGACGCGCACGTACGTCGCCTCTCGGCCGCCGGCCGGACGACGATGGTCCAGCCGTACCTGAGCGCCGTCGACACCGAGGGCGAGACCGCGCTGCTCTTCCTGGCCGGCCCGGACGGTCTCGCGTTCAGCCACGCCATCCGCAAGGGCGCCATGTTGACCGGCCCCGACCTCGGTCCGGACGAGCTGTACAAGGCCGAGGAGATCACCGCCCGCACCGCCGCGGTCGAGCAGTTGGCCGTCGCGGACCGGACCCTAGCGGCGGTCCCCGGCGGCACCCGGCAGCTGCTCTACGCCCGCGTGGATCTGATCTCCGGCCCGGCCGGCGACCCGGTCCTGGTCGAGTTGGAGCTGACCGAGCCGTCGCTCTTCCTCGGGTACGCCGAGAACGCCCCCGACCGCCTGGCCACCGCGATCGCCACCCACCTGACCCACCCGGCCTGACCACGGTCGAGGTAGGGCGGTGTCCCGGCGTGCCCCCTACGAGCTCCGTGGCGTGGCGTGTCGCGCCGTGCCGTGTCGCGCCCTGCCGTGGCGTGCCGTGCCGTGCCGTGGCGTGCCGTGCCGTGGCGTGCCGCGTCGTGGCGTGCCGTGCCGCGTCGTGGCGTGCCGTGGCGTGCCGTGCCGTGCCCTGGCGTGGGTGCCGTGCCGTGGCGTGGGTGCCGTGCCGTGGCGTGGGTGCCGTGCCGTGTCGTGTCGTGCCGTGTCGTGGCGTGGCGAGGCGGTGACCGCCCTGGAGGTGCGCGGATGCCGGGCGGGGCGCCGATGCGGCGCTGCCTCGACGTTGGCGGCTGGCCCAGCACCGCCTCGACGGCGGCGGCGCCCGCAAGGTCGCGCTGCATCCAGGATGTAGTGGTATCGCGGACACGTCGATGCCACTACATCCTGGTTCGAGCGTGACCATGAGCCCTGCGGGGTGCCCCGCCGCAGCGCCGGCTCTGTCGCGACGCCCGCCAGTCCTCGCGCACCCGCGCACCCGCGCACCCGCGCACCCGCGCACCCGCGCACCTATCGCCCTTCGCCCCTCCCGCCTCTCGGCCCTCGCCCCTCTCGCCCCTCGTCAAGATCCGCGCAACTTCGGGGATGTTGCTGCCTCCCGCGTCCCGGAGGCAGCAACAACCCTGAACTTGCGTAAATCTTGGGCAGGCGTGCAGACGCGATAGCGCAGGCGGGGCGGCGCGCAGGCGCGGACGCACGACAGCGCGCGAGGCGCAGGCGTGCACCCGAGAGGGGACACCGGCGGGCGCAGGACGCAAGGGCTGCGCCCCGCACGTCTCGCCCATCGCGCCGATCTTGCACTTTCTGTCCCGACCTATCGCGCGAATATGGGCACTTCGGCGTTCGTAAGTGCAAGATCGACGCGTGTAGGGCGGGGCGTGCTTGGCGCGGGGCCCGGCGAGGCGCGCGGGGCGGGGCGCGGGGGTGGGCCGGGGCGCGGGGGTCAGGCGGGGACGGGTTGGGCTTCCGTCGCTGTGGTGGGCTGGGGTGCCGGGGGGGCCGGGTGGCGTTCGCGGGTGGACCACTGGACGGACAGGGCGGCCAGCAGCACCAGGCACGAGCCCAGCATGTGCGCGCCGACCAGGAGCGCCGGCACGTGGGTGAAGTACTGCACGAAGCCGATGAGTCCCTGACCCAACTCCACCGCGACCAGGACGACGGCGGCCCGGGTGGCCCGCCGCGCCTCCGCCGCGCGGAACGCGAAGATGAGCGCCACCGACAGGCCGATCAACAGGAATACCCCGTCGGCGTGGACCTGGGAGATGGCCTCCGGGTCCAGGCCGTTGCGGGCCGCGCCGTGGTCGCCGGCGTGTGGGCCGCTGCCGGTGACCCAGGTGCCGATCACCAGTACCGCGACGGTGACGCCGGTGGTGATCCGGGCGAGCGCGCGCAGGGGAGTGGGTACCGCGGCGACCGTCGGGCCGTCCGGGTCGCCGATCCGCCGCCAGAGGGCGTACGCGGCGGCGATCACCGCCATCGAGGAGAGGAAATGCAGCCCCACCACCCACGGGTTGAGGTTGGTGAGCACCGTGATGCCGCCGATCACCGCCTGGGCGGGGATGCCCAGGAACACGGCGACGGACAGCGCGAGGAGCCCGGGCCGGCGGGGCCGGTGGATCAGCACTGCCAGCACGGTGGCCAGCGCGATGAGACCGACCGCGAAGGTCAGCATCCGGTTGCTGAACTCGATCACGCCGTACACGCCCATTTCGGGTGTGGTGACGTACGAGTCGTCGGTGCACCGGGGCCAGGTGGGGCAGCCGAGGCCCGATGCGGTCAGCCGGACCGCCCCGCCGGTGACGACGATGGCCACGTTCGCGATGATCGAGGCGAGCGCGAGGCGGCGCAGCAGGACGCTGGATACCGGACGGACGAATCGGTTCACGGCGCAAATCCTACGCACTGTAGTGATCGAGGTCCGTCCGACTCCGTCGGCTCGGTGGTTCGGATCACCGGGGCCCGGGTTTGCGACCCTCCGGGCAATTACGTAACGTTGGCGTTGTGAAAAACGCGGCGGCGCTCTCCGGGCACCAGCCGGCGGCTGTCCCGGCCGTCGGCGCGTCCGCGTCCGCCCTCGTCGGGGCCTCGCCGTCCGTACTGGGTGGCTCCGCGACGGAGACCTCCACCCGGGACCGCGTCACCCAGTTGCTCCTGGAGCGGGGCGCGACGACCGCCGCGCAGCTCGGTCTCGCGCTCGGCCTCAGCCCGGCGGCGATCCGCCGGCACCTGGACGCGATGCTCGCCGACGGTGACGTCGTCGCCCGCGAGCAGGCGGTGCAGGGCAGCCGGGGTCGGGGTCGTCCGGCCAAGGTGTTCGTCCTGACCGAGGCGGCTCGGGTTCGCTGTGGCACACACCACTACGACAACATGGCCACAGCGGCGCTGCGCTGGATCGCCCGCAACGGTGGTGCGGACGCGGTCGAGACGTTCGCGGCCGAGCAGGTCTCCGCGCTCGAGTCGCGCTGTCGCGCCGCCATGGAGGACGCCGGCGACGACCCTCTCGCGCGGGCCGAGGCGCTCGCCGGAGCGCTGACCGCCGAGGGTTACGCTGCCAACGCGACCACGATCGCCTCCGGCGGCCAGCTCTGTCAGCACCACTGCCCGGTGGCGCACGTGGCCGCCGAGTTTCCTCAGCTGTGCGAGGCCGAGACCGCGGTTATCTCCCGTCTGGTCGGCACCCACGTGCAGCGCCTGGCCACCATCGCGCACGGCGACGGGGTGTGCACCACGCACATCCCGACCCAGCCGGGCCGTGCTTCATCCGGTAATCCCGTCACCACTGTGAGGACAGATAGATGACCGAGCAGATCGTCCAGCCCCTGACCCAGGAAGAGCAGCTCGCCGCCCTGGGTCGCTACGAGTACGGCTGGTCCGACCCGGACGCCGCCGGGGCGGTTGCCCAGCGCGGCATCAACGAGGCGGTGGTGCGGGACATCTCGGCCAAGAAGAACGAGCCGGCCTGGATGCTCGACCTGCGCCTGAAGGGCCTGCGGCTGTTCGGCCGCAAGCCGATGCCGGCCTGGGGCGCGGACCTCACCGGCATCGACTTCGACAACATCAAGTACTTCGTGCGGTCCACCGAGAAGCAGGCCACCAGCTGGGAGGACCTGCCCGAGGACATCAAGAACACGTACGACCGGCTGGGCATCCCGGAGGCCGAGAAGCAGCGGCTGGTCGCGGGTGTCGCGGCGCAGTACGAGTCGGAGGTCGTCTACCACAAGATCCGTGAGGACCTTGAGGAGCAGGGCGTCATCTTCCTGGACACCGACACCGCGCTGCGGGAGCACGAGGACGTCTTCAAGGAGTACTTCGGCACGGTGATCCCGGTCGGCGACAACAAGTTCGCCGCGCTGAACACCTCCGTGTGGTCCGGTGGCTCGTTCATCTACGTGCCGAAGGGCGTGCACGTGGAGATCCCGCTGCAGGCCTACTTCCGGATCAACACGGAGAACATGGGCCAGTTCGAGCGGACGCTGATCATCGTCGACGAGGGCGCGTACGTGCACTACGTCGAGGGCTGCACCGCGCCGCTCTACTCCTCCGACTCGCTGCACAGCGCGGTAGTGGAGATCATCGTCAAGAAGAACGCGCGCTGCCGCTACACGACCATCCAGAACTGGTCGAACAACGTCTACAACCTGGTCACCAAGCGCGCCGTCTGCCACGAGGGCGCGACCATGGAGTGGGTCGACGGCAACATCGGCTCCAAGGTGACCATGAAGTACCCGGCGGTCTACATGACCGGCGAGCACGCCAAGGGCGAGGTGCTCTCGGTGGCGATGGCCGGCGAGGGTCAGCACCAGGACGCCGGCGCCAAGATGGTGCACGCGGCTCCGCACACCTCTTCGAGCATCATCTCCAAGTCGATCGCCCGGGGCGGCGGCCGCACCTCGTACCGGGGTCTGGTGCAGGTGCTGGAGGGCTCGCACCACAGCCGCAGCACGGTCAAGTGCGACGCGCTGCTGGTCGACACCATCTCCCGCTCCGACACGTACCCGTACGTCGACATCCGCGAGGACGACGTGTCGATGGGCCACGAGGCGACCGTCTCCAAGATCAGCGACGACCAGCTCTTCTACCTGATGAGCCGGGGCCTGAGCGAGGACGAGGCGATGGCGATGATCGTGCGCGGCTTCATCGAGCCGATCGCCAAGGAACTCCCGATGGAGTACGCCCTGGAGCTGAACCGCCTGATCGAACTCCAGATGGAGGGCGCGGTCGGCTGACGCCGCCGTTCCCCGCGTGGCGGGCCGGCGACGCCGGCCCGCCCGCACGAAGCCCAACCTCGCCGTCACGGAACAGACAGACCAAGGAAGACATGACTACCCAGGCTTCCGCGCCGCCGCCCAGCACCAAGTCGCAGGCGCTGCGCTCGTACGACGTCGCCGACTTCCCGGCCCTCACCGGCCTGGAGGAGGACTGGCGCTTCACCCCGCTCAAGCGCCTCCGCGGCCTCTCGGGCGACGTGCCGGCCGAGACCGGCACGGTCCGGCACGAGTACGGCGACCTGCCCGAGGGCGTGGCCATCAGCCGGATCGGCCGCGACGACGAGCGGATCGGCAGCGTGCTCACTCCGGTGGACCGGGTCAGCGCGCTGGCGTACGGCGCTGCCGCCGAGGCCCTGTTGGTGCGGGTGGCCCCGGACGTGGTGCTCGGCCAGTCGGTGGGCCTGCGGGTGGTCGGCACGGGCGCGGGGCAGCCGGCGTTCGGGCACACGTTCGTCGAGATCGGCCGCTTCGCCGAGGCGACCCTGGTGCTGGAGCACGTCGGATCGGCCACCCTGGCCGACAACGTCGAGGTGGTCGTGGCCGACGGCGCGAAGCTGACCCTGGTCACCGTCGCCGACTGGGCCGACGACGCGGTCCAGGCCCAGCACCTGAAGGTCAGGCTGGGTCGGGACGCCAAGGTCATCCACATCCAGGTGTCCCTGGGCGGGGACCTGGTCCGGCAGTTCACCTCGGTGGAGTACACCGGTCGGGGCGGCGAGGCCGAGCTGTACGGCGTCTACTTCGCCGATGGCGGCCAGCACCTGGAGCACCGGCAGCTCGTCGACCACAACGTGCCGGACTGCCGCAGCTACGTCGGCTACCGGGGCGCGCTGCAGGGCGCGGACGCGCACACCGTCTGGGTCGGCGACGTGCTGATCCAGGCCGAGGCGACCGGCACCGACACGTACGAGATCAACCGGAACCTGCTGCTCACCGATGGCGCGCGCGCGGACTCCGTACCCAATCTGGAGATCGAGACCGGCGAGATCGCCGGCGCTGGCCATGCCAGCGCGACCGGCCGCTTCGACGACGAGCAGTTGTTCTACCTGATGGCCCGGGGTATCCCGGAGGGTGAGGCCCGTCGCCTGGTGGTCCGTGGCTTCTTCGCCGAGGTGATCAACAAGATCCCGGTGGAGTCGCTGCGCGAGCGCCTGGGCGACGCGATCGAGGCCCGGCTCAGCAAGGCCGGCGCCTGATGATCCGGATCTGCTCCACCGAGGACGTGCCGAAGGGCACCGCCATCAGAGCGGACGTCGACGGCACCCCGATCGCCCTGGTGCACGGTGAGGACGGCGAGTTCTACGCCGCGTACGACGAGTGCTCGCACGCCGCCGTCGCCCTCTCCGAGGGTGAGGTCGACGGCTGCACGCTGGAGTGCTGGCTGCACGGCTCGCGCTTCGACCTGCGCACCGGCGCGCCGACCGGCCTGCCCGCCACCGAACCCGTACCCGTCTACCCCGTCGAAGTCCGCGACGGCGACATCTACCTGAGCCTGACGCCGAGTAATGGAGTGACCCGATAATGAGCACCCTGGAGATCCGCGACCTGAAGGTGTCGGTCAAGCTGCCCGAGGGTGAGCTCAAGCCGATCCTGGCCGGCGTCAACCTGACTGTGAAGTCCGGTGAGACCCACGCCATCATGGGCCCCAACGGCTCCGGCAAGTCCACCCTGGCGTACTCGATCGCCGGCCACCCCAAGTACGAGATCACCGGCGGCTCGGTGACCCTCGACGGCGAGGACGTCCTCGCCATGACCGTCGACGAGCGCGCTCGCGCCGGCCTCTTCCTGGCCATGCAGTACCCGGTCGAGGTCCCCGGCGTCTCGGTGGCGAACTTCCTGCGCACCGCGAAGACCGCCATCGACGGCGAGGCGCCGAAGCTGCGCACCTGGGGCGGCGAGCTGCGCGGCGCGATGGAGCGCCTGCAGATGGATCCGGCGTTCGCCCAGCGCAACGTCAACGAGGGCTTCTCCGGCGGTGAGAAGAAGCGGCACGAGATCGTCCAGCTGGAGCTGCTCAAGCCGAAGATCGCCATCCTCGACGAGACCGACTCGGGTCTCGACGTGGACGCGCTGCGCGTGGTCAGCGAGGGCGTCAACCGGGTCCGCGACACCGGCGACACCGGCGTGCTGCTGATCACCCACTACACGCGGATCCTGCGCTACATCAAGCCGGACCACGTGCACGTCTTCGTCGCCGGTCGGATCGTCGAGCAGGGCGGCCCGGAGCTTGCCGACAAGCTCGAGGCCGAGGGTTACGAGCGGTACGCCGCCGGGGCCGGTTCGGCCAAGGCCTGAGTGCGAGAGGCGCTGTCGAGATGACCAGCATCGCGATCCCCGAGGGGATGCCGCAGTACGACGACGTGCCGCGTTTCGACGTGGCCCGGGTGCGCGCCGACTTCCCGATTCTCGACCGGGAGATCAACGGGCACCCGCTGGTCTACCTCGACAGCGCCAACACCTCGCACAAACCGCGTCAGGTGCTCACCGTGCTCGACGAGCACTACGCGCGGCACAACGCCAACGTCTCGCGCTCGGTGCACACGCTGGGCACCGAGGCCACCGAGGCGTACGAGGGGGCGCGGGCCAAGCTCGCCGCGTTCATCAACGCCCCGAGCGTCGACGAGGTGGTGTTCACCAAGAACTCCACCGAGGCGATCAACATCGTGGCGTACGCCTTCTCCAACGCCTCGCTGCGTCCGGACGGCGACCCGCGGTTCCGGCTCGGCCCCGGGGACGAGGTGGTGATCTCCGAGATGGAGCACCACTCGAACATCGTCCCGTGGCAGCTGCTCTGCGAGCGCACCGGCGCGACCCTGCGCTGGTTCCCGGTCACCGACCAGGGCCGGTTGGACGAGTCGGGCCTGGAAGATCTGGTCACCGAACGGACGAAGATCGTCTCGCTGGTGCACATGTCGAACATCCTGGGCACCGTCAACGCCACCTCCCGGATCACCGCGCGGGTCCGTGAGGTGGGCGCGCTGCTGCTGCTGGACTGCTCGCAGTCGGTGCCGCACCTGCCCATCGACGTGGTCGACCTCGACGCCGACTACATCGTGTTCACCGGGCACAAGATGCTCGGTCCGACCGGCATCGGCGTGCTCTGGGGCCGGGGCGAGCTGCTGGCGGCCATGCCGCCGGTGATGGGCGGCGGCTCGATGATCGAGACGGTGACCATGGCCCGGTCGACGTTCGCCGCCCCGCCGGCCCGCTTCGAGGCGGGAACTCCGCCGATCGCCGAGGCGGTCGCGCTCGGCGCGGCGGTCGACTACCTCACCGGGATCGGCATGCCGGCCATCCAGTGGCACGAGAAGGAGCTGACTGCGTACGCGCTGGACGCCCTCGGGTCGGTGCCCGACCTTCGGATCTTCGGCCCGACCGTACCGATCGGCCGGGGCGGCACCATCTCGTTCGCCCTCGGTGACGTGCACCCGCACGATGTGGGCCAGGTGCTCGACTCGCTGGGCGTGCAGGTGCGGGTGGGTCACCACTGCGCGAAGCCGGTGTGCAGCCGGTTCGGCGTTCCGGCGATGACCCGGGCGTCGTTCTACCTCTACACCACCACCGGGGAGATCGACGCCCTGGTGGGCGGTCTGGAGCAGGTACGGAAGGTGTTCGACTGATGGTGCAGCTCGACCAGCTCTACCAGGAGATCATCCTGGATCACTACAAGCACCCGCACGGGCGGGGCCTGCGTGACGCCGACGACCCGGGCGACCAGGTCGCCGAGGCGCACCACGTCAACCCGACCTGCGGTGACGAGGTCACCGTCCGGGTGGCCACCGACGGCACCGTTCTGCACGACATCTCGTACGACGGCATGGGTTGCTCGATCAGCCAGGCCTCGGCGAGCGTCCTGCACGAACTGCTGCGCGGTCGGGGCGCCGGGGAAGCATTCGAGGTGCACGAGGCGTTCGTCGAGTTGATGTCCGGACGTGGCCAGGTCACGCCGGACGAGGACGTACTCGGTGACGGGGTTGCTTTCGCGGGTGTGGCCCGCTATCCCGCCCGGGTCAAGTGCGCGCTGCTGCCGTGGATGGCGTTCAAGGACGCCGCGGCACGCGCCGGTGTGGGCGTGAGCCCGGAGGTGAAGGCATGAGCAGCGAGGATACGGCTACTGCGGCGACGCCGGAGGCCGGCGACACCGTCGCGGCGCAGACCGGCGCGGTGAGTGGCGACGCCGCCGCCCCGGCGGGTGGCGTCAGCAAGGCCATGATCGCCGACATCGAGGAGGCGATGAAGGACGTCGTCGACCCGGAGTTGGGCATCAACGTGGTCGACCTGGGCCTGGTGTACGGGGTGCACGTCGACGACGAGAACGTCGCGACCCTGGACATGACGCTCACCTCGGCGGCGTGCCCGCTGACCGACGTGATCGAGGACCAGGCCCGGCAGGCCCTCACCACCGGCCCCGGTGGCGGCCTGGTCAACGACATCCGGATCAACTGGGTGTGGCTCCCGCCGTGGGGCCCGGACAAGATCACCGACGAGGGTCGGGACCAGCTCCGTTCCCTCGGCTTCAACGTCTGACCCCGACTCCCGACCTTCTCCGTTCGAGCGCGGTGCCCTCCGGGGTGCCGCGCTCGTCGTGTTTAGAGGTGAAATCTATTGTGGAACGGATCGTTCCGGTCTGCTAAGCTGAGTTTGAAACGGAGCGGAACGTTCCGTTTCACGGGGAAACTCGGCGGATCAGCGGAGAGGGTCGGGACAATGAACGAGACGGCAGCGGGACAGTGGCGGATCGTGCTCGACGAGGCGCACCGGGCGCTGCGGACGACCGCCGAGGGGATCCCGGCCGAGGCCTGGGACCTCTCCACCCCCTGCGAGCGGTGGACGGTCACCCAGGTGCTCCAGCACGCGACCGGCGACCAGCTCGCCTACGTCGCGGCGATCACCGGCGGATCGGGGCCGGAGGAGGATCCGTTCGCGCCCTCCGGGCGGATCGAGGGGGACAAGCTGACCGGCCTGTACGCCGCCCTCGACGCGTCCGCCCTCGCCTGGGTGGGCGTCGCCGACGAGGATCCGCAGGTGCCGACACCGCTGCCGCACGGCGCGCTGCCGGCCCACCTGGCTGCCGTCGCCGCCGCCCTCGACGCGGCGGTGCACGCCTGGGACATCGCGGTGGCCACCGGTCAGCCGTCCCCGCTCCACGACGACCTGGCCCGCCCCCTGTTCGAGGTCGCGCGGCAGATCGTCGAGCCGCTGCGGTCCTACGGCGCGTACGCGGCGGCGCTCGACCCGGGAGCGGAAGCCGACGACGTGAGCGCGCTGCTCTCCTACCTCGGCCGTGACCCCCGGTGGGCCGAGTCGCGGCACTGACCGGTCCCGATCCGCCAAGATCGTGCTCGATCATTGTTGTAGTGGCCTCGGTGTCTCGCCGAGGCCACTACAACATGGTGCGAGCACGATCTTCGATCGGCGCCCGCGGCTCGCCCGCCGGGTGGGAGTGATCGGGCGCCCGATCCCGGCAAGATCTGCGCAACTTCACCGATGTTGCGGTTTCCCGCGTGGCGGATGCAGCAACATCGGTGAAGTTGTGAGGATCTTGGGCGCGGGGCGCGGGGCGCGGGGCGCGGGGCGCGGGGCGCGGGGCGCGGGGCGCGGGGCGCGGGGCGCGGGGCGCGGGGCGCGGGGCGGACTACGACGCCGATCTTGCGCTTTCTGTGCCGACTTAATTCGCGAAGGTGAACATTTCGGCGTCGCTAAGTGCAAGATCGGCGGGCGGATGCGACGGCGCTGCGGGGAAATCCGTTGCGGGGACGACTGCCGGCGCGCAGGATGCCGATGTGATCGAGGCGTACGCGATGCGGGTTCTGGTCCCTGCGACGACTGCCGGTCGTCGACAGCGGCCGGTACCGGGGCGGGCCTCGATCCTGCGTCGACGGCCATGAGCGGGGCGTTCCTCGCCGGTCTGGTGGCCGGCTACGGCGTCGCCATCCCGGTCGGCGCGATCGCGATCCTCATCCTGGGGCTCAGTGCCCGTACCTCGTTCCGGGTCGGCGCGGCAGCGGCCCTCGCGGTGGCGACGGCCGACGGGCTCTACGCGGCGGTGGCCGCGCTGGGCGGCGCGAGCCTGGCCGGGGTCATCGCGCCGGCCGCCGGTCCGCTGCGGGTGGCCGCCGCCGTGGTCCTGTTAGGGCTGGCCGCGCACGGGCTCTGGCGGACCTGGGCTGCCCACCGCTCCCGACGCGCGCCGACGGCGCGGGGCGGTCGGGGGATGGATACTCCGGGCCGCGCCTACGCGGCGCTGCTCGGATTGACCCTGCTGAACCCGACGACGGTGCTCTACTTCGTCGCGTTGGTCCTCGGTCGTCCGGACACGGCCGACGCGGGACCGGTGCCGGCGGCCCTGTTCGTGGCCGGAGTGTTCCTGGCGTCGGCGAGCTGGCAGCTGCTCATCGCCGGTGGCGGCACGGTGGTCGGCCGTGCGCTGACCGGCCCGCGCGGCCGGCTGGTCACGGGCGTGCTCTCCAGCGTCCTCATCGCCGCGCTGGCGGTGGCCGCGGTGGTGCCGGGCTGACGGTCCGGGTGCGCCGGCGGTGGCGTACGGTCGGGCGGTGACCAGTCGACCCGCTGCCGGGGGAGGCCGGTGGGTCGAGGTCGACCCGGCCCGCGTCGGCCGCTGGGTCGAGGGCTTCGCCGACCGGCACGGCCCGCCCACCACCACCGCACGGGAGTACGGGCTGCTGCTGACCGCCCCCGACGGAGCCACCGCCGAGTTGCACACGCCACCCGGGTCACCCGCCAGCGGCGACGTGGCCGCCTTCGTGGCCGCCGCCGGCACGCCGTACCGGATCGGTCTCTTGTTGGCGCGCAAGGGTGCGGTGGCGATCGGCGTGGCGCTCGGCGCCGAGCTGGTGGTCTCCAAGGTGGACACCCGGTACGTGCAGGGGCGCACCGCGGCCGGTGGGTGGTCGCAGCACCGGTTCGCCCGGCGGCGTGACAACCAGGCCAAGGCGGCGCTGGGTGACGCGGCGGACCTGGCCGTACGGCTGCTGCTGCCGGAGGCGGCGAAGCTGGCGGCCCTCGTCTGCGGCGGTGACCGGCGGGCCGTGGACACGGTGCTCGCGGACCGGCGGCTGGCCCCGCTGCTGCCGCTGCGGGCCGAGCGGCTGCTCGACGTGCCGGAGCCTCGACACGCGGTCCTGGTCGCGGCGGTGAGCGCGGCCTGGGCGGTACGGATCCGGTTGCGCGACCCCGCCCCGGCCGCAGACTGACCGCGTCTGGTCCGCGGCGACGCTACCCCCGCCCCGAACGGGCGGCGTGTGGTCAGCGGCGACGCTACCCGTGCCGGATCACGGCGGCGGCGACTGCTCTCGGCTGGCCGCCCCGTCGAGCCGGAGCAGAGATGACCGCCACCCGAACGGGGGTTCGGGGCGTGGTGCGGCGCGCATCGTCGGAGGATGGGCGCGTGGAGTTCCTGGTGGACATGGTGACGACGGTGCCCGCCGGCACCTCGGAGGACGGGGTTGCCGAGATGCGTGCGCGTGAGGCGGCGCGTTCGGCCGAGTTGACGGCGCGGGGCAGTCTGCTGCGCCTGTGGCGGCCGCCGCTGGCGCCGGGGGAGTGGCGTACGTGGGGGCTCTTCGAGGCTGCCGACGCGGACGAGTTGGAGGCGGTCCTCGCGTCGATGCCGCTGCGCGCCTGGCGGCGGGAGACCGTCACGCCGTTGACGCCGCACCCGAACGACCCCGGTCGGCCGGGGCGGTGACCGTGGCCGGTGACGAGGTGGAGATCCTGCGCGCGGTCCTGAACCGGTGGAGGTCGGCGGTCGACGCGCACGAGCCGGACCGCGTCGCGTCGGTCTTCGCGGATGACGCGATCTTCCAGGGCCTGCACCCGTACGCCGTCGGCCGGGACGGCATCGCGGCGTACTACGCGGCACAGCCGCTGGGCCTGACCGCCGCGTACGAGATCCGGGAGACCCGGCGGCTCGCGGACGACGTGGTCCTCGGCTATCTGGAGGTCGAGTTCGGGTTCACCGACCGGCCGGCGCTGAGGGTGTACCTCGGCGTGCTGGTGCGGCGGGTCCACGACGCCTGGTTGATCGGGCACTACCAGGTGTCCCGGCTCGACTGACCACCCAACGACAATCGCGGCAGGCCCGCTCGGAGGGCCTGCCGCGACCGCGTGGAGCTGTCAGAGCTGGTTGGTGCCGAAGGTGTCGCAGGTCTTCGGGTCGCCGCTGTTGTAGCCCTGCTCGAACCACTTCTGCCGCTGGGCGGCGGTGCCGTGGGTGTACGAGCTCGGGTCGCTGCCCCGGCCGGACTTCTGCTGAATGGCGTCGTCGCCGATCGCGCCAGCGGTGTCCACCGCGTCCTGGATGTCCTGCTCGCTGATCGACTTGAAGATCGCCTTGTCGTTCTTCGACTTGGTCTCGGTGGCGTGGTTGGCCCAGGCGCCCGCGAAGCAGTCCGCCTGCAACTCCAGCCGGACCGAGCCGGAGGTAGGCCCGGTCTTGCCGTCCTGCGCCTTGGCCTCGGTGCCGAGCAGGTCCTGCACGTGGTGGCCGTACTCGTGCGCGAGAACGTACGGCTGGGGGAATTCGCCAGTGACGCCGAACTCGGACTTGAGCGTGTCGTAGAAGGTCAGGTCGATGTAGACATGCTTGTCCGCCGGGCAGTAGAACGGGCCGACACCCGAGTCGGCCTGACCGCAGCCGGTGTTCACGCTGTTGCTGAAGAACCGGGTGGTGACCGGCTGGTACTGGTCGCCGAACGCCTTCGGCATGGCGTCCTTCCAGTAAGCCTGGATGGAATTGATGAAGAGGGTGTTGCGGCAGTCCTCGGTCTTGGTCGCGCTCGCGGAGCACTCGGCGTCCAGGCTGGAGTTGTCGGCTGGCTGGTCGCTGCCGCCTCCGCCGCCGAGCTGGCTGAGCCCGAACCCGCCACCGGCCAACGCCAGCACGACGGCGATGATGATGCCGATCAGGCCGCCGCCCCGGCCGCCGCCCCCGGGGATCGGGATCCCGAGGCCTCCGCCCCCGCCGCCTCCGCCGGATCCACGCATGTCCTCTACCTGACTGGTGTCGACCTGCGCGTTCTCGTTCAGCTCCATGATGACCTCGATCGCGTGAAATGTCCTGTGATAGGCCGTCAGCGCCGGACCGGGTCCGGACGGCGATTCGGTACCCGATGATCTTGATTGGTAATCCGACCCGGCCGCTCGACCGCGCCCCGGTACACTTGTCCCCGTGCCGCGCTGCGAAGGCTGAACCGCCCCGCGCCGACGGGCCCACCGCCCGCCGGCGCTTTCGCGTGCCCTGAGTCAGCCTTCCAGACCCCGAGAGCGAGTCCCACAAGATGATCACTGCCACCGGCCTGGAACTGCGCGCCGGCTCCCGGATCCTGCTGTCCGACACCACCCTGCGCGTGCAGCCCGGTGACCGGATCGGCCTGGTCGGCCGCAACGGCGCCGGCAAGACCACCACCCTGAAGGTGCTCGCCGGCGAGGGCCAGCCGTACGGCGGGCAGATCGACCAGCGCAGCGCCATCGGCTACCTCCCGCAGGACCCCCGCACCGGCGACCTGGAGGTCACCGGCCGCGACCGGGTGCTCTCCGCCCGCGGCCTGGACGTGCTGATGTCCCAGATGAAGGAGATCGAGGCCCAACTGGCCGAGGACGCCAGCGACAAGTTGGTCCGCCGCTACGGCGCGCTGGAGGACCAGTTCGCCGCCCTCGGCGGGTACGCCGCCGAGGCCGAGGCCGCCCGGATCTGCGCCAACCTCGGGCTGCCGGACCGCGCGCTCGCCCAGACCATCGGCACCCTCTCCGGCGGTCAGCGCCGGCGCATCGAGCTGGCCCGGATCCTGTTCCGGGACGCCGGTGAGAACGGCGGCGGCATCCTGCTGCTCGACGAGCCGACCAACCACCTCGACGCCGACTCGATCACCTGGCTGCGCGGCTTCCTCGCCAACCACAAGGGCGGGCTCATCGTGATCTCCCACGATGGCGCGCTGCTGGAGTCGGTGGTCAACAAGGTCTGGTTCCTCGACGCCACCCGAAGCGTGATCGACGTCTACAACCTGGGCTGGAAGGCGTACCTGGAGGCCCGCGAGACCGACGAGCGACGTCGCCGCCGCGAGCGGGCCAACGCCGAGAAGAAGGCCGGCGCGCTGATGGCGCAGGCCGACAAGATGCGGGCCAAGGCCACCAAGACCGTCGCCGCGCAGAACATGGCCCGCCGCGCCGAGAAGCTGATCTCGGGCCTGGAGGAGGTACGCGTCGCCGACCGGGTGGCAAAGGTCCGCTTCCCCAGCCCCGCCCCGTGCGGCAAGACGCCGCTGACGGCGACCGGCCTCTCCAAGTCGTACGGCTCGTTGGAGATCTTCACCGACGTCAACGTGGCGGTGGACCGGGGTTCCCGGGTGGCCATCCTCGGGCTCAACGGCGCCGGCAAGACGACGCTGCTGCGGATGCTCGGCGGGCTGCTCAGCCCGGACACCGGCGAGGTGCACGCGGGGCACGGACTGCGGTTGGGCTACTACGCGCAGGAGCACGAGACGCTGGACGTGGAGCGGACGGTGCTGGAGAACATGCGCGCCGCCGCGATCGAGCAGTCCGACACGGACCTGCGCAAGATCCTCGGCGCGTTCCTCTTCTCCGGCGACGACGTGAACAAGCCGGCCGGGGTGCTCTCCGGTGGCGAGAAGACCCGGCTGGCCCTGTCCACGCTGGTCTGCTCGGGCGCCAACGTGCTGCTGCTCGACGAGCCGACCAACAACCTCGACCCGGTCAGCCGCGAGCAGGTGCTCGACGCGATCGCCAACTACCCGGGCGCGATCGTGCTGGTCACGCACGACCCGGGCGCGGTGCTCGCGCTCAAGCCGGACCGCGCGATCCTGCTGCCCGACGGCGACGAGGACGCCTGGAGCGACGACCTCCTCGAACTGGTCGAGCTGGCCTGACCGCTGCGCCGGGCGGTCGGGTGGCCGGACCGCCGGGCCTCAGCCCAGCAGGGTCGACCAGCCGGACCGGTCTCAGCCCAGCAGGTCGACGAGCCGGCCCAGCACGCCGGAGCTGACCAGGATCACCACACCGATGCCGACGAAGATCGCCGGTACCAGCCAGTGCCCGGCACGCTCCACCAGGGCGACCACCCGCCGGTGGCCGCCCAGCCAGGCCGCGGCGGCGCACCACAGGCCGATCAGCACCACGAAGATCAGCAGGAACACCGCGCTGTCGCCGGGGCCGAGAGCCCGGAACACGGGTACGTAGACGGCGACGTTGTCGGCCCCGTTGGCGATCGTCACCCCGGCCACGCCGAGCGTGCCGGTGACCACGGTGGCCGGCTCGTCGTCGTCCCGGTGCCACAGCGCGCGGACGCCCAGCGCGATCGGCAGCAGGCCGAGCAGCCCGGTCCACGGGTCCGGCACGGCCAGCAACCCGGCGGCGACCACCGCGCTGGCCAGCGCGAGCGCGCCGATGCCCAGATATTGGCCGGCGACGATCTGCGCGGTGCGCGGGCGGCCGGTGGTGCGGGCCGCGACGAAGAACAGCGTGAGGATGACGATGTCGTCGATGTCGGTGGCGGCGAAGACGACGGCCGCGCCGGCTGCGGTGCCGAACAGGTCGATCACGTCCGGGAGCGTACGGGTGGAGGTGTCACCGCGCTCGGGTGGACCGTTCGGGTGGCAGAGCGGGACGGTTCGGGAGGATCACTCTATCGGGAACCTGACATTGCATAGCGTGTCGGTTGGCGAAGAGTTGATATCTGGCGCATGATCGTCCGAGGCGGTCTAATAGGTGGGACCGTATCCGAACCGCACAGTCTGGGACGTGAGGACACAGCATGGCAGCCACTGGCACAGCCACCAGCACTGAGAAGGGTCGCCGGATCGTCGGAGCCGAGCGTCAGACGCTCGCCAAGGACCTGGTAAAGCGGTACACCTCGGGGGAGAGCATCCGCGCGCTGGCGGCCTCGACCGGCCGTTCCTACGGGTTCATCCACCGAGTGCTCACCGAGTCCGGGGTTCAGCTGCGTCAGCGCGGCGGTGCCCGGCGCCGCAAGAAGGCGTGACCCGCCCCTTAGCGTCGTTGACCAACGCCGCTCCCCGGGCAGTCCGGTGACCGCCGAGGCGACCGGGGTTCGGCTGACCTGCGACGGGCCGGTCGCCACGGTGACGTTGTGCCGGCCCGACGTGCTCAATGCCCAGACACCGGCCATGTGGCGCGCGATGAGCGAATTCTCGCGCGACCTGCCCGGTGACGTACGGGTGGTGGTGGTCCGGGGCGAGGGGCGTGCGTTCTCCGCCGGTCTCGACCTCGCGGTTGCCGGTGCGTCCGGCCCGGGGTCGTTCGCCGAGCTGGCCACGCTGCCCGAGGACGAGTGCGCCGACCGGATCGCCGAGTTCCAGGGCGGCTTCAGCTGGCTGCACCGGCCGGACGTCATCTCCGTGGCGGCGGTGCAGGGGCACGCGATCGGTGCCGGCTTCCAGCTTGCCCTCGCCTGCGACCTGCGGGTCCTCGCCGCCGACGCGAGGTTCTCGATGGCCGAGGTGACGCTCGGGTTGGTGCCCGACCTGGCTGGCACGAAGCGTCTCGTGGAGCTCGTCGGCTACTCCCGGGCGCTGGAGATCTGCGCCACGGGCCGCCGGCTGGACGCCGCCGAGGCCGACCGGATCGGGCTGGCTACTCTCGTCGTACCCTCGGGAGAGCTGGACGACGCGGTCCGCGACCTCACGGCGGGCCTGTTGGCCGGCCCGCGGGACGCGGTGGTGGAGATCAAGGCGCTGCTCGCCGGCGCGGCCGGGCGGTCGCACGCCGACCAGCAGCGGGCCGAGCGTGAGGCGCAGACCCGCCGCCTGCGCGATCTCGCCGGCCGGGGCGAATAGTAAGGACCGCGCGGGAAGATCCGGGTTACGACCGAGGTTGTCACACCTGTCGGGAGAATTGACCCGACAGCGCGGTCCGCCCGACGACCCGGAGGTGAGTGGTGTCCAGCCCGATGTCCGGCGGTGGCATGGCCGGGTGGAGCATGCTCCGGTCGATGCGCAACCGCGACGAAGTCTCCACCCACCGGCTCAAGGGCGGGGTGGCCCGCCGCATCGTCGCCTTCGCCCAGCCCTACCGGCGCGACATCGTCGTCTTCCTGGCCACGGTCGTGCTCGCCGCCATCATCGGCGTCGCCACGCCGGTGCTCGCCGGTGACGTGATCAACGCGATCAACCGGGGCGGCACCGAGGCTGGTCGGCTCATCGTCCGGTTGGCCCTGTTCATCGCCGGGCTGGCGGTCGCCGACGCGTTGCTGTCCCTGGCCCAGCGGTGGTATTCCGCCCGCATCGGCGAGGGCATCATCCTCGACCTGCGCACCCGCGTCTACGACCACGTGCAGCGGATGCCGTTGCAGTTCTTCACCCGCACCCAGACCGGCGCCCTGGTCAGCCGGCTCAACAACGACGTGCTCGGCGCCCAGCGCGCGTTCACCTCCACCCTGTCCGGCGTGGTCAGCAACGTCATCCAACTGGTGCTCACCGCCGCGGTGATGTTCACCCTCTCCTGGCAGATCACCGCGCTCTCGCTGGTGCTGCTGCCGATCTTCATCATCCCGGCACGCCGGGTGGGCCGGCGGCTGGCCGACATCACGCGCGAGGCGTACAACCTCGACGCCAAGATGAACGCGACGATGACCGAGCGGTTCGGGGTGGCCGGCGCGCTGCTCGTGAAGCTGTTCGGGCAGCCCGAGATCGAGGCCCGCCGGTTCGCCGACCGGGCCGAGCGGGTGCGTGACATCGGCATCCAGTCCGCCATGTACTCCCGGACATTCTTCGTGGCGATGCTGCTGGTCGCCTCGCTGGCGCAGGCGCTCACCTACGGTCTCGGCGGCTGGCTCGCCGTCACCGGCGGCGTCAGCGCGGGCACCGTCGTGACCCTCGCGCTGCTGCTCACCCGCCTGTACGGGCCGCTCACCGCGCTCTCCAACGTCCGCGTGGACGTGATGAGCGCGCTGGTCTCCTTCGACCGGGTCTTCGAGGTGCTCGACCTCAAGCCCGGCATCGTGGAGAAGGCCGATGCCGTCCCGGTGCCCCGGGGCGCCGGCCGGGTCGACTTCCGCGACGTGCGCTTCCGCTATCCCAGCGCGGCCGAGATTTCCCTCGCCTCGCTGGAGGAGGTCGCCACCCTCGACCGCACCGTCAATGAGCCGGTGCTCAAGGGCGTCTCGTTCAGCGTCGAGCCGGGGCAGATGGTCGCCCTGGTGGGGCCGTCGGGCGCGGGCAAGTCGACGCTGTCGATGCTCGTCTCCCGGATCTACGACGTCTCCGACGGCCAGGTCCTGGTCGGCGGGGTGGACGTGCGCGACGCGACGCTCGCCTCCCTGCGCGACGAGATCGGTGTGGTCACCCAGGACTCGCACCTGTTCCACGAGACCATCGCCGAGAACCTGCGCTACGCCAAGCCCGACGCCACCGACGACGAGATCTGGGCTGCGCTCGCCGGCGCCCAGGTCGCCGACCTGGTCCGGTCGCTGCCCGACGGTCTGGACACGACGGTGGGGGAGCGCGGCTACCGCTTCTCCGGCGGCGAGAAGCAGCGCATCGCCATCGCCCGACTGCTGCTCAAGGCCCCGTCGATCGTCATCCTCGACGAGGCGACCGCACACCTCGACTCGGAGAGCGAGGCCGCGGTGCAGCGTGCGCTGTCGGTGGCGCTGGCCGGACGTACCGCCCTGGTGATCGCCCACCGGCTCTCCACCGTCCGGGACGCCGACCAGATCCTCGTGCTCGACGGCGGTCGGATCGTCGAGCGCGGCCGGCACGACGAGCTGGTCGCCGTCGGCGGGCTCTACGCCGAGCTGTACCGCACCCAGTTCGCGGTCGCCGACTCGCCCCGCCCCTTCGTGGACGCGACCGGCCCCGAGCCGGTGGTCATGCCCCTGGGCACGTACGTCGCCGACGAGGCGATGCCGCCGGCCGCCGCCAACTGACGGACGCCTTGGTTGATCGACTCGGGTTGCTGGAAGTCGCGGTCTCCCGGTCGCGTCGACGGCCCGACTTCCTTGACGTCGAGTCGATCAACGGCGACACGGTCAGGTCGGGCGGCGCACCCGCAGGCCCGTCGCCGCGCGCAGCTCGGCGAACGCCGCGCCCAGCGTGACCGGTGTGAAGTGGGCGTTCAGCCCGCTCGGGTTCGGTAGCACCCAGAGCCGGGAGCCGGCCAGCGACTCCGGTTGCGGCCCGAAGGCCGCCTTCGGCCGTTGGAAACCGATCCGGTACGCGGTCACCCCCACCACGGCCACCCAGCGTGGTGTGAATCGGGCCACCTTGTCGGTCAGGACCGCGGCGCCGTCGAGCAGTTCCGCGGCGCTCAGCTCGTCGGCGCGGGCGCTGGCCCGGGCGGCCATGTTGGTGATGCCGAGGCCGAGGGGCGGTAACTCGTCTTGCTCGCTCGGGTGCAGCAGTCGGGGGGTGAACCCGCCCAGGTGCAGCGCCGGCCAGAACCGGTTGCCGGGCCGGGCGAAGTGCCACCCGGTCGCGGCCGACCAGAGGCCGGGATTGATGCCGACGAAGAGCACCGACAGCGCTGGCGCGAGCACGTCCGGGATGGTCCGGTCCGCGGCTGCGGCCAGGTCCGTCTTGGTCGGACGGGACCGCGTGTTGATCGACCCGGGTTCTTGGAAGTCGGGGTGTCCTGGTCGCGTCGACGGCCCGACTTCCTGCGAGCCGAGTCGATCAACGGCCGGGTGACCGGGCTGGGTCGGCCCGTGCGGCGTGACCGCACGGGAAGCTCGCGGTCGGTCAGGCTTCACAGGCCCCGCAACGCGCCGCCGTCGACCGGCACGGTGAGGCCGGTCAGGTAACTCGCGGCGGGGGAGAGCACGAACGCGGCCACCCGACCGAACTCGGCCGGGTCGCCGAGGCGTCGCAACGGGATGAGGGCCTCCGCCTCGGCGCGGGCGCGCTCCGGGTCGCCGGTCGCGGCGAACAGCTCCCGGTTGCGGTCCGTCATGATCCGGCCGGGCAGCAGGCCGACGACGCGTACGCCGCGCGGGCCGTAGTCGTCGGCGATGTCCTTGGCGACGCCGACGAGGCCGGGCCGCAGGCCGTTGGAGATGCCGAGGCCGGGCACCGGCCCACGGGCCGACGTGGACAGCACCAGCCCGATCGCGCCCCCGTCGGGCAGGGCCCCGGCGACGGCGCGCGCGGTGCGGACGGTGCCCAGGAAGACGGTCTCGAAGGAGTTCCGCCACTGCTCGTCGGTGATCGACGCGGCGTTGCCGGCGGGCGGGCCGCCGACCGAGATCAGCGCGCCGTCGAGCCGGCCGAAGTGGGTGCGGGCCGCCGCGACGAGCCGCTCCGGGGTCTGCGGGTCGGTCAGGTCCGCGGCGACGCCGACCGCCTTGCCCGGACCGCCCAGCTGCTCGGCGGCGGCGGCCACCGCGTCCGCGTCCCGCGCCGAGAGCACCACCCGGGCACCGTCGGCGACCAGGCACTGCGCCGTCGCGTAACCCAGGCCGCGGGAGGCGCCGGTCAGCACGTACACGCGGTCGGTCAGTCCGAGATCCATAACGCCGATCCTGCCCGATCCGGAGCGTCCCCGCCAACGTTGGCGGCGGGGCGCAGCAGACGTACCCGACCGGCGACCTGCACCGCGATGGCGCCGCCGACGCGGGCGACGGCCGGCAGCCGGCGCGGACGTGGCGCGGTGTGCCCGTCGTAGCGCAGGGCCGCCTCCCGGACCGCCAGCTCCTCCGCGCCCGATGGCGGCAGTGCGGCCCGCCCGCGCAGGGTCCGGGCCAGATCCCAGCCGTCGCGCAGCGAGCCGGCCGTGGGGCGGCCGGCGGCCCAGTCGACGAAGGTCGACAGCCACGCCGGGCCGAGGCCGGCGGCGAGCAGCGGCCAGTGCCGGGCCACCTCGCCGGCGCGCTTGTTCAGCAGCGCCGCCCGGGCGGCGGCCAGCGGCCCCACCGCGAATCCGGCCGGCGACGGACCTCCGGCGACCAGCGCCGCGACCAACTCCGCCTGCCGCGCGGCCAGGCCGGGCCGGGGTGCGGGCCGCTCGGGTGCGCCGTCCCGGTCGCCGCCGGCCGCGCCGGCCAGGTCACGGCCGGGAGCGCCGGTCAGGTCACGGCCGGCAGCGCCGGTCATGTCACGGCCGGGAAGCCGGACGCCGCGGCCAGGGCGTCCAGTTCGGCGCGCAGCTCGGCGGCCGGCGGGTACCCGCCGTCGCGCTCCAGCAGCAGCGCCGGCGGCCGTCGCCGGGCACAGAGCGCGCCGACCAGCTCCAGCACCTGCGGCGGCATGGGATGGGTGTGCGTGTCGTGGTAGAAGCCGCCGTGTTCGGCCCCGCCGGCCACGTGCACGTAGCCGATCCGGTCCAGCGGCAGCCGGTCGAGCAGCGCGAGCGGGTCGGTGCCCCGGTTGCGGGCGTTGGCGTGCACGTTGGCGACGTCCAGCAGCAGCAGCGCGCCGGTCCGGTCCAGGATCTCGGTGAGGAAGTCCGCCTCGTCCAGCTCGTCGTCGGGCCAGTCGAAGAGGGCGGCGATCGGTTCCAGCGCGATCGGCACCGGCAGCTCGGCCTGCGCGCGGGCCACGTTCGCGCAGACCGCGTCGACCGCCTTCCGGCTGCGAGGGAGCGGCAGCAGGTGCCCGGCCTCGAGCCCACCGGCCCGCACGAACGCGATGTGCTCGCTGACCAGCGGGGCGTCCACCCGCTGCGCGACGGCGGCCAGGTGGGCGACGCGGGCCGGGTCGACCGGTTCGACGCCGCCGAGGGAGAGCCGCACCCCATGGGGTACGACTGTCACACCGCGCTCGCGCAGCCCCGTCAGCCCGACCGGAAGGGGCCCGGCCGACGCCACGGACTCGGCCACCACCTCGACGAAGCGCAACCCGGGCAGCTCGGCCACGAAACCGGCGATCTCGGGACGCCAGCCGATGCCGACGCCGTACGGGCCGGTCACCCGCCGCACCCACCGCCGCCGCACCCGCCGCCTCCACCGCAGGAGCTGCCACCGCCGCAGGAGCTGCCGGTCGTACCCGACGACCCGGTGCCGGCACCCGACGACCAGCCGCTGCTGGCGATCGCCTGGCGCTGGATCTCGGCCTGCGCGGCGAAGCCCGGGTCGATGGCCCACAGCGACACCGTGCCGTACAGCGCCACGCCCATCGCCGCGCCGGCCGCGCCGTAGGTGGCGTACGCGGGGGACGAGTCGGGAGCGAGGTGGCGGTGTCGGTTCCGCAGGTCGCGCAGCGCGCTGCGACCGGCCGGGGTGGTCTCCGGCACCCGCCAGAGCAGCAGCACCGCCACCGCCACGCCGACCAGGGTGAGCAGCAGGAAGCCCACCGGTCGGCCGTTGGCCAGCCCGGCGAACAGCCGTACGACGCCGAACACCAGCAGGGCGGCGAGGAGCAGCCGCCACTGTTGTGCGGTGACCCGCCGCGCCGGGTTCACTCGCAGTCCCCGCTCTTCGAGGCGGGCCCCGAGCTGGTCGAGCGCGGCGGCCACCCGCTCGTCCTGGGCCAGGTCCCGGGCTCGGACGCCCTGGTGGGCGGCCCAGTGGATCGCCTGCTTCAGTGGGGTGAGCCCGGTCGGGGCCGGGCCGGTGGTGCGCAGGTGACGATCCGGGCCGACGTCGATCGCGCCGCTGCTCCGCAGGCCGCCCAGCGCGGCGTGCACCGCGAGGGTCGGCCCACCGTTGAGGTAGCCGACCTCCTCGGGGTCGAGCCGCTTGGCGACGGGGGGTTCCGCGCCGGTGCCGAGACGCACCCGGTGCAGCACCGCGACGGCGGCCACCACGACGGCCGCCACGAGGTAGAGCCGCAGGAAGGTCGGACCGGGGACACCCCAGGTGTCGCCCGAGGCGGCGTGGACGATCATCGGTTGCTCCTGTCGCCGGAGGGGTCGGCGGCCCCATTGTGGAGCACCGTCGCCATCCGGTCGGGCCGGGGCACCCGCGTCGTCGGCGGTGGCGCGAACACCGCTCAGCGGCGGCGGACCGCCTCCTCGACCAGGTCCAGCACCGGGCCCAGGTCACCGGCCGGTCGGCCCATGGCCAGGTGCAGCACCAGGCCGTCGTAGGCCAGCTCCAGGAACTGGGCCAGCACGTCGATCGGTACGTCCTCGCGCAGCACCCCGGCGTCGCGCTGGCGGGCCAGCCGGTCCCGGGTCGCCTCGGCGATCGCGGCGGACCGCTCGGCCCAGCGCTTGGCGAACGCCGGATCGGTGCGCAGCCGGCGGGACACCTCCAGTTGACTGCCCAGCCAGCCGGTGGTGTCCGGCGAGACGGCGCGGGCCAGCAGGTCGCGCATCACCTGCACCAGACCGTTACGGGCGACCGTTTCGACCATGGCGGCGGCGTCGTCCTCGGCGACGGCGAGGAAGAGCGAGTCCTTGTCGCGGAAGTGGTGGAAGATGGCGCCCCGGGACAGGCCGGTGGCCTCCTCGAGGCGGCGGACGGTGGCCCCCTCGTAGCCGAGTCGGGCGAAACACGCCCGGGCCGCGGCAAGGATCTCCTGCCGGCGCGCGTCGAGCTGGTCCTGACTTACTCTGGGCACACCTCGATCGTCGCAGGTCACCTCGGGCGGTGCAAACCGTACGTACGGCTTGGTAACGCGACGTTTACGATCCAGCGGTGACCCGCTCGTACCCCGCGCCGTCCGGCCCGCTGACCGTCGCCACCGTCCAGGCCACCCCGGCGCCCGGTGACGTCGCCGGAAACGCGGCGGCCGCCGCCGAGCTGGTCCGGCTCGCCGCCGGGCAGGGCGCCCGGGTGGTCGTCCTCCCCGAGCTGTACCTGTGCGCGTACCACCCGCCGACCCTCGCCGCCGATCCGGTCGGCACCCACGTGGCGGCCGACCCGGCCGGGCTGGTCGCCGACGGTCGGCTCGACCCGCTGCGCGCCGCGGCACGGACCGCCGGGGTGACCGTGGTGGTCGGCGCCGCGGTCCGGCACCCGGACGACCGGCGGACCATCGCCGCCCTCGTGGTCGACCGCGCTGGCGCCGTCCGGGTCGGGTACGACAAGCAGCAGCTCTGGGGCGACGAGCGCGACCTGTTCAGCCCCGGCGGGCGGGGCGCCACGCTGCTCGTCGACGACTGGCGGCTCGGGCTGGGCATCTGCTACGACGGCTGCTTCCCGGAGCACGGCCGGGCCGCCGCGCGCGACGGCGCGCACGCCTACCTGTGTCCCAGCGGCTACCTGGCCGGCTCGGAGCACCGCCGGGACCTGTACTACGCGGCGCGGGCACTGGACAACACGATGTTCGTGGTCTTCGCCAACGCTGTCGGCGGCAGCGACCCGTGGCGGTTCAACGGCGGTGCGGCGATCTACGACCCGCAGGGACGTACGCTCGCCCGGGGCGCCGACGAGGGCACGGACACGCTCGTGGCGACCCTCGAGCCGGCCGTGCTGACGGCCACCCGGGCAGCCCATTCGATGCTCGCCGATCTGCTGCCGGGCCAGGGCGGCGCGCGGATGTCGCTGACCGGTTAAGCCCATCGTCAACTCGAAACACGCGGGTCTGTTGGCGGACACGTCGGTCCCGTAGGGTGCCCGAGTGCCACTGCTCCTGCTGGACCTGGACAACACCCTGCTGGACCGGGCCGGGCCCTTCCGCCGCTGGGGTGAGCGCTTCCTGGACCGCATCGGCGCGCCCTCCACCGACATCGACTGGCTGGTCTCGCTCGACGCGGACGGGTTGACCGACCGCTGGGACCTGGCCGACGCGATCCGGGACCGCTACGAGCTGCGCATTCCCTCGATCGACCTGGTGGAGGAGCTGCACGACGGGGTGGTGGCGCAGACCCGGCTCGACCCGCTGACCGCCTGCGCGCTGCGCATCGCCGACGACGCGGGGTGGGTGCCCGTGGTGGTGTGCAACGGCACGGTACGCCTGGAGGACGCCAAGATCCGTCGTACCGGCCTGGACCGCTACGTCGCCGACTGGGTGATCTCCGAGGAGGCCGGGGTCAGCAAGCCCAACCCGCGGATCTTCGCGCTCGCCGCGCAGCGGGTCCGGATGCCGCTGCGTGGCGCGTGGGTGGTCGGCGACAGCCCGGAGGCGGACATCGGCGGCGCCGCCGCGGTGGGGTTGCCCAGCGTCTGGCTGCACCGGGGGCGGACCTGGTCGGACGTCCGGTTCGCGCCGAGCCGCACGGTGGACGGGCTGATCGCCGCCGTCGCCACGGTCCTCGCGAGCTGACGCGGCCACCGCAGTCGAGCTGACGCGGCCACCGCAGTCGAGCTGACGCGGCCACCGCTGGCTGACACTTCCGGCGCTGGCTGACGGCGGCCACCGCTGTCGAGCTGACGCTTCCGGCGCTGGCCGACGCGGAAAACCGTCGTAATTCGGTTGACCCGCTGACCGAGCCGCGGCGAGGATGGGCGGCGCATCGTGCACCGGGCATACCGCCCGTTCGAGGAGAGGAGGCCGGTCATGGCCGTCTTCGCAGGTCGCTTTCCGCTGCCTATCTCAGCCTCGACCAAGGGAACCTCACCACAGTGCGCGATCATGACCTCCCGGCGCTGGAGCGCCGGACCCGCGGCAAGCGCCGCTTCGACGACGACGAACCGCAGTTTCTGAAGCGGGCCCGGCCCACCGAGTCGCCCGCCGATCCCGACACCGAGCCTGATCCCGACACCGGCGAACGCTGGTCGTCCTGGGACGACGCGGTGCACGGGCCACAGCCGTACCCGGACTGGTTGGTCACCGAACTGGCCGCCAAGGACACCGAGCTGGGTGTGCTGAAGACCGGCAAGGAGGCGGACGTCCACCTGGTCCGCCGGGCGGTGCCGGACACGGACCGGTCCTGCCTGCTGGCGGTGAAGCGGTACCGGGACGCCGAGCATCGGCTGTTCCACCGTGACGCCGGCTATCTGGAGGGCCGCCGCGTGCGGCGTTCCCGGGAGATGCGGGCGATGGTCGGCCGGACGGCCTTCGGCCGCCAGATGATCGCCGGGCAGTGGGCGGCGGCCGAGTTCGCGGCGCTGGCGCGGCTCTGGGAGATCGGCGCCGGGAACGACCGGATCGCCGTGCCGTACCCCGTGCAGTTGCGGGGCACCGAGCTGATGTTGGAGTTCGTCGGCGACGCCGGGTCGGGCCTGGCGGCGCCCCGGCTGGCCCAGCTGCGGCCCGGCCCAGCCGAGCTGCGCGACCTGTGGGGCCAGCTGGTCGAGGCGCTGCGCGTGCTGGCCCGGGCGGGCTACGCGCACGGCGACCTGTCGCCGTACAACCTGCTCGTGCACTCCGGGCGGCTGGTCGTGATCGATCTGCCGCAGGTGGTCGACGTGGTGGCGAACCCGCAGGGGCCCGAGTTCCTGGCCCGCGACGTACGGGTGGTCGGCGCCTGGTTCGTGGCCCGGGGGTTGAGCGCCGAACAGGCCGATCCCGGCGCGCTGACGGGGGAGTTGCTGCGCGAGGCGGGCATCCGCTGACCGGAGCGGGTCGGGTGGCCGGGGTGGCCGCCCGACCCGCCCGTGTCGATCACTGCAGGTAGCGCTCCACCTCGGGCTTGGGGCGTTCGCCCTGCGAGTCGGGGTCGCCGTGGCTGGATCGGGCGGCCCGGCGGCGGCGCAGCAGGTCCCAGCACTGGTCGAGGGATTCCTCCAGGGCGCGCAGCCGCTCGCTGGTCTCGCCCTCGGTGCCGGACTCGTGGGCCTGGGCCTCCGCGCGCAGCCGGTGCTCCTCGTCGACCAGCTCGGAGATCCGGTTCAGGATGGTCTTGTCGTCCATGCCACAGAGCCTGGCACAGGGTGCCCGTCATCGCCCGGATTCGGGGGTACCGGTGCGTCCTTGCTCACTGCGCTGCCCGCCCTCTGGGACTGCCCGGACGTGGCCCGCCCCGGCGGGTCCGGTGGACGACCGACCGCGGAACCGTCGTCGTCCGGACCGGCCGACGGCGGCGGCGGATCGATCTACGGGCGCGACCTGCGCCGGTGCCGGGTCCTCACAATCCACTCAGGACCGACTAGGGCGCAGACATCGATGCCCGTCTAGGGCAACGATCGAATCTCACCGGTCACAGGTCTGGAGGTGTCCCGGATTTGGTGAGATGCTTCCGACGCCCAGAAGGTGAAAATTCCACAGTCCCGACCGGCCGAAGTGGACCGCCCAGGCCGCCGGGGCGACGAGGAGACAGCGCATGTCCCAGGTGTCCGATGCCGGCCCCGCCCCCGTCAGCACCGAACCCCGGATGATCCCACTCCGTCGTGCCCTGCCCGCGCTGGTCCGCGATCCGCTCGGCGCGCTCGTCGGCTTCGCGGACGCCGCCGGTGGCGACGTCGTCCGGCTGAACCTCGGCTCGTTCCGTCCCTACCTGGTCAGCCATCCCGAGCACCTGCAACGAGTGCTGAGGGACAACGTTGCCAACTACACCCGCGACGGGGAGGGCCTGTTGTGGCGGCCGGTCCGGCGGATCGTCGGCGACGCCATCCTGGTCGCCGAGGGTGAGATCTGGGAGTCCAGCCGCGGCGCGCTGCAACCCCTGTTCACCGCCAAGCGCGCCGAGACGCTCGTCGACCGGATGGCCGAGGCGATCAACGAGGCCGTCGACGAGTGGCTGGAGCCGGCCCGCGACGGCCGCCCGATCGACGGCGGCGCGGAACTCACCCGGATCGTGCTGCGGACCACGATGCGGGTGCTCTTCGCCGACCGCATCTCGGTGCCGGACGCGTTGCGGATCAGCGCCGCGCTGGACACCGTCACCACCGCGATGCTCCCGCGTCTGCTGGTGCCGTTCGTGCCGTACGCGGTGCCGATGCCCGGCGACCGGCCCTTCCGCGAGGCGGTGCGGACCATCGACGAGGTGGTGCTGCCGATCATCCGGGAGGCCCGCGCCCGGCCCACCGACGGCGACGACATCATCTCCACCCTCTGCCGGCCGCGCGCCGACGGCAGCGAGCCCGACGAGTACGCGATCCGCGGCGACGTGGTCGCGATGTTCTCCACCGCCACCGAGACCACGATCGCGCTGCTCTCCTGGCTGTGGCCGGTGCTGGCGTCCCGGCCCGACGTGGCGGAGCTGATGACCGACGAGATCGAGCGGGTGGTGGGCTCCGAACGGGTCGGCCGCGAGCACCTGCCGCAACTGCGCTACGGCCGGATGGTGCTCGACGAGATGCTGCGGCTCTACCCGGCCGGTTGGATGATCCCCCGTACCGCCGTCGCGGACGACGTGCTGGGCGGTGCGCGGATCAAGGCGGGTGGCACCGTGCTGGTCAGCCCGTACGTCACCCAGCGGATGTCGACCTTCTGGGACGATCCGACGCTGTTCGATCCGGAGCGCTTCGCGCCGGAGAAGCCCCGCCGGCGCTACCGCTACTCGTACTTCCCGTTCGGTGGTGGGCCGCACCAGTGCCTCGGGCAGTACCTGTTCCTGCTGGAGGCGCAGCTCATCGTCAGCACCGTGCTGAGCCGCTACCGGTTCCGGCTGCGCGAGCCCGTCGGCCTGACACCCCGGCTCGGCGCCTCGCTGCAACCCAAGCAGCGGGCCGAGCTGATCGTCACTCCGGTCGAACGCCCGGTCGTCTCGTGACCGGCGCGCCGTGGCCGGTGCAGGCCGGGCCCGACGCCGTCGCCGAGCAGGGCCGGGTGTGCGCGCTCGCCGTACGAGGCGTCCGCGACCTGCAGGGCGTCACCGCCGCCCACCCGGAACTCTTCGACGCCGCGCCGTTCGACGCCGCGCTGCTCAGCTCGGTGGCCACCGCGATCGCGTTCACCGCGCCGTGGCACACCGCCGCCGAACTGCGGCTCACCACCCGTACCCTGCTCTGGGTCTTCGCCGCCGACTGGCAGGTCGACTACCTCGCCCGGTCGGCGGACGACGTCCGGGCGATCGTGACCGACTGCCTGGCGGTCGCCGACGGCGCCGCGCCGCCGCCCGGCCGGCACCTCGCGCGACTGTTGGCCGACCTGCGCGACGAGCTGGCCGCCGTGCCGGCGTTCCGCCGGCTGCGCCCGATCTGGCGCGAGGAGCTGGCCCGGATGCTCGCCGCCGTGTCGCGGGAGTGGGACTGGAAGAACCTGCCCACCGACCCGACCACCGGGCAGCGCCTGCCGGACCTGGACCGCTACCTGGACAACGCCGACAACCTCGCCTGCTCCTTCGTCAACGTCACCCACTGGATCGCCACCGGTGACGACAGGACCCTCGCCCAGTTGACCGACCTGCTCGACGCCGGCCGTGGCGTGCAGCGGGTGCTGCGGCTGGTCAACGACCTCGCCACGCACGAGCGGGACGCCGAGTGGGGCGACCTGAACGCCCTGCTGCTGGTCGACGACCCGGCGCGGGTGCACGCCCGGCTCGCCGAGCTGACCACCCGGTCCCGCGGCGACCTCGCCGCCCTCGCCGAGCGTTGCCCTCGCCAGGCGGACTACCTGCACCGGCAGATCTCCTTCACGGGTGGCTTCTACCAGCTCTCGGACTTCTGGGGAGCACGCGATGAGTGAGGGCCCGGGGCACGTGCTGGTCCAACCCCCCACCGACGCCGCGCGCGAGCTGATCGCCGGCCTGGCGCTGCGCCCGTGGGGGCAGGTAGCCCCCTCGGTGTACGAGAGCGGCCGGCTGGTCGCCGACGCGCCCTGGCTGCCGGGGCACCACCAGCGGATCGGGTTCCTGCTACGCGGGCAGCGCCCCGACGGGGCGTGGGGCCCACCCGAGGGGTACGCCCTGGTGCCCACCCTCAGCGCCGTCGACGCCCTGCTCGCGGCGCTGGCCGACGGAAAGTCTGCCGGTCCGCACCTGCTCACCCCGGTGCGGCGCGGGCTGGACGCGCTCACCGGCCGCCTGCTCGCCACGCACGCGCGGGCGCTGCCCGACACCCCGGCGCTGGATCTCATCGTTCCCGCCCTGGTCGAGTCGATCAACGGGCGGTTGACCCGGTTGGGTCGGGCGGTCGCCGACCGGTTGCCCCGTCCGCCGCTCGCGCTGCCCGCCGGGCTCGGCCCCGACCGGCTGCGGGCGGTACGCGGCGCGGTCGCCGCCGGGGCGCCGCTGCCGGCGAAGCTGGCCCACTTCTACGAGGTGCTGGGCGCGACGCCGGCCGACGCCGGGCCGACCCTCACCGCGGTCGGCGCGTCACCCGCCGCGACCGCCGCCTGGCTGAGCGCCGCCGGCCCGGACGCCGGCCCCGCCGCGTACACGTTCCTGCGGACGCTGATCCGCGACGGCGACGGTCCGGTGCCCTGTCCGACCCCGATCACCGTGTTCGAGCGGGCCTGGGTGCTCGGCGGCCTGCGTCGTGCCGGTGTCGCGCTCAACCCGCCGGCGGCCGTGCTGCGCACCCTGGCCGCCGCCACCGCCGCCGAGGGCATCGCCACCGGCGAGGGGCTGCCGACCGACGCCGACACCACCTCGGTCACGTTGGACGCGCTGGCCCGGCTCGGCCACCTCGCCGACCCGGCGGGCCTGTGGGCGTACGAGACGGCGGACGGTTTCTGCACCTGGCCGGGGAGTGAGGACGGCTTCTCGGTCACCACCAACGCGCACGTGCTGGACGCGTTCGGCCAGTACGTGACCGGGCACCCCGGCGCGGACGCGCGGTACCACCGGACGGTCGACCGGCTCAGCGCCGTGCTGCCGGCGCACCAGCTCGCCGACGGCCGCTGGCAGGACCGGTGGCACGCCTCGCCGTACTACGCGACGGCCTGCTGCGTGCTGGCCCTGGCGGAGTTCGGTCGCGGCGGCGTGGCGGCCGAGGCGCTCGACCGGGCGGCCGGTTGGGTGCTGGACGGGCAGCGGGCCGACGGGTCGTGGGGGCGGTGGGACGGCACGGTCGAGGAGACCGCGTACGCCCTGCAGGTGCTGGTGGCCGTGCCGACCGGAGCGCCCCGGGTCGACGACGCGGTGGCGCGCGGCCACGCCTATCTCCACCAACGGTCCGACCGGTCGGACCCTCCACTGTGGTACGGAAAAGAGCTGTACTGTCCTACCGCGATCGTTCGCGCGGCTGTCCTGGCTGCCTGTCGGCTCGCCTCCGCCCATCTGGGCGGGGTCGACCGTTCGGTGGTGGATTGTGGTTACCAGGCAACAAAAACAGCGACTTGAGGGGTTGTGTGGACACTGCTAGCGTACGCAGAGCCTCAGCCCCGTACGCCCCGCCGTGGCGGGACGTCGTCCTCCATGATCACCCGTTGATGAGCTGAGTCAACGCCCTGCCTGGGACGGTTCAATGCGTTCTCGCGGTACGAGTATCCGCACCAAGGTTGTCGCCCTGCTGCTCTCCCTGGTCGCGCTCTGGATGTTCGCGGCGTGGGTCACCCTGCGGGACGGTTTCAACCTGCTCGGTGTCCAGCTGCTCAACAGCAGGGTCTACGCGCCCAGCGAACCCCTGCTGCAGGAGCTTCAGCTTGAGCGGCGGCTGACCCAGGCGTACCTCAGCAACCCCGACGCCGCGCAGCGCGCGGCCCTGGAGGCCGAGCAGCGCAAGGCCACCCAACTGGCGGACGACTTCGCCGACTCGGTCCGCAACTGGCAGGTCGACGTGGCCGGCAGCTCCGCCCTCGACGTCCAGCTCGACGACACGATCGCGCAGATCAACGAGTTGAGACAGACCCGGGCCGACGTGCTGGGCCGCAAGGTCGACCGGATCTCCGCCGCGGACGCCTACACGGACGCCATCGAATCGATCTTCCGGATCTACGACGTCACCGGCAGCCTCGACGACAAGGAGATCGCCGCCGATGCGGCCGCCCTGATCCAGCTCAACCGGATGAAGGAGCTGATCTCGCAGGAGGACGCGCTGCTCAGCGGCCTCTTCGGCACCGGTCGGATCAGCGGCCCCGAGTACGCCCGCTACGTCAGCCTGGTCGGCGCCGAGCGGTTCCTCGGCGAGGAGACCCGCGCCCGGCTCGCCGACGCCGATCAGCGGCGCTACCAACAGCTCGTCGAGGGTGAGGCCTTCAGCCGGCTGCGCGCCGTCCAGGACAGCATCATCCGCGAGGGCCGGCCGGCGACCCAGTTGCCGGTCGGCTCCGAACAGTGGCGCGGCACCGTCGAGCCGGCGCTCGCCGAGGTCAACGACGCCGTCGTCGACGGCGGCGACGACATCGTCGGCCGGGCCACCGGCGTGGCCGTGATGGTCGTCGTCCGACTCGTGCTCGCCACCGGCCTGGGTCTGCTCGCCGTCATCGCCTCGGTCGTCGTCTCGATCACCACGGCCCGCACCCTCCTGCGCCAGCTCGACCGGCTGCGGCAGGCCGCCTGGCAGCTCGCCGACGAGCGGCTGCCCCGCGTGGTCGACCGGCTCGGCCGTGGCGAGGAGGTCGACGTCGCCACCGAAGCGCCCCCGCTGGAGTTCGGCACCGACGAGATCGGCCAGGTCGGCAAGGCGTTCAACGCCGTCCAGGAGACCGCCCTGCGCACCGCCGTCGAGCAGGCCGACCTGCGCCGCAACGTCCGCGAGGTCTTCCTCAGCCTGGCCCGACGAACCCAGGCGCTGGTTCACCGCCAGCTAACCCTGCTCGACGCGATGGAGCGGCGCGAGCACGACGCGGAGGAGCTGGAGGACCTGTTCCGGGTCGACCACCTGGCCACCCGGATGCGGCGCAACGCGGAGAACCTGATCGTGCTCTCCGGCTCCACCCCGGGCCGGGCCTGGCGGCGCAACGTCCCCATGGTGGACGTCGTACGTGGCGCGGTGGCCGAGGTGGAGGACTACACCCGGGTCAACGTGCTGCCGCTGGGGGCCGTCTCACTCGCCGGCCGGGCGGTCGGCGACATCATCCACCTGCTCGCCGAGCTGATCGAGAACGGCCTGTCGTTCTCGCCACCGCACACCACCGTGGAGGTCCGTGGCCAGCTCGTGGCGAACGGCTTCGCCATCGAGATCGAGGACCGGGGCCTCGGCATGAGCGAGGAGGATCTGGCGGCGGCGAACCACCGCATCGTCGACCAGTCCGAGCTGAACCTGGCCAACGCCGCCCGCCTGGGCCTCTACGTGGTGAGCCGGCTGACCGAGCGGCACGGCGTGCGGGTCCGCCTCAAGGAATCGGCGTACGGCGGCACCACCGCCGTCGTCCTCATCCCGCTGGAGCTGATCACGGCGAACGGCGCCGCCCCGGAGGACTCCGGCGCGATCCCGGCCGGCCCGACGGCCATCGCGCTGCCGGCCGGCCCGACCGCGGCCGGCCCCGTCGAGGGCGGTCGTCCCGCCAGCCTCTCGACGGTCGCGGTCGCCACCGCGGCGACGGACACCAGCGCCCCCGGCGCGGCGCAGCCGGTCACCCCGGTCGCCCCGGCGCTGGCCGAGAGCAGTACCACCACCGAGCAGACGGACGAGGGCGACAAGGACGTCGTACTCCCCACCCGCCAGCGGACCGCGGCGGCGGACCTGCCCACCCGGGCCCGGCGTGTCCTGGGCCAGCCGGCCCTGGAGGGCCCGACCGTGCCGACCGGCCTGCCCGCCGTGGAGCGGGCCGGCGCCGGTGGCAGCGAGCCGAGCACCGACGGCGGGCCGGTCCCGGCGCGGACCGAGACGGACCGCACCGGCTCCGGACTGCCGGTCCGCGTCCGCCAGGCGAACATCGTGCCCGAGCTGCGCGACGACCCGGCGGCGACCGAGTCCGACGAGGAGGACGTGGTACGGCCACCCGAGCAGGTACGCCGGATGATGAGTTCCTATCAGACCGGCACCCGGCGCGGCCGGACCGACGCGGCGCGACTGCTCGGCGGCGCGCCGGGCGCCACGCCCGACTCGACCGACGAGGAACCGCAAGCCACCTGACCGAGCACCTTCGCTGCGGGTTCCGCGTGGTGTGACGGTCAAGCCCAAGACGAATACGGCGCAACTGCCGGGCGAGAAGAGGACGACGAAGTGGCCCAGAAGACGGCTTCGAGTGCCGACCTGACGTGGTTGCTGGATGATCTGGTGGGCCGGGTGAAGCAGGCCGAGCATGCGGTCGCGCTCTCCACCGACGGGTTGTTGATGGCTTCCTCGCAGGGGCTGAACCGGGACGACGGCGAGCACCTCGCGGCGATGGCGGCCGGTATCCAGAGCCTGGCCCGGGGCGCCGGCAAGCGCTTCGGCGGCGGGCAGGTGCAGCAGACCATCATCGAGATGCAGTCGTCGTTCCTGTTCGTGACCGCCGCCGGCCGCAACGCCTGCCTGGCCGTCCTCGCCACCGAGGACGCCGACGTCGGTCTCATCGCGTACGAGATGGCGATGCTCGTCACCCGCGTCGGCAAGTACGTGGCCTCCCCGTCGCGGAGCGCCGAACAGTCGGCTGGCGAGAGGTAACGGCCATGACGGTGCAGGGAGAGTCCGCAGAGCATCAGTGGGTGGATGACCATGCGGGCCCGGTGGTGCGCCCGTACGCGGTGACCCGTGGGCGGGCCCGCCCGGTCACCGGCACGTTCGACCTGATCTCCCTGGTCACCGCGACCCGCGCCGACGTGACGCCGGAGATCGGGATCGGTCCTGAGCACCTGGCGATCGTCGGCCTCTGCCAGCGAATACAGTCCGTCGCCGAGATCGCGGCCCACCTCGACCTGCCGGTGGGAACCATCCGGGTGCTCCTCGGCGACCTGGCGGCCCGCAACCTCGTGCAGGTACGCGAGCCGCACACCACGGCCGGCCTTCCCGACAACAGCATCTTCGAGGCGGTAATCAATGGACTACGGGCACTCTGACCGGCCGGCGGGAGCGACGCCACTGCCCACCGCGATCAAGATCCTGGTCGCCGGTGGTTTCGGCGTGGGCAAGACCACCATGGTCGGAGCGGTGAGCGAGACCCGGCCGTTGCGCACCGAGGAGGTGCTGACCGAGACCGGCGTCGGCATCGACGACCTGTCCGGGGTGGAGGGCAAGACCACCACCACGGTGGCGATGGACTTCGGCCGGATCACCATCAGCGACGACCTCGTGCTCTACCTGTTCGGCACGCCCGGTCAGGACCGGTTCTGGTTCGTCTGGGACGAGCTGGCGTTGGGCGCGATCGGCGCGGTCGTCCTGGCCGACACCCGTCGGCTGGCCGACTGCTTCCCGTCGATCGACTACTTCGAGGGTCGGGGCACCCCGTTCGTCGTGGCGGTCAACTGCTTCGAAGGCGCGCGTCAGTACCGGCTCGACGAGGTGCAGACCGCGCTGAACCTCGACCCGGGCGTACCGGTGCTGCTCTGCGACGCGCGTCAGCGGGAGTCCAGCAAGGAGGTGCTGGTGACCCTCATGGAGCACGCCATGAAGACCCGCGAGGCCCGTCGCCGCGCCGCCAGCGGAGACTGATCGAGGTTTTTTCCGGGAGGCTGTCCGGATCGCTCCTGTCCGCTCGTCATGCTGGCGACAACCCGAGAAACAGGGAGCGACCGATGAAGTTCATGATGTTCGTCTGCAGCGACACCGCACCGGATACCGACCCGACCGAGCTGCCCGACATCCACAAGTGGGTGGCCGACAACGACGCCCGGGGCCGCCGCCTGACCGGCAACGTGCTGGCGCCGACCAGCGCGGCCACCACGGTCCGTGTTCGTGACGGCGAGCTGCTGGTCTCCGAGGGACCGTTCGCGGAGACCGCCGAGGTGATCGTGGGTTTCGACCTGCTCGACTGCGCCGACGTGGACGAGGCGATCGAGGTGGCCCGTACCCACCCGATGGCCCGGGAGGGGCGGCTGGAGCTGCGCCCGTTCGGCGCTCTGTCCAGTTGAGCGGATGACCGGCACCGACACCACGACCGGTGCGCCGGACCGTGTCGGCCCGGCCGCGGCGGCGCGGGCCGTCGCGGCCGCCGGCGTGGACGCGTACCCCCGGATCGTCGCGACCCTGATCCGACTGACCGGGGACTGGGCGTTGGCCGAGGACTGCGCCCAGGAGTCCCTGGCCGCCGCGCTGGAACGCTGGCCCGGCGACGGGGTGCCGGTCAATCCCGGTGGCTGGCTCATGACGGTGGCCCGCAACCGAGCGATCGACGTGCTGCGTCGGGCCACCGTGGAGCGCCGCAAGCTGCACGACCTGGCGCTGCTCGCGCCGACCGACGCGCGGCCCGAGCACGACGTCGAGGACGACCGCTTGAGACTCGTCTTCACCTGCTGCCACCCGGCGCTCGCCCTCGACGCCCGGGTGGCGCTGACGCTGCGGACCGTCTGCGGTGTGCCGACCGCCGACATCGCCCGCCTCCTGCTGGTCAGTGAGTCGACGATGACCCGCCGGCTGACCCGGGCCCGGACCCGGATCGCGCAGGCCGGCATCCCGTACCGGGTGCCGACCGGGCCGGCGCTGGCCGAACGGCTGCCGGGCGTGCTCGCCGTGCTGTACCTGCTCTTCACCCGCGGCTACGTCCCCGACGGCGAACCGGCGTTCGCCGACGAGGCCGTGCGGCTGGCCCGGCTGCTGGACGCGTTGATGCCGGAGCAGTCCGAGGTCGCGGCGCTGCGGGCGCTGCTGCTGTTCCAGCACTCCCGTCGGGACGCCCGTCGGGACGCCGCGGGCAACCTGCTCACCCTGGCGCGGCAGGACCGCGCGCGGTGGGACCGGGCGGCCATCGCCGAGGGCCAGGCGGCTCTTGCCCGGGTACGCGACGACGGTCCGTACGCGTGGCAGGCTCGGATCGCGGCCTGCCACGCCACCGCGCCGTCCGTCGACGCCACCGACTGGGCGACGATCGCGCGGGCCTACGACGCGCTGGCGGGTATCCGGCCTTCACCGGTGATCGCGCTCAACCGTGCGGTCGCGCACGGCTACGCGTACGGGCCGACCGCCGGGCTGGCCCTGCTCGACGAGGCGCGTGCCGAGGGTGGGCTGTCCGGCAACCCGCTCGCCGGGGCGGTGGAGGCCGACCTGGTGGCCCGGCAGGATGATCCGCTGCGGGCCGTCACGCTGTTCCGGGCGGCGGCGGCCGCGGTGGACTCGCCCGCGCAGCGCCGCGCCCTGCTCGACCGGGCGGACGAGCTGTCTCGCTAACGAACCATCCGCACTCCCCCCCCGGCCCTCGCCCCGCCTCGCCCCGCTCCGCCCTGCCTCGCCCCGCCCCGCCCCGCCCTCGCCCCGCCCCGCCTCGTCGATCATGGAGTTGTGGTGGGCAACAAAACCCCCGTGAAACCTCAAACCAGGCACCACAACTCCATGATCGACGGGCCGGGACCGCTCCCGCTCCGCGATCTTGCACTTTCTGTCCCGAAAAAAGGGGTATCCCACTCATGTGGACAACAGAAACTGCAAGATCGGCGCGATCTTCTCCCTCGGCGCGCTCCGGGTCGCCGGGGCGAGGGCGAGCGCCGGGCCGGCGGGGTTCGTGGAGTCTCGTACGTCGATGACGCCCGCGAGACTGTTGGTCACCTCGACGCGCTACTCGGCGACAAAGGTTCCTGAGCCCGGTACGCCGACCACCAGTCCGCGAGATTTGAGAGCGTCCACGGCGCGGGCGACCGTCCGCCGGGCTGACCCGTACTCCTGGGCCAGCGCGTCGTACGTCGGTAGGCGTGAGCCCGGTCGGAGCTCCCCGGCGGCGATCCGTCGAGTCAGATCGTCCTCGATCTCTCGGGCCGTGTACGGGATGGGCATAAGGCGTGGCCCCTGGTAGACATCGGGTCGGCACGGGTCGCTGCCGGAGAAACGGGCGTCCCGCCTCGTGACAGGAGGCGGGTGTTCCGCCCGTCGTGTGGAGGTGCTGCCGGTGCTGCCCGAGGAGAAGCCGATGCAGGTGCCTGTCAACGTCGGTGCGTGGCGATGGCCGATCCGGCCCGAGCGAATCGAGTGTGGAGAGTGCGGGCGATGCGCTGCCGGTTGAGCGGTTCACGGCGCTGTCCGAGCTGGCCCAGACCCTCAGCGAGCACGCGTCGCGCTGCCGTGTCTTCCTCTGCGGACGCGAGCGGCCGGCCGCCCTGGCCCCGTTCGGCGACGGCCGACCCGACCGGACCACGCCAGCGGTCGTACCGCGCGCCGGGCGTCGTACCCGAAGAGCGCTGGCGCCCCCGGTGCGGGCCGCCGGCCGCGCACACCGCCGATGGTCCTTCCTGGATCTGCGACGCCTGCGGGAAGGACTGGCCCTGCCCGACGCTGCCCGCGACCCCGACGGACGCCGCCCGACGGGCGACCCTGATCCCCGAGTACTCGCGGATCACCCGCCGGGCAACCCGCGACCTGCGCGGCCGGCCGGGCGGCCCCGGCCCGGTCGCCATCGTCCGCCGTTTCCTCTGGTTCCTGCCGCTGACCGACGAGGAGGCCCGCGCGGTCGCACTGCGGCTGCGCTGAGCGCTGACCCCGTCGGACACGAGCCGGCGACCGCTACGGTGGCCGCATGACATTGCCGTTCGAACTCGCTTTGCGTGGTTACGACATGCGTCAGGTCGAGAGTCTCCTTGCCGAGGTCGACAGGGCTCTGGCTACCGACAGCGCGGTGTCACGGGCTGCCGCGCGGGACGCGCTTCGGGCGGCCAGCTTTCGACGGCGGCTACGTGGCTACGAGATGCAGCAGGTGGATGCGGCGATAGACCAACGGCTTGCTGCCCTCGCGCTCCCGGGCACCCACGACGGACCGGCGTGACCAGCGGGCTTCCCGCCCGTGCTCGGACGGCAAACCTTCCTCGGCTCTGACGGCGAAGGCCGCCCCCGCCGAAGCGGGAGCGGCCTTCGACCAGCCGTACCTGATCAGTTGGCGATCATGCGGCGCAGCACGTACTGCAGGATGCCGCCGTGGCGGTAGTAGTCCGCCTCACCCGGGGTGTCGATCCGCACGACGGCCTCGAACTCGACACCCGTGTCGGTCGTGACCGTCACCGTGCGCGGGGTCTCGCCGTCGTTCAGGGCCGTCACACCGGTGATGGTGAACATCTCGGTGCCGGTGAGGCCCAGCGACTCGGCGGTGACGTCCACCGGGAACTGCAGCGGCAGCACGCCCATGCCGATGAGGTTGGAGCGGTGGATCCGCTCGTACGACTCGGCGATAACCGCCCGGACGCCCAGCAGCATCGTGCCCTTGGCCGCCCAGTCCCGCGACGAGCCCGAGCCGTACTCCTTGCCGGCCAGGATGACCAGCGGGATGCCGGCCTCCTGGTAGGCCATCGAGGCGTCGTAGATCGAGGTCTGCTCGCCGGTGAGGTGGTTGACGGTGAAGCCGCCCTCCACCCCGGGCACCAGCTGGTTACGCAGCCGGATGTTGGCGAAGGTGCCCCGGATCATCACCTCGTGGTTGCCCCGGCGCGAGCCGTACGAGTTGAACTCGTGGCGCGGCACGCCGTGCTCGGCCAGGTAGGTGCCGGCGGGGGAGTCCGCCTTGATCGCACCGGCCGGCGAGATGTGGTCGGTGGTCACCGAGTCACCCAGCTTGGCCAGCACCCGGGCGCCGGAGATGTCGACGACCGCGCTCGGCTCCTGCTGCATGCCCTCGAAGTACGGGGGCTTGCGCACGTAGGTCGAGTCGCTGTCCCAGGCGAAGGTGTCGCCGGTCGGGGTGGGCAGCGACTGCCACCGCTCGTCACCGGCGAAGACGTCGGCGTACGCGGCGCTGAAGCCGGTCGCGCCGATCGCCTGGGCGATGACGTCCTGGATCTCGGCGCTGTTCGGCCAGATCTCCCGCAGGTAGACCGGGTTGCCCTCGGTGTCCTCACCGATCGGCTCGTTGGCCAGGTCGATGTCCATCGTGCCGGCGAGGGCGTACGCGACGACCAGCGGCGGGGACGCCAGGTAGTTCATCTTGACGTCCGGGTTGATCCGGCCCTCGAAGTTGCGGTTGCCCGAGAGCACCGAGACGACCGACAGGTCGTGCTCGTTGACCGCGGCGGACACCTCCTCGGGCAGCGGACCCGAGTTGCCGATGCAGGTCGTGCAGCCGTAGCCGACCAGGTTGAAGCCGAGCTTGTCCAGGTACGGCGTGAGACCGGCCCGCTCGTAGTAGTCCATGACCACCTTCGAGCCCGGGGCCAGGGTGGTCTTCACCCACGGCTTGCGGGTCAGGCCCTTCTCGACCGCGTTGCGGGCCAGCAGGGCCGCGCCGATCATTACCTGCGGGTTGGACGTGTTGGTGCAGGAGGTGATGGCGGCGATCACCACGGCGCCGTGGTCCAGCTCGTACTCGACGCCGTCGGTGCCGGTGACCCGGATCGGGTTGCTGGCCCGACCGCCCGCGCCGGTGGCGGCGGTCTCCAGGTCGCGCGGCTCGTCGGCCGGGTCGCTGAACTCGTTGGCCGGCGGGTCGCTGGCCGGGAACGACTCGGCGCTGGCCTCGTCGGCCGGGCCGTTCGCGCCGCGCGGCAGCTCCTCGCGGGCCACGCTCGGCTTGAGGTCACGCTCGCCGGTGGAGTCGTCGGCGACGTAGTCGGTCAGCGCCGAGCGGAACAGCGTCTTGGCGCTGCCCAGCGGCACTCGGTCCTGCGGGCGCTTCGGGCCGGCGAGCGACGGCTCGATGGTGCTCAGGTCCAGCTCGAGGCGCTCCGAGTAGGAGGGCTCGGCCGCCGGGTCGTGCCAGAGGCCCTGCTCCTTGGCGTACGCCTCGACGAGCGCGACCTGCGCGGCGTCCCGACCGGTCAGCTCCAGGTAGCGGATCGTCTCGGCGTCGATCGGGAAGATCGCCACGGTGGAGCCGTACTCCGGGGACATGTTGCCGATGGTGGCCCGGTTTGCCAGCGGCACGGCGCTCACGCCGGGGCCGTAGAACTCGACGAACTTGCCGACCACGCCGTGCTTGCGCAGCATCTCGGTGATGGTCAGCACCAGGTCGGTGGCGGTGGTGCCGGCCGGCATCTCGCCGGAGAGCTTGAAGCCGACGACCCGGGGGATCAGCATGCTGACCGGCTGGCCGAGCATCGCGGCCTCGGCCTCGATGCCGCCGACGCCCCAGCCCAGCACGCCCAGGCCGTTGACCATCGTGGTGTGCGAGTCGGTGCCGACCACGGTGTCCGGGTACGCCTGCCCGTTGCGTTCCATGATCGTGCGGGCCAGGTACTCGATGTTGACCTGGTGCACGATGCCGGTGCCCGGCGGGACGACCTTGAACTCGTTGAACGCGGTCTGGCCCCAGCGCAGGAACTGGTAGCGCTCCTTGTTGCGCTCGTACTCCAGCTCGACGTTGCGGGCGAACGCGTCCTCGCGGCCGAACAGGTCGGCGATGACCGAGTGGTCGATGACCAGTTCGGCGGGGGCGAGCGGGTTCACCTTGGTGGCGTCGCCGCCGAGCTCGCGGACGGCCTCGCGCATGGTGGCCAGGTCGACCACGCAGGGCACGCCGGTGAAGTCCTGCATGAGCACCCGCGCCGGGGTGAACTGGATCTCCACGCTCGGGTCGGCGGTCGGGTCCCACCCGCCGAGCTGCTCGATGTGGTCGGCGGTGATGTTCGCGCCGTCCTCGGTCCGCAGCAGGTTCTCCAGCAGGATCTTCAGGCTGTACGGCAGCCGGTCGTGGCCGTCCACCTTGTCGATCTTGAAAATCTCGTAGCTCGCGTCTCCGACGCGTAGCTGGGTCTTCGCACCGAAGGTGTCGAGGCTCGCCACGTCGTACTCCTTCACACCAGCGACCGTGAGTAGTCCTGAGCAGTCTGTCGCACCGGCCGGGGCGCCGCCGAGGTTAGGTAACACTTACCGCCGATTCTGCTCTCAAACAAAACCGTACGTCCGTCTTGCTATTTGCGCAACCCGGCCGCCCCGCCGCTCGCCACCCCTCACCCCTAGCCTCCTAGGACGCGTTACGGAATGTGCGGCAGTAGTCGAGGGGCCGATCGGCCGCGTCGACCGCGGGTAGGGTTCGAGGCCCGGCCGGAGGAGGGTCACCCGTGTTCGACGTCCAGCACTGGCTCGTGTCGCTGCCGCCGATCGCGGTCTACCTGCTCGTCGCCGGGGTGATCGGCGTGGAGAGCATGGGCGTGCCCCTGCCCGGTGAGATCGTCCTGGTCAGCTCCGCGCTGCTCGCGGCCACCGGAGTGGTGGAACCCGAGTGGGTGGCGACGGCCGCCGCGACCGGAGCGATCGTGGGTGACTCCATCGGGTACGCGGTGGGGCGTCGCGGCGGACGTCCGCTGCTCGCCCGGCTCGGCCGACGCTTCCCCCGTCATCTCGGCCCCGCCCAACTCGCCCGCGCCGAGCAGAGCTTCGCCCGGCACGGTGTGTGGGCGGTGTTCTTCGGTCGGTTCGTGGCGCTGCTGCGGATCCTGGCCGGCCCGCTCGCCGGGGCCCTGCACGTGCCGTACCGGCGGTTCCTGGTGGCCAACGCCGCCGGCGGGCTGGTCTGGGCGTTCGGCACCACGTACCTGCTGTTCAGCGTCGGTCGGGCGGCCGAGCACTGGCTCAAGGACATCTCCTGGGCCGGCCTTGTCCTCGCGGTGCTGGCCGGCCTGGGCAGCACGTGGTGGCTACGTCGACGTGCCCACCGTCTGGAGGCCGCCGAGCCGGAGCCGTCGGGCGAGCCTGCGCCGGCCACCGATTCAGAGCAGCCTGCCGACCCGGCGCTGGCCCAGACCCGACACCGGTAGCGCACCTGGCGCCGGCTCGCTGCCGGCAGGAAGATCCCGGACCCGGGTACGCCGAAAGGCCGGACCCCGTGGGGTCCGGCCCTTGTCGTTGGTTGTCAGCTGGTGGCGTAGCCGCGGGTGGCGATCCAGTCGGCGAGGTGTTCGACGGTGATGTCGTAGGCGGCGGTGTTCGCATCGGCGGAGTCGGCGATCCGCACGGTGTTGCCGTCATCGCGGTAGCCCACGACGCTGATGTAGTGCCCGCCCTCGAAGGAGTGCGTGTTGCCGTCGGTGTCGACGCTGGTGCCGGCGATGTTCGCGACCACGGCCCGACCGTCATCAACGGTCTTGACGATGTCGGCGCGCAACCGGTCGGTCTGGGTGGCGTCGGCGTCGGGCTTGCTGATCTCCACGCTGTGGTAGGCGTCCGGCTTACCGGTCTCCTTGTTCAACACCGGCGTGATGTCGTTGATGCTGTTGGTGCCGGCCTCGGTGGTGCCCATCTCCTTGGCCATCGCGTCCACGCTGATGTCCTTACCCTGCACACTCAGCGCGTTACGGGTAGCGGCCGGACCGCAGTAGTAGAAGTTCGGCTGCGCCTCATACCGCACACCCAACTGCCGCTCACCATGACCCTTACGCTCAGACTGCGACTGCGACTGCGACTGCGACTGCGGCTGGGACGTCGGCTTGGCGGTGCTCTCCGCGGCGAACGCGGCCGTAACGGGGCCGGCGATAGCGCCGCCGGTGAACGCGAGACCAGCAGCGGTCAGAGCGGCCTTACGAATCAGATCGGTACGCATGATGGCGTGCTCCTCTGCGTCGGGGGAAACGCGCACTCGGCACACGGGGGCGCGCCAAGGCGGGGAAAGATCGTGGGGGGATCAGCCGGCGGCCCAGCAGGGGCCTGCTCGGATGTTCCGGAGGGTGGTCCAACGGTCCGGGTCAGCGGATCATTCCCCCGCTGATGGACCGGGGACGGCCGGTGGTGCTCGGCCGTGCGGGGATGTAACGACGCCGGCCTGGCGGGTGTTCCCGGCCGCGGCTACCGGCTCTGGGCCGGCGTGCTGCTCGGCGGCGCGGGGGATGTAACGACGCCGGCCTGGCGGGTGTTCCCGGCCGCGGCTACCGGCTCTGGGCCGGCGTGCTGCTCGGCGGCGCGGGGGGTGTAACGACGCCGGCCTGGCGGCTGTTCCCGGCCGCGGCTACCGGCCTGCGCTGGCGAGCTGCTCGGCGGTGCGGGGGGTGTAACGACGCCGGCCTGGCGGGTGTTCCCGGCGGCCGGGGCTGCGACCCGGGGGTCGCGACGGCGTGCCAGGTATAACGACCCCGCCCGGCCCGCGATTCCGCCCGCTCGGTGTCACCGACCACAGCATGCCGACGGCCCAAACCCGGACAGACATCGCATCCGTGACGCCGTGCACGGGCCCCACCGGCGTGATCGTCACCAGAGCGCCGATCTGGGGGCGTCCGCGCAGAGGGACGCCCCCACATCACCGCCCGGAGTGGATCATCCGGGCGATCCGGTGTCTCGGGGGAGATGTGGGGGCGTGATCGAGTCGACGTCGGCGATGTCGGGGTGTCCGGGCGTGCGGGATACCCCGATATCGCTGACCTGGAGTCGATCAAAGGGGCGGGCACGATCGTCCGCGCGTGTCCAAGCGCATTGGCCTACCGAAACCGGACAAAATCACAATCCGACGCTCGGTAATCCGCGCAGTATCGGGGATGTTGCTGCCTCAGAACCCGCTGAGGCAGCAACATCCCCGAAAGTGCTCTCTCACCGACCAGGGCGCACCAACCCGAGTGAAGTCTGAGACGGCGCACACGGCGCAAGATCGTGCTCGAACCAGGAAAGAGGGCCCTCGTCGCGCGGCCGAGGCCACTACAACCAGGATCGAGCACGATCATGCCCGCACGGACCTGCCTCGGTTGCCCGGAGGTTGGACCGGCGGGTGGTTAGGCGGAGTCCGCTGCGTCGTTGGCCTGGGCGTGACGTTCCCGCAGTCGCTCCCGGATCTCCTCCGGGGTGTACGCGCGTCGGCGCCGCTCGGCCCGGGCAATGACCACACCGGACGCTGCCACCCCGGCGAGGCCGGCCAGGCCGAGGACCTTCCACCACCGCACTCGTTGCCGCATCGGCCTAGGCTAGTCCCTCATGAGCATCAGCCTGGATGAGGCCGTCGAGTTGACCCGCACCGGTGACGTGTGGGTGTTCCGGGGCCGCAGCGTGCCGGACCGGGCGATCCAGTTCACCACGAACAGTCCGGTCAACCACGTCGGAATGGCTGTCGTGCTGGACGACATGCCGCCGCTGATGTGGCACGCGGAGTTGGGCAAGTCCCTGCCGGACCTGTGGTCGGGCACGCACCAGCGCGGTGTTCAGTTGCACGACCTGCGGGACGCGGTCTGCGTGTGGGCCAACCGGTACGGTCAGCGGGCTTGGCTGCGGCAGCTCGACCCGCCGGCGGAGGGCGAAATGGAACGCGCGGTGCTGCGGACCGTCGCGCGCCTGGACGGCACGCCGTTCCCGTCGACCGCCCAGTTGGCGTGGCGGTGGGTGCGCGGCCGGGTGCCGTCGTTGCCGGGTCCTGGCCGGGCGGCACTCCGAGCCGTATCGCGGGCCGCCCAAGCGGCCTGGATCGATCCCGCTGCATCGGCCACCCCGACCGGGTCGACCGACGGGGTCACCCCGACCGCTTCGACCGACGGGGTCACCCCGGTCGCTGCGGGCAGTGCGGCCAACCGGGGGACAACTGCCGCTCCGACCAGCGCGGCTGCCCGGGACCGGGCGTTGGAGACGGCGTACTGCGCCGAGGTGGTGGCCGTGACCTACGAGGCGATGGGCCTGCTGCCCGCCGGCAAGCGTCCGAACTGGTACGACCCGGGCCGGTTCTGGAGTGGTGACGACCTGGGATTGGCCGGGGGCGCCCGACTGGGTACGGAGATCGAGGTGCGGGTCCCGCCCCGCTGAGGCTCGGCCCGAGGTTTGGCCCACCCGGCGCGGGGCAATTGCTGTCCCCGTGAACGCCTCCACGGATCTCGACACGCTGACCGGGTTCTTCGACCGGTACGGCGCCGCGTTGACCTCGGGCGACCTGCCGTCCCTCGGTGGGTGTTACGCCCTACCCGGGCTGGTGGTGGCGGACACGTACAGCTTCTCGTTCACCTCGCTGGCGGCGGTCGCGCTGTCCTTTGTGGGTGCCGCACCCGACTACCAGGACCGGGAGCTGATCGCCGCGCACGCCCGGATCGAGGACGTGCAGGCGGTGTCCGCGCTGCTGACCCTGGTGTCGGTCGAGTGGGAGTTCCTGGACAGCCAGGGGCGTGCGGTGCCGGGGGAGCGGTACCGCTACCTGCTGCGAACCTCGGGCGAGGGGCCGCTGATCTGCACGGTCGTCCGGACGGGCTGACCGCCAGCGGAGCGTCGACGCGCCCGAGCCGTTTTCCGGACGGAGGGGGCCGGTCGGTCTGATCCGTACCCGCCAGGTTTCCGGTCCGCCCGGCGCTGGCTACGCTGTCGCGTCGGTGGGACGAGGGGAGACCTGATGGCGGTGGGGCCGGACGGCGCGGGAGGTCCGCGGACGGCGCGAGTGGTGCTGTCGCTGCCGTGGATCGTGGTGCTGGTGGGCGTCTGCGCGCTGGCGGTGCTGTTGGTGGTCGCGCTGTTGTCGTTCCGTACCCGGGAGCGGGAAAGCGCGCCGCAGGCCGCGCCGCCGGTGTTCCTGCCGACGACGCCGGCTGCCTCGTCGTCGGCCCCGACACCGGGTGGGTTGGAGCGGCGGTCGGCGTCGCCGCGCGCGTCGCGCAGCAGCCGGACGCCGTCGCCGCGCGTCACCACGAAGTCGCCGTCGCCGGGCGCGACGAGCGCCGCGGCCCTGGCGACAAAGGACCCGGCGGTGTCGGCGCAGTACAAGGTCGGCACGGATGGCTGGAACGCGACCGATGCCACGCTGTCGGTGACGAACGGGTCGGACCGGTCGGTGGACTGGCGGGTGGAGTTGGCCTTCGCGGATGACACGCGGGGTCTGCGCGTCAGCGGGGCGGCGGGGATCTCGGTGGCGGCGCAGGGTGACGGCGCGTTCGTGCTCAGCGGCGGAGAGTCGTTGGGTGCCGGTGACACGCAGACCCTGCGGTTGCGGGTCAGTTGGGATGGATCGGCGCAGCGTCCGGTGCGGTGCGTGATCAACGGGGTGGAGTGCCGGCTCAGCTGACCGGGCGTCGGGCGCGTCGCGCGCGACGCCGACGCTTTCCGGGGCGGGCCGTCGATCGCTAGGCTGCCCGGACGGCCCGCTGAGGGAGGTACATGTCCGGCATGCGTCGTGCCCCGCGACCGTCGCACGGTCCGGCGGCCATCGCGTCGTCGCCGTGGATCGTGGTGGGCGCCGGTGTCGTCGTGATGGTGGTCCTGCTCTTCGTGGCTCTGGGCGCGTACCGGGGGCGTAGTCCGGCGCGGGACGGCGGGCCGCCACCGGCGGGTCTGCCGTTGCCGCAGGCGCCGGTGTCGCCGTCCGGGCTGTCGCCGACGCCGCTGCCGGAGAACTCGGCGCTGCTGCCCGGGTTGTCGCCGCGGGCCAGTGGGCTGCCGCCGAGCGCGCCGGTCACGCCGGTCACGTCGCGGCCGTCGACGGTCGGTCCGACGGTGGCGTCGACGTCGGCGCGACCGCCGATCCGGCCGTCGCGGCAGCCGTCGGCGGTGAGCGGACGCTACCGGGTGGTGCAGAGCTTCGACGGTGGTTTCATCGGCGAGGTGCTGATCGTCAACGGGTCCGGTGTGGACCGGGGTTGGACGGTGCGGTTCGAGTTCGCCGGTGGTCGACTGGTGACCACCTGGGTGGAGGGCGTGCCCCAGGGGACGCTGCGGCAGTTCGACGGCGGCTTCACGTACGTCAGCGGGGTGGACGTGCCGGCCGGTGGGTCGGTGGCGCTGCGGTTCCACCTGGAGCGGGCGTCCTCGACGCCGCGCGGGTGCACTGTCGACGGGGCGCGTTGTAGCGGGTTCTGAGCGAGCCTTCCGCAAGTTTGCTGCTCTGTTACGACTTTGTTTGCAAGGTATTGCAGATCGTTGCGGCAAGGGTTAGCGTGCGGCCAATCACGACCAGAGGAAGGCCGTCGATGAAACCCCCGCCGATACGCCGTACCGCCCTGCTCGCGCTCGTCAGCCTGCTCACCGTGACTCTCGTCGGCGCGCCGGCCTCCGCCGGTCCACTCGGCGCCAACGCCGACCCCCGGCCGTCCAGCGCCGAATCCCTGACCGCGGCCGGCGCGGTCCAATGGCGCGACGAGCCCAGCGCCGACGCGTTGCTGGCCGCGGGCGCCGACGCCGCGCGTGCCGAGCAGTTCTACTTCGTCCTGCCGGACCGGTTCGCCAACGGCGACCGCCGCAACGACTCCGGCGGGCTCACCGGCGACCGGCTGCGCACCGGTCTCGACCCGGCCGACAAGGGCTTCTACCACGGCGGTGACCTCAAGGGCGTGATCGACAAGCTGGCCTACATCCAGGGCCTGGGCACCACCGCCATCTGGCTCGCCCCGATCTTCAAGAACCGCCCGGTGCAGGGCGAGGGGAACGACATCTCCGCCGGCTACCACGGTTACTGGATCACCGACTTCACCCAGGTCGACCCGCACTTCGGCACGAACGCCCAGCTCAAGGAGCTGGTCTCGCTGGCGCACCGGCGAGGCATCAAGGTCTATCTCGACGTGGTGGTCAACCACACCGCCGACGTCATCAGGTACGCCGAGGACCGCTACGCCTACGTGGACAAGGCGACCTCGCCGTACACGGACGCGCGGGGGCGGGCCTTCGAGGACCGCAACTACGCCGACGGCAGCCGGGACTTCCCGACCGTCGACGCGAACGCCGGCCCGTACACGCCGGTCCTTCCCGAGCCGGGTGACGCGACGGTGAAGGTGCCGGCCTGGCTCAACGACGCCAGCATGTACCACAACCGGGGCGACTCCACGTTCGCCGGCGAGAACAGCGAGTACGGCGACTTCTTCGGTCTCGACGACCTGTGGACCGAACGGCCCGAGGTGGTCCAGGGGATGACCAAGGCGTACGGGGACTGGATCGGCGCGACCGGCGTCGACGGGTTCCGGCTGGACACCGTCAAGCACGTCAACATGGACTTCTGGCCGCAGTTCACCCGGGGCGTCGAGCGGGCCGCCGAGACGGCCGGCAGACGCGACTTCTTCGTCTTCGGCGAGGTGTACAGCGCCGATCCGGAGGTCACCTCGACGTACGTGCGCCGCGGCGGCCTGCCGGCCACCCTCGACTTCGCGTTCCAGGAGGCCGCGCGGGGCTACACGGCGGGTGCCGGCTCGGCGAAGGCCCTCGCCGACGTGTACGCCCGGGACGACCTCTACGCCGCTCGGGACACCGACGCCGGCCGGCTGACGACCTTCCTCGGCAACCACGACATGGGCCGGATCGGGTCGTTCATCGCCGGCGGCGGCACCGACCCGGCCAGTCACCTGCGCCGCGACCAGCTCGCCCACCAGCTCATGTTCCTCACCCGCGGCCAGCCGGTGATCTACTCCGGCGACGAGCAGGGCTTCACCGGCCCCGGTGGGGACAAGGACGCCCGGCAGGACATGTTCGCCTCGAAGGTGCCCGACTACCTCGACGACGACCTGCTCGGCACCGACCGCACCCACGCCAGCGACCAGTTCGACACCGCCCACCCGCTGTACCGGACGATCGCCGAGCTGGGCCGGCTGCGCCAGGCACACCCCGCGCTGCGCGACGGCATCCAGGTCACCCGGTACGCCGCCGACGGTCCCGGCGTGTTCGCCGCCTCCCGCGTCGCGCCCGCTGACCGGACCGAGTACCTCGTCGCGGTGAACAACGCCGCGACCGCGCAGACTGTCAGCGTGGACACCTGGTCGGCCGGCGCCACCTTCACCGGCATCTACGGCGCTTCCGCCAGCGCGAAGGCCGGCGGCGACGGGAAGGTCACGCTGACCGTGCCGCCGCTGTCGGCGGCCGTGTACCGCGCGGGCAGCCCCATCGCCCGGCCGAGCGGCACGCCGACCATCACCATCACCACCCCCGCGCCGGACGCGTCGGTGGCGACCCGCGCGGCGGTCACCGCACAGGTGACCGGCGACCCGCTGTCGACCGTCACGGTGGCGGCCCGGGTCAGCGGCGGCCGGTGGACGTTGCTGGGCAGCGCGGACCACGCGCCGTACACCGTGCACCACGACCTGGACGGGCTGGCCGGCGGCACCCGCGTCGAGTACCGCGCGGTCGTCCGCGACGGCCGGGGCCGCACCGCCACCGCCCGGTCCGTCGCGGTCGTCGGCACGCCCCAGCTGGGTGGATCCCGGGAGTGGGCGGTGGTGCACTACCAGCGCCCGGCCGGGGGGTACGACGACTGGGGGCTGTACGCCTGGGGCGACATCGACCCGGCGTACGTCACCGAGTGGCCCACCGGGCAACCGTTCGCCGGGGAGGACTCCTACGGCCGGTTCGCCTGGGTGAAGCTCAAGCCGGGCGCGAAGTCGGTGGGCTTCGTGGTGGTCGACAAGAACGGCACCAAGGACGTCGCCCAGGACCGCAGTATCGACGTGAGCGCCACCGGTGAGATCTGGCTCAAGCAGGGTGACCCGGCGATCTACCCGAGCAGGCAGGCGGCCACCGGCCAGTCGGACCCGCCCGTCGAGAAGGGCACCGCGGTGATCCACTACCGGCGGGCCGACGGCACCTACGACGGCTGGGGTCTGCACCTGTGGGACGGCGCGGCCAACCCGACCGACTGGGCCACCCCGCTCGCGCCCACGTCGACCGACGCGTTCGGCGCGGTGTTCCGGGTGCCGCTGGCGGCCGGGGCCACCGGGCTGAACTACATCCTGCACAAGGGCGACACCAAGGACCTGCCCGACGACCAGCGGCTCGACTTCGCCAGCGCCGGACGGGAGGTGTGGCTGCTCGCCGGCACCCCGGGGCGGCTGCTGCCGTCGACCGCGACCAGCGCCGGCGGGGACACCGACATCGGCAAGCAGAAGGCGCACTGGATCGACAGGTCCACGGTGGCCTGGCAGACCCCACCTACCGACGGTCGGGTGTACGCCCTGGTGGCCGCCCCGGCCGGCGGGGTGAGCGTCGTCGACGGGGAGCTGTCCGGGGCGTACACCAGTCTGCCGTTGCGCGCGCAGCGCAACGGGCTCACCGAGGCCCAGCGCGCGGCGTTCCCGCACCTGTGGTCCCACCGGGCCTTCACCCTCGACCGCGGTGACCTGGCGAAGGTGCCGGCGGCGCTGCGCGGACAGCTCCTGGTCACCGAGCGCGACGCCCAGGGCAAGCTGCTCGCCGCGACCGGCGTGCAGATCCCCGGCGTGCTCGACGACGTGTACTCCCGGGCCACCAAGGTCACGCTCGGCCCGACCTTCGCCGGCCGGACGCCGAGCCTCGCGCTCTGGGCGCCGACCGCCCGGACGGTGGAGCTGGAACTGTTCGACTCGCCCACGGCCGCGCCGACGACGGTGGCGATGCGCCGCGACGACCGCACCGGCGTCTGGTCGGTACGCGGCAGCCACGCCTGGACGGGGAAGTACTACCGCTACCGGGTGCAGGCGTGGCAGCCGGCCGCGCAGCGGATGGTCACCGCGTCGGTCACCGACCCGTACTCGGTGTCCCTCGCGGCGGACTCGACGCACAGCCAGCTCGTTGATCTCGACGACGCGGCGCTGGCCCCGCCGGGCTGGCGGACGCTGCGCAAGCCGGCCGCCGTGCCCGCCTCGAAGGCGCAGATCTCCGAGCTGTCGGTGCGTGACTTCTCCATCGCCGACGACACCGTGCCGGCGCAGCGGCGGGGCACGTTCCTGGCGTTCACCGACCCGGGGACCGCCGGCATGAAACACCTGCGGGCGCTCGGCGACGCCGGCGTCACCCACCTGCACCTGCTGCCGGCGTTCGACTTCGCCACCATCCCCGAGAAGCGGGCCGACCAGCGCCAGCCGGCCTGCGACCTGGCGGCGCTGCCGCCGGACTCGGCGGAGCAGCAGAAATGCGTGGCGGCGGTGGCCGAGACCGACGGCTACAACTGGGGGTACGACCCGCTGCACTACACCGTTCCGGAGGGCGGCTACGCCCTCGACCCGAGCGGGGCGGCGCGGACCACCGAGTTCCGTCGCATGGTGGCCGGAGTGAACGACGCCGGCCTGCGGGTGGTCATGGACGTGGTCTACAACCACACGGCGGCGGCCGGCGTCGACCCCAGGTCGGTGCTCGACCAGGTGGTGCCCGGCTACTACCACCGGCTGCTCGACGACGGCACCGTGGCCAACTCCACCTGCTGCGCGAACACCGCGCCCGAGCACGCGATGATGGGCAAGCTGGTGGTCGACTCGCTGGTCACCTGGGCCAGGCAGTACAAGGTGGACGGTTTCCGGTTCGACCTGATGGGCCACCACCCCAAGGCGAACATCCTGGCCGTCCGGGCGGCCCTGGATCGGCTCACCGTCGCCCGTGACGGCGTGGACGGCAAGGCGATCATGCTGTACGGCGAGGGCTGGAACTTCGGCGAGGTCGCCAACGACGCCCGGTTCGAGCAGGCCACCCAGGCCAACATGGCCGGCACGGGCATCGGCACGTTCAACGACCGGCTGCGCGACGCTGTGCGCGGTGGCGGCCCGTTCGACGCCAACCCGCGCGTGCAGGGCTTCGCCTCCGGGCTCTACACCGACCCCAACGGCGATGAGGTGAACGGGTCGGCGGCCGAGCAGAAGGCCCGCCTGCTGCACGCCCACGACCTGATCAAGGTGGGCCTCACCGGCAACCTGCGGGACTACCGGTTCACCGACACCTCCGGGCGCACGGTCACCGGGGCCCAGGTGGACTACAACGGCTCGCCGGCCGGTTACACCGCCGCGCCGGGGGAGGCCGTCACCTACGTCGACGCGCACGACAACGAGATCCTGTACGACGCGTTGGCGTACAAGCTGCCGCAGGGCACCAGCGCGGCGGACCGGTCCCGGATGCAGGTGCTGGCGCTGAGCACGGTGGTGCTGGGGCAGGGCGTCGGGTTCGTCACCGCCGGCACGGAACGGCTGCGGTCGAAGTCGCTGGACCGCAACTCGTTCAACTCCGGTGACTGGTTCAACCAGATCCGCTGGGACTGCGCCAACGGCAACGGGTTCGGCGTCGGCCTGCCACCGGCGCAGGACAACCAGGACAAGTGGCCGTACGCGAAGCCGCTGCTGGCCGACCCGGCCCTGGTGCCCGACTGTGCGGCGATCGGCACCACCGACGCCCGGTACGCCGAGCTGCTGCGCGTCCGGGCGTCGTCGCCGGTGTTCGGGCTGGGCAGCGCCGAGCAGGTGCAGCGACGGGTGGCCTTCCCCCTGTCCGGCGAGTCGGAGACCCCGGGCGTGCTGACCATGACGCTGGACGCGCGTGGTCTCGGCGGGGCGTGGACCGCGCTGACCGTCGTCTTCAACAGCACTCCGGAGACGGCGACGCAGACGGTGACCGGTCTGCGGGGCGCGGACGTGTCGCTGCACCCGGTGCTGGTCAACTCGGCCGACCCGGCGCTGCGGACGTCGTCGTTCGACCGGGCGTCCGGCACCTTCACGGTGCCGGCGCGCAGCGTGGCGGTGTTCGTCCAGAAGTGAGCGGGGACCGGCCCCCTCCCGCGTCGCGGAAGGGGGCCGGTCCGTGTGGTGCGTCGTGCTCCGTGCTCTTGATCAGGCGAAGCAGTTCTCGATGGCGCCGCCCGGGATGGCCAGGCAGTTCGTCGGGCGGTTCGCGGTGATGGCGGACTTGTCGTCCACGTTCACCGGCCCGAAGAAGGTGAACACACCGCCCGGCGCGAAGGTCGAGAAGTTGTTGGCGACCTTCGTCTTCGACAGGTTGACCTCGCCGAAGATGTTGAAGATGCCGCCGCCGACCCCGATCGGGCCGATGGCCCGGTTGCCGACGACCTCGCTGTTGCGCAGCGTGAGGATGCTGCCGGCGTTGAAGACCCCGCCGCCGAAGAAGCCGGCGGTGTTCTCCTTGATCCAGCTGTCCTCGACGGTCACCGCGCTGTCGAAGGCGATGGCGAGACCGCCACCGACCCCGGCGGTGCTGTTCTTCGCGACCGTCACCTTGTGCAGGTTCAGCTGGCTGTCCGCCGCCGCCAGACCACCACCGGCGAGGACCGCCGTGTTCGAGGTGATCTCGGTGTCGTACGCGGTGGTGTTGCCCTCGATGTCGAGGTAGCCGCCGCCGAAGCCCAGCGTCTCGTTGTCGCTGATCACGGTCTTCTTGAGCTCGACCGTGCCGCCGTCGACGTCCTCGGTGAAGATCTCCGCGGCGCCGTTGGAGATGCCGCCACCGCCGATGATCGCGGTGTTGTCCTTGATCTTCGACTCCTCGACCTTGAGCAGGCCGGCGTTGAAGACACCGCCACCGAAGAAGAAGGCGGTGTTGCCCGCGACGGTGCTGTGCCAGATCTTCGTGGTGCCGAAGTTGGCCACACCGCCGCCGTTGCCGCCGGACTGGTTGAGGACGACCTCGGACTCGATGATCTCGGCGGAGCCGCCCGGCTGCACCAGGATGCCCGCGCCGTCGGTGTCACCCGGCTCCTCGACGAGCGGCGTGACGGCGCCCGGCGCCGCCTTCGTGGCGGCCTTCGCGGTCGCCTTCGGCGCGGCCTTCAGGCCGGCCTTCGGGTTGGCCTGCCGCGCGGTGAGGGCCTGGTCCAGCGGAACGCCGGCCTTCACCTGCGCCGCGATCGCCTCGGAGTCCGAGTAGGACGCCCAGACGGCCGCCGGCTCGACGGCGCTCAACAGTTCGAGGGTCTGACCACCCTTGACGGTCAGGCCCTTGATGGTGAGGTGTCCGCCAGGACCGACGTTGAGGATCCGGAAGTAGTCGGCCGTGGCCTCACGGGCGATGGTGGTGTGCTCGCCCTTGAGGGTGATGTTCTCGGTGATGACCGGCAGACCGTTGCCCTGGTAGTCGTTGCGGCTCAGGTTGTAGGTGCAGCCCTTGGCCAGCTCCAGCACACCGCCGTGCTTGTTGTTGGCGAACACGATCGCCTGGATCAGCTTGTCGGTGTCGCAGGGCACCTCCTTCCCACGCTCGTGGTCCTTGTCCCGGTCCTTGTCCTTGTCCTTGTTCTGGTCCTTGTCCCAGTCACGACCCTCGTCACCGTGCTGGTCGCCGTCCTTGCTCACCTGCGCGGTGTTCCAGTTCAGGCCGACCGCCCCGGCGCTGCCCGCGACGCCCACCGCCGCGAGACTGATCACGCCCGTCAGACCGGCCACGCCGCTGGCGAGCCAGAGCTTGCGGCGGCTCTTGGCCGTCGCCCGCCCGGAGGCTTCGTTGTTCGTTAGGTAGTTGGACATCGGAGCTCTCTGCCCTCTCCTCGTACCAGACAGGGTCGCCGCCCTCAGACGGTCGTCCCCTGCTACAAATCGGTTGTAGCTCCCAAAAACACCGTATGAGAATGTTCCTCGCCTCGGGGGTGTATCCGAAACAACCCCACATTAGGTTCACGTTGCCCCCAGCGAGGACCGGACGGACACACCCCTGCCCAAGTCGGCCTGTGGGCCCGTGACCTGCCCAAATGGGTACGCCCCTCCGAGCCGGTGACGGCTCGGAGGGGCGTTCTATGTGGTTCAGCCCCACCCGGTCAGGCGAAGCAGTCCAGAACGTTGAAGCAGTTGGTCGGACGGTTGGCGGTGACTGCGGACTCGTCGTCCAGCGTCACGGTGCCGCCGAGGCTGTTGAAGATGCCTCCCGGCTCGAGGGTGGAGAAGTTGTACGCCACCTTCGTCCGGTGGAGCGTGACCTCGCTGCCCTCGGTGTTGAGGATGCCGCCGCCCCGGGCGAACGGGCCGATGGCCCGGTTGCCGACGACCTCGCTGTCGCGCAGCGTCGTGCGGCTCTCGTCGTTGAAGAGGCCAGCGCCGGCGGACCCCGCGGTGTTGTCCTTGATGGCGGTGTCCTCGATCGTCGCGGTGCTGTCGGAGACGACCGCCACACCGCCACCGTCGCGGCCAGCGCTGTTCCTGGCCACCGTGGCGTGCTTGAGGGTGAGCTGACTGTCGGCCACGGCAACGCCGCCCCCGTCGAGCACCGCCGTGTTGTCGGTGACCTTCGTGTCGTGCAGGGTCGTGGTGCCCTCGACGTCCAGGACGCCGCCGCCGAAGCCGAGCGTCTCGTTGTCGGTGATCTCGCTCTTGTAGACCCAGACCGCACCGCCGTCGACGGACTCGGTGAAGATCTCGGCCGCGCCGTTGGCGATGCCGCCACCACCGATGATCCCGGTGTTGTCCTTGATCTTCGACTCGTCGACCTGGAGCACGCCGGCGTTGAAGATGCCACCGCCGAAGAAGAAGGCGGTGTTGTGTGCGACCGTGGTCTTGCTGAGCCTGGTGCTGCCGAAGTTGGCCAGCCCGCCGCCGTTGCCGCCGGACTGGTTGTAGAGCAGCTCACTGTCCAGGATCTCGGCCCGACCCCCAGGCTGTACGAGCACCCCGGCGCCGTCGTTGAACCCGGGCTCCTCCACCAGCGGCGCAACCTGAGCTCCGGTCGCCGCCGTCGTCGGGGCGGTTGCCGCTGCCGGCTTGGCTGCGGTTCCGGTTGCCGGCTTGGTGGCCGCTGCCTTGATCGCCTTGGCCGTTGGCGCTGCCGGCTTCGCTGCGGCTGCCGCCTTGGTCGCTGCTGTGGGCTCCGCCGCCTTGCTCGCTCCCGGCTTGGCGGCAGCGCCCTTGACCGCCGCGCCCTTGACCGCCGCCTGCTTGGTCGTTGCCTGCTTGGCCGCCGTCTGCTTGGCCGCCGTCTGCTTGGCCGCCGTCTGCTTGGCCGCCGTCGGCTTGGCCGTCGTTGTAGTCGGCTTGGCTGCCGCTGCGGTGGACGTCGCCGACTTCGCCGCCGCCGTCGTGGCCGGCTGGGCTGCGGCGCCCGCTGCGGTGGTGGCCGCCGGCTTACCCGTGGCCGGCGTGGTCCGGACCGAGGTCGCGTACGGCCCCCAGACCGTCGCCGGCTCCACGGTCATCGCCCGCTGGATGGTCTGCCCACCCTTGATGCTCAGGCCCTTGAGGGTGAGCTGCCCGCCCGGTCCGACGTTCAGGATGCGGAAGTAGTCGGCGGTGGCCGCACGACCGATGGTCGTGTGCTCGCCCTTGAGCGTGATGGGTTCGGTGATCACCGGGAGGCCGTTGCCGTCCTGGTTGCGGGTCAGGGTGTACGTGCAGCCCTTGGCCAGCTCCAGCACACCGCCGTCGCCGTCGTTGGCGAAGGTGATCGCCTGGATCAGCTTGTCCGAGTCGCAGGGCACCTGCTTGGTGCGATCCTTCTCGTCCCGCTTGTCGTCCTTGCCGGCGCGGTCGTCGCTGCCGCTCCAGTCGTCGCCGCTCCACTCGTCGTTGCCACCGTTCTCCTTGCCGCCGTTCTCCTTGCCGCCGTCGGCGTTCGCGTCGGCGTCGCTGACGTTCTGCCGGTTGGTCGACGGCTGGGCGTCGGACACCCGGGCGGAGGTGGGTTTGTCGTCCCGTGCGGCTACGCCACCGAGGGCGGCCAGGCCGACCACCCCGGTCAGGCCCGCGACGCCGGCAACCCACAGGGCCCGTCGTCGTCGTGTTGGCGGAGCCGTCGAGGCCCCGCCGTCGGTACTCGTTACGTCGTTGGACATCAGAGCCTTCCGCCTCTCCTGCTACCAGACGGGGTCGCACCGCCCGCAGCGCCACGACCAGCTACAAATCGGTTGCAGCCTCTGATGTCCACCGTATGAGAACTATCTTCGCGAGGCGGACGTATCCGAGAAAACCCCGCATACGCCTCAAGTTAGGGCACGAGCCCGTAACGGTCCGGGGCGACAGGAAGGGGTGTGAGCAGCCCAAACGCCACGAGGCGCCCCTTGCCGTCCGGCGTGGGGCGCTTGGCGGTGCCGCTGGTGGTGATCGGCTCGGGTTCCTGGAAAACGCGCTCTCCGAGCGGGTCGGAAACCCCGACATCAAGGAGGTCGAGTGGATCTAGCCCGGTAGCAGGCATGATCCACTCCAGTGCGCCGATGGCGCGGTATCCCGGCGTCTGGATACCCCAAGCTCGGTGATCTGGAGTGGATCAACGCGCCGGCCACGGCCGGTGGTCCGGCACCCGCCGGCCACGAGTCCAGATCGAGGCCCGAGGCCCGAGGCCAGGCCCAGGCCCAGGCCCGGACATCGGCCAGGCCCAGGCCCAGGCCCAGGCCCGGACATCGGCCAGGCCCAGGCCCAGGCCCAGGCCCGGACATCGGCCAGGCCCAGGCCCAGGCCAGGCCCGGACTAGGTCCAGGCACTGGCCCAGGTCTATGCCGAGGCGGCGACCCCAGGGGCTCGGGGGCGAGGTCGAGGGGTGGGGCTTGGGTCAGCCGGGCAGACGGGGCCCGGCTTCGCGCTGCTCGGCCAGCCAGGTCTCCACCTCGTCGGAGGTGCGCGGCAGGCCAGCCGACAGGTTGACCGCGCCGGTCGCGGTGACCAGGACGTCGTCCTCGATGCGGATGCCGATGCCGCGCAGCTCGGCGGGGACCAGCTCGTCCTCGGGCTGGAAGTAGAGACCCGGCTCCACGGTGAGCACGTAGCCCTCGCCCAGGGCGCCGTCGCGGTACGTCTCCTTGCGGGCGTTCGAGCAGTCGTGGACGTCGATGCCGAGCATGTGGCCGAAGCCGTGCAGCGTCCAGCGCCGGTAGACCGACGACTTCTCGTCCATGGCCTCGTCCACGCTCACCGGCAGCAGGCCCAGGTCGGACAGGCCCTCGGCGAGCACCCGCATACAGGTCAGGTGGACGTCCTTGAACTTCACGCCGGGGCGGATGGCGTCCATGCCGGCCTGCTGTGAGGCGTACACGATGTCGTAGACCTGGCGTTGCAGGGCGGTGAACCGGCCGTCGACCGGCAGCACCCGGGTCACGTCGGCGGTGTAGAGGTTGCGCCCTTCGACCCCCATGTCCATGAGCAGCAGATCACCCGGGCGGGTGGCGCCGTGGTTGTGCACCCAGTGCAGGATCGTGGCGTGCTCGCCCGCGCCGACGATCGAGCCGTACCCGACGTCGTTGCCGTCGTGCCGCGCGCGCAGCGCGAAGATGCCCTCCAGCAGGCGCTCCGAGACGGCGCGGTCGGCCGGCAGGACGCGGGCCACGTCCTCGAAGCCCCGGACGGTGGCGTCGATCGCGTCCTGGAGCTGGCCGATCTCCCACTCGTCCTTGACCAGCTTCAGCTCCGAGATGGCGATGGCCAGCTCCCGGTCGCGGGCCGGCTGACCCTCGGCGCGCGGCCCGTCGTAGGGGCGCACGGCCGCGTCCACCTGGGCGTCGAAACCGCGCAACACCCGGGTACGCCCCGGAGCGAGGTCGGCCAGCGCCGCCTCCAGCCCGGTCAGGTCGGCGGTGGGCAGGTCCAGTTCGGTGGACTTCTCGCCGAGGGTGTGCCGCCGGCCCACCCACAGCTCGCCGTGCCGGCTGCGGAAGAACTCGTCGGTCTCCCGGGACGAGCGGGGCCGCATGTACAGCGTCGCGTCGTGGCCCGAGCCGTTCGGGCGCAGCACCAGCACGCTGTCCGGGTCGTGGTCACCGGTCAGGTAGGCGAAGTCGCTGCCCGGCCGGAACGGGTACGCGGTGTCGTTGGCACGGACCTTCTCGCCGCCGGTCGGGATGACCAGCGTCTCGCCCGGGAAGGCCGCGGAGAGCGCAGCCCGCCGCTTGGCGTAGTTGGGGATCTCTGGACGCGGCGTGACCGGGAGTTCGGTGTCGCGCCAGCCCTGCCGCATGAACGACAGGAACGCCTCCGGGAAGTCCGGATCGTGCGATTCCGTGCCGTCTGTCGGCGTACCCTCGGTGCTTTTGCGTTCCTCGGTCATTGCGCCGCTCCCCTCCGCTCGTGGCTGGTCCCGACGGTACCGCGCGCCCGGTTCGCGGTGGTGGCGGCCGGGAGCGCCCCGAACGACGGACGGCTGCGACGGGCCGACGGAGCGCGTGGAAAGATGACGACCATGTGCGGACTCCTGGCCTTCTTCAGCGCGAACGGCAACGCCGCCGCGCACCGCGACCACATCGCCGGAGCATTGGAATGCCTGCACCACCGCGGCCCGGACGAGACAGGGGTCGAGGTGGTCGGCGACGCGTCCGGCCGGTACGCGGACGGAGTGTTCGCCCACAAGCGGCTCGCCATCATCGACGTCGCGTCGAGTCACGAGCCGCTGCCCTACGCGAACGGCCGTTACCTGCTGACCTTCAACGGTGAGATCTACAACTACATCGAGCTGCGCGACGAGCTGATCCGGGACTTCGGCGCGCAGTTCGCCACCGCCGGTGACGGCGAGGTGATCGTCGCCGGCTACCACTACTGGGGCGAGCAGGTGCTCACCCGGCTGCGCGGCATGTTCGCCTTCGTCATCTGGGACCGGCAGGAGCGGCGCGCGTTCGGCGCCCGCGACTACTTCGGCATCAAGCCGCTGCACTACCTGGAGACCGCCGACGGCCTCTACCTGGCGTCGGAGAAGAAGGCGCTGCTGCCGTTCGCGCACAGCAACTACCAGGGCGACGCGGGCGTGGACGCGGCGAACCTGAGTCACTACCTGACCCTGCAGTACGTGCCGGAGCCCGGCACGCTGCACAAGGGCATCAGCCGGATCGGCTCGGGCGAGTACCTGACCTGGACCCCGGGCGGGCGGATCGACGTACGGCGGTGGTACCGGCCGGTGTTCCGGCCGGCGCCGGTCGACGATGAGCAGAAGCTGTACCACGAGATCCGCGAGACGCTGCGCGAGAGCGTTCGCATGCACATGCGCTCGGACGTGCCGGTCGGCTCGTTCCTGTCCAGCGGCATCGACTCGACCGCCGTGGTCGCGCTGGCCCGCGAGTTCAACCCGAACATCCTGACCTTCACCGTCGGCTACGACGTCCCGGGTTACTCCGAGATCGACGTCGCGCAGGACTCGGCGCGGCACCTGGACGTCACCACCATCCCCACCAAGATCGGTCCGCAGGACATGATCGACGCGCTGCCGAAGATCGTCTGGCACCTGGACGACCCGGTGGCCGACCCGGCGCTGGTGCCGCTCTACTTCGTGGCGAAGAAGGCCGCCGAGCACGTCACGGTGGTGCTCTCCGGTGAGGGGGCCGACGAGTTCTTCGGCGGTTACACGATCTACCGGGAGCCGCTGTCGCTGGGCACCGTCAACGGCCTGCCCGGTGGGGTGCAGAAGGGGCTGCGGGCGGTCTCCAAGGCCATCCCGCAGGGGGTCAAGGGCAAGAGCTTCCTCGAGCGGGGCACCACGCCGATCGAGGAGCGCTACTACGGCAACGCGCGGATGTTCACCGAGGAGGAGAAGCAGCACCTGATGCGTCGCTACGACCCCTCGGTGCGCTACACCGACGTGACCGCCCCGATCTACGCCGAGTGCACCGAGCTGGACGACGTCACCAAGATGCAGTACGTCGACCTCTACACCTGGCTGCGCGGCGACATCCTGGTCAAGGCCGACCGGATCTCGATGTCGCACTCGCTGGAGGTGCGGGTGCCGTTCCTCGACCGCGAGGTGTTCGACGTCGCGGCGAAGATCCCGGTGGACCTGAAGCTGCCGCCGCGCTCCGACGCCACCAAGTACGCGATGCGTCAGGCGTTGCAGGGCGTCGTGCCGCCGGCGATCGTCAACCGTAAGAAGCTGGGCTTCCCGACCCCGACCCGGGTGTGGCTACGCGGCGAGATGTACGAGTGGGCCCGCCACGTGCTGAGCACCTCCGGCGCGGGTGACCTGCTCGACCTGTCGTACGCGCTGCGGCTGCTCGACGAGCACAAGCGGGAGGAGTTCGACCACTCCCGCAAGGTGTGGACGGTGCTGATCTTCTGCATCTGGCACGCCATCTTCGTGGCCAAGACGCTCGACCCGGGCATCCAGCGCAACCAGTCGGCCCTGCTGACGAAGCCGGTAGTCGGCTCCATGGTCCGCTAACCGCGCACCCACCCCGCACCCCGTCGATCAAGAGGTTTGCGTCACCGGAAGCGCTCCGGATGACGCAAACCTCTTGATCATTTCAGGGGGACCTCAGCGACGGGCGCAGGTGACCGTCGGGAGGGCGTTGGTTCCTGTGCTGCTGGCCAGGAAGCCGAACGATGTCGTGCCCTCGGGCGCGACCGTGCCGTTGTACTGGACGTTCGTCGCGGTCACCGAGGCGCCGGACGTCGTCTGGGTGGCATTCCAGACCTGGTTGATCACTTGTCCGCTGGGCCAGGTCCAGCTCGCGGTCCAGCCGGAGAACGGCGTACTGCCGTGGTTCATGATCGTGACTTGTCCCTGGAATCCGCCCTGCCAGGTGCTGGTCACCGAGTAGACGGCCATGCAGTCACCGCTGGACGGCGGCGGCGTGGTCGGCGGCGGGGTGGTCGGCGGAGGCGTGGTGGGCGGGGGCGTGGTGGGCGGCGGGGTGGTCGGCGGAGGCGTGGTCGGCGGGGGCGTGGTGGGCGGCGGGGTGGTCGGGTTGTTCCCGCCCGGACCCACACCGGTCACCTGACCGCTACCACCGTCGAACGTCACGTCGGAGCAGCCGAAGAAGTTCTCCTGCGAGTCCGAACGCACCCAGCGGGAGTAGATGATGTGCCGACCGCTCTTGCCCGACGGCAGGTTGCCGCTGAAGTAGTAGTGACCGTCGTTGGTGCCGACCGCGCCGCGCTGCGGCGGGTTGGTCACCGTCAGGAACGGCTCCTCCAGGTCACTCCAGGCCAGCGCGCGGGTCGGGCTCCAGCTGTCCTTCGTCACGTAGAAGTAGAAGGTGCCCGGGTGGTGCGCCCAGTTGCTGTACCGGAAGTCCAACCGCGCGCCGGACGTCAGGTGGGTCAGCGGCCAGTCGGTGCGGGGCAGGTCGTAGCCCCGGTAGCCGGTGTTGCCACCGCTGCACAGCTGCCCGTCCGGGATGAAGCCGGTGGTACGGCCACCGGCGTCGGAGCGCAGCACGCTGAACCAGTTGTAGAGCGAGTTCGTGCCGCTCTGCGCCACGGCGGCGGCACACGCCGGGTTGTTCGGCCTGATCTCGCCGGTCTGGCTCATGCCGTCCTGCCAGCAGAGGTAGGTGCGGGCGCCCGGCGTCATCGCCGCGCCGTGCGCGGCCGCCGGTTGTGGACTGGACGCCAGGGCGACGGCGCCCAGCGCAAGGGTCAGGGCCGCGGTGAGCACTGCGGCCGTACGGGAACGGTTCACGGGTTCTCCTGACTCGCGAGGCGTGCCGCCCGAGGCCGCCCCGCCGCAAGCGGATACGACGATCACCCTGGCGCGCCCCGGCAGAAGATCGGCCGGCGGACACGCGCCATCGACGGTCCTGTCCTGGACCGGTGCCCTCGCGTCCAACAACCCGGCAACCGGCGGCGCGACAGCCCTCGCACCACCCGGTACGGGCCATCCCACCACGTCGCCCGCCACCGACGCAATAGTCGGTCCTCGATATGTCAAACACGGCGGGTCGGCGCCGGCTCGGCGGACTCCTATCCGGTCCGGCGGGTTGCTTCCTATAGTGATGGTCTGCGCCCCGACGGTCTTCCCGCGCAGATCGCCCGCCTCGGGTCGCCTCACGCCGCCCGTAGCGTCGCGCAGACGAAGGAGGCGGCAGCGCGTGCCCGACGTGTTCGACGAACTGCACCGCCGCTGCCGGGCCGGCGAGCCGGTCGCCCTGGCCACCGTGGTCGCCACCTGGCGGTCCGCGCCGCAGCCGCCCGGCGCCGCCATGCTCGTCGCCGCGGACGGCACGGTCACCGGCAGCGTCTCCGGCGGCTGCGTCGAGGCGGACCTCTACGAGCGGGCCCGCCACGTGCTCGACACCGGCGTACCGGAGTTGGTCCACTACGGCGTCAGCGACGACGAGGCGTACGCCGTCGGGCTCACCTGCGGCGGCCAGCTGGACGTGTTCGTCGAGCGGTTCGACGGCGATGCCCTGGCGCAACTCGACGTGGTCGCCGCCGCGCGGCAGGCCGGCGAACCGGCCGCGGTCGTCACCTGCGTGGCCGCCGATGCCGGTGACACGTCCGACCCGGCGGGGCGGCTGGGTCGCCGGCTGGTGCTGACCGGGCGGCGGGTGACGGGCTCGCTCGGCGACGACCGGCTGGACGACGCCGCGGCCGACGACGCGCTCGGGCTGCTCGCCGCCGGGCACAGCGGCGTCCTGGGGTACGGCTACCAGGGGCAGCGTCGGGGCGGCGGCCTCAGTCTCTTCGTGGCCGCGTACGCCACCGCGCCCCGGATGATCGTCTTCGGGGCGATCGACTTCGCGGCGGCGGTGGCGCACATCGGCGTGTTCCTCGGCTACCGGGTGACCGTCTGCGACGCTCGGCCCGTCTTCGCCACCGGCCGGCGCTTCCCCGACGCGCACGAGGTGGTGGTGCGGTGGCCGCACCGCTACCTGCGGGACGAGATCGACGCCGGCCGCGTCGACGGGCGCACGGTCGTCTGCGTGCTCACCCACGATCCGAAGTTCGACGTGCCGCTGCTGGCGCTGGCCCTGCGCGAACCCCTGGCGTACGTCGGCGCGATGGGGTCACGACGTACCCACGACGAACGGCACAAACTACTCCGCGAGGCGGGGCTCGGCACCGCGCAACTCGACCGGCTGGCCTCACCGATCGGGCTGGACCTCGGTGGTCGTACCCCCGAGGAGACCGCGGTCAGCGTGGCCGCGCAGATCGTCGCGGCCCGCTGGGGCGGCAGTGGCCGCCCCCTGGCCGCGACCGACGGGCCGATCCACCACGCGGACTGATCCCGCTGTGCCAGCCTGGGGCGAGACGGCCGTCGCGGCCGCCGAGGGCGAGGGGGCTCTGATGGGGTACGCGGTGGTGCTCGGCGAGGCGCTCGTCGACCTGCTCGACAGCGACGTCGACGGGGAGCGGGTCTACCGGCAGGCCATCGGTGGCGGCCCGCTCAACGTCGCCGTCGGGGTGACCAGGCTCGGCGGGGCGGCCCAGTTCGTCGGCTCGCTCGGTGACGACGTGCTGGGCCAGCGGATCCGCGACTTCCTGAGCGGGGTCGGCGTCGGCCTGGCCGGTGCGGTCACGGTGTCCGCGCCGACCACGCTGGCGGTGGTGACGTACGCCGGCCCGGAGCCGGACTTCCACTTCTACGGCGAGCCGCGCTCCTACGGCCTGCTCGGCCCGGACGACGTGGACCTGGCGCTGACGGAGGGCGCCGACGTGCTCTACTGCGGCTCGATCGTGCTGCTTGAGCCGGGCACGCTGGCCGCCGCCCGCCGGGCCTGGTCGTTCGCCACCGGCCTGCGGGTCCTCGATCCGAACGTTCGCCCGCGACTGCTCGACGGGCCGGTCGCGCTGGACGGGTTGCGGCAGGTGGTGGCGGAGTTCGCCGCGGGCGCGCACCTGGTCAAGCTGAGCAGCGCCGACGCCGGGCTGCTGTATCCGGGTGAGCCGGTCGAGGGGGTCGCCGCGTACCTGCGGGAGTTGGGCGCGTCCACCGTGGTGGTGACGCTCGGCGCGGCCGGCGCGGTGCTGGCCGCCGCCGGGGCCGACCCGGTGCGGGTGCCGGCGCCGAAGGTGGACGCCGTCGACGCCACCGGCGCCGGTGACTCGGTCATGGCCGCGCTCATCGCCGACCTGCTCCGTGACGGCGAGCCGGCGGATCCGACGGGCTGGGTCGATTCGGTGGCGTTCGCGCTGCGGGTCGCCGGTCTGGTCTGTGAGTCGCCGGGCGGGGCCACCGCCATGCCCACCCGCGCCGAGGTCGAACGCCGCTTCGGCCGTTGAGGGCGGGTGACGGCTGGTTGACGGCCCTGTTATGTGAACGTTAACATCGGCGTCTGCCTATTTCCTGCGTGTTATCCGGGAGGCTCCGATGAGACTCGTCCTGGTACCACCGACATTCCGCCGCCTCGCCGCCGTACTGGTCGTCGCCCTGGTTGCCGTCGGCGGCGTCGCCGTCAGCGCTCCGGAGCCGGCGCGCGCCTGGGACAACGCGGTGGCCAGCACCCCGCCGATGGGCTGGAACAGCTACGACTCGTTCAACTGGAGCGTCACCGAGGCCGACGTACGGGCGAACGCCGACTACATGGCCACCAACCTGCGGCAGTCCGGCTGGCAGTACATCGTCATCGACTGGGGGTGGTACTACCCCGGACGGCACAACAACAGCCCCAACCAGGACTCCAACCTGCAACCCCGGCTCCGGATGGATGCCAACGGGCGGCTGCTGCCCGACACCACCCGGTTCCCCTCCGCCGCCGGTGACAACGGGTTCAAACCCCTGGCCGACTACATCCACGCCCAGGGCCTGAAGGTCGGGGTCCACCTGATGCGGGGCATCCCCCGCCAGGCGGTGGCCGACAACGTCCCGATCTCGGGCACCAGCTGCCGCGCCAACCAGATCAACAACAGCACCACCGCGGCCTGGCTCAACCTCATGTGGGGCCTGAACATGTCCAACCCCTGCGCGCAGAGCTACCTGGACTCGGTGTTCCAACTGCTCGCGTCCTGGGGGATCGACTTCGTGAAGGTGGACGACATCGCCGCGCCGACCTACCGGCAGGCGGAGATCGAGGGCTACAAGCTGGCGATCCAGCGCAGTGGCCGTCCGATGGTGCTGAGCCTGTCGCCCGGTGCGACCCCGCTGGCCAGCGGAAGCCACGTCCAGGCCAACGCGCACATGTGGCGGATCGTCAACGACCTCTGGGACAACTGGTCGTCCGTCGACGCCCTCTTCGACCAACTCCGCAACTGGACCCCGTACCGCGCCACCGGCGCCTGGCCCGACCCGGACATGATCCCCATCGGCCGGCTCTCCAAGTACGGGCCCGTCGGCTCACCGCGCTACTCCAACCTCACCTCGGACGAGCAGCGCACCCTGATGACCCTCTGGGCGATCAACCGCGCGCCGCTGATGTGGGGCGGCAACCTGGTTGAGAACCGCGCCTCGGAGCTGGCGTTGATGACCAACGCCGCCGTGCTGGCCGTCGACCAGAACAGCGCGAACAACCGTCAGCTCACCGGTGGCACCCGGCAGGCGTGGACCGCCGACGTGCCGGGCAGCACCGACCGCTACCTTGCCCTGTTCAACCGCGAGAGCGGCGCGGCGAACGTCTCGGTCAACCTGGCCGACCTCGGAATCGGCTCGGCCACCGTGACCGACCTGTGGTCCGGCGCGGCCCTCGGCACGGTGACCGGGACCCTCACCCGTTCGCTCCCGGCCCACGGCGCCGGGCTGTACCGGCTGACCCCGGGAAGCACCGTGCCCGTCCCGACCGCCTACACCCTCGCCGCCCAGCACAGCGGGAAGCTGCTGGACGTTTCCAACAACGCCACGACCGACGGCGCCGACATCGTGCAGTGGAGCGCGAACGGGCAGGCCAACCAGCGGTGGCGGTTCCAGGACGCCGGTGGCGGCTACCAGACGGTGGTCAGCGTGCACAGCGGCAAGTGCCTGGACGTGTACGGCGGCGCGTCCGCGACCGCCGACGGCGTCCGGGTCACGCAGTGGACCTGCAACGGCGGCACCAACCAGCAGTGGCGCGTCCAGGACTCCGGGACCACCGGCGTAGTCCAGCTGATAGCGAGACACAGCAACAAGTGCCTGACCATCCTCAACGCCGCCACCACCGACGGCGCCCGCGCGGTCCAGTCCACCTGCACCACCGCCACCAACCAACAGTGGCGCCGCACAGCGGTCTAGCTCCCCGATTGTCGTTCGGTGATCAAGAGGTTTGCGTCAGGATCCGGCGTGAATGTGACGCAAACCTCTTGATCGACGGGGTGGGCCGGGGGTGGGCCGGGCGCGGGGCCCGGGCCGGGCCGGGGGTGGGCCGGGTCAGGCTTCGCCGTTCAGCTCGCGGTAGCCGCGGCGGGCGGCGATCAGGGCCGCGCGTGCCCCGAAGGGCGCCTCGGCGGCCACCCGCTCCGGCGGCGCGCCGCCGGTGTGCGCGGCCCGGATCAGCCAGGCCAGCCGCACCAGCTCGGCGTGCTGGGCCCGGACGAAGTCGACGTCCACCACGTCGCCGTGGCCCGGGACCACCACCGTGCCCGGGGTCGTCAGCCGCAGCAGGTCCGCGACCGCGTCCGGCCACTGCAGGGGGTACGAGTCCTCGAAGGCGGGCGGACCACTCTGCTCCACCAGATCGCCGGCGACGAGCACGTCCGCGTCGGGCACGTGCGCCACGAGATCCGCGTCGGTATGCCCGCGCCCCGGGTGCCGCAGCACCACCCGCCGGCCGCCCAGGTCGAGCGTCGTCTCCGTGTGCACCGCGTGCGTCGGGGCCAGCAGCGGGGTGTCCGCCAGGTCGGCGGCCAGCTCAGGGTGCTCCGCGCGCACCTCCTCGTACGCCTCCCGGCGCAGCCCCTCCGGGTCGTCGCGCAGAGCGGCGGCGGCCCGCTCGTGCGCGTACACCGGTCGGGGTGGGTCGCCGGCCAGGACGGCGTTGCCGAAGCAGTGGTCGTAGTGGTGGTGCGTGTTGACCAGGGTCAGCGGACGGTCGGTGACCGCGCGGACGGCGGCGGCCAGCTCGGTCGCCTGCCCCGCCGCGGAGAGCGTGTCCACCAGCAGCGCCCCGTCGTCGCCGACGACGAGCGTGACGTTGACCCGCAGCAGGGGCTCGACAATCACGTACACCCGGTCGGCGACCTCGACGAACCCGCCGCTCACGACGCCCGCCCGGCCCGGTCGACGAAGCGTTGCCGGTCCACCAGGAGCCGGTCCACCCGGCCCCGGGCCACCGTCTGGTCGCCGTCGGAGACGCTGACCTCGAACGACAACCGTCGACCGTCGACCGTCGTCAGCAGCGCCTGCGCCCGTACCGTGCGGCCCACCACCGTCGGCGCGAGGTGCTCCAGCTCGACCCGGGTGCCCACCGTCGTCGAGCCGGGCGGCATCGCCGTCGCCGTGGCCGCGACGGTGGCCGCCTCCGCGAGCGCGAGCGCCCGGGGCGTGCCCAGCACCGGTACGTCCCCCGAACCGACCGCCTGGGCGGTGTCCGCGTCGGTGACGGTCAGCTCGACCTGGGCGGTCAGACCCGGCGCGAGGGCCGGCTCGGGCTGCTCCTGCATGGTCGTCAGCCTAGGTGTTCCCCGCGCCCGCCGAGCACGCGCCCGGCGATCCCGGCGCCGCCGCGCAGGGTGGTACCCGTCGGTCGATGCCGTAGCCGTCGTTAACCTTGACCGCGATGGCCGTCGTGACTGACCCCCAGCCCCCCGCCCGGACCGACCCACCCGCGTCCCCGGACGCGGGTCGTCGGCGCATAGTCGCCATGACGATCTGGGCGGTCGCCTTCGTCGGCGCGTGGCTCGGCATCGGGCTGCCCACCGACCCGGCGTACGCCTTCGTGTGGATCTGGCTCGGGACCATCGCCTGGAACAGCGACCGCCCGTGGCGCAGCCACCTGCGCTTCGCCCGGGACTGGGTACCGGTGGTGCTGCTACTGGCCGCGTACAACCTCTCGCGCGGGTTCGCCGACAACGGCGCCACCCCGCACGCCATGGAGCTGATCGTCGCCGACCGGTTCATGTTCGGCTGGGCCACCGGCGGGGAGGTGCCCACCGTCTGGCTGCAGGAGCACCTCTACCGCCCACAGGTGCACTGGTGGGACATCGCGGCGAGCTGGGTGTACTTCTCGCACTTCGTGGTGGCGCTGGCCGCCGCCGCCGTGCTCTGGATGCGCGACCGGCACCGCTGGGCCGCCTACATGCGGCGGTGGGGATTCCTGTGCGCCGCCGGCCTGGTCACGTACTTCATCTACCCGGCCGCGCCGCCCTGGTGGGCCGCGCAGAACGGCCTGCTCACCGAGGTGGCGCGGATCTCCACCCGGGGCTGGAAGGCGTTCGGCATGCACGGCGCCGGCAACGTGCTCAACGCCGGCCAGATCGCCTCGAACCCGGTCGCCGCCATGCCGTCGCTGCACACCGCGTGGGCGCTGTTCGTGGTGCTGTTCTTCCTGCACACCACCCGCCGCCGGTGGTGGCCGCTGCTGCTCGCGTACCCCCTGGCGATGACCTTCACCCTGGTCTACTCCGGCGAGCACTACGTGATCGACGTGCTGGTGGGCTGGACGTACGTCGGGCTGACCTACCTGGTCGTCGGCCTGGCCGAGCGGGCGTGGAGGTCCTACCGCGCCCGCCACCCGAAGGCCGGAACGCAACCGCCCCCCAACCAGCCCGACCCCCCGACCAGCCAGCCCGACCCCCCGACCCCCGGCGAACCAGACAGCACCACCACCCACCGCTCGGTCCCCGCCGACCACTGACCGCCCTGTCCTTGTTGATCAAGAGGTTCGCGTCACCGAATGCCCGATTCTTGACGCCAACCTCTTGATCAACAGGAGTCAGGGGGTGGGAGTGAGGGTTAGGGGGTTGGGGGGTGGGCTTGGTGGTGGGCTCTGCGGGTTAGTTCGGCTGCCAGGGACCAGGCTTCGGCGAGGTCGCGGTCCTGGGCCGCCGCGCCCGAGCCGCCGGCCGTGTCCGCGTACACGGTCGCGAGCCGCAGCCGGCGCTGCACCGGTCCCTGCACGACGCGCACACTCTGGATCCGGGCGTACGGCACGATCGCCAACTGCCGGGTGAGCAGCCCGGACCGGGTGGCGAAGACCCGATCGAACAGGCCCGCGCCGAGCGCGCCACGTCCGAGCGGGTGCAGCCAGCGCGTCCGGGGCGGTGGCGGGCTCAGCGTCAGCGTGTCCAGGCGTACGCCGGGCAGCACCTCGCCAACGATCATCGTGGCGGTCGGCAGGTCACCCACCGGCAGCAGCCGGTCCGGTCGGTTGCGGTCGTCGGCCTCCGCGATCGAGTAGCCGGCCACCTCCAACCGCAGTCGCAGCCAGTCGTTGACCCGCCACAGCAGCGGCCAGGTGGCCCGTACGGTCTGGACCCGGTCCAGCGGCACGGTCTGCGCCCGGGTCTCCAGTAGGCCGTTGTGCACCCGCAGGGTGCCACCGTCGCGGGCCAGCCGGAAGTTCCAGTCATCGAGGACCCGACGGATCGGTTGCAGGAGCACACCGGCCATCGCGGTCAACGTGCTCGCCACCGCGATGAACGACCACGACCCGGCGGTGACGAACTGCACCACGACGAAGGCAACGCCGAACGGGAGCAGGAACGCCTGCGGGGTGAGCAACTGGCTGACCAGGAGGTCCCGGTTGCGTACCGCGTGCAGTGGCCGAGCCCGCACGGCCGTCGGCGTCTCGACCCGCGTGGCGGGCGCGGTGTCGCCGGGCGGCGCCACGCGCCCGGCGAGCGCCAGCAGCCGCTCCCGCAGGCGGGTCGCGTCGGCCACCCCGAGGTACGCCAGCGGCGCTTCGGTCTTGCCTCCTCCGACGACCTCCAGGCGCAGCTCGGCCAGGCCGGTGAGCTGGGCGAGCAGGGGCCGCACCACCTCCACGGCCTGCAACCGCTCCAACGGGATGGCCCGGGTACGCCTCCAGAGCAGCCCCTCGTGCACCCGCAACTCGCGGCCCACCACGTGGTAGCCGGTGTTGTACCAACTGATCACCGACAGCACGGTCGCGCCGAGCGCCAGCACCACGACCATGGCGGCGAACCAACCGAAGCCCACCCGCGACAGTGTCGACCAGGACAGGCCGGCGATGACCACGACCAGTGACTTGGCACCGTGCAGCAGCGGGCTGAGCGGGTGCAGCCGCTGTCGAGGCTCCCCGCCACCACCGCTTGCCGGGGCGGGCCAGGGCTGGACCGCCCCGGGCGGCCCGGCCGAGTACGGCGGCCCGGCCGAGTACGGCGGCGTAGCGGGATACGGCGTCCCGCCGCCATCCGGGGACCCCGCAGGGTGCGGCGGCACACCGGCGTGCGGCGGCACACCAACGTGCGGCGGGCCGGCAGGGGGCGCGTCGCGGTCGGGCGGTGGCGGCACGGTGCCGGGCTCGACGGGGCTCTCGCTCATCGGGCCAGCGCCCGGTGGCGTCGGCGGTCGGCGTGGCTGGTCACAGCCCCTCCGCCCGGTCCTCACCGAGCGCGGTGAGCCGGTCGCGCAGTCGGGATGCCTCCGCCGGACGCAGGCCGGGCACCCGCGCGTCACTGGCGGCCGCCGCCGTGTGCAACTGCACGGTGGCCAGGTCGAAGGCGCGTTCCAGCGGGCCGGCGCTCACGTCGACGAACTGCATGCGGGAGTACGGGACGATGGACAACCGGCGGACCAGCAGTCCGTGCCGCACGAGCAGGTCCTCGTCGCGCTCGGCGTAGCCCCAGGCGCGTACCGCCCGGACGATGGCCGTGGCCCGCCACCCGCCGAGCACCAGCACGATGGCGAGGGCGAGTCCGAACAGCCAGTGACCGCTCAGTGCCCAGCCGACCGCCGTCACGGCCAGGCCGATGGCCACCACGATCGCGAGTCGGATCAACTCCACCCAGATCAGGTCGGTCGAGATCCGCTGCCACCGTACGGTGTCGGGCCACGGCTCCAACGGTCCACGGTCCGACGTCGCGGAGGCGTGCCCCACCGCCGGAAGGCCGGGAGCCGGCACGGGGCCGGGAGCCGCCGGAAGGCCGGGAGCCGGCAGGGAGCCGGGAGCCGGCGCGGGGCCGGGAGGTGGCAGGGGGCCAGGGGCCGGCAGGTCGGGCGGGGGTGAGAGGGCGGCGTGACCGGCCGACGGCGGTACGGCGTTCGGCGGCAGCGGGGCCGGCGACGAGGCGTCCGGCGGGGACGGGTCCGGGCCGAGCGTGCCGGGCGCCGGGAACGCGCCGGGCGGCGGCGCGATGTCGGGCGGTGCCGCCGCCGGGGAGGTCGGTGGGGACGGGACGGTGGGGCCAGGGGAGGCCGGTGGGTCGGCGCGGTCCTCCGGGCTCATCGACCAGATCCGTTCCACGCGCCCCGCGCCGCCGCGCTGCTGTGCCTCATCGCTCGCTCACACGTCGAGGGTAGGCGATCCGGACACCGGAATGACGGTACGGAGAAAGCCACGGGCGTCCAGGAACGCTCCGAGAGTGTCCCGGTGCTCGGCGCAGGCCAGCCAGGTCTTGCGCCGGTCGGCGGTGTGCAGGCGGGGATTGTTCCACTCCAGCGCCCAGACGGCGGGGGCGCGGCAGCCTCGTGCCGAACAGACCAGGGCCTCGTCGGCGGGGGTGGGGACGTTCATCCGGGCCAGTCTAGGGCGGCCGGGGGCGAAAGTTTGAGCGCCGGGCGGCCACGGGGGGAGCCGCCCGGCGACGGGATGAATCGTACACGCGGCGGCCCGGTACCTGTCCACCCGTGACGCGCGATTCGATGCTCGGGACCGCGTGGCGAAAATCGGCTTCTCCCCGCCTCGACACTCAGGAAGGCATGCGAGTCTTGATACCGCACCAGCCGCGACGACCGACCAACGCTGTGGAGGACCGGTGGCCCAGCCGACCACGCCCGACGCCCCGACGCCCAACGGGGCGGCACCCCAGGCGCCCGCCCCGGTGACCACGCCCGCACAGGACGCCACCCTGTTGGAGAAGGCGTTGTTCGAGATTAAACGGGTGATCGTCGGCCAGGACCGGATGGTCGAGCGGATGTTCGTCGCGCTGCTGGCGCGCGGCCACTGCCTACTCGAGGGTGTGCCCGGCGTGGCCAAGACCCTTGCCGTGGAGACCCTCGCGAAGGTCGTCGGCGGGTCCTTCGCCCGGGTGCAGTTCACCCCCGACCTGGTGCCGGCCGACATCATGGGCACCCGGATCTACCGGCAGTCGAGCGAGAAGTTCGACGTGGAGTTGGGCCCGGTCTTCGTCAACTTCCTGCTCGCCGATGAGATCAACCGTGCTCCGGCCAAGGTGCAGTCGGCGCTGCTGGAGGTGATGAGCGAGCGGCAGGTGTCGATCGGCGGGGAGAGCCACCGGGTGCCCGATCCGTTCCTGGTGATGGCCACCCAGAACCCGATCGAGCAGGAGGGCGTTTACCCGCTGCCGGAGGCCCAGCGGGACCGCTTCCTCATGAAGATCGTCGTGGGTTATCCGACCGACGCCGAGGAGCGGGAGATCGTCTACCGGATGGGCGTGGCCGCGCCGGAACCGACGGCGGTCTTCGACACCCCCGAGTTGATCGCGCTGCAACGCAAGGCCGACCAGGTCTTCGTGCACAACGCGCTCGTCGACTACGCGGTTCGTCTGGTGCTGGCCACCCGTACGCCCGCCGAGCACGGCATGCCGGACGTCGCTCAACTGATCCAGTACGGGGCCAGCCCGCGCGCCTCGCTCGGTCTGGTCCGGGCCACCCGCGCGCTGGCGCTGCTGCGGGGACGCGACTACGCCCTGCCGCAGGACGTGCAGGACATCGCCCCGGACATCCTGCGTCACCGGCTGGTGCTCAGCTACGACGCGCTCGCCGACGACGTGCCGGCCGACCACATCGTGCAGCGGGTGATGTCGACGATTCCGCTTCCGTCGGTCGCGCCCCGGCAGCAGGCCACCCCGCCGTCGAGCGCCCCACCACCCGGCGCGGGCTGGCCCGGGCAGCGGCCGTGACCTCACCCACCCCTCGTCCCGCCCCTCTGGGTGACCGCAGCGAGGCCGTGCTCTCCCGACTCCAGTTGCTGGTCACCCGCAAGCTCGACGGTCTGCTCCAGGGCGACTACGCCGGTCTGCTCCCCGGGCCGGGCAGTGAGGCGGGGGAGTCGCGGGAGTACCGCCCCGGTGACGACGTACGCCGGATGGACTGGCCGGTGACCGCGCGGACCACGACCGCGCACGTGCGGCGCACGGTCGCGGACCGGGAGTTGGAGACCTGGCTGGCCCTGGACCTGTCGGCGAGCCTGGACTTCGGCACCGGGCAGTGGCTCAAGCGGGAGGTGGTGGTGGCCGCTGCCGCCGCCATCACCCACCTGACCGTGCGCGGCGGCAACCGGATCGGCGCGGTGATCGGCACCGGCGGTGGCGCGTCCACGCCTGCGCGGCGCTGGCGGGCTGGCCCACCTCCGGCCGGTCCGGGCGTGCTGACCCGGCTGCCGGCCCGCTCCGGCCGCAAGGAGGCGCAGGGTCTGCTGCGCGCCGTCGCCGGCACGGCGATCCAGCCCGGCCGGGGTGACCTGGGTGCGCTTGTCGACATGCTCAACCGCCCGCCCCGGCGGCGCGGGGTGGCCGTGGTGGTCTCGGACTTCCTGGCGCCGGTCGAGCAGTGGGCCCGGCCGATGCGCAAGCTGCGCGTCCGGCACGACGTGCTGGCGATCGAGGTGGTCGACCCACGTGAGCTGGAGCTGCCCGATGTGGGCGTGTTGCCGGTGGTCGACCCGGAGAGCGGTGAGCTGCACGAGGTGCAGACCGCCGACCCCCGGCTGCGGCAGCGCTACGCCGAGGCCGCCGCCGCCCAACGGGCCACGATCGCCGCCGCGCTGCGCGGCGCCGGCGCGGCCCACCTGCGTCTGCGTACGGACCGAGACTGGCTGCTGGACATGGTGCGTTTCGTGGCCGCGCAGCGGCACGCGCGTACCCGGGGGACGACACGATGATCCGTTTTCTGCAACCGTGGTGGTTGCTGGCCGTGCTGCCGGTGCTCGCGCTCGCCGCGTTCTACGTCTGGCGGCAACTGCACCGCCGGGCGTACGCGATGCGGTTCACCAACGTGGACCTGCTGCGTACCGTCGCGCCCAAGGGCCTGGGTTGGCGGCGGCACGTGCCGGCGACCGCGTTCCTGCTCTGTCTGCTGGTGCTCGCCACGGCCCTGGCCCGCCCCGCGATCGACACGAAGGAGCCGTTGGAGCGGGCGACCGTGATGCTCGCCATCGACGTGTCGCTGTCGATGCAGGCCGACGACGTGGCGCCGAACCGGTTGGAGGCCGCGCAGGAGGCGGCCAAGCAGTTCGTGGGCGAGTTGCCGGCGAGCTACAACCTGGGCCTCGTCTCGTTCGCCAAGGCGGCGAACGTGCTGGTGCCGCCGGGCAAGGACCGGGACGCGGTGACCGCCGCGATCGACGGGCTGGTGCTGGCCGAGGCGACCGCGACGGGTGAGGCGGTGTTCACCTGCCTGGAGGCGATCCGGTCGGTGCCGGCCGACGGCGCGGCGGGTATCCCGCCGGCGCGCATCGTGCTGTTGTCGGACGGGTTCCGCACCTCGGGTCGGTCGGTGGAGGAGGCGGCGGCCGCCGCGCAGGCGGCCAACGTGCCGGTCTCCACCATCGCGTTCGGCACCGACACGGGTCAGGTCGACATCGGCGGGCAGCTCCAACGGGTGCCGGTGGACCGGCTGGCCCTCGCCGAGCTGGCCGAGACGACCGAGGGTTACTTCTACGAGGCGGCCTCGGTGAGCGAGCTGAAGCAGGTCTACCAGGACATGGGCAGTTCGATTGGTTTCCGGACCGAGCCGCGTGAGGTGACCCAGTGGTACGCCGGGTTGGCGCTGCTGCTGGCGCTCTGCGCCGGCGCGCTCAGCCTGCTCTGGTCGTCACGGATGATCTGACCGCCAGCCGGGACGCCCGACGGCCCGTGCGAGGCCGGGGCGGCCGACGGTCGGGACAGCGAGGCGAGCGGCCGACGAACGGCCGGTGGTGGTCAGTGACCGCCGCCGGCCAGGACGAAGACGACGGCCACCCAGACGGCGGCGAGGGTGAAGCCCAGCGGGGCGACGTAGCGGCTCATGGACGGCTCCGAGTGGCGGCTGGACGGTCCGCGAGCGGGGGCGGACCGCAGGGGGTGGGGACGCGCACACGAAGTCGTGACCGGGCGGCTCCCGGCGACCGTCCGGTGACCGGACGGGGCGGCACGCACCGCGGCGGTGGCCGCGGTGGTGCGGGAGCGGAGCGGGGTCAGCTCGCCAGACTGAGTCGTGGCTCAGCGGGGCTGACCATCGGCCCGGCCACGACTAGGAGGATCGCTATCTCGCACAGCGATCACCTCCTGCAGGTCGGCCCGGTCCGAACGTCGATGATCGTACACCTGAGCCGCCCTCGGCACGCACTCGGCCGACCGGTCCGCGAGCGCTCCACCGCGCGGCCGGCCCGGCCCGGCCGGACGCGGCGTCGAGCCGCTCCCGCGTCCGCCGCGTACCACCGTGACCAGCACCGTGGCGAGCAGCGGCAACCAGCAGAACCGGGCCAGCACCCAGCCCGGGCCGTCCGGCGTCGTTTGCAGTCCGGGCAGGGCCAGGCCACCCCGGGCGGTGAGCGCGGTCACCGCGACCAGCACCGGCTGGTGCCACAGGTAGATCCGCACGGCGTCGCTGTTCACCGCGGTCACCACCCGGCCCGCGAGCGGCCGGTCCAGCAGCCGTTCCCACCCGGTCCGGGCCAGCAGACCCAGCCCGACCTGGGTGACCGCCAGCGCCACGGCCAGCAGCGACGGCGGGTTCAGGTTGGACACGCCGGCCCCGGGCACGCCGACCGCGCTGATCGGGTAGCCCACCGCCACCAGCACGGCCAGCGCCACGGCCCCGCCACCGGCGAGCAGTCCCGCCGCCCGCCGGCCGGCCAGCCGTCCGTCGGCGTACGCGACGCCGAGCAGGTACGGCACCGACCAGGCCGCCAGCACGCCGACCGGTGGCACGGCAACGCCGTCGGGCAGCAGGCGGACCGCGAGGTCGCTCGCCGCCACCACGGCCACCGCCGGCAGCGCGCAGCGCGTCAAACCCCATCGGCGTACGGCGGCGCGCAGCGGGCCACTCAAGGCGACCAGGAGCAGCAGCGGCGCCAGGAACCAGAGCGGACTGGCCGCGAGATGGAGCCCGACGGCGAGCGTGTCGTCCGACGCGCCCGCCACGGTGGCGGCCAGCAGCACGGCGGCCCCGGTGCCCAGCAGCGCCACCGTGGGCAGCAGCAACCGACGTGAACGGCGGGCCAGCCAGCCGGCCGAGGTGCCCCGGTGACGGGCCAACGACCGGGCCGAACCGAAGCCGGCGGCGAAGAAGAACAGGCCGAGCGTCTGCAACACCCAGGTGACCGGTGCCAGGGCCGGCAGCGCGGTCAGCGGACTGGCCTGACGCAGCCCGCCGTCACCGGTCAGCACCAGCCCGGTGACCAGCCAGTGCCCGAGCACCACCCCACCGATCGCGTACGCCCGCAACGCGTCGACGGTGCGGTCGCGGCTCATCGGGCGTCCTCGACCGGACCGGCGCCCCGCACGACCGCCGCGACCGCGATCAGGGTGGCGGTGCCCGTGTCAAGGTAGTCGTCGTGCCCGGACACCCCGTCCACCGGCAGCGGACGGGCCCCGAACGCCGGATCGCCGGGGCGACGCCCGTACCCGAGGCCGGCGAGCCGCACGGGCGGCACCCGGCGAATCCAGTCGGACGGCGCCTCGGCCGCCCAGAACCGCAGTCCGGCGCGCAGATCGTCGGCGCGCGGCACACCTGCGCCGACGCCACCGAGGCTGACCACGTCGGTGACCTGCGCCGGGGCGTGCGCCGCCGCCAGCGCCGCCACCAGGGCCCCGTAGCTGTGCCCGATCAGCGTGATCGTCGCGGCCGGACGGCGCGCGACCAGCTCCCGCAGCAGCCGGGCCAGTCCGGTCGCCCCACGCCGCGCGTCGGCGTCGCTGGCGGCGCCCACCAACCCGTCCGGCGGGTCGTAGCCGAGCCAGGCCAGCACGGCCACCCGCGCCGTGGGGTCGCTCGACCGGATCTGCCGGTAGAGCTGCGCCGCCTGCACCGACGGCGCCCGCCGCGGCACCCCGCCCAGTCCACGGTCGAAGTCGGCGAGTGTGCTGCCCACGCCCGGCACGAGCACCGCGATCCGGTCCGCGCCCGCCAGGTCGCCGAGGACCTCCACCGCCCGCCCGTCGCCGCGCGGGTCGAAGGCCAGGAAACGGCGTCCGTGCGCCGCCCAGTCCGCGTACGGGGGGCCGGCCGCGCGCATCGCCGCCGCCGTGCCGGGGTACGCCTCGACGAACCCCACCTCCATGACCGGCTCCGGTGGGCCGGGCAGGACCAGGCTCCCCCCGAGCAACGCGCTCAGAGCGACACGTGTGACACCTCGTCGTCGCATCACGTTCTCCCTCCCGAATGACGTCCGGAAGGGGAGAGTGCGGGGGCGAACGGGTCGCGGTCGTCGTACCGGGGAGCTGTCTCCCGGGTGGCCCCGAGGCGCTACTCGCCGGCGGCGACCAGACCCGTCTCGTACGCCAGCACCACGGCCTGGGCGCGGTCGCGCAGGCCGAGTTTGGCCAGGATGCGCCCGACGTGGGTCTTCACGGTCTGCTCCGCCACCACCAGGTCAGCGGCGATCTCCGCGTTGTTGCGGCCCCGGGCGATCAACCGCAGCACCTCGGTCTCGCGCGGAGTCAGCCCGGCCAGGTCGGTGGGGCGGGGCCGGCGACGGTCCGGGCGGGCCGCGAACTCGGCGATCAGTCGACGGGTCACCGCCGGGGCGAGCAGCGCGTCCCCGGCGGCCACCACCCGCACCGCCTGCACCAGGTCGGCCGCGGGCGCGTCCTTGAGCAGGAAGCCGCTCGCGCCGGCCCGCAGCGCCTCGTACACGTAGTCGTCCAGGTCGAACGTCGTGAGGATGAGCACCCGGGGGCGCTGCGCCGAGCGGTCGCCCAACAGTTGACGGGTGGCGGCCAGCCCGTCCAGGACCGGCATCCGCACGTCCATCAGCACCACGTCCGGGTCGAGCCGACGCGCGGCGGCCACCCCCTGCGCGCCGTCGGCGGCGTCGCCCACCACCAGCAGGTCGGGCTGGGCGGCGAGCAGCGCGCCGAAGCCCTGCCGGACCATCGCCTGGTCGTCGACGATCAGCACCTTGATCATGTGTCCAGGCTCCCCACCTCGTACGGCAGTTCGGCCGCCACCGCGTACCCGCCGTCGGGTAGCGGCCCGGCGGTGAACGTACCGCCGAGCGAGGTGGCGCGCTCCCGCATGCCGGTCAACCCGTGCCCCGCCCCGCCGTCGGCGGTCGGTGGGGCACCGCGCGGAAAGGCGGTCGGCGGGGCGTCGGGCGGGGAGTTGTCGACGCGTACTCCCAGAGCGGACGGACCGGAGCGGACGGTGACGCGCACCGCGGCGCCGGGCGCGTGCCGGGCCGCGTTCGCCAGGCCCTCCTGGACGATGCGGTACGCGGCCAGCCCGACCGGCGCGGGCACCGGACCCGGCGGCTCGGCGTCCAGGGTCACGGCCAGCCCGGCGCGACGGGCCGCGTCCACCATCGCGCCCAGGTCGGCCAGGTCGGGCTGCGGAGTGGTCTGCGGCCCGCTGGCCTCGCTGCGCAGCACCCCCAACAGCCGCCGCATGTCGGTCAGCGCGTCGCGGGCCGAGCCGGCGATGGCGACGAACTCGGCGGCGGCCGGGGCGGGCACGTCGTCGAGGCGGTACGGCGCGGTCTCGGCCTGCACGGCGATCAGCGACATGTGGTGTGCGACCACGTCGTGCAGCTCACGGGCGATCCGGGTGCGCTCCTCCAGCACCGCGCGGCGCTCCTGCTCGCGCTCGCTCAGTTCGGTCTGCGCGGCCAGGGCGCGCCGCGACAGCCGGTTGTGACGGAACAGGTCGCCGACGATCGCCAGCGCACCGAGCAGCAGCAGGACAGGCACCCGGTTGTCGGGGTGGACCAGAGTGAACACCGGCACCGTGCTGATCGTCACCACCCAGGCCAGCACCGGCCGGTCGACCCGCGCGACGACCACCGCCAGCACCGCGACCGACCCGAGCGCCAGCGGCGGGGTCCACGGCCAGGACCGGTCGGCCGGCGCGTTGAACGTGCAGATCAGCAGGGCCAACACCGTCAGCCGCCACGCCAGCAGCGGACGCCGGGGCAGCGCCAGCAGCGGCGCCACGGTCATCGCCGCGAACAGCAGCGCGACCGGCAGCGGCAGGCCCCACTCGCTCTCCACGGTCAGCGTGATCAGGAAGAGGCCGAGCGCGGCGAGCAGCCCCACCGGAGTGGCGTAGCGGGCGAGCCGGGGCCAACGGGCCAGCAACGACCGTTCGGGCGGGGCGTCCGGGCCCCACAGGGTCTGCCCCAGCGCTCCCAGAGCCACGACGAGAGGTTGCCGGTTCACCACCCGGAGGCTACGGGCCGAGGGTGCCACCGGGCGTGCCCCCGCAGGTTGATCCCCAGGTCGTACCTGGGTGGGACACCACACCCGTTAGCGCTTACTTGCGGGTAACGCCTAGGCTCCGACGCGTCCATGCTGAGCAGTCGCAAGGAGGAACCGTGGCCCGTACCGTGCTGGTGACCGGCGGCAACCGGGGAATCGGCCTGGCCATCGCGCAGGCCTTCGCCAAGCAGGGCGACCGGGTGGCGGTCACCCACCGCAGTGGCGAGGCCCCCGAGGGGCTGTTCGGCGTACGCGCCGACGTCACCGACGCGGCCTCGATCGATGCCGCGTTCACCGCTGTCGAGGCCGAGCTGGGCCCGGTCGAGGTGGTGGTCGCCAACGCCGGCATGACCGACGACACGCTGCTGCTGCGGATGTCCGAGGAGCAGTTCACCAACGTGGTGGACACCAACCTCACCGGCGCGTTCCGGGTCGCCAAGCGCGCCTCGGGCAAGATGCTGCGGGCCAAGTGGGGCCGCATGATCTTCATCTCCTCGGTGGTGGGCCTCTCCGGCGGCGCCGGACAGGTCAACTACGCCGCCAGCAAGGCCGGCCTGGTCGGCGTCGCCCGCTCGGTCACCCGCGAGCTGGGTAGCCGCAACATCACCGCGAACGTGGTGGCGCCCGGCTTCATCGACACCGACATGACCGCCGGCCTGTCCGACGACCGCAAGGCGGAGATCCGCAAGTCCATCCCGGCCGGCCGGATGGCCAGCCCGGACGAGGTGGCCGCCGTGGTCACCTGGCTGGCATCGGACGGCGCCGGGTACGTCTCCGGGGCCGTGATCCCGGTCGACGGCGGCCTCGGCATGGGCCACTGACCTTCTCTGACTACGGAGGAAACCCTGCATGTCCGGACTGCTCGCCGGTAAGCGGCTGCTCGTCACCGGTGTCATCACCGACGCCTCGATCGCCTTCTCGGTGGCGAAACTCGCCCAGGAGAACGGCGCTCAAGTCGTGCTCACCGGCTTCGGCCGGCTCTCCCTGGTCGAGCGGATCGCCAAGCGGCTGCCCGAGCCCGCGCCGGTGATCGAGGTCGACGTGACCAACGCCGAGCACCTGGCCAGCCTCGCCGACCGGGTCCGCGAGCACGTCGACGGGCTCGACGGTGTGGTGCACTCGATCGGCTTCGCCCCGCAGAGCTGCCTCGGCGGTGGCTTCCTCGACGCGCCGTGGGAGGACGTGGCGACCGCCCTGCACGTGTCGACCTACTCGTACAAGTCCCTCGCGATGGCGGCGCTGCCGCTGATGTCGGCCGGCGGCGCGGTGGTCGGTCTGACCTTCGACGCCACCAAGGCGTGGCCGGTCTACGACTGGATGGGCGTCGCCAAGGCCGGCCTGGAGTCCGCCTCCCGCTACCTGGCCCTGCACCTGGGCAAGCAGGGCATCCGCAGCAACCTGGTCGCCGCCGGGCCGCTGCGTACCATCGCCGCCAAGTCGATCCCCGGCTTCGACCAGTTCGAGGACGCCTGGGTCGACCGCGCCCCGCTCGGCTGGGACCTCAACGACCAGGAGCCCGCCGCGCGGGCCTGCCTGGCGCTGCTCTCCGACTGGTTCCCGGCCACCACGGGCGAGATCGTGCACGTCGACGGCGGCTACCACGCCATGGGTTCCTGACGTTGTAAGGAAGGGCACCCTGTTAACGCTTGCCGTAGAGCAGGGGGCCCTTCCTAACACGGCGCCCGCACCCGCCGGCAGGGGGCGTCGCCGGGCCGTCCTGAGCGAGGGACAAGAATGACCCCCATGGCGTACGACGCGGTGGTGCTGGTGTCCTTCGGCGGGCCCGAACGGCCCGAGGACGTGATGCCGTTCCTGCAGAACGTGACCCGTGGCCGGGGGGTGCCACCCGAGCGGCTGGCCGAGGTCGCTGAGCACTACCAGCACTTCGGCGGGGTGTCCCCGATCAACCAGCAGTGCCGTGACCTGCTCGCCGCCGTCCGCGCCGACTTCGCCGCGCACGGTGTCGACCTGCCCGTCTACTGGGGCAACCGCAACTGGGACCCGATGCTCGCCGACACCGTCAGCCAGATGCGCGACGACGGCGTGACCCGCGCGCTGGCCTTCGTCACCAGCGCGTACGGCGGCTACTCGTCCTGCCGGCAGTACCAGGAGGACATCGCCGCCGCCCGCGCCGCCGTCGGGCCCGACGCACCGGTGATCGAGAAGCTGCGGCAGTTCTGGGACCACCCCGGGTTCGTCGAGCCCCACGTCGACGCGGTCCGGGCCGCCCTCGCCCAGCTCGACCCCGCGAAGCGGGTCACCACCCGACTGGTGTTCACCGCCCACTCCATCCCCACCTCGATGGCGGCCAACGCCGGCCCGCACGGCGGCCGCTACGAGGCGCAGCTACGCGAGACCGCCCGCCTGGTGGCCGCGGCCGCCGCCCCCGACCTGGCGTACGACCTGGTGTGGCAGAGCCGGTCCGGCCCACCGCACGTGCCGTGGCTGGAACCCGACATCAACGACCACCTCAACGCGCTTGCCGAGGGCGGTGTCACCGGCGTGGTGGTCAGCCCGATCGGGTTCGTCTCGGACCATCTGGAAGTCGTGTGGGACCTGGACACCGAGGCCCTGGAGACCGCCAAGCAGCTCGGCCTCGACTTCGTCCGGGCCGGCACCCCGGGCACCGACCCGCGCTTCGCGACCATGGTCCGGGAGTTGGTCACCGAGCGCACCGATCCGGACGGCGCGCAGCTGCGCCGCCACCTCGGGGACCTGCCCAGGTGGGACACCTGTCCCACCGTCTGCTGTGTACCGACCCGCCGACCGACGCCTGCTGGGGGCACCGATGCATGACCGCAAGCCCGTGCAGAGCTGGCTCACCGACATGGACGGCGTGCTGGTGCACGAGGGCCAGCCGGTGCCCGGAGCGCCGGAGTTCGTCAACCGGCTGCGCGCCTCCGGCAAGCCGTTCCTGGTGCTGACCAACAACTCGATCTACACGCCGCGGGACCTGACGGCCCGGTTGAGCCGGATGGGGCTGGACGTGCCGGAGGAGTCGATCTGGTCCTCAGCGCTGGCCACCGGCCAGTTCCTCGCCGACCAGCGGCCGGGCGGCACCGCGTACGTCATCGGCGAGGCCGGGTTGACCACCGCGCTGCACGCCGTCGGGTACGTGCTCACCGACTTCGCCCCGGACTACGTGGTGCTCGGTGAGACCCGCACCTACAGCTTCGAGGCGATCACCAAGGCGATCCGGCTGATCAACGACGGGGCCCGGTTCATCTGCACCAACCCGGACGTGACCGGCCCGTCCGTCGAGGGGGCGTTGCCGGCCGCCGGCTCGGTCGCCGCCATGATCTCCAAGGCGACGGGGGTGGAGCCGTACTTCGTCGGCAAGCCCAACCCGATGATGATGCGATCGGCGCTGAACACGATCAACGCGCACTCGGAGACCACCGCGATGATCGGCGACCGGATGGACACCGACGTCCTCTGCGGCCTGGAGGCCGGGCTGGAGACCATCCTGGTGCTCACCGGCATCAGCAGCCGTACCGAGGCCGAGCGCTACCCGTACCGCCCGTCCCGCATCGTCAACTCGGTCGCGGACCTGATCGACGAGGTGTGACCCCGCCCGCGCGCCCCGCTCTCGTCGATCTTGCACTTACTGTCGCCGATATGGGGCGTGACGCCCTTTAGGTCGCAGCAGAAAGTGCAAGATCGACGTGGTGAGTCGGCGCGGCGCGGCGCGGCGCGGGGGCGTGGCGCGCGGGGGCGTTACGGGCGTAGGGGGGCGTTGCAGGCGGCCACCAGGGCTTGGCGGCAGGCTGCGGTGAGCGGGCGGAGCGCGGCGTCGCGCTGCTGGGCCTCGTAGTTGTTGATCGCGCCGCCCGGGGCGGCGTGCCCGGCCAACGCCAGCACCCGGTCGAGCACCGCAGCCCGGGCGAACAGCCGACGGGCCCGCGGGTCGAATCCCGGTGGCAGGTCGGTGGTGCCGTCGGGGCGGCGCAGCGCGGCCAGCGCGCCGGCCAGCTCGGGCCGCCACTGGGCCACGTCGAGCCGGGTCAGCACGGCGGTCGTCTCGGCCAGCGCGGCGGCCAACTCGGCCTCGGCCTCGGCGGCCCCGGGCAGCGACAGCGAGGCGGCCGGCGCGTCGGCCGGCAGCGGGTAGACCCGCCACAACACCGTCTCGAAACAGTCCCCGGAGCCGGAGGTGTGGCTGCGTACCTGCGGGATCAGGCCCAGCCCACCGGCCACCACCGCCTCGCCCGCCACCAGCGCCGCTCCGGCGAAGTCGCCGGGGCCGGGCAGACCCCTCGGGTCGCCCGGCGCGGGCAGCACCAGCCGGATCTCGTCGGGCGACAGCTTGGCCAGGGTGGGCAGCGCGGCACCCAGCGGCACGTCGGTCCAGGTGCCCGGGGCGTCCGCGACGAGATGCTCCTCGTCACCGGCGATCGCGTCGGCGACCTCGTCGTACGGCACCAACCCGGCGCGCCACGCGCGCACCCAGGCAACGAACCGGCTCGACCGGCGCGGCGCAAGCGTGGCCGCGCCCGTTGCGGGGGTGGACATGCCGAAAGGGTACGTGGTGATCGGTGGCCCTGTCTCGGCTGCCGCTCCGGCCGCCCTGCCTGCCCCGAACTGCCCCCTTCGCCCCGTCCACTACCGCCCTGCCCCAACCCACCCCCACCCCGCCCCCAACCCACCCCCGATCCCGTCGATCATGGAGTTGCGGTGCCTGATTGCTGACGGTTGATAGGGCTTCGTGCGCCACCACAACTCCATGATCGGCGGGGCGGGGCGGGGCGGGGCGGGGCGCGGCGCGGCGGGGGCGCGGCGGGTGGGGCGGGGCGGGTTGGGGCGGGGCGGGGTGGGAACGGGGCGTGGCGGTGTGTCGGGGGGAGGTGGTTGGGGGAGGGCGGGTTAGCGTGATCTCCATGGCGGGGCGATACGGCGAGGACGTGCTGGCGGGGGACTGGCGGCGACGGAAGGTCACCCCCGAGGTGGACGCCGAAGTGGATCTCGTGGTGGAGGACGCCGACTCCGGCTTCTGCGGCGCGGTGGTGGGTTTCGAGGCCGGCGCGGTGGTGTTGGAGGACCGGCACGGTAAACGGCGCAACTTCCCGCTGCTGCCGGCGGCGTTCCTGCTCGACGGCCGCCCGGTGACGCTGCGCCGCCCGACCCGCGCTGTGGTGCCGGCGGCCCGCCGGCGGACCGCGTCCGGTTCGGTGGCGGTGGACAACGTCCGCGCCCAGGTCGCCAAGGCCAGCCGGATCTGGGTCGAGGGCATCCACGACGCCGCGCTGGTCGAGCGCATCTGGGGCGACGACCTGCGCGTCGAGGGTGTGGTCGTGGAGCCGCTGGACGGTATCGACGACCTGGACGCGGCGGTGCGGGACTTCGCCCCCGGTCCGACCCGACGACTGGGCGTGCTCGTCGACCACCTGGTGCCGGGCAGCAAGGAGAGCCGCATCGTGGCCCGGGTGACCTCGCCGTACGTGCTGGTGACCGGGCATCCGTACGTTGACGTGTGGCAGGCGGTGAAGCCGGCGGCGCTGGGCATCGCGGCCTGGCCGGTGGTGCCCCCGGGGCGGCCGTGGAAGGAGGGCGTCTGCGCGGCTCTCGGGGTGGCGGAGCCGGCCGACATGTGGCGGCACATCCTGTCCCGGGTGAACAGCTTCGCCGACGTCGAGACTCCGTTGATCAACGCCATGGAGCGCCTGATCGACTTCGTCACCGAGCCGGCCTGACCGCCTGCTCCGCCGTGACCGCCGACCGGGCGCTCGAGGCCGGGCGCTCGAGGCCGGGCGCTCGAGGCCGGGCGCTCGAGGCCGGGCGCTCGAGGCCGGGCGCTCAAGGTCGGACGGCGGGTCAGGGGGCCTCGTCCGGGCTGCGCGTGAAGACGAATGTGGCGATGTCGATCGCCGTCGCCCGTCCGTCGTCGTCGCGCAGCACCGACAGGATCTCGCCGTTCTCCGGACCGGAGCGTCCCCGCCAGCGGTCCGTCCCCTCGGCGGTGAACCGGCTCACCCGCTCGCCGCGTACGTGAGCCACCAGCTCACCCGCATCCCAGCTCAGGTCCAGCGAGGTGCCCATCCACCACCAGCGACCGGTCAGCTCGGCCACGTCGGCAGCGGGCGCGGTGGTGGCGGGCCGCCATGGCTGGCTGAGCGCCGGTTCGGCATCCAGCACGGTGGTCAACAGCCGACGGCCGAGTGTGGTGATCGGGAAGCCGTACGAGTTGGCGAAGCCGATCACGGCGGTACGGCTGGGCCGGTGCACCACGAGGGCGGCCACGTACCCGGGCATCGAGCCGCCGTGCCCGACGTACACGCGCTCGCCGTCGCGGTAGAGCTCCAGCCCCAGGCCGTGCCCGCCGGTCCAGGAGTCGAGGTCGCTGATCACCACGGGGGCGCACATCTCGGTCAGCGTCTCGGCGGCCAGCACCGACGGGTCGGGGTCGGCCAGGAACGCGGCCCAGCGGCCCAGGTCCTCGATCGTCGACCAGAGCTGCCCGGCCGGGGCCATCGCGCCGGTGTCGGTGCGCGGCTCCTCGCGCAACGTGTGGTGCCAGGGGTGGACGACGTAACCGCGGGCGTACGGCTCGGTGGCCGCGTAGGTGGTGCGGCGCAGGCCCAGCGGGGTGAGGATCCGCTGGTCGAGCAGGTCTGCCCAGGGCGTCCCGGTGAGTCGTTCGAGCACCCCGCCGAGCAGCCCGTACGCCAGGTTGGAGTAGTGGTACGTGCTGTGCGGGGAGTAAGCGATCTTGTCGGCGGTGACCCCGGCGAGCAGGGTCGGTAGGTCGACGCCTTCGTTGCGCTCCCACCAGTCGCCCTCGGGTTCGCGCTGGATCCCGCTGGCGTGCCCGAGGAGTTGGCGCAGGGTGAGCGCGCCGAGGCCGGTGCCCGGCAGGTGCTGCTCCAGCCGGTCGTCGAGAGCCAGTCGGCCGGCGTCGCGCAACTGCATGATCAGGGTGGCGGTCATCGTCTTGCTGATCGAGCCCACCCGGTACTGCAGGTCGACGTCCGGGCGGGGGTGCTCGCCGGCGACGGCCAGGTGCGCCAGCGCGCCGTCGCGGACCACGCCCAGCACCAGCGACGGGACGTGGCCGTCGGCCTGCGCCTGGGCGACCCGCGCGTCGATCTGTCGGGCGGTCTCGGGTAGCAGGGTCAACGCATCTCCTCGGGTCGGGCCGCCGCTGGATGGGCCTCGCCGAGCCTACTGATCTTCGCGGGGGAGCCGCGCGAGCATTTGCGTGTCACGATCGTGGTGTGGACGCGGTGGTGTGGATCGTTCTGGGTGTGGTGCTGGCGGTCGCCGAGATCTTCACGACGACCCTGTTTCTGATCATGTTCGGGGCCGGGGCGTTCGCCGCCGCGGGCGCTGCGGCCCTGGGCGCGCCGGTCGCCGTGCAGGCGCTGGTCTTCGCGGTGGTGTCCGCGCTGAGCCTGGTCGTGGTCCGACCGGTGATCAAGCGGCACGGCCGGTCGGCGCTGGAGAGCGGCGAACAGCCGTTCGGCGTGGAGGCCATCGAGGGCTCCACGGCGCTGGTGCTGGAGCGGGTGGACGCCGACCACGGGCTCGTCAAGATCGACGGTGAGTTGTGGACGGCCCGGGCGTACGACACGACGCAGACTTTCGAGCCCGGTCAACGGGTTCGGGTGATAAAGGTCCGGGGCGCGACCGCCCTGGTGTGGCAGGACGACGTTTCTTCCGCCGGCGAGCTGCCGGAAGCGAGAGGGTGAACGGGATGACGATATTCGGGGTGCTGGTGATCGCGGTGGCGCTGATCGCCGTGATAACGCTGGCCAAGGCGGTGCGGATCGTGCCGCAGCAGCGCCATGACGTGGTGGAACGGCTCGGCAAGTACAAGCGCACCCTCAGCCCCGGTCTCAACCTGCTGGTGCCGTTCATCGACGCGGTCCGTACCAAGGTCGACATGCGCGAGCAGGTGGTCAGCTTCCCGCCGCAGCCGGTGATCACCTCGGACAACCTGGTGGTCTCGATCGACACGGTCCTCTACTTCAAGGTGGTCGACCCGGTCCGGGCGACGTACGAGATCTCCAGCTTCCTCCAGGCGATCGAGCAGTTGACGGTGACCACGCTGCGCAACGTGATCGGCTCGCTCGATCTGGAGCGGGCGCTGACCAGCCGCGACGAGATCAACCGGCACCTCTCCGGGGTGCTGGACGAGACGACCGGCCGCTGGGGCATCAAGGTGACCCGGGTCGAGATCAAGGCGATCGAGCCGCCGGCCAGCATCCGCGACTCGATGGAGAAGCAGATGCGCGCCGAGCGGGACCGCCGCGCCGCGATCCTCACGGCCGAGGGGCACAAGCAGTCGCAGATCCTCACCGCCGAGGGCGAGAAGCAGTCCGCGGTGCTGCGGGCTGACGGTGACCGGCAGGCCCGGATCCTGCAGGCCGAGGGCCAGGCGAAGGCGATCCGGACGGTGTTCGACGCGATCCACCAGGCGAACCCGAGCCAGAAGGTCCTCGCCTACCAGTACCTGCAGGCGCTGCCGCAGATCGCACAGGGCAGCGCCAACAAGGTCTGGATCGTGCCGGCCGAGCTGACCAAGGCGCTGGAGGGCATGGGTGGCGCGCTCGGTGGGCTGAGCCAGATGGTGGGTGACGTGCCCGCGCCGGAGGCCGCCGACCACGCGAGCCAGGTCGAGCGCGAGGCCGCGGCGGCGGCGCAGGCTGCTGCCGCCGCCGCCCAGCAGATCCACGACGAGGTACGCGTCGCCGAGGCGCAGGCCACCGGCGGCAACAAGCCGCAGGGCCTGCCCGCGCCGGAGCCGGTCACCCCGGACAGTCTGGTCAACGACCCGACGGACCAGCGCGAGCGCGGCTGACCCGGCACCCGGGCCGCCGCGCGGCACCGAGCGCCGGGTAAGCGCGTCCGGCGGCAATGAGCGCCGGGTAAAGCGCGTCCGGCGGCGTCGAGTGCCGGGTAAGCGCGTCCGGCGGCGTCGAGCGCCGGGTAAAGCGCGTCCGGCGGCGTCGAGTGGGTGCGGCTGGCCGGGCGGTGCCGGGCCGGGGTCCGGACGCCGGAGGTAAATGCGAGAAAGGCTCATGGGGCGCTCCGACGCCTGCCACGATCGGTCCTAGGACGGGTGGTGACCAGGCAATCGGGGCGCCCCGGCGCGTCCCGCACCGCTCGTGGACGAGCGAGGTGACGCATGAAGGATCCGGCGAATCGGATGTGGTCCTCGGCCCCCGTACCCGGCGCGCACGATCCGGTCGCGCCACTGGGCTCCCGGCGCAGCGGCGGCGGCTTCGGCGTACTGCCATTCGTCGGCGAGCCCAGCCCGCTCGCGCCCGCCACGAACGCCAGTTGGGCCTGGTCGGTACGCCGGTTCGCGCGGGCCGCGGTGTGGCTGCTGCCCGCGTACGCCATCCTCTACGGCGCGGTGGCGATGGCCAGCGACGGCGGGGTGGGCAACGACCCGTATCCGGCGGACGGCCAGGCGGTGTACCTGATCGGCTGGGTGGCGGCGGTCTGGCTCGGCCTGCTCGCGCTGCTGGCCCTCACCGGCCTGCTGGCCGCGACCCGCAGCCGGCGGGTGGCCGCCGCCGGGCTGCTGGTCAGCATCGCCGGCACGGTGCTGATGCTGCCGTTCGCCGGGTTCGAGGAGCAGACGCCGGTCTTCGGCACCACCGCGCGGTCGCTGGTGCTGCTCGGCGCGACCTTCTACAGCGCGGGGTGGTTCCTCACCGGGTGGGCGGTGGCCCGCTCGGGCACCTTCAGCCTCGGCGACGGGGTCATGCTGATCATCGCCGCGCCGCTGCTCGGCCTCGGCGGCGCCCTGATCGGGTCGCTCCAGACGTTCGGCGCGATCTTCGTGCTGATCGCCGGCATCGGCATCGGCTACCGCAGCGGCCGCCTGATGCCCCGCCAAACCGCCGACGACGCCGCCAACGCCAGCCTCTCCACCCCCCCAACCCCCTAACCCCCCCAACCCCCAACCCCCCGAACCCGCGCCGGCCCCGCCTCACCCCACCCCACCCCACCTCGCCTCGCCTCGGTGATCAAGAGGTTCGCGTCAAGAATCGGCCCTTACCTGACGCAAACCTCTTGATCACCGGGTGGCAGTGGGGGTGGGCGGGGGTGGGGTGGGGTGGGGTGGGGGAGTTGGGGTGAGGTTGGCTACAGGGGGTGGTCGGTTGGCGTTATTTGTGGCAATCCTGGGTTGCATGGCCGCCCCCCGCTCGCCGCTGTCGCGGCTGTTCACCGTGCTGCTCACCGGCCTGCTGGCCGGGTTGGTCCTGGCCGCCGCGGCGCTGCCGGGCAACTTGCTGGTCGGGTTCACCGCGCGCGCCGCGCTCAGTTCGTACGCCGCGCTGCCCGACGCGCTGCGCACCCCGGCGACGCCGCAGCGCTCCTACCTCTACGCCAACGACGGCAAGACGCTGCTCACCACGTTCTACGACGTGAACCGGACGGACGTCGCGTTGGCGGACGTCGCCCCGGTGATGCGGCAGGCGATCGTGGCGGCCGAGGACCGGCGGTTCTACGACCACGGTGGCGCGGACCTGCGCGGCCTGGCCCGGGCGCTGGTCGCAAACGTCAAGGGCGGTGGCACCGAGCAGGGCGGCTCGACGCTGACCATGCAGTACGTCCGTAACGTCCTCAAGACCGACCCCACCCGCACCGCCGAGGAGCGGGCCGCCGCGACCGACCCCACCGTCGGTCGGAAGATCCAGGAGATTCGGTACGCGGGCGCGCTGGACAAGAGCCTCGGCAAGGACGAGATCCTCGGCCGGTACCTGAACATCGCCTACTTCGGCTCCGGCGCGTACGGGATCGCGGCGGCCAGCCAGCGCTACTTCGGCAAGCCCCCGGCGCAGTTGACCCTCGCCGAGTCGGCCCTGCTCGCCGGTCTGGTGCAGTCCCCGGACGCGTACAGCCCGATCAGCGGCGACAAGGACCAGGCCCTCGCCCGCCGGTCGTACGTGCTGGACTCGATGGTCGCCACCGGGGCGATCACCGCCGCGCAGGCCGCCCAGGCCAAGGTCGAGCCGCTGGCTCTGCACCCCACCGCCCAGCCCAACGGCTGCACCGCCGTCGCCCAGGGCCACGACGACTGGGGCTACTTCTGCGACTACCTGCGCCAGTGGTGGCTGACCCAGCCGGCGTTCGGCGCCACCCCCGCCGAGCGCGAGCAGGCCCTGCGCGCGGGCGGCTACACCGTCGTCACGTCGCTCGACCCGAAGATCCAGGCCACCGCGCAGCAGCAGGCCACCAAGGTCTACGGGTACGACAACAAGCGCGCCCTGCCGATCGCGGCCGTCCAGCCGGGCACGGGGCGGGTGCTCGCCATGGCGGTCAACCGGCACTACAGCCTCGCCGACAACCCGGCCGGGCAGGGCAACTACCCCAACACCGTCAACCCGCTGATCTCCGGTGGGGCCAGCGTGGACGGGTACCAGGCGGGCTCGACGTTCAAGCTGTTCACCATGCTCGCGGCGCTGGAGTCGGGCCGTACCCTCTCCACCGGGTTCGACGCCCCCGCCAAGCTGCCCACCCGGTACCCGGCCGAGGGGCCGGGCAGTTGTGACGGCAAGTGGTGCCCGGCGAACGCCAACCCGGCGTGGATGGACGGGTACCGGATGATGTGGGACGGCTTCGGCCGTTCGGTGAACACGTACTTCGTGTGGCTGGCCGAGCAGGTGGGCCAGGACAAGGTGGTCGAGATGGCGCAGCGGCTCGGCATCACGTTCCGCGCCGACACCGACGCCGCCTTCGCCAAGAACAACGCGGCGAACTGGGGATCGTTCACCCTCGGCGTGGCTGCCACCACCCCCCTCGACCTGGCCAACGCGTACGCCACGGTGGCCGCCGAGGGCACCTACTGCACGCCGGTGCCGGTGGTCTCGGTGACCGACGCGAAGGGCACGAAGGTGCCGGTCGGTGAGCCGTCCTGCAAGAAGGTCCTCGACGCCGACGTGGCGCGCGCCGCGACCGACGCGGCCCGCTGCCCCGTGGGCCAGCAGTCGCCGTACGGGCAGTGCAACGGCGGCACCGCCACCGGTGTGAACGACATTCTCGACGGCCGTCCGGTGGCCGGTAAGACGGGCAGCTCGGAGGAGAACGCCACCGAGACGTTCGTCGGCTTCACCCCGCAGGTGGCCGTCGCGGGCATCGCGGCCAACCCTGACGACCCGACCGACTCGGTGGGTTCGGCGGTGCAGAGCAAGGTGATCGACGCGGTCGCGCGGGTCATCGCCACCGCCGTGAAGGGCCAGCCGGAGAAGGCGTTCACCGCCCCCAGCAAGGAGTTGGCCGGCGAGCCCCGCCGCCCGGTGGAGCGCCCGGCCGTCCCCGAACGCCAGCAGCCCACCCCGGACCAGGACCCGCTCTCGGCCCTGCAACGCTGGCTCGACCGTCGGGGCTGACCCCGGATCCAGCGGCGGCCCGGCTCGCTTCGAGCCGGGCCGTCGTGCTTTCTCCACACGTCCGCTGGCTGGCGTCGGTCACTTGAGAGGTCACTGCCGAGCTTGGCGGTGACCTCGGAGGCGACGTGACCGGACGCAGCCTCAGTTGTTGGTCGAGGCTGCCGAGATCGCTGCGCGCACCTGCTGGGCGAAACCGGCGACGGTGAAGTCCGAGGCCAGGCTGTCGACCAGGATGATGTCCGAGATCGCGTTGTTCATCCGAAGCGGCAGGATCGCCTGGTACTCGGGCGAGTTGTACCACTTCTCGGCGTCGGCGCGGCTGGGGAACTCCATCAGGACGACGGAGCCGGGCCAGGCTCCCTCGACCACGTCCACGTCGCCCTGGGCGAGCCACTTGCCGCCGTACGGGTGCACGGTGGCCTCGACCTGCTCCAGGTACGACAGCCCCGCCTCGTTCGGGATGCCGCCAGGGATGCGCAGGTGGTTGATCAGGTAGGTGCTCATGGGGACCTCCAGTCCTCGAATTTTGGATGACGCCCATAATCTAACCGAGGCGCGCAGCTGCGGCAAGTTTTGGATTAGGGTCGTCCTCTATAGTTGGGGGGTCGACTGGTGAGAGGGGGAGCGCGATGGGCAGGACGTCCCGTGCGGAAGCGGCGAGGCACCGCGAGGAAGTGGTGGCCGCCACGTCGAGGCTGCTCCGTGAACGCGGCGCGGCGGGCATGAGCGTGCAGGACCTCATGGGTGCCGCCGGGCTGACCCACGGCGGGTTCTACAAGCACTTCAGCTCGAAGGACGAGTTGTTGGGCATCGCCGCCGCGACGGCCTTCGGCGAACTCCTGGCCCTGCTGGACCAACTCTCCGACGATTTCCCCGACCGCTCGGAAGCGCGGAACGCGCTGCTGCGGCACTACCTGTCACCCGAGCATCGCGACACACCCGGCACGGGATGTGCCAATACCGCGCTGGCCGCCGACGCCGCCCGGTCGCCCGCCGACAGCCCGCTCCGCATGTCGTACGCGGAGGGTGTCCAGGAGACCATCAGGCGATTGACTGACATCGAGGATGCGCCCGGCCGAGACGGGCCCGACGCCCGTCGGGTGGCGCTTGTCGATCTCGCGACGATGGTCGGTGCGCTCACGCTGGCCCGTGCGACGGGCCAGACGCCCCTGTCGGCGGAGATCCTCCAAGCCGCGCGGGAAGCCCTGTCCGGCCCGGTCAGCGCTAGCCGCGACGGGGACGGCGACTAGCGACGCCTCGCCCGCACCCCGTCCCACCCACCATCCCCGGCGATCTTGCACTTTCGGTTGCCGATTCGCCGCCCCTATGGCGCTTTGTCCCCACCGAAAGTGCAAGATCGCGGGGGGAGGGCTAGGGGGAGGGGGAGGGGGAGGGGGTGGGTCAGCGTTCGCGGCGGCGGGGGCGGTAGCTGGCGATCGTCGCGGGCAGGCCGCGGCGGATGATGCCGGCCCAGTCGGTGTCGCCGCGTAGCACCGCCGCGGCGGTCTTGCGGGCCTGCTCGGCGGTGAAGTGTGGCGGCAGCATCAGCTCGGCCGGGTCGACCAGCGCGTTGATGACCACCGGACGGTCGGCGGCGAGCGCCCGGTCCCAGACGCCCGGGATCTGATCCGGCGAGTCGACCAGCTCACCACGCAACCCGAGCACCTCGGCCCACTGGTGGTAGCCGATGTCCGGGAGCTGTTGGCTGTCCGGGAACATCGGCGTCCCCTCCGAGGAGCGCTGCTCCCAGCTGACGAACGCCAGGTCCCGGTTGTTGAGCACCAGCACCACGAACCGTGGGTCGGCCCAGCCGCGCCAGTACTTCGCCACCGTGATCAGCTCGTTGACGCCGTTCATCTGCATGGCCCCGTCGCCGATCATCGCGATCAGCGGCCGGTCCGGGTGGGCGAACTTCGCGCTCAGCGCGTACGGCATCGCGCCGCCCATGGACAGCAGCGTGCCGGAGAGACTGGCCAGCATCCCGGGCCGGACCTGCACGTGCCGGGCATACCAGGCGGTCGCCGTGCCGCAGTCCACGGCGAGCATCGCGTCGTCGGGGAGCCGATCGCTGAGGGTGCTGAACAGCAGTTGCGGGTTGACCGGGTCGGCGCGCTGCCCGGCCAGGTCGCGCTGGGCGCGTCGCCACGCCGAGGTGGCCTCGGCGATCTCCGCCCGCCAGGCGGTCGGTCCGGGGCCGGGGCCCAGCTCGTCCAGCAGCGCCCGCAGGGTGGGGCGGGCGTCGCCGGTCAGGTTCACCTCGGTCGGGTACCGCAGGCCGAGCTGCGTGCCGTCCAGGTCGATCTGCACCGCGCGGGCCTGGCCGGGCGGCGGGTAGAACTCCGAGTACGGCATGTTGCTGCCCACGATCAGCAGCCGGTCGCAGCCGGTCATGAGCTGCCAACTCGGCCGGGTCCCGAGCAGCCCGATCGCGCCGGTCACCCACGGCTCGCGATGGTCGACGACGGTGAAGCCGAGCAGCGCGGTGGCGACCCCGGCGCCGAGCCGGTGGGCGATCTCGCGTACCTCGGCCTCGGCCCCGAGCGCGCCCTGACCGACCAGCATGGCCACCCGTTCGCCGCCGCGCAGCACCTCGGCGGCGCGGCGCAGGTCGGCCGTCGGCGGGACGGTCGGCGTACTGCTCGGCACGTTGCTGGTGTGGTAGTAACCGTGCGCGTGCGGGGGATCCACGACGGCCGGCTCGTCCTGGATGTCGGAGGGGAGCACCAGCGCGGTCACCGTCCGACGGGACAGCGCCGTGCGGCACGCCCGGTCGACGAGGTGGCGGACCTGCGCGGGGTGGTCGAGCTGGGCCAGGAAGGCCGCCGCCACGTCCTTGTAGAGGGCCAGCAGGTCGACCTCCTGGTAGTAGCCGCCGCCCTCGGCGGTGACCGCCGTGTGCCCGAGCAGGGCGACCACGGGTTGGTGGTCGAGCTTGGCGTCGTACAGGCCGTTGAGCAGGTGGATGGCGCCGGGGCCGCTGGTCACCAGCGCGCAGCCGAGTGGGCCGCCGCCGTACTTGACGTGCGCGGACGCGGCGAACCCGGCGGTCTCCTCGTGCCGCACCTGGACGAACTGGGCGCGTTCGTTGGTGCGTTGCAGGGCGGAGGTGATGCCGTTGATGCCGTCTCCCGGATAGCCGAAGTACCGGCGTACGCCCCAGCTGAACAGGCGGGAGACGATGTGGTCCGCGACGGTCGGACGGCGGGGCAGGGTGCCCCCTTCGGCCGCTGCCGTGTGCTCTGCGCTCACCTGGCTGGTCCTTCCCGTGGCGTCCGGTACCCCACCGGTCGTTCCCCTTCTCGACCGGACAAAACACCCCCGCCGGGCGGACGTCGGGACGGCCGCCGGCCGTCCGGCAGAATCGTCGGGTGCCCGTCCACCAGATCACCGACCCTGACGACGACCGGATCGCCGACTACCGCGCGCTCACCGACGTCGAGCTGCGCACCCGCTGGGAGCCTCCGCACGGCCTGTTCATCGCCGAAGGCGAGCTGGTGCTGCGCCGGGCGCTGCGGGCCGGCTATCCGGCCCGGTCGTACCTGGTCGACGCCAAGCGCGTCGACCAGCTCGCCGACCTGGACACCGGCGACGCGCCCGTCTACGCCGCCACCCAGGACGTGCTGCAACGGGCCACCGGCTTCCACGTACACCGGGGGGTGCTGGCGTCGTTCCACCGCCGCTCGCTGCCGACGGCGGCCGAGGTGCTCGCCGGCGCGCGCCGGGTGGTGATCCTCGAGGACGTCAACAACCACACGAACCTGGGCGCGATCTTCCGGGGGGCCGCCGCGTTGGGTATCGACGCGGTGCTGCTGTCGCCGTCCTGCGCCGACCCGCTCTACCGGCGCAGCGTGCGGGTGAGCATGGGGGAGGTCTTCGCGCTGCCGTACGCCAAGCTCGACCGCTGGCCGGCCGGTCTCGACGAGGTACGGGAGGCGGGGTTCACCGTTCTCGCCATGACGCCCGCGCCGGACGCCGTACCCATGCAGCGGTTGACCCCGGCGCAGCGCGAGCGGGCGGCGCTGCTGCTGGGCGCCGAGGGGCCCGGCCTGACGGCGGCGGCGCAGGCGGCCAGCGACGTGCGGGTGGTCCTGCCGATGCGGCGTGGAGTGGACTCGTTGAACGTCGCCGCGGCGGCGGCCGTGGCGTTCTGGGAACTGGGACGCGACGATCCGCTTGCATGATCATGCGTCTTGTTGAATAATCTTCCCTGTGTCTAAGGTTCTCACCTCCCTGCCCATCGGCGAACGTGTCGGCATCGCCTTCTCCGGCGGCCTCGACACCTCGGTCGCGGTCGCGTGGATGCGCGACAAGGGCGCCGTCCCCTGCGCGTACACCGCCGACATCGGCCAGTACGACGAGCCCGACATCGGCTCGGTCCCCGGCCGTGCGCTCAGCTACGGCGCCGAGGTCGCCCGACTCGTCGACTGCCGCGCCGCCCTGGTCGAGGAGGGCCTCGCCGCGCTGACCTGCGGCGCCTTCCACATCCGCTCGGGCGGACGCTCCTACTTCAACACCACCCCGCTGGGTCGGGCGGTGACCGGCACCCTGCTGGTCCGCGCGATGATCGCCGACGACGTCCAGATCTGGGGCGACGGCTCGACCTTCAAGGGCAACGACATCGAGCGGTTCTACCGCTACGGCCTGCTGGCCAACCCGATGCTGCGCATCTACAAGCCGTGGCTCGACACCGACTTCGTCACCGAGCTGGGTGGGCGCAAGGAGATGTCCGAGTGGCTGATCGAGCGCGGCCTGCCGTACCGGGACAGCACCGAGAAGGCGTACTCCACCGACGCCAACATCTGGGGCGCCACGCACGAGGCGAAGACCCTGGAGCACCTCGACACCGGCATCGAGACGGTCAGCCCGATCATGGGCGTCCGGTTCTGGGACCCGTCGGTGGAGATCCCCACCGAGGACGTCACGATCGGCTTCGACCAGGGCCGCCCGGTGACGATCAACGGCAAGGAGTTCGGCAGCGCCGTCGACCTGGTGCTGGAGGCCAACGCCATCGGCGGCCGGCACGGCCTGGGCATGTCCGACCAGATCGAGAACCGGATCATCGAGGCCAAGAGCCGGGGCATCTACGAGGCGCCCGGGATGGCGCTGCTGCACACCGCGTACGAGCGGCTGGTCAACGCCATCCACAACGAGGACACCCTGGCCAACTACCACAGCGAGGGTCGCCGCCTCGGCCGCCTCATGTACGAGGGTCGCTGGCTGGACCCGCAGGCGCTGATGCTGCGCGAGTCGTTGCAGCGCTGGGTCGGCACGGCCGTCACCGGTGAGGTGACCCTGCGGCTGCGCCGGGGCGAGGACTACTCGATCCTCGACACCACCGGCCCCGCGTTCAGCTACCACCCGGACAAGCTGTCGATGGAGCGCACCGAGGACTCGGCGTTCGGCCCGTCGGACCGGATCGGCCAGCTCACCATGCGCAACCTCGACATCGCCGACTCGCGGGCGAAGCTGGAGCAGTACGCCTCCCTCGGCATGGTCGGTGGCGCGGGAAGCGAGCGGATGATCGGGGCCGCACAGGCAGCCTCCACCGGACTGATCGGCGCGATGCCGGAGGGCGGCGCGGAAGCCATCGCCTCCCGAGGCGTCGCCACCGCCGCGGACGAGGCGCTCGACCGCGCCGCCATGGAGTTCGGCGTCGACTGACCGGTACCGGCAGGCCGAGGTCCGGGGTCACGCACGGTAGCGTGTCGGCCGTGTTCCCTACCGTGCGTGAGGTCCTGGCCCTGGACCCGGTCCGCCACGGCGCCCCGCGGGTGGTCGCCGGGGACGCCGGGCTGGACCGGCCGGTCCGCTGGGTGCACGTCGCCGAGGTCCCCGACATCGCCACCCTCCTCGGCGGCGGCGAACTGGTGCTCACCACCGGCATCGGCCTGCCGGCCGACGACGCGGGACTGCGCGCGTTCATCGGCGACCTCGCCGACGTGGGCGTCTCCGGACTCGTCGTCGAACTGGGCCGCCGCTACGTCAGCGGCGTACCCCGGGTGATGACCGCCGCCGCCGAACGGCGCGGTCTACCGCTGGTCGAGCTACGCCGGGCCACCCCGTTCGTGCGGATCACCGAGGCCGTGCACGCGCTGATCGTCGACGCGCAGCTCACCGAGCTGCGGGCCGCCGAGGAGATCCACCAGCGGTTCACCGACCTCTCCGTCGAGGGCGCCGACGCCGCCGAGGTGATCCGGCAGGCCGCCGAGTTGTCCGGCTGCCCGGTCGTGCTGGAGAACCTGTCCCGGCAGGTCCTCGGATACGACCCGGCGGGGGAGAGCGCGGAGCTGCTGCTGGACGGCTGGGAGCAGCACTCCCGGCGCATTCGGCCCGCCGGCCGGACCGCGTACGACCCGAACAGCGGCTGGCTGGTGACCGTCGTCGGCGCGCGGGGCCAGGACTGGGGACGGCTGCTGCTGCGCTGGCCGGCGAGCGGCGACGCGCCCACCGACGCTCCCCCCAATCGGCTGAGCATCCTCGTCGAGCGGGCCGCGTCCACCCTCGCGCTGGGCCGGTTGATCCGCCGCGACGCCGAAGGGCTGGAACGACAGCTGCACCGCACCCTGCTCACCGCCCTGCTCGACCACTCCCGGCCGGTCGACGAGGTGGCGCTGCGCGCCAAGGCGCTCGGTGTGACGCTGGACCGTCGGCACCTCGTCGGCGTGCTGGTCCGCCACCGAACCGACGATTCCGCCGCGGACGGCGGCCCCGAAGCCGGCCAGGCCCGGCTACGCGACCTCTCCGAGGCCGTCGGCCAGGCGCTGCGGGAGGCCAAATTGACGGCACTGACCAGCGCCGTCGACGACAACTCGGTGGGCGCGCTGCTGGCCCTGACCGACCCGGCCGCCGAGGACCGCGCGCTGTCCGCGTTCGCCGAGGCCCTTCGTCGGGTACGCCTCGACGGCGCCACAGGCCGGGCCGTGTCCAACGCCCCCGCCGGGGTCTTCGTGGCCGCCGGGTCCGGGGTGAGCAGCCTGCGCGAGGCCCGGCGGTCGCTGGTGGAGGCGCGGCAGATCGCCGAGGCCGCCCGCCGGGACCGGCGTGACCTGCCCGTCTTCCGGCTGCCGCACGTGGGTCTGGCCGGCCTGCTGCACCTGCTGCGTGACGAGCCCCGACTCCAGACCTTCGTCGAGCGGGAACTCGGCCCGCTCCTGGAGTACGACGCCCAGCACCCCCGGGAGCGGCTCCTCGACACCCTGCGCGCGTACCTGGAGCAGGGGCGCAACAAATCCGCCGGCGCGGCCGCCGCGCACCTGTCCCGACCGGCCTTCTACGAACGCCTCGCCCGGATAGCCCGCATCCTCGACGTGGACCTCGACTCGGTAGAGGCCAGCCTCTCCCTCCACGTGGCCCTCCTAGCCCTAGAAGCAGTCCGCGCCCCCTAACCCAGACCCCCCACCCCACCCCCCACCCCACCCCACCCCCTCTCAGCCCTGTTGATCAAGAGGTTCGCGTCAGGAAAGCCGTCTTTCCTGACGCAAACCTCTTGATCACCGGGAGCAGGCGGAGTGGGGCGGAGCGCCCGCGCGGAGGCCGGGTGGGCGTGGGGTGGGGGGTGGGTGGGGTGGGGGTGGGTTAGGAGAGGGCGGTTAGGGCTTTTGCGTAGGTTGGGGGGATGTGGTTGGGGCCGCCGGGGGTGAAGACATCCGTGTGCGCCACTGCGGACCAGGCTGTGGCGGGGACCGCCTCCACCAGGGCCTTGATCACCGGGGCGTCGCGCCACTGGTCCTGCTCGGCGAGTAGGCCGAGGGCCACCACCGACTCCTCGACCTCGCCCACGCACTCGAACGGCTTGTGCCCGTCCACGCCCAGCAGCTCCCGGTAGCCGGGAATCTGGTCCGGGTCGGCGAGCAGGTCCCCGCCGAAGATGTGGGTGACCCGCTCCCGGGGCATGAACGGCGCCATGGCCAGGAAGACGAACCGGCACTTCGGGCAGTTGCGGCACCAGCGCTCGGACGCGTCACGCAGCTTGAAGGCGGCGTTGCAGCTGGTCACCACGTCGTCGTACCGGGTGAATTCGGCGAACAGCCGGGCGATGTGCAGCTCCGACAGCGACCGCAGTAGCGAGAAGTACGGCTCGGTGAGCCCGGCGTGCTCCGCCAGCGCCCCCCGCAGCAACCCCTCGGCCTCCACGCCCTTGGACCACTGGTGGTTGATCTCGTGACCGTTCCAGATCAGGTTCGGGTCGGACGCCGAGCGCTCGTTGGACATCACCACCGGGCCCAGCCCGTGCAGCACAGCGGTCGCCACCGCGATCAGGGAGTTGATGGCGGTGACCGGGATGTGGCCGTTCAACGCCCCGCTGGCGTTGAGGTCGAACAGCACCGGGTCGATCCGCCGACGGGCGGCGAGCGGGGTCAGCCCGGACGCCTCGTTCACCGCGACGATCACGTGGTTCGGGTTCACCGAGAACGGCACCGGGTCCAGTTCGGCGCGGCGCAGCGCCTCCAAGCTCACGATCGAGTCCTTGCCGCCGCCGACGGCCGAGAGCGGGCGACGGTCGGAGTTGTCGTAGACGCGCGGCGACTCCGGTGAGCCGGCCGGCACCTCCGGACGCAGTTCCAGCACGTACGGCAGCTCGTTGCGGTACGCGTACTCGGCGAGGCCCTTGGTGTAGACGGCCGTGACGTAGTCGACGGTGGCCGCGCCCAGCGGCGCCGGCAGCACCAGCCGGGGCGGCGCGGCGGCCTTGTAGTAGCTGACCCCGGCGACGAGGTGCAGCACCTCCAGCACCCGGTTGAGGGTCGCCACCGTCTCGTCCGACGGCGGCTCCGCCGGCAGCGGAAGTGTGATCACCTCAGTGAACCGCTGCTCACCGGCCGGGCCGGTCAGCGCGTAGTCGAACAACACCTCGCCGGTGGCGAAGTCGATCGAGTAGGACGGGAAGGTGAAGGCGTCCATCCGCCGGAGCTGCTCGTTGGGCACACGCCATACTAGGCCCTGGTTCGTCCGGCCGTGTCCGGACCGGGCCCCGCCAGCCGCCGCCGTGACCCCCGAGGAGAGCCCCGTGCGCCTGTCTGACCTGCGCGGACGTACCGTCGCCGTCTGGGGCGCCGGTCGGGAGGGCCGGGCTGCTGTGACCGCCATCGCGGCGCACGGCCCCGCCGATCTGGTCGCCGTCGACGACAGCGCCAACTTCCTGTCGCTGCCGTGGGAAGGTCCGCTGGCCGAGGCGGCCCCCCTGGTGACCGGCGAGGCGGGGTTCGCCCGGCTGACCGCAGCCGACGTGGTGGTCCGCTCGCCGGGGGTGCCGCAGACCCACCCGTGGCTGGTCGAGCTGCGGCGACGTGGCGTCCCGGTGACCCAGGGCACCGCCCTGTGGATGGCCGACCACGCCGCCCGCACCGTCGGGGTCACCGGCAGCAAGGGCAAGAGCACCACCTCCAGCCTGATCAGCCATCTGCTCACCGCGATGGGCCGACCCAACGTCTTCGGCGGCAACATCGGGGTGCCCACGCTCGACCTGCCCGACGCCGAGCTGTACGTGTTGGAACTGTCCAGCTACCAGTGCAGCGACCTCACCGACTCGCCCCGGGTCGCCGTGGTCACCGCGCTGTTCCCCGAGCACCTGGACGCGCACGGCGGCGAGCGGGAGTACTACCGCGACAAGCTCAACCTGCTCGCCCACGACCCGCAGACGATCGTGGTCAACGGTGGCGACCCGCGGCTCGCCGCCGAGCTGGGTGACCTGCCCGCGACCCGGGCCGGCCGGCCCGACACCACCCACGTCGCCACCGGCGCGGACGGCACGCCCTGGTTCCACCTCGGTGACCACCCACTCTTCCCGCGTGCCGTGCTGCCCCTGGTGGGCCGGCACAACGAGGGCAACCTCTGCGTCGCGCTCGCCGTGCTCGACGCGCTCGGTGTCGACGTGGTGGCCGCCAAGGACCACCTCGCCGTCGCCGTCGCCGAGTTCCAGGGGCTGGCCCACCGGCTCACCGAGATCACCGACCCGTCCGGGTTGACCTTCGTCGACGACACGCTGGCCACCAGCCCGTACGCGGCCATGCACGCCATCGACGCGTACGACGGGCGGCCCTTGACGGTGATCGTCGGCGGCAACGACCGAGGGCTGGACTACACCCCGTTGGCCGAGCACCTGGCCGAGCGCGAGCTGACCGTCATCGGCATCCCGGACAGCGGCGCGCGGATCGTCGAGGCGCTGGCCAACCTGCCGAAGGTGCGCACGGAACTGGTCGACGACCTGGTGGAAGCGGTGCGACTGTCCCGGGAGGTCACCCCGACCGGCGGGGTGGTGCTGCTGTCGCCGGCCGCCCCGAGCTACGGCCGGTTCCGCAACTTCGAGCACCGCTCCGAGGTCTTCGCCCAGGCCGTCGCCGACACCGCCGGGGCGTAGGGTCCGGCGGCTTCTCCTCCCACGGATGCTCGGCCCGGCGGGACTACCGTCCTGCGACGGGTCGGCCGGTCTCGTCGACACACGGCGGGAGACCGCAGGGTGCGAAGAGGCTCGGGTCGTGGAAGGAGACGATCCGGGAGACGCCTGTTCGGGTGGGGGTGAGCACCTGGAGGCTGTGCGGGTGGTAGAGCCCTGCGGTGCTCCGGGTGTACGTGGCGAGCGCCGGCTGACCGTTGGCCCTCGCCGGAATTGTGCGGACCGTGCCGGCGCGGCCGAACACGGTCGTGGCGAGGAAGCGAGTGACAGCGTCGCGTCCGGCGAACCAGGTGAGGTGTGGCGGCATCTCCATCGTGACGTCCTCGCGTAACACCTGTAGCAGTGCCGCCGTGTCCGCGTTCTGGAAGGCCCGTGCGTACCGGTCGAGCAGCAGCCGGTCGGCCGGATCGACCGGTTCGGTGAACATGTCCTCGGTAAGGCCGGTGCGAGCCAGGTGCGCGCGGGCCCGCGCGAGCGCGCTGTTGACCGCGTCGGTAGTGGTGTCGAGCAGGTCGGCGACCTCGGAGGCGTGCCAGGCGAGCACGTCGCGCAGGATCAGTACGGCCCGCTGTCGGGCCGGAAGATATTGCAGAGCCGCCACCAGGGCGAGCCGGACGCTGCTGCGGGTGGTGACGATCGTGGCGGGATCCGCGCCGGGCAGTTCCGCCTCCGGCAGCGGATGGACCCAGGCGACGTCGGGGCCGGCCACCGTCAACGGCTGGTCCGGGTCGCCCGACGGGCCCAGCCCGGAGGGCAGGACCCGTCGACTGCGGTGCTTCAGTGTGGTGAGGCAGGCGCTGGTGGCGATGCGGTACAGCCAGACCCGCAGCGACGATCGACCCTCGAAACCGGCGAAGCCGCGCCAGGCCCGCAGGTAGGTCTCCTGGACGACGTCCTGGGCGTCGTGCGTCGAGCCCAGCATGCGGTAGCAGTGCGCCAGAAGTTCGCGGCGGAACGGCTCGGTGAGTCGGGAGAACTCCTCGTCGCCCGTCCCCTGCGCCGGAGCCTGCGCTGCCTGGGTCATGTGTCACTCCACCCGTCTGCGGTCTGACCTGTCTTGGTAAGGACCCGCGATCCGTCGGGAACTGATCGGCTGCGGCTGCGGTGTGGCCAAGCCCACGTCGCCGTCGGCGGCCGACCAGTCCGATCCCTCCACCGAGTCTCCATTCCTGACCGGTGAGCTGCCGAATCCGCCTGGTCCCCAGGTCACCCGAGGCACCTCCCACACCGAGGAGAGGACGACCGATGACTTCCACGACGAGCCCGGACACCGCGGAGCAACCGGTGCGAGCGGTGATCGACGCCGTCTCGGCCGCGTGGGTCGACAACGACGTGGCCGCTTTCGTCGCCCACTATGCCGACGACGCGACCGCGGTACTGCCCGGGGTGGCCCTGCTGAGCAAGGCGGTGCTCCGAACCGCGATGGCGGCGGCGTTCGCCGACCAGCTCAAGGGCACCCGGCGCGTCCATCGTGTGCGGGGCGTGCGGTTCCTCGACGACGTCACCGCGATCGTGGTCAGCCGCAGCGTGACCATCGCCGTCGGCGAGAACGAGCCAGGCGACGAGCGCTGGTCGATCGCCACGTGGGTCCTGTCCGGTCGTTCCGGGCGATGGCTCGTCGAGGCGTACCACGACTGCCCCGCGGCCTGACCGCTGCGCCTCGTCCGCCCCTGACAGCGAGGCGGAACACCCCGAACAACTCTGGAGAAGAACGTGGACAAGGCAGGAACAAGAACGCGCTCCACGCCGGCACAGCGGTGGGCTCTGGCCCTCAGCTCACTGGCATCGTTCGTCGTGGTGCTGGACATGCTGGTGGTGGCGACCGCGCTGCCCGCCGTTCAGCGAGACCTCGGCGCTTCGCTCGAAGAGCTCGAGTGGACCGTCAACGCCTACACGCTCAGCTTCGCGGTCCTGCTGATGACCGGCTCGGCGCTGGGCGACCGCTACGGGCGGCGTCGAATGTTCGCGATCGGGCTGGGCCTGTTCGCCGTGGCCTCGGCCGCGTGCGCGCTGTCCACCCAGGCGGGCCCGCTGATCACGGCGCGGGTGGTGCAGGGGGCCGGAGCGGCGATGATCATGCCGGTCGCGCTGGGCGTGCTCAACGGCGCCTTCCCGCCCGAGCGGCGTGGCTGGGCGACGGGCGTCTACGGCAGCGTCACCGGGCTCGCCGCGATCGCCGGACCGGTTCTGGGCGGCGTCATCTCCCAGAACCTCGCCTGGCAGTGGATCTTCTGGCTGAACGTTCCGCTCACACTCATCGCGATACCGCTGGTGCTCGGCCGGATCGTCGAGGCCCGCGGGCCCGGCGGCACACTCGATCTCCCGGGTCTGGCCCTGGCCGCCGCGTCGGCGCTGGGCGTCACCTGGGCGCTGGTACGCGGCAACGCGGCCGGATGGAGCAGCGCCGAGACCCGGTCGACGCTGGTCGGCGGGATCGTGCTCGGTGGCCTGTTCGTCGTCAGGGAGTTGAAGACCCCCGCCCCGATGCTGCCGATGGGGTTGTTCCGCTCACCGGCCTTCTCCGCCGGCAACGCCGCAGTGTTCTTCATCAACGCGTCGCTGACCAGCGCGATCTTCTTCACCGCTCAGTTCCAGCAGGTCGCCCTCGGCCACGGTGCGGTACAGGCCGGCTTGCGGCTGTTGCCGTGGGGCATCGCACCGTTCCTGATCGCGCCACGGGCGGGCGCGCTCACCGATCGAATCGGCGAACGGGCGCTGGTCATCGCCGGCACTCTCCTGCTCGGCGTCGGCATGGGTTGGATCGCGCTGATCTCCGAGCCCGGCATCGGCTACGCCACGACCGCCGTGGCGATGACCGTCGGTGGCCTCGGGTTCTCGCTGGCCCTTCCCGCCGTCACCAAATCGGTCGTCAGCCGTGTCGCGCCGCAGGACATCGGCCGGGCATCGGGCACCTTCAGCACCCTCCGGCAGTTCGGCGGCGCGTTCGGGGTCGCCCTCACCGGTGCCGTCTTCGCCACGGCCGGCGGCTACGCCACCGCTGGCGTGTTCAGCGACGGCTACGTCCCGGCGATGGGCGTCTCCGCCGCGCTCGCCTTCGCGGCCACCGCCGCCGGCGTCGTGCTACCGCGGCACCGCCGCCTCGCGCCGGCCACGACCACCGGGCGTGCCGCACCCGCCGAATCCGCGACGGGATGACCCGGCGGGCAACAGGATGATGAGGCAGGTCGGTCGGGTCACCGCTGGGCGACCAGGCTCTCGTGCAGGGCGCGCATCGAGCGGATCGCCGAGCGGATCTCCTGGAGGTAGCGGCCCGGTGTGAGGGTCTGCTCGGGTAGCACCGCCACGTCGGCCACCGCCGGATCCACCCCGACCGTGTTGATGTCGCAGCCGTAGGGCAGGGCCAGGGTGCGCAGCGCGTCGCAGTGCTGGAACGGCACGTAGATGGGCGCGGTGACCGTCAGCACCTCGTCGCCCGGCGCGAGCCGGACGTGCCCGGCCCAGAACCGCTGGGTGTCGGCGGTGTGCGCCCGCCGCCGGTCCGGTTCGCTGGACGGCGCGGCCAGCACCCGTACCGGTGGCAGGCCTGCCAGCCGGTAGGTCCGCGACGACCAGGAGTGGTGGGGGTGGCCGGCGTCGACACCGGCCTGCTCCGCCGGTGCGGCCACCCCGAACACCCGCCGGACGGCGGTGTCCAGCACGTCGACCTCGGTCTCGTCGGCCGGCAGACCCGCGTCGGCGAGGGTGGCCCGTTCCCACTCGGACAGTGGGCGGAAGCTGCCCAGCACGGCGACCTCGCCCCGTACCGTCAGGCCGGCGCGCAGCAGGTGCGCCGCGTACCCGACGCGCCGCACGCAGGCGTGCGCCAGGCCGCCGAGCACGACCAGATGGGCGTACGCCGACCGGGCCGGCGGTACCGGGTGGACGAGCCCGAGCGCGGCGGCCGCGTCGAGGACCAGCGTCGCGGTGGCCGGATCGAGGTCCGGCTCGCGCGCGTCGGGTCGTTCCCGCCCGCCCCGGAAGTCCCAGTGGCGGGCGGAGAAGTCGTCCAGGAACCGCAGTACCTCGGCGAGGTCGCCGGTGGGCCAGTCGCCGCCGAAGTTCCGTACCAGGCCGCGCAGCGCGGTGGAGCAGACCCAGGCCTCGACGTCGGGCATGATCCGCTCGGCGGCCGAACCTGCCGAGGGGACCGTCTCCGCTTCCTGCACCTGCCGGATGCTACCGGCCGCCGCGGCGGCGTCCGCGGTTGTAGCCGCTGTTTACGCTGGCGGCAGCGGCTGAGGGGGGACTCCGATGACCCGTGACGGTGCGCGTCGGCGGGGATGGGGCGGCACCTCCGCGGGCGGTTTCCTCCGGCTGGTGGCGCACACCGACCCGGTGGCGTTGGTCGGCATCACACTGTCGATCAGCCTCAGCGTCCTGCTCGACCTCACCAACGCGGCCTCCGGGGTGGAGTCGCTGCTGGCCGGCCTGATGGGCATCACCATCTCGCTGCTGGTGGACTCGCTGGCCCGCGCGGAGCGCCGGTTTCACCTACGGACGTTGCTGGACGGCCCGCCGTGGCTCGTCCATACCACCACGGAGGTGGCCGCCGCGATGCGCGCGGCGGCCGAACAGCACGCGGGCACCCGGGTGGCGGTGGAGGCGCAGCGACGCTACGAGCAGTTCCGGCTGGAGGCCGAGCATCTCGCGCAGGGGCGGATCATCCGGCGCGGCGACGAGGACGAGGATCTGGTCGGCGCTACCCGCACCTGCGCGCACCGGCTGGACGCGTTGACGAACGTGATGCCCCGGGCGAGCGGGGAGCTGAGCTGGTGGCGTGGCGAGATCGGCCGCCGCTACTGGGAGGCGAACGTCGATGCCCTGCGACGCGGCGTCCGGATCACCCGGGTCTTCGTGTACGCCACGTTGACCGACGAGCTGTCCGACCTGGTCGGCCGGCAACGCGCGGCCGGGGCCCGGGTGGGCCTGCTGCCCTTCGGCGCGGTGGGTCCGCACCTCCTTGTCAACCTGACGCTCTGGGACTCCGTGAGCTGCTGGGAGGCCCGGATGACCGCCCACGGTGAGATCGGTGAGAACCAGTTCTCGGTCAACCGCACGGACGTCGAGCGTCTCACCCGCGTGTTCGACGCCTGCGTGGGCGCGGCGACCTTCGAGGACACGACGGCGACCCCATGACGTGGAGCGCGGTCCTGCTGGTGACGGCCGTCGTCTGGGCGGTCAGCGTGATCCGCTCGGTGCGGCTCCGCGCGTTGGTCTACAGCCTCCCGTTGCCGATGACGCTCGCCCTGGTCAGCACCCCCTACGGCGTGGACGGCGCGCAGGTGCTCGGTGTGCTGGGGCTGAACCTCTTCTTCGGCATCGTGGCGGTCACCTACCAGCGGCTGCGCTGGCCCATCCTGCTCGCCGACGGCGCGGGGATCGCCGCGTACGTGGCGTTGAGCGCCGGCCTGGTGGCCGTCCACATCCCGTTCGAGGCGGCCCTCGCCGGCACGGTCGCGCTCTGGCTGGCGGCCATGCTGCTGCGTCGCCGTCGCGCCCGCCCGCCCACCGTCGCCGCCGCCGACGAGGCAGCCGCAGGAGGGCGTGCCGCCGGACTGCCGGCGCTGCTCAAGCTGGTGGTCATCCTCGTCGGGGCGATCCTCACCGCGTTGCTCGGCGCGGTGCTGCGGGGCATGGTGGTGACGTTCCCGTACTCGGGGGTGTTGGTCGCCGTCGAGGCCCGACACCAGTTGTCCGAGTTCAGCGGGCACTTCGCCCGCAACAGCCTCGCGCTCGTCGGCTTCCTCACCGCTTACCACTACGTCCAGGACGTCTCGTCGGCCGGCGCGCTGGGGGCGGGCTGGTTGGCCTTCGCGGTGGTCGCCACCGCCCTGCACCTGCCGCCGCGTCCGCGCGGGTCCTGAGCCGGGCACGGGCCAGCCCGGACAGTCGGCCGCGCGACGGCGGACGTACCTGTCAGGTCGTACCCGCTCTGCGCTACACCCTGCCAGTTGTCCGCGCTCGCCGCCGGTGGGAGCGTGCGGTATCCACGAACGCCGCTGAAGGGTGCCACGATGACCGACGACCTGCTGGCCCGGCACCGGGCCGTTCTCCCACCCTGGATGCCGCTGTACTACGCCGAGCCGATCGAGCTGGTCTCCGGCTCCGGCCGCCGGGTCACCGACGCGCAGGGCCGCAGCTACCTGGACTTCTTCGGCGGCGTGCTGACCAACATGCTCGGGTACGACATCCCGGAGATCCGGGAGGCCGTCGAGCGGCAGCTCGCCACCGGCATCGTGCACACCTCGACGCTCTACCTGATCCGTCAGCAGGTCGAGCTGGCCGAGAAGATCGCCCAGCGCTCCGGTATCCCGGACGCCCGGGTGTTCTTCACCAACTCGGGCACCGAGGCGAACGAGGCGGCGTTGCTGGTCGCCACCAATTACCGCCGCTCGCACCAGGTCCTGGCGGTGCGCAACAGCTACCACGGCCGGTCGTACGCGGCGATGGGCGTCACCGGCAACCGCACCTGGTCGGCCAGCGCGCTCAACCCGTTGCAGGTGGCCTGGCTGCACTCCGGTGACCGGGTACGCGGCCTGCTGGCCCGGTTGAGCGCCGACGAGCGCCTCGACGTGGCCGTGGAGGATCTGCGCGAGGTGCTGGCCACCCAGACGTCCGGCGACGTGGCCGCGTTGATCGCCGAGCCGATCCAGGGCGTGGGCGGGTTCGTGCACCCACCGGACGGGCTCTTCGCCGCCTGGAAGAAGGTCCTCGACGAGCACGGCATCCTGTTCATCGCCGACGAGGTGCAGACCGGCTGGGGGCGTACCGGGGAGCACTTCTGGGGCTACCAGGCCCACGGTGTGACCCCGGACCTGCTCACCTTCGCCAAGGGCATCGGCAACGGTTTCGCCCTGGCCGGGGTGGTCGGCCGGGCCGAGGTGCTCGAGGCGGTGCCGGGGATCAGCTTCTCCACCTTCGGCGGCAACCCGATCTCGACGGCGGCCGGCAACGCGGTGCTCGACTACCTGGTGGCGCACGACCTCCAGGCGAACGCGGCCCGCGTCGGTGCGATCCTCGCCGACGGCCTGCGGTCCGCCGTGGGCGGCCTCGACTGCGTCGCCGAGGTACGCGGAAAGGGGCTCATGCTGGGCGTCGAGTTCGTCCGGCCGGGCAGCGGCGAGCCGGATCCGGCGTTGACCAACCGGGTCTTCGAGGCGTGCCGCGACCGTGGTCTGCTCACCGGAAAGGGCGGGCTCTACGGCAACGTACTGCGGATGGGTCCACCGTTGACGCTCACCGAGGACGAGGCCCGCGAGGGCCTGGCGATCCTGGTCGACGCGATCCGCTCGTCGGCGGAGGTGACGGCATGAGCACCGGCGGTCTGGGCGGCGTGAGCACCGGCGGTCTGGGTGGCGTGAGCACCGGCGGTCTGGGTGGCGTGAGCACGGGCGGTCTGGGCGGGGTGAGCACGGGCGGTCTGGGCGGCGTGAGCATCGGCCACTTCGTCGACGGCAAGCGGGTCGGCGGCACGTCCGAGCGACGGGGTGACGTCTTCGATCCGGCCACGGGTCGTCGTACCGCCGAGGTCGAGCTGGCCTCGACCGCGGACGTGGACGTCGCGGTGCGGGCCGCCGCCCAGGCGGCCCGCACCTGGCGCGACGCGTCGCTGGCCCGGCGGTCCGCCGTGCTGTTCGCCTTCCGGGAGTTGGTGCACGCCCGCCGGGACCGGCTCGCCGAGGTGATCACCGCCGAGCACGGCAAGGTGCTCGCCGACGCCGCCGGCGAGGTGCAGCGCGGCCTGGAGGTCATCGAGTACGCGTGCGGAATGCCCGCGGCGCTGCGCGGTGCGTTCAGCGAGAACGTGTCCACCGAGGTCGACTCGTACACGATCCGGCAGTCGGTCGGCGTGGTGGCGGTGATCTCGCCGTTCAACTTCCCGGTGATGGTGCCGCTGTGGTTCGTGCCGGTGGCGGTGGCCTGCGGGAACGCGGTGGTGCTCAAGCCGAGCGAGAAGGACCCGAGCGCGGCGCTGCTGCTGGCCGAGTGGTTCGCCGAGGCCGGCCTGCCGGACGGGGTGTTCAACGTGGTCAACGGTGACGCCGAGGCGGTCGACGCGCTGCTGGACCATCCCGAGGTGCGCGCGGTGTCGTTCGTCGGCTCCACCCCGATCGCCCGGCACGTCTACCAACGCGGCACCGCCGCCGGTAAGCGGGTGCAGGCGCTCGGTGGGGCCAAGAACCACCTGGTGGTGCTCCCCGACGCCGACCTGGACCTGGCGGCCGACGCGGCGGTCAACGCCGGGTTCGGCTCGGCGGGGGAGCGGTGCATGGCCATCTCCGTGCTGGTGGCGGTGGAGCCGGTCGCGGACGCCCTCGTGGAGCGGATCGCCGCCCGGATGGCCGGGCTGCGCACCGGTGACGGCCGGCGGGGCTGCGACATGGGGCCGCTGGTCAGCGCCGCGCACGCCGAGCGGGTGCGGTCCTATGTGGACGCGGGTGTGACCGCCGGGGCGGTACCGGTCGTCGACGGGCGGGAGGTGACGCCCGACGGCGACCCGGACGGCTTCTGGCTCGGCCCGACCCTTTTTGATCGGGTGACCCCGGACATGTCGATCTACACCGACGAGATCTTCGGGCCGGTGCTCAGCGTCGTACGGGTGGGCTCGTACGACGAGGCCGTGGCACTGGTCAACGCCAGCCCGTACGGCAACGGCACGGCGATCTTCACCAACGACGGCGGGGCGGCCCGCCGCTACCAGCACGAGGTGGAGGTCGGCATGGTCGGCATCAACGTGCCCATCCCGGTGCCCATGGCGTACCACTCGTTCGGCGGCTGGAAGTCGTCCCTCTTCGGCGACCTGCACGCCCACGGCGAGGACGGGGTGCGCTTCTTCACCCGGAGCAAGGTGGTCACCAGCCGGTGGCTGGACCCGCGCCACGGTGGCGTGAACCTCGGCTTCCCCACCCAAACCTGACCGATCCCGATCACCCACCCCCCACCCCTTCCCCCCCCACCCCCACCCCCACCCCCACCCACCGCCCGATCTCGGTGATCAAGAGGTTTGCGTCATGGAACGCGCTCCTGCTGACGCAAATCTCTTGATCACCAGGTTGGAGGCCAGGGGCCGGCCAGCCTCTGTCAAGATCCGCGCAACTACGGGGAAACTGCTGCCTCAGCGCGTCTTGAGGCAGCAGTTTCCCAGAAAGTGCGCGGATCTTGTGCGGCGCGGGCGGAGGGGGCGGGCGGAGGGGGCGGGCGTAGGGGTGAGCGCGTCGAGGCGCATCTGGAGGGTCGGGCGTCGCCTTGATCGTGCTCGATCCTGGATGTAGTCCCCTCCTCGCGGTGTGAGGCCACTACATCCTGGTTCGAGCGCGATCAAGGGGGTGGGGCCGCGCGTGCGGGCACGGTCGCACAGCGGTGTGGCGGCGTGGCGGCGGGACGGCGTGTGCGGGCACGGTCGCGTAGCGGCGGGACGGTGTGGCGGCGGGGCCGCGCGTGCGGGCACGGCGGCGTGGCGGCGCGGGTGGTCAGGGGGTGGGGAAGAGGAGGGTGTGTAGGGCTGCCGGGTCGGTGACCTCGGGTAGGTCGCGGGCGGCGAGCCAGGCGGCTGCGGCCGCGCCGTCGCCGGCGGTACGCAGGGGCGCCGTCGGCCAGCGTCGACCGATCTCGGCGCGGACGGCGCTGGCGAGCGGGGTGTCCGCGATGAGCAGTCCACCGCCGAGCACGACCGGCGTCGTCGACTCCGCCGAGCGGATGCGGGTGACGCTCTCGGCCAGGTGGGCGGCGGCCTCGGCGATCAGGGCGGTGGCGACCGGCTCGCCGTCGGTCGCCGCGGTGACGACGAGCGGCGCCAGCCGGGCGAGGTCGATCGGCGGTCGTTGGGTGACCGCCTGGATCGTGGCGTCCACCGTGTCGCGGGGGCGGGGGGCCACGTCGGCGCTGCCCAGCAGTTCGGTGAGCACGGCCGCGCCCAGCCTGCCCGGGGTGTGACCGGCGTCCAGGTCGGCGAGGAGTCGGCGGACCGCTTCGCGGCCGAGCCAGAAGCCCGATCCGGCGTCGCCGAGCAGCCAGCCGTGCCCGTCGGCGACCCGGTCGAGCCGCAGGTCAACGACCTGCGCGGTGATCGCGCCGGTGCCGGCGATGAGGATCGTCCCGTTGGGCTCGGCGGTGCCGGAGGCGTAGGCGACGAGGGCGTCGCCGTGCACGGCGTACGGGCAGCGCAGGCCGGCGTCGTGCCAGGCGGAGTCGAAGGCGGCGCGTCCGGCGGGGTCGGCGAGCAGACGGGGTGCGCCGGCCAGCCCGATGGTGCCGGCGGCCACCCGGGTCGGGTCGACGTCGGCGAGCGCGGCGCGCAGCGCGGTCAGCACCTCGGCGGCGGCCCGTTCGGCGCCGTGGCTGGTGGGGTTGCCACCCCCGGCCTTGCCGGTGCCGAGGCGTTCGCCGGCGAGGGTCAGGGCGGTCGCCCGGGTGGACGTACCCCCGACGTCGAGACCGACCACGACGGTGTCGGACATCGGCACGGGCCTCCTTGCGCTGCGCGGTCACGGGCCTGTTCATGCTGGTCGGCACGGCCGTGGAGGGCAACTCCGGGAGGGCCCGGACGGCTGTGCGCCAGGTAACAGTTTGAAAACTTCGCCCACAGTCTTGACACGGAGGGCCGTTCAGTAAGAACTTTTACCACTAACAGTTAACAGTCTTTTCGGAAAGGTGAGGCGTCCCATGGTTGATCACGAGGTGGACACCGCCGCGGGGACCGCGGTGGTCGACGCCCACGCGATCGACCGAAGGAGCGCGGCCTCCGACGGGGTGCTGGCCCGGGTGCGCAACGGGCTCGGCGAGCTGACCGGCGCGCTACGCCGGGTCGCCGAGCACGTGCTCAGCGACCCCGAGGCCGCGGCGCGCTCGACCATCGTGGAGCTGGCCGAGCGCAGCGGCACCTCACCGGCCACCATCACCCGTTTCTGCCGGGCCATGGGCTTCGAGGGGTACGCCGACCTGCGCCTCGGGATCGCCGCCGAGACCGGGCGGGCCCGCTCGGCCGGCTGGACCGTCGACATCGGCCGCGAGATCCAGCCGAACGACCCCCTCGGTCGGGTCCTCGACCAGATCATGGCCGCCGACACCCGGGCCATGCACGACACCGCCGCGCTGCTCGACCTCGGCGAGGTGGAACGCGCCGCCGTGGCGATCGCCGGCGCCACCCGGGTGAACATCTTCGGGGCCAGCGGCAGCGCCCTGGTGGGCGAGGAGATGCAGTTCAGCCTGCACCGCATCGGGGTGGCCGCCTGGGCGTGGAGCGACGTGCACGAGGGGCTGGCCAGCGCCGCGCTGCTCGGCGTCGGCGACGTCGCGCTCGGCATCTCGCACACCGGCCAGACCCGGGAGACCATCGAGATGCTCGCCGAGGCGGGCAGCCGGGGCGCCACGACCCTCGCCCTGACCGGCTTCCCCCGCTCGCCGTTGGCCGAGCTAGCCGACATCGTGCTGCTCACGGCCAGCCAGGCGACCACCTTCCGGCCGGACGCGCTCTCCGCCCGCCACCCGCAACTGGTGGTGCTCGACCTGCTCTACATCGCCGTCGCACAGCGCACCCACGACCGCGCCCACGCGGCCTTCCGGCGTACCGCGCAGGCCGTCGACGGACACAAGGCCGCCAAGGGGGTCCTCTCATGATCAGTGCACAGGGGTACGCGGACGCGGTCCGGCCGGTGCTCGACCGCCTGCTCGACTCGGAGGCCGACGGGATCACCCGGGCCGCCGACCTGATCACCGACAGCCTGCGTGCCGGCGGCGTGCTCCAGGCGTTCGGGGCCGGGCACTCCGAGGCGTTCGCCGCCGAGCTGGTCGCGCGTGCCGGCGGGCTGGTCCCCACGAACCGGCTCTCGGTACGGGACCTGGTGGTGCACGGCGACGCCCCACGCGACGTGCTCGCCGACCCGAAGCTGGAACGTGATCCCTCCATCGCCCACCAGATCTACGCGCTCGCGGCGCCCCAGCCGCGCGACGTGTTCGTGGTGGCGTCCCAGTCCGGCATCAACGGCTCGGTGGTCGAGCTGGCGGCGCTGGTCACCGAGCGCGGTCACCCGTTGATCGCGGTCACCTCGGTCGAGCACACCGCGCGGGTGGCGCCACGGCACCCGTCCGGTCAACGGCTCGCCGACCTCGCCGACGTCGTGCTGGACAACGGCGCGCCGTACGGTGACGCACTGCTGCCGCTCGAGGGCGGCGGCGCGGTCTGTGCGGTCTCCTCGGTCACCACCGCGCTGCTGGCGCAGTTGCTGACCGCTGAGGTCGTACGACGGTTCCACCAGGCCGGAGAGGTGCCCCCTATCTACCTCTCCGCCAACGTCCCCGGTGGGGACGAGCACAACATCGCCCTCGAGTCGCGGTACGCCGGACGTCTCCGGCGTACCGCCTGACCCGAATTCCACAAGGAGAGACGACGATGTCGATTACCCCCGAGCACCCGGCCGCGCTCGACCGCCGCACGGTGCTGCGTCGCGCCGCCGCCGTGGGCATGCTCGCCACCCCGGCCATCGGCCTGCTCAGCGCCTGCGCGACGAGCAGCGGCGGTGACAAGGACAGTGAGAAGGCCGCCGAGGGCACCAAGAGCGAGAAGAACCCGCTGGGCGTCAAGGAAGACGCTCCCATCGAGGTGATCATCTTCAACGGCGGTTACGGCGAGAAGTACGCGACCGACGTGCACGAGCCGCTGTACAAGAAGGCGTTCCCCAAGGCGGAGATCAAGCACCAGTCCACGCAGGCCGTCTCCACGGTGCTCCAGCCGCGGTTCGCGTCCGGCAACCCGCCGGAGTTCGTCAACAACTCGGGCGAGAAGCTGATCGACTTCGGCTCGCTGGTCGCCGACGGTCAGCTCCAGGACCTCACCGAGCTGTGGGACGCCCCGTCGGTCGACGACCCGGCCAAGAAGGTCCGCGACACCGTGGTGCCGGGCACCGTCGAGGCGGGCTCGTTCAACGGCAAGCCGTACGTGCTCTACTACGTCTCCACCGTCTTCGGCATCTGGTACTCGGCCAAGCTGTTCAAGGACAACGGCTGGGCCCCGGCGAAGACCTGGGACGACTTCATCAAGCTGCTCACCGCCATCAAGGCCAAGGGCATCACGCCGTACGGGTACGCGGGCGCGAACGCGGCCTACTACCAGTGGAACGTGATCCTCACCCAGGCCGCCAAGATCGGCGGCACCGACGTGCTGAAGAACATCGACAACCTGGAGGACGGCGCCTGGAAGCAGGACGCGGTCAAGCAGGCGGCCACGGCGTGGGCCGAGGTCGGGGCGAAGTTCAGCGACAAGAGCTTCGAAGGGCTCAAGCACACCGACGTGCAGCTGCGGCAGAACCAGTACAAGGTGGCCCTGTACCCCAGCGGTGACTGGCTGGAGGGCGAGCAGAAGAAGGACACCCCAGCCGGCTTCGACTACCAGCTCATGCCGGTGCCGAGCCTCACCGCGTCGGACAAGCTGCCGGCCACCGCGCTGCGGGCCACCGCGGGCGAGGGCTACTTCGTCTCGGCCAAGAGCAAGAACCCCAAGGGCGGTCTGGAGTACATGCGCCAGATGCTGTCCAAGGAGGGCGCGAAGGGCTTCACCGAGGTGGTCAAGGCCCCGACCGTGGTCACCGCCGGTTCGGAGGGCTTCGCCTTCCCGCCCGGTGTGGCCAGCTCGCAGGCCGCTCTCAAGGCGGCCGGTCAGGACGTGTTCAACCTGTACTTCGACGGCTGGTACAAGGAGCTCGACACGGAGGCGCGCAGCGCCACCAACGAGCTGATGTTCGGCCGGATCAACGCGGACGCCTTCGTGGAGCGGATCCAGAAGCGCGCCGACGCGATCAAGAAGGACAGCTCGGTCGCCAAGTTCAAGCGCTGATCGATCGGAGCTAGGGTCATGCGGCACGGCAAGTATCCCTTCGTGGTCGGGTTCCTGTTCCTCCCGGTCACGCTGTACGTGACATTCGTGATCTGGCCGTACGCGCAGGCGTTCCAGATCTCGATGACCAACTGGCGAGGGCTCTCCGCCCCGCAGTGGGTGGGCTTCGACAACTACCGGAGGCTGCTCGACGACGGCGCCTTCTGGAAGGCGGTCCAGCACCACGGCGTACTGCTGCTTGCCCTGCCGCTGATCACGATCGCCATCGCGCTGTTCTTCGCCTTCCTGCTCAACGTGGGTGGCAAGAGCAGCGGCGGTCAACGCCAGGGGGTCTGGGGGGCGAAGTTCTACCGGGTGGTGTTCTTCTTCCCCCAGGTCCTGGCGGTGGCGATCATCGCGGTGCTGTTCCAGATGGTCTACCGGCCGAACGAGTCCGGTCTGATCAACGGTGTGCTGATGAAGTTCGGCCTGGAGCCGATCCTCTTCCTCATCAAGCCGAACCTGGCGCTCTGGTCGATCATCGCGGTGCTGGTCTGGCAGGCCGTCGGCTTCTACGTGGTGCTCTTCTCGGCCGGGATGGCCTCCATCCCGGGCGAGATCTACGAGGCCGCGGAGATGGACGGGGCGACGAAGGTGACGCTGTTCTTCCGGGTCACCCTGCCGCTGCTCTGGGACACCCTCCAGGTCGCGTGGGTCTACCTGGGCATCGCGGCGTTCGACGCGTTCGCCATCGTGGCCGTGCTCTCGGTGGACGGCGGTGGCCCGGACGGCGCCACCACCGTCCTGGCCATGGAGATCTACCGCAACGCGTTCGTCTACTCGAAGTACGGCTACGCCTCCGCGATGGGCGTGGCGCTGTTCTTCCTCACCCTCACGTTCGCGGCGCTGACGCTGCGGCTCACCAAGCGGGAAAGCGTGGAGTACTGATGAACCCGCAGTCGACGCTGCCGCCGACGCCGGCGGCGCTACCGCCGAAGACCGGCGATCCGTCCGCGACCGGCGGCCGGCGGGGCAGGGGCCCCCGTTCGGAGGTACGGCTCTTCGCCAGCCTCGGGCACATCGCGCTCGCCGTGTGGGCGGTGATCGTGATCGTCCCGATCCTGTGGACGTTCCTCGCCGCGTTCAAGAACACCAGCGAGATCTTCAGCAGCCCGTGGACCCTGCCGGCCGAGCTGCGCTGGGAGAACTTCGGCCGGGCATGGACCAAGGCGAACGTCGGCCGGTACTTCCTCAACAGCGTCTTCGTGGTCGCGTGCAGCACCTTCGGCACCATGCTGCTCGGCTCGATGGCCGCGTATGTGCTGGCCCGGTACAAGTTCTGGGGCAACCGGGCGATCTACTACCTGTTCGTCTCGGGGCTGGCGTTCCCGGTGTTCCTGGCTCTGGTGCCGCTCTTCTTCGTGGTCAAGCAGCTCGGCATGCTGGACACCTACCAGGGCGTCATCCTGGTCTACATCGCCTACTCGCTGCCGTTCACGATCTTCTTCCTGGCCGCGTTTTTCAAGACGCTGCCGACTTCGGTCGCCGAGGCGGGGATGATCGACGGCGCGGGGCACACCCGGCTGTTCTTCCAGGTCATGATGCCGATGGCGAAGCCGGGCCTGATCAGCGTGGCGATCTTCAACATCATCGGCCAGTGGGCGCAGTACCAGCTTCCGTTGGTGCTGCTCTCCAACGCCAAGGACAAGTGGGTGCTCACCCAGGGCATCGCCGACATCTCGGTCAACGCCGGCTACGAGGCCGACTGGTCCGGGCTGTTCGCCGCGCTGACCATCGCCATCCTCCCGATGATCATCGTGTACGCGGTGTTCCAGCGGCAGATCCAGGCGGGGCTCACCTCCGGCGCGGTCAAGTAACTCCGGTCACCGCGCGTCGGCGCGGGCGTGCCACGAGCGCCAGAGCGCCGCGTACGCCCCGCCGGCCGCCACCAGGTCGTCGTGGCTACCGATCTCGGTGATCCGGCCGTCCGCCAGGACGGCCACCCGGTCGGCGTCGTGCGCGGTGTTCAGCCGGTGCGCGATGGCGATGACCGTCCGCCCGACGAGCACCGCCGCGAGGGCCCGCTCGGTCCGCCGGGCGGTGCTCGGGTCGAGGGCCGCGGTCGCCTCGTCCAGGATCAGCGTGTGCGGGTCGGCGAGCACCAACCGGGCCAGCGCCACCTGCTGGGCCTCGGCCGCGCCGAGCTGCCGGGCGCCGTCGCCGAGCGCCGTGTCCAGACCGTCGGGCAGCGCGTCGAACCAGTCGGCGCCCACCGTGGCGAGCGCGGCGCGCATCTGGTCGTCGGTGGCGTCCGGGGCGGCGAACGCGAGGTTGTCGCGGACCGAGCCGATGAAGACGTGGTGCTCCTGGGTGACCAGGGCGATCCGCCGTCGTCGTTCGGCCGGGTCCAGGTCGGTGACCGGGCAACCGCCGATGCTGACGACGCCCTGCCGGGGAGCGTCGATCCCGGCGAGCAGCCGGGCCAGCGTCGACTTGCCCGCGCCCGACGGGCCGACGATCGCCAGCCGTTCGCCGGGCCGCACCTCCAGGTCGATGCCGTGCAGCACGTCGTGGCCGTCGGCGTACGAGAACCGCGCCTCGGTCACGACGAGCCGCTCGCCCCGCGACGTGGCCGTGCCGCCGGGCGGCTCGGGCGGGACCAGCCCGACCCCGAGCACCCGGGCGTACGACGCGAACCCACGTTGCGCCTGCTCGGTCCACTGCAACAAGCGGTCCATCGGGTCGATGGCCTGTTGCAGGTAGAGCGCGGCGGCGACCACCGATCCGAGGGACACCAGGTCGGCGGAGAGCAGATAGCCGCCGACCAGGAGCACCAGGGCGATCGGCAGGGGATAGCTGGCCTCGACCACCGAGAAGAACACCGTACGCAGGGCGAGCGTCGCCCGGCGGGCCTGCCACACGCGGGCGACGCGGGCGGTGCCGTACCGGAAGCGGTCGTCGGCCAGCCGCAGCGCCTCGACCGTGCGGGCGCCCTCGGCGGTCGTGGTCAACGCCTCGGTCAGCTCGGCCGCCTCCGCGCCCTCGGTGAGGTACGCGGAGCTGGCCCGCCGCAGGTACCACCGGGTCGCCGCCACGATCGACGGCAGCCCGGCCAGCGCCGCGAGCCCGAGCAGGGGGTGCAGCAGGAACACCGCGCCGAACAGCAACGTCAACTGCACCGAGGCGATGACGATGGTGGGCGCCACGTCCCGGACCGTGGTGCCGACGGTCGCCACGTCCACCGAACTGCGGGTCGCCAGGTCCCCGGCGCCGGCCCGCTCCACGACCGACACGGGCAGCGCGAGCGTCCGGTCGACGAACTGTTCGCGCAGCTCGGCGACGGCGCGTTCGCCGAAGCGGTGACCGGCGTACTGGGCGTACCGGGCGAGCAGCGCGCTCACCACGACGCAGCCGGCGATCGCCAGGGCCAGCCGGTCCACCGTCGCCACGCCCGCGCCGGCCGTGACCCGGTCGACGATGGTGCCCAGCAGCCACGGCGGGGCCAGCCCGGCGAGCGCGGCGGCGCTGTGCAGCGCCAGCACGACGCCGACCGCCCGGCGATGTCTGCTGATCATGTCCCGCAGGGCGTGGCGTACGGTGCCGCGGTCGGCGACCGGCAGGCGGCTCACTGGTACGCCTCCTCGGCGTCGGAGTGCTGCTCGTCATCGCTGCCCCGGGCCACCAGGTGCCGGTAACCGGGGACGTATTCGAGCAGGCCGTCGTGGGTGCCGGTGGCGGTGATCCCGCCCCCGGTCAGGTACGCGACCTCGTCGGCGCGGCCGAGCAGCAGGGGTGACGTGGCGAGCACAACGGTGGTCAGCCCGGCCCGCGCGGTCCGGAGCCGCTCGGCGATCCGGGCCTCGGTGTGCGCGTCCACGGCCGAGGTGGGGTCCACGAGGATCAGCACCTCCGGCTCGGCGAGCAGCGCCCGGGCCAGCCGTACCCGTTGGCGTTGACCGCCGGACAGCGTCCGGGCGCGGGGGTCCAGCGGGGTGTCCAGCCCGGCCGGCAGGGCGTCGACGATGTCGTCGGCCGACGCGGTCCGCAGGGCGGCGCGGATCTCGGCGTCGTCGGCGCCCGAACTCAGCACGTCGCGCAGCGTGCCGGCGAAGAGGTACGAGTCGTGGTCGGCGACCAGGATCCGGGCCCGGACCTCGTCGAGGGCGACTGCGGTCAGCGGTACGCCGCCCCAGGTGACGTCGCTGGTCACGTACCGGCCGAGCCGGTCGGCCAGCGCCACGGCGTCGGCCGGGTCGTCGGCGGCCACCGCGGTCAGCTGGCCGGCGCGTACCCTGAGCCCGGTCGACGGGTCGTGCAGGTTGGCGGGACCGGTCGGCGCGGGGACGGCGTGCGGGTCGCGGGCGCCGGGGACCCCGGCCGGCCACCGGCGGCCCGGCCCACCGACGTCGTCCGGGGCGAGCCGGAGCAGGCCGGCGATCCGTCGGGCGGCGACCCGACCCCGGATGAGCTGGTGACTGCCCTCCAGCAGGAACCAGACCGGCACGATCAGCGTCGCCACGTAGCCGTAGACGGCGACCAGCTCGCCGACCGTGACGTCGCCGGTGACGGCCATCCGCGCGGTCAGCCACACCACCGCCGCCAGGAAGAGGCCGGGGATGGCGACCGTCGCCGCGTCGATCCAACTGACCACCGCTCCGACGCGGTAGCCCTCGGCCCGCAGGGCCTGCGATCGGGCCGCGTACCGGCGGGCGAAGAGGTCCCGGCCACCCACCCCGGCGAGCACCCGGAGCCCGGCCACGATGTCGCCGGACCGGGCGGTCAGCGCGCCCTGCTGCCCGCGGTAGACCGACTCGGCCCGTTCGAGCCGGCGCAGCAGCGGCCCGACGACGAGCGCGACCGCCGGCACGCCCACCAGCACGCAGAGCGCCAGCAGCGGGGAGATCGACCAGAGCACCACGGCGATGACCCCGTACGCGACGACCGCCCCGACCCCGGGGCCGGTCAGCGTCAGCACCTGCGCCGACCACTCGATGTCGGACCCGCCGACGGTGGCCACCTCACCGGCGGCGGAGCGGCGCGGCAGCGCCGCGCCGACCCGGGACAGGTGCCGCAGCAGCACCTCGGCGGAGCGGGCCTTGGCGTCCTCCCGGATGAAGGTCATCGTGCGGTGCCGCATGATCCCCAGGTACGACAACCCCACACCCGCCACGACGATCGCCGCGACCCACAGGACCAGGGCAGGGGTGTCGCGGTCGCGCAGCCCGTCGTCGACGGCCCGGGCGATCAGGTAGGGCCGGACCGACAGCCCGACCATCCAGGCCGTGCCGAGCAGGCTGCCGCGCAGCACCCGGCCGGGCTGGCGACGCACCAGCCACCACAGGTACCGCATCGGACCACGGGTGTCGGGGGTGCCAGGGTCGGGGTGCGGGATCTGGACGGGCACTCGGTAACGCTACCGAGCGGCGGGCCGACCCACCGACCCGTTTTCCTGTCGGAGGGTGCAGGCAGAATCACATTCGTGCTGGTGGCGGTGGTGGCAGATGAGCAGGGCGGGGGAGAGCTGTGCCCGCTCGACGCCGCCGGCCGCCCCGCCGGCCCGACCGAGACCGTCACCGACCTCGCGTCTGCGGTGGCCGCCCGGGAGGCGGTCGCGCGCCCGCGCTGGGTCTGGGCGAGCGCGGGCACGATCTACCCGGCGCTGCTACGGGCCGGGGTGCGGGTCGAGCGGTGCCACGACGTGGAGTTGACCGAGGCGTTGCTGCTCGGGCACGCCGGTCGGTGGGGCGAGCCCCGCGCGCTGGCCGCCGCCTGGGCCCGCCTGACCGGCGGGCCGGTGCCGGCCGACCCGCCGCCGCGTGCCGCCGCGCCGCCCGGGCACGGCCAGGGCGCGCTCTTCGATACGCTGCCGGGCCCGCCGGGCCCGGGCCTTGAGGCACTGACCCAGGTGTACGCCGATCAGCTCGCCCGGGTCTTGCGGACCGAGCACCCCGGCCGGTTCCGGTTGCTGGTGGCCGCCGAGTCGGCTGGCGCCCTGATCGCTGCCGAGATGGGTGCCGCCGGGCTGCCCTGGCGTGCGGACGTGCACGACGAGATCCTCGCCGAGCTGCTGGGTGAGCCGTCCCCGGTCGGCGGGCCGCCGCGCCGGTTGGCCGAGTTGGCGGCCCGGATCGCCGACGCGTTCGGCGTCCGGCGGCTGCACGCCGACTCTCCGGCCGAGTTGCTCCGGGCGTTCGCCCGGGCCGGCGTGGAGCTGCCCAACACCCGGGCCTGGGTGCTGCGCGGCGTGGACCATCCGGCGGTGCCGTTGGTCCTGGAATACAAGGAGCTGTACCGGATCTGGACGGCGCACGGCTGGTCCTGGCGTGAGCAGTGGGTTCGCGACGGGCGGTTCCAGCCGGAGTACGTGCCGGGCGGGGTCGTCTCCGGCCGCTGGGCGACCCGTGGCGGTGGCGCGTTGCAGATCCCCAAGGTGATCCGTCGGGCGGTGGTGGCCGACCCGGGCTGGCGGCTGGTGGTGGCCGATGCCGGCCAGTTGGAGCCCCGCGTCCTGGCCGCGGTCTCCGGGGACGGGCGGTTGGCGGCGGCGGGTGGGGCCGGTGACCTCTATGCCGCGCTGGCGCGGGAGTCGTTCGGCGGTGACCGTCCCCGGGCCAAGGTGGCGTTGCTGGGCGCCATGTACGGGCAGACCGGCGGGGCGGCGGTGCCCGCGTTGGCGGTGCTGAGAAACAGCTATCCGACCGCGTTCGGCTACGTGGAGGCGGCGGCGCGTACCGGCGAGGCGGGCGGCCTGGTGCGGTCCTGGTTGGGTCGGACGTGCCCGCCGGGTGGCGTGGGGCCCGCCGACCCGGACGAGGGGCCGATCGACCCGGACGCCGCCGCTGACCGGCAGAGCCCGCGTGCGCGTGCCGCGCGGTCCCGGGGTCGGTTCACCCGCAACTTCGTCATCCAGGCCACCGCCGCGGAGTGGGCCTCCACGCTGCTGGCCACCCTGCGCGCCGAGTTGGCCGGCACCGACGCCGAGCTGGTCTTCTTTCAGCACGACGAGGTGGTGGCGCACTGTCCCGCCGAGCAGGCCGAGGCGGTGGCGGCGGCGGTGAGCCGGGCGGGCGAGCGGGCCACCGCGCTGCTGTTCGGCGAGACTCCGGTGCGCTTCCCGCTCGACCTGTCCATCGTCGACTGCTACGCGGACGCCGCTTGACGCGGCCCCTGGCGCTGATGATCGACTCCAGATCGGCGACCTGGGGGTTTCCCGGCGTCGGGATGCCGCCACCTCGGCGATCGGGAGTGGATCACCCGTCCGTTGCGTAACGGTTGCACTATTTTCCCTTTTCGCCCCGCCACCCGTGCGCGGCTCTCCTCGTTGCAGTGTCCGTAGGAGGGGCCGGCCGGTCACGGTCGGTCCCGTGCTTGAGGGGGCCCAGCTGAACCGGATCGCAGGAATGATCATCGCCGCAGGTGGTGGACGCCGTATCGGCGGTCCCGAGGCGCTGCTGCACCAGGGCGAGAAGCCACTGGTCAACCAGATGATCGACACGATGACCGAGGCGGGCTGCGAGCAGATCGTGATCGTGCTGGGCGCCGCAGCCGACCAGGTCCGGGAGACCGCCGACCTGGGCAGGGCCACCGTGGTGGTCAACAAGGCGTGGGGCACCGGGGTCGGCTCGTCCATCCGCGCCGGCCTGGCCGCGATGGACGACGCGGGCATCGAGGCGGTGGTGGTGGTGCCGGTCGACATGCCGGGCCTGACCGCGGCGGCCGTACGCCGGGTGGCCGCGCTGCCGTACCCGGACGTGCTGGTCTGCGCCACCTACGACGGGCTGCGCGGCTACCCGATGCTGTTCGGCCGCCGACACTGGTCCGGCATCGCCACCCTGGCCAGCGCCGACGTGGGCGCGCGGCCGTACCTGCTGGCGCACAAGGACCAGATCGTCGACATCGCCTGCGACTCGGTGGCCGACGGCAGCCGGGTCGACAGCCCGGAGTTGATGGAGCTCTACGGCCTCACCGTCCCGCCGCAGCGCGTCGGCGTGTAGCGGGCGCTAGGGCTGGTCCAGATTGCCGGTCGCGGCGAGGCGTCGGTACCAGTGCGCGCTGTCCTTCCAGGTGCGCTCCTGGGTGTCGTAGTCGACCCGGATGATCCCGAAGCGGCGGTCGTAGCCGTAACCCCACTCGAAGTTGTCCAGCAACGACCAGACGAAGTAGCCGCGCACGTCGGCGCCCTGCGCGCGGGCATCGGCCATCGCGCCGATGTGCCGACGCAGGTAGTCGATCCGCAGGTCGTCGTGGATCCGTCCGTCGGCAGCCACCTCGTCGTCGAACGCCGCCCCGTTCTCGGTGATCATCAAGGGCTGGCCGGGATGTTCGCGCTGGAGCCGCAGCAGCAGCTCGGTCAGCGCCGGCGGGTCGATGTTCCACCCCATCGCCGTGTACGGGCCGGGCTGCGGCAGGAAGTCGACGTCGTCGGCGCCCACCCACGGCGAGTGCGCCGACGCGCCGTGACCGTCGGCGTCCGAGCGGGCCGAGTGCCCGTCCCAGGCGCGGACCAGGGTGCTGGAGTAGTAGTTGACGCCCAGCACATCCAGCGGCACGGCGGCCACCTTCTCGTCGCCGTGGCGCACGAAGGACCAGTCCGTGACGCCGGCCGTGTCGGCCAGCAGGTCGGCCGGGTACGCCCCGTTCAGCATCGGCCCGAGGAACGCCCGGTTGGCCAGCGCGTCGATGCGGCGGGCCGCGTCGACGTCCGCCGCCGCGTCCGAAGCCGGGCGGATGACGTGCAGGTTCAGCGTCACCGACAACTCGGCGGCCGGCGCCGTCTCCCGGACCACGCGACCCGCCAGGCCGTGCGCGAGGTTCAGGTGGTGCACGGCCGCCAGCGCCGCCGCCGGCTCGGTCCGACCCGGCGCGTGCACGCCGGAGCCGTAACCCAGGTACGCCGAGCACCACGGCTCGTTGAGTGTCGTCCAGGTGTGCACCCGGTCGCCGAGCGCGGCGACGATCCCCGCCGCGTACTCCTCGAAGCGCAGCGCCGTGTCCCGTACCGGCCACCCGCCGGCGTCCTCCAGCTCCTGCGGCAGGTCCCAGTGGTACATGGTCGCCACCGGGCGGATGCCGCGCTCCAACAGGCCGTCGACGAGCCGGGAGTAGAAGTCCACGCCGGCCTGGTTGAACCGGCCGGAGCCGCCCGGCTGCACCCGGGGCCAGGAGATCGAGAAGCGGTACGCCCCCAGGCCCAGCTCGGCGATGTGGTCGAGGTCCTGCGGCCAGCGGTGGTAGTGGTCGGCGGCCACGTCACCGGTGTCGCCGTTCAGCGTCCGCCCCGGGGTGCGGCTGTAGGTGTCCCAGATGGACGGGCCCCGGCCGTCCTCGCTGGCCGCGCCCTCGATCTGGTAGGCCGCCGTGGCCGAACCCCACAGGAAACTCTCCGGAAAGGCATGTGCCGTCACTGTCCTGCCACCTCCGAGTGGTACGCCGACGATTCACCCGCCACCAGGTCCGCCCTGGCCACGCCGTCGCGGAAACTTACCTCGAACTCCGCGCCGGCCCCCTGACCGGGCGACGGAATCCGTACCCGCCGCCGCTGCCCCTCGGCCGGAGCGTAGAGGCACAGGCGGACACCGTCCGCCCAGTCGTAGTCGGGCCGGTCGGAGCGCGCGCCGAACGCGATGACCGCGCCCGGCCGGGCGAGCACCGGCAGGCTGTCGAACTCGTGCTTCTCGGTCACCCAGGCCGGACCGGTGAGCTGGGCGCCGGTCAGCAGGTGCGTCCAGGTCCCGGCCGGGACGTAGAAGGTGACCTGACCGTCGGCGCTGAGCACCGGCGCGACCAGCAGGTCGGAGCCGAGCATGTACTGCCGGTCCAGGTACGCGGCGGCCGGATCGTCCGGGAACTCCACGATCATCGGGCGCATCATGGGGATTCCGTCGCGGTGCGCCTCCTCGGCCGCCGCCGCCAGGTACGGCATCAGGCTGAGCTTGAGCCGGGTGAAGTGCCGCAGCACGTCGACGGCCTCCTCGTCGTACGCCCACGGGACGCGGTACGAGCCGGAGCCGTGCAGCCGGGAGTGCGACGAGAGCAGACCGAAGGCGATCCACCGCTTGAACACGGCCGGGTCGGGGGTGCCCTCGAAGCCGCCGATGTCGTGGCTCCAGTAGCCGAAGCCGGACGCCGCCAGGGACAGCCCGCCGCGCAGCGACTCCGCCATCGCGACGAACGTCGCCTCGCAGTCCCCACCCCAGTGCACCGGGAACTGCTGCCCGCCCGTCGTGGCCGAGCGGGCGAACACCACCGCCTCGCCCTCGCCGCGCTCGGTCTCCAGCAGCTCGAAGACGGCCTTGTTGTAGAGGTAGGAGTAGTAGTTGTGCATCCGCTGCGGGTCGGAGCCGTCGTGCCACACCACGTCGGTGGGGATGCGCTCACCGAAGTCGGTCTTGAAGCAGTCGACGCCCATGTCCAGCAGGACCTTGAGCTTGCCGGTGAACCAGGCGACCGCGTCCGGGTTGGTGAAGTCGACGAGCGCCATCCCGGCCTGCCACTTGTCCCACTGCCAGACCGAGCCGTCCGGGTTGCGGACCAGGTAGCCGGCCCGGCGGCCCTCCTCGAAGAGGTACGAGCGCTGCGCGATGTACGGGTTGATCCAGACGCACACCTTCAGGTCGCGTTCGTGCAGGCGGCGCAGCATCCCCTCCGGATCGGGGAAGGTCGCCGGGTCCCAGACGAAGTCGACCCAGTGGAACTGGCGCATCCAGAAGCAGTCGAAGTGGAACACCGACAGCGGCAGGTCCCGCTCGACCATCCCGTCGACGAACTCGGTCACGGTCTTCTCGTCGTACGACGTGGTGAACGACGTGGACAGCCACAGCCCGTACGACCAGGCGGGCACCCGGGCCGGTCGGCCGGTCAGCGCCGTGTACCGGCGCAGCACGTCCTTCGGGGTGGGTCCGTCGATGACGTAGTAGGTGAGCGACTGGCCCTCGACGCTGAACTGGTTCTGCGCCACGACCTCGGAGCCGACCTCGAACGACACGTGCTCCGGGTGGTCCACGAAGACCCCGTAGCCGGCGCTGCTCAGATAGAACGGCACGTTCTTGTACGCCTGCTCGCTGGCGGTGCCACCGTCGGCGTTCCAGATGTCGACGGTCTGGCCGTTCTTCACGAACGGGCCGAAGCGCTCGCCCAGCCCGTACACCGTTTCGCCGACGCCGAGGGCGAGCCGCTCGTGCACGTGCCGCCGGCCCTGGCCGTCGGTGACGATCCCGACGCTGCGCGCGGTGGACGCGGTGAGCAACCGGTCGCCGTGCCGGAACTGGACCCGCCAGCCGTCGACCAGCGCGACCCGCGCGGTCAGTTCGCCGGTGGTCAGCGACGCGGTGATGCCGGTGATGTCGACGGTGACCGGCTGGCCGCTGTCGGCGGTCAACTCGAAGTGCGGCTCGCGGGGGAGCCCGCCGCTGTGGTGACCGATGGTCACCCCGATGACGCCCGGCGCGGGAGAGAAGAACCGGACGGTGACGACGGGCCGGTTCAGGGTGTCCCCCCGACCGGTGATCTGACCGGCCGGCGCGAAGACGGTGAAGCCGCTCTGGTCCGGCTCGACCGATTCCACCGCGCCGGGGCGCAGCACGCTGACCCCCGGGCGCAGTTGCCAGTACCCGTCGGTGAACTTCACTTCTCGGCTCCTGCCGTGATGCCGCGCGCCAGAGTGCGCTGGAAGATGAGGAAGAAGAGGATGGCCGGCACGAGGCTGATCAGCGCGCCGGCGTTCGTCGTCGGGGCGTCCATCAGACGGTCGCCCTGCAACGAGGCGAGCGCGACCGGAATGGTCTGCGTCTGGTTGTCGATCAGCATGACCAGCGGGATGAGGAACTCGTTCCAGGTCCAGATGAAGAAGAAGATGAGGAGTACGGCCAGGGTGGGTCGCAGGTTGGGGAAGACCACCCGCCACAGCACCGTCCACTTGCCCGCGCCGTCCAGCGCGGCGGCCTCCAGCAGCGAGCGCGGGAAGGTGCCCAGGACCGAGGCCAGCAGGTACGTGCCGAAGGCGCTCTGGATCACGGTGAAGATGATGATCACCGCGAGCCGGGTGTTGTAGAGGCCGACCTCCTTCGCCACGTAGTACAGCGGGTAGATCAGCGCCTCCTGCGGCAGCATGTTGGCCAACAGGAACAGCCCGACGATCCACAGTCGGCCACGGACCCGACCGATGCCGAGGGCGTACGCGTTCAGCAGGGACACGAGGACGCCGAGCACCGCCACGGAACCGGCGATGAGCGCCGAGTTCCACAGCTTGAGCGGGAAGTCGACCTCGTTCCAGTACGTCCGCAGGCCCTTCGTGTAGAACTCGCTGGGCCAGCTCAGCGGCCCGGCCGACGAATAGTCACCGGGCGACTTGAACGCGTTGAGCAGCATGAACGCGAACGGCACCAGCATGACGAGCGCGCCGACCGTGACCAGGGCGAGCACGACCCAGCGGCTCACGCCGCGGTGGTGCCGGTCGCGGGCGTGCCGGCGGACCGGCGTCGGGGCCGGGGTGAGCGTCACGGCCATGTCAGAACCCCCGGTCCCGGCGCTCGGTGCGCGCCTGCCACCAGATGAAGACCCCGGCCACCACGACGATGATCAGGGTGAGCACCGTGGAGATCGCCGAGCCGTAGCCGACCTGGAGCTTCTTGAAGAAGGTGTAGTAGGCGAAGTAGGACGGCACGTTCGTGGCGTTCTCCGGGCCGCCCCGGGTGAGCGCGAAGATCGGCCCGAACACCTTCAACGCCGCGATGGTGCAGGTCAGGGCCACCACGAAAGTCTCCGGCCGGATCTGCGGCAGGGTGATCGCCCGGAACCGGTGCAGCCAGTTCGCGCCGTCGACCTCGGCCGCCTCGTGCAGCTCCGGGTCCACCCGCTGCAACGCGGCCATGAACACGACCACCGGGTAGCCGATCTGCACCCAGATCATCACCGCCATCACGGCCGGCAGCGCCGTGTCCGGGTCGCCGAGCCAGTCGTGGCGCAGCGCGCCGAGGCCGACCGCGTCGAGCAGGCTGTTGAACGCGCCGTCGGGGCGCAGGATCCAGCCCCACACGATGCCGGCGACCACCACCGGCAGCACCTGCGGGAGGTAGAAGGCGGCCCGCAGGCCGGCGGCCGTACGCGGCTGGAACCGGCGGCCGATGACGTCGAAGAGCACCGAGGCGAGCAGCAGCCCCAGCAGGGTGGGCAGCACCACCATCGCGACGATCATCGCCACGGTGTTGCGGAACGAGGCCCAGAACACCTCGTCGTCCAGCAGCCGCTGGTAGTTGTCGAACCCCACGAAGGTGGGGTCGCCGATGCCCGACCATTTGGTGAGCGACAGGTAACCGGTGCCGACCAGCGGCGCGCCGATCACCAGGAGGAACAGCGCCGCCCCGGGGATCAGATAGAGCCAGTACGCGGCGTCACGGCCGCGAGGTCGGCGGCGGGGCGTCGGCGGGGTGGGTGTCGCCGTCGGTGTGCTGGCGGCGACGGTCTCGGAGACTGCCATGGAAGATCCTTCCCGGCGGGGCGGGCGGGCGCTCCGGTTGTGCCGGTCACGCCCGCCGCTCGCCGTGTCACTTGCCGGTGATCTCCTTGACGCCATCGGCGTACGGCTTGGCGATCGTGTCGAGCACCTGGTCCGGCGACTTCGACCCGTTGATCAGGCCCTGGAAGCCGCCGACCAGCACGTCGTAGTAGCCGGGCACCGGCCAGTCCGGGTAGAAGGCCAGACCGTCCTGCTTGCTGACCGTGTTGAAGTCCTCGATCAGCTTGCGGTCCTTCGGGTCGCTGATCTTCGAGGCGTCGGCGGCGATCGGAACGCCACCGTTGTTGCCGATCAGATCCTGGATCTCCGGGCGCAGGGTGATGTCGATGAAGTCGTACGCCAGGCTCTTGGCCTTGCTGTTTGACGGAACCACCCAGATGTTGCCCGATGACCCGGCGTTGAGGGTGTTGCCGGGGAAGAGGAACGTGTCCCAGTTGGCCTTCATCTCGGTCTTGAACCGGCCGTACCACCAGCTACCGGAGACGATCATGGGGGTCTTGCCGGCGATGAACGCGGTGCCCATGTCCTCGGCCTTGAGGCTCGCCGAGTTCTTGGCGACGTAGCCCTTGCGCACCCACTCGGCGAACGTGTCCGCGCCGTACTTGAGCGGGTCGGCCTTGAAGTCGACCGGGTTCTTGTAGAGCTGGTAGTTGTCGACGAACTGCCGGTCGGCCTTGGAGAGCGCCAACTGGTAGAAGAGTTGTCCGGCCGGGTACTCCGCGCCGGCCATGCCCAGCGGGGTGATCTTCTTGCTGACGAAGGTGTCCATCGCGGCGGTCATCTCGGCCAGCGTGGTCGGCACCTTGACGCCGTTGCGGTCGAACAGGTCCTTGTTGTAGTAGACCGTGACGTACTCGCCGTAGTTGGGCACACCGAACCAGTTGCCCGACCCCATCACGCCCTTGTCGCTGTACCGCGCGGTGGTCTGGAGGCTGGGGCTGAGCTTGCCGGCCCAGCCGCGCTTGTCGGCCTCGGCGCTCAGGTCGGTGAGCAGACCCTGCGACGACAGCAGGCCGGCCGTCGCGTTGCCCTTGTTGTATTCCATGATGTCCGGGCCCTCGGACGAGTTGATGATCATGCCGGCGTTCTGCTGGATCTGCTCGAACGCCTTGCGCTCGAAACGCACCTCGACGCCCGGGTGCTCGGCCTTGAAGATCTCGATCGCCTTGTTCCAGCCGACCCCCATCGCGCTGTTCTCGCTCTCGTAGTGCCAGAGCTTGAGGGTCTTGGCCCCGCTGTCGTCCTCGCTCTCGCCGCCGCCGCAGGCGGCCACGGTGGTCGTCGCGGTCGCCGCCAGGGCGATCGCCGCGACGATCCGGCGAAATCGCTGCATTGCTATCCTCCTCGTTGAGTATCGAGCCCGGTATCTCACTGGGCCCGTCGTCGCGTTGCCGCGCGGCGGCGGGCCGTTTTTACTGGTCAGCCCCCATGGGGTCGCTCCGGTCGTGGTGCCGCGGTCGATCCCCGCACCTCCAGCGAGCACGGCAGCAGTTGCTGGTGGCGCTCGTCACCGGGCCCGTCCAGGTGGCGTACCAGCGCCTCGATCGCGATCCGGCCCAGGGTCGATCCGGGCGAGGTCATCGCGGTCAACGCCGGGGTGGCCAACTCGGCGACCTGCGGTGAGGTGACCATGGAGACCACCGACACGTCGTCCGGCACCGACAGTCCGCGCCCGGTTAGCTCACCGAGGATGCCGAAGAGCGCTGTCTCGTTCATCGCCAGCAGGGCGGTCAGCTCCGGGGCCCGGGTGAGCGCGGCGGCCAGGGCCGCCCGCCCGCCGGCGGCGCTGTCCTCGGCCGGGATCATGATCGGTTCCAGGCCGTGGCCGGTCATGGCCGTGACAAACGCGTCCCGGGTACGCAACGCCGGGCCGTAACCGCTGGCCAGCGTCGCCGCCGAGTGGTTGACGTAGACGATCCGGCGGTGCCCCAGGCCGACCAGGTGCGCGACGGCCTCCCGCACGGTCTGGTCGAAGTCGATGTCGACGAAGGACAACCCGGTGGCGTCGCCGGTACGCCCGATCAGCACCAGCGGCACGCCCGCCTCCTGGAGCACCGTGACCCGCTCGTCGGCGAGCTGCACCTCCATCAGCACAACGCCGTCGAGCATCCGCTGACTGGCCAGCCGTCGCAGGTCGTCGAGGTCGCCACCGCCGACCGGCGAGAGCACGAGGTGGTAGCCGACCGCGCTGGCCGCGGCGGCGGCACCGGTGACGAACGCGGTCTCGGTGGCGCCCAGACCACGCTCGTCCATCGGCATCAGCAGGCCCAGGATGCGGCTGCGCCGGCTGGCCAACCCCCGAGCCATGGCGTTGGGCTGGTAGTCCAGCTCAGCCATTGCCGCGAGCACCTTGGCGCGAGTGGCCTGGGAGATCGGCCGAGCGCCGGTGAGCACGTACGACACGGTGCTGACCGAGACCTGCGCAAGGCGGGCGACGTCGTGCATCGTGGCCACCGCCCACCTCCTCCGGCCCGGAGTGGAACCGCTTCGGAATGATCGTCGAAGCGTTTCGACGAAACGTTTCGACAGACGCTAGGTCACGTGTTACGGCACCGTCAATAGCCGATGTCGAAAAGGAGTCGGCGAGCTGGCACCGGCGATCCGCAGATGCCCGCCAGGGCACGGCTGCGCTGTGTGGAGCACGTGTCTGGGCGTGCCTCGGCGTGCCGGGGCAGCAACTTCACTGATGTTGCTGTCTCCGGCGAGGCTGAGGCAGCAACTTCGGTGATGTTGTGAGGATCTTGGGCGCGGGGCGCGGGGCGCGGGGCGCGGGGCGCGGGGCGCGGGGCGCGGGGCGCGGGGCGCGGGGCGCGGGGCGCGTCGATCTTGCGTTTTCTGCGCCGACAAAACGCGCAAACCTCAACACTCCGTCGACCGTAACTGCAAGATCGGCGCGAGCGGTTAAGTCCTGCCTGGCCCTCGCCCGGACAGCGCGGCAAGATCGCACTCGATCCAGGATCTGGTGGTGTCAGCGCGACGTTAGGCCACTACATCCTGGATCGAGTGCGATCTTGACGTCGGCGGCGCCCCGCATCGCGTCGATCTTGCACTTTCTGCGGCGACATAGGGCGCGAAGCAGGACGGATCGGCATCCGCAAGTGCAAGATCGGCGCGGTGGGCGCGGTGGGCGCGGTGGGGTGCGGGGTGGGTTTTTATACGTCTATGTTGAGGCGTTGTAGGACTGAGGGCGCGATCAGGCCGGCGGTGGAGAGCACCACGATCACGGTCAACACGGCGCGCAGGACGACGACCTCGGTCTTGCTGCCGGTGCGCAGCGCGATGCTGTTCGGGAGGCCGATCATCGTCCACATGCGGCGGCGGATCGGAATCGGCCAGAGGATCGGCACCCCGGCCCTGGTGATCATGTCGCCGAGGATGTGCACGAGGCAGCCCACCCCGACGGCCGTGCCGATCAGCGGATAACCGCGTCCGCCCGGCAGGTTGGCGAAGGTGAACCAGGCGGCCCCGGCCGACGCGAGCGTCACGATCACCCAGCCGGCCCGTTCGGCCCACTCGTCGAAGAGCCCGCGCAGGGCCAGGCCGAACATGAAGAACAGGATCGTGATCACCGCCCACTTGCCGTACGCGGCGCAGAGCGCGGTGGTGCCCCAGCCGACCAGCAGCGTGAACGGGAGCGTGTGGGTGAGCGTGCGGTGCCCGTTGTTGCGACGCGGGTCCTTGCTGAGCTTCGTCGCGTAGTAGACGCCGAGTGAGATCTTCTCCATCACCTCGGCCACGAAGAGCGAGAAGACCCCGAACGTGCGGGCGACGGTAGCGCCACCCTGGTTGCGGGTCACCTTGCCGGACAGGTCGAGGTCGGGAAAGAGCGCCCCACCCGCGCACACCGCCGTACCCACCGCCAGCGCCAGCGGCGACTGGTGGTAGTCGGCGAACTGGTCCAGCGCCCAGGACCCGGCCAGCCATACCGCCGCGCCGGACAGCGCGTGCGACGGTCCCATCATCTTCGGCTCACCCTCCCCAGGGATCTTGAGCGCCAAAACTACGCCACTGTAGCCAGCACCGGTGTCGCAGGGGCGTCAGTTGACCCGTCCACAGCGGACAGTGTCAGAGGGTGGGCGTGAAGCTCTGCCGGATCATCACGAAGTATGCCGCGTTGACCTGCCAGTCGAACTCCTTTGTCAACCACGAGACGGTGTAGGCGTGTCCGGCCGAGGTGTTGGCGAGCAGCCGGATGCTGTGCACCCGTTCGCCGGCGGCGTTCTCCCAACTGCACTCCCAGAGGGCCCCGCCGTCGAACACGTCCAGCGCGGAGATGTCCAGCTTGCGGTAGCCGGGGAGCGCGTCGGCGGCGACGAGCCGCTCCTCCTGGGCCCTCAGGTGCGCCAGCGGATCGGTCCGTGCCGGTCCCGCCTCGACGCTGAGCACGCGCGCCCCGCTGGGCTCCCGGAAGCAGGTCACCGCCCCTTCGGTCCAGCGTGCCCAGCCCACCGGGGCGGCGATGCGGAAGCCGGTCGGGTCGGTGTGCCAGGTCCAGCCGTCTCGTAGCCCGTACCGCGCGTCCTTCGGTGGTGGGGTCGAGGGCACCGGCGTGGCCGTCGGTGGCGGGGGCGTGGCGCAGGCGAACGCGGCCGGTCGGGTGGCGGTCGCGCCGCCGCCGGAGCCGGACGGTGGCGTGCGGTCGTCCGAACGGTGCAGCAGCGCCGCGGTGACGCCACCGGTGACGAGCAGGGCCACCGCGGTCGCCGCCCCGCCCCAGGCGATGACCCGTCCGCGTCGGCCCGCGGCGCGGTCCCTCGGGCGACGGATCGACGTCGCCGGGTCCGGCGCGGGTTCCGGAGCGCGGACCGGGGCGGACGCGGCGGCCCGGGCCGCGCCGCGGACCGCCGCCACCGCGGTGGACCGTGCCGGCGGGGGCTGGTCGTGGTCGGCCGCCGCTGCCGCCGCGCGCAGCAGCGGCTCGGCCTCGGCGGCGGTCAAGCGCCGCCAGGGATCGCGCTGCAACAGGCCGCTGATCACCGGGCGCAGGGGGCCGGCCCGGCGCATCGGATCCGGCGGCTCGGTGGCCAGCGCGCTGAGCGTCGCCATCGCGCTGGACCGGGCGTACGGGGACTGCCCCTCGACCGTCGCGTAGAGCGTCGCGCCCAGCGACCACAGGTCGGTACGCGGGTCCGACACGCCGTCGCGCGCCCGCTCGGGTGCGACGAACTGCGGGGAGCCGAGGACCAGGCCCGGTCCGGTCATCGCCCCGTCACCACCGTCGAAGGTGGCAAGGCCGAAGTCGGTGAGCACCACCCGCCCGTCGCCGGCGACCAGCACGTTGTGCGGCTTCACGTCGCGGTGCAGGACACCTGCGGTGTGCGCGGCCCGCAGCGCGGCGAGCACCGCAAGCCCGATCTGGGCGGTGCGGGTGGGGTTGAGCGGACCCTCGGCGTTGATGATCTGCTGCACCGACCGGGATGCCACGTACTCCATCACGATCCACGGGTTCTCGCCGTCGTGCACCACGTCGTACAGCCGGACGACGTTGGGGTGGTTGAGCCGTGCGGCGGTGCGCGCCTCGCGGAGCGTGCGCAGCCGTAGCTCCGCCCGCTCGGCCTCGGCCAGCCAGGCCGGCGGCACAACCTCCTTCACCGCCACGTCCCGGTGCAGCATCTCGTCGCGGGCCAGCCACACCCGGCCCATCCCGCCGGTGCCGACCAGGTCGAGCAGCCGGTACCGACCCGCGATCAGCAACTGCTGCACGGTCGCTCCCCCTCGGTCACCCTGCGTTACACGATAGCCACCGTCGCCGATTTTCTCATCCGCTGAGCGGCCTCGATCCACGCCGGACGGGGGGCCGGGCACGGCCATACGGCGCAGGTCAGCGGGGTGGTCGGAAACTGTTTCGCAGAATGGCCCAGTCCCCGTCCGCGGTGTTCCAGTCGCGGTCGTCGGTGATCCAACCCAACGTCCAGCGCGACTCACCCACAATCTGTTGCCGGGCGTGGATCCGCGGGCCGTCCGGGGCGTCCCACCGACACTCCCACTCCGCGCCGCTGCCGCCGGTGCCGCCGGGGGCGAGCCGGATCTCGTCGTAGCCGGGCAGCGCGCCGGCCCGAGCGGCCTCGTCGCGGGCCGCCCGTAATCGGGTCATCGGGTCGGCCGCGCCGCCCTCGGCGACGCTCAACGCCCGGCCGGTTGCCGGGTCCTGGAAGCAGGCCACCGTGCCCTCCCGGGAGTAGTACCAGGTCGCCGGGACGGAGACCCGGAAGCCGGTGGTGTCGGCATGCCACACCCACCCCGTTGGCGGCCGGAACCGCTCGCCCGCGGCGGGTGACCCGACCGTGACCGGCGCGCCGACGACGTCGGGGCGGACGCAGGGGAACGGCGGCGGGGGCACGTCGCGGCCACCGGGCGGCGGCCGACCCGGACCGCCGCGGTGCGGGCCGCCCCGGTCGTCGCCGTACTCCCCGTCCGGCCCTCGGCCGTCGTCCACCTGTCCCGTGGTCGGGGTGGTGGTCGGCCCGGCGGTGCCGGTCGGGGCGTCGCCGGCCACGGCCAGCGCGGTGCCCACCCCGGCGGCGGCCGCCACGAGCAGTGCCGTGACGACCAGCGCGGCCCGCCGGGCCGCTGGCCGGCGGGCCGCTCGCCCCGTCGTGCCGGTGGCGGCGTCCGGCGGGTACCGGACGTCCGGCTCGTCGCTCGGGCGATCATCGAGAGGAGCGTCTCCGGGTGGGTCGACGCCGGAGCCGATCGGGTCGGGCACGGGCTGCGGGGCGGTGGAGTGGGTCACCTCCCCGGAAGTGGACGAGATGCCGGTCGGGCCTGCGGCGGCGCTGAGCAGCCGGCGGGCCTCGTCGTGGTCGAGACGGTCGTGCGGGTCGCGGCGTAGCAGCCCGTCGAGTACCGGCGCGAGCGGACCGGCGTGCGGGGCCGGGTCCGGTGGACCGGCCGCCAGCGCGCTGAGGGTGGCCATCGCGTTGCTGCGGGCGTACGGGGAGCGGCCCTCCACGGCGGCGTGCAGGGTGGCGCCCAGCGACCACAGGTCGGCGGCCACCGTGGACACTCCCTCCGCGGCCCGCTCCGGCGCGACGTACTGCGGGGAGCCGAGCACCATCCCGGGGCGGGTCATCGCGCCGTCCCCGCCGTCGAAGGTGGCCAGTCCGAAGTCGGTGAGCATCACCCGGCCGTCGTGGGCGACCAGCACGTTCTGCGGCTTGATGTCGCGGTGCAGCACCCCGGCCGTGTGCGCGGCCTCCAGGGCGTCGAGCAGGGCCAGGCCGATCCGGGCGGCGCGGGCCGGCTCCAGGGGTCCTTCGGCGTCGAGGACGTCCTGCAGGGTGCGCGACGGGACGTACTCCATCACGATCCACGGACTGCCCTCGACCTGGACGACGTCGTAGAGCCGGACCACGGCGGGGTGGTTGAGCCGGGCCGCGGTGCGCGCCTCGCGCAGGGTGCGCGAGCGCAGCTCGGCCCGCTCGTGGTCGGCCAGCCAGTTCGGCGGTACGACCTCCTTGACCGCGACCTCGCGGTGCAGCATCTCGTCGCGGGCTCGCCAGACCCGACCCATGCCGCCGCGGCCCACCAGGTCGAGCAGCCGGTACCGACCGGCGATCAGCACCTGCGCACGCTCCTCCTCGGCCGCTGTCCGGTGTACACCCTAACCAGCGGATCGGAAGGTACCTATAGGTCGTCCGACGAATCTCAGCAGGCGGCGTGGTCGGCGGCGGCGAGCAGATTGCCCTCCGGAATGGCGATCCGGTTCCGTCCGCCGGCCAGTCGGGCGGCGGCCCGGCGAGCCTGTAGCGGGCCGTGTTCGCGGCGGGCGGTGGCGTAGCTGGCGGCGGTGCGGGCCGCGATGGTGGCCCATCCGTAGCGTTCGCCGACCATGGTCCGGGCCCGTCGGGCGACCCGCCGGGCGAAGACCTCGTCGCCGAGCAGTCGGTCGACCGCGCCCGCGAGGGCGACCGGGTCGCTGTGCGGGAACGTCACGCCGGTGACGCCGGGCTCGACGATCTCGGCGAGGCCGCCGGTACGGGCCACCGCGAGGGGTGCTCCGGCCGCCGCGGCCTCCAGGGCCACCATGCCGAACGGCTCGTAGAGGCTGGGGACCACCGTCGCGTCGGTGGCGCCGAGCACCGCCGGCAGTTGGGTGGCGTCGAGGAAGCCGGTGAAGCGGACGGTCGAGCCGAGCGCCAGGCGACGGGCTTCGGCCTCCAACTCGGGGCGGTACGGGCCGTCGCCGGCGATCACCACGCGCAGCCCGGGGTGCCGCTCGCGCAGTCGGGGTACCGCGTGCACGAGGTGCTGGACGCCCTTCTCGTAGACCAGCCGGCCGGCGTACCCGACCAGCGGACCGTCCGCGGCGAACCGGGCGCGGGCCGACGCGACCGCGCGTGGTCGGGCCCGCCACGCCCGGTCGTCGACCCCGTTGGGGACCACGTCGACCAGCCCGCCCGGTACGTCGAACAGCGAGCTGACCTGGTCGCGCATGTAACCCGAACAGGTGATCACGCGGGTGGAGGCCCCGCTGAGCCAGTGTTCGACGCCGTGGATGGTGCGGTTCATCTCCTCGGGCAGCCAGCCCTGGTGTCGCCCGGCCTCGGTGGCGTGCATGGTCGTGACCAGCGGCAGGTCGAGATGTTCGGACAGCGTCACGGCGGTGTGGGCGACGAGCCAGTCGTGGGCGTGGATGACGTCGTAGGCGCCGGCCTGGGTGGCGCGCAGGGCGGTGCGGGTGAGGGTGTGGTTGAAGGCCATGGTCCACGCCAGCAGCGAGCCGGTGGCCAGGGGGAAGGCGACGGGGTCTTCGGGGGCGCGCAGGATGCGGACGCCGTCGGCGTACTCCTCAAGGGGTGCGCCCTCGGCGTGGCGGGTGACGACGGTGACCTCGTGCCCGGCGGCGGCCAGGGCCACGGACAGGGCGTGGACGTGGCGGCCGAGGCCGCCGACGAGCACCGGCGGGTACTCCCACGACAGCATCAGCACCCGTAGCTGGCGGGCGGGGTTGATGTCGATCACGTGGGCATCGGGTGACATGCGGCCCCCTTTGAGTTGTCCCCGGGCGCGCGCCGACCGACACCGGAGTCGATGTCGCCGTCGCGTCTGGATCGGGGCCAATCCTGCCGGCGCCGAGATAACCAGCGGAGACACCGCCGTTGCGGTCATGTAAAGCGCTACTGGCCTTTTCGGCGCACCCGCAGCAACTCGGCCACCGACCACGCCTGGAACGGGCAGCCGGTCGCGGAGTGCGGCGCGACACCGTCGGCCGTCTCACTTACCGATCCTAGCCCATATTCGGTCAGATGGGACTCAATGCCAATCAATGCGTCATCGACTGGCATCTTGCCCCGACGAGTGGCGTCCACGTACGGGCCGAGCAGCCACGGCCACACCGTGCCCTGGTGGTAGCCGCCGTCCCGCTCGGCCGGGCCGCCCCGGTGGCGACCCACGAACTCGGCCGCATCCTCCGCGAGGCTGCGCGGCCCGAGCGGGGTGAGCAGCCCGTTCGCGACCCGGCGCAGCGTCGCCTCGTCCGGCTCCAGCGGCGCGAACGGCAACGACCAGGCCAGCAACTGGTTGGGCCGCAGCGCGTCGTCGTCGTGCAGGGCGGCCCCACCCAGCGGGTACGCCGGCGCGGGCGCGTCCAGCACGTCGTGCAGCCACCCGGTCGGGGCGGGGAACCGCTCCCGGAACGAGGTGGTGGCCCGCCCGTGTAGTCGCCACAGCTCGCCCGCGTCCTGCCCGGCCAGCTCGGTCAACTCGGCGAGCCCGGCCAGCCCGTTGATCCACAACGCGTTGACCTCGACGGGCTTGCCCGTGCGCGGGGTGACCGGCACGCCGTAGACCCGGGCGTCCATCCAGGTCAGGGCGGTGCCCGGGGCGCCCTGGGTGAGCAGCCCGTCGGCCGGGTCGACGGCGATCCCGTACCGGGTGCCGGCGACGTGCGCGTCGATGACCCCGCGCAGCGCGGGCAGCAGCTCGTCGCCGAGATCGGTGTCGCCGGTGACCGTCACGTGCCGGCTCACCGCGTGCAGGAACCAGAGGGTGCCGTCGACGGTGTTGTACTCCACCCGGCCGGTGTCGGCCGTGTTGGCGAGCATCCCCTCGGAGAGGGTCGCCGCGTACGCCCGCAGCAGCTCCCGCCCCTCGGCGGCCCGACCCGTGCAGAGGAACAGCCCCTCGTACGAGATCATCGTGTCCCGCGACCAGGCCCCGAACCAGGGATAGCCGGCCACCACGTCGACCGCCGCCTGCCGGGTACGGACCACGAACGCGTCGGCGGCCAGCGCCAGCGTCGCGTCCACGTCGTCGGCCGGCTTCGCCGTCGCCACCACCTGCCGGTTGCGTCGCCGGGCCGTCGCCACGATCTCGACGGCCGGCGGCGGCTCCTCGTCCAGCGGAGCGGCCCAGGCCCGCACCGACACCGTGTCACCGGGGCGTTCCAGATCGCCGGCGAAGCGGCCCGCGTACCAGACGTCCTCGTCCGGGTGCAGGCCCCGGTTGGCCTCCTCGCGGTGGTGCACGCCCAGCCACCACTGCCCCTCCGGCGTCCAGCCGGGGCCGGCCAGCCGATATGCGCCCTCGACCACCGCGCCGTCGGCCACCGCCTCGACCTGCGGCGTCGGCCCGTCAGCCCGCCGCTCGCCGTGCGCGTCGCGCCAGGTGCAGGCGGCGGACAGCTCCAGCCGTACCGGACCGCCGGCGACCAGCCGGTGCACCACGGCCACGCAGGAGCGGCCGGGCAGCATGGCCAGCTCGCGTTCGATGACGACCGCGCCGATCCGCCACCGCCAGCGGGGCAGCCCGTCGACCAGCTCGAAGCGCTCCAGCAGCTCGAATCCGCGCGGGTCGACGTCGCCGGAGGACCACTCGTGCGCGCCGAGGCGTACCCGCGCTCCGGACGGCAGGGTGACGGCCGGGTCGAGGCTGACCAGTCCCACCTGGCGGGACGCCGGCGTATCGCCCGGCACCACCAGAAGGCCGTGGTAGCGGCGGGTCCGCAACCCGCCGACGGTGCCCATGGCGTACCCGCCGAGGCCGTCGGGCACCAGCCACTCCCGGCTGGACGCGCTGGTCAGGTCGCCGCAGACCTGCGGTCCGAAAATAATGTCGATCAACTTTCCTCCACCGCCGTCGAGGTGTAACACGCCACGGCGAGAATGGCCGCTGTGGTGAAGTACCGCGGCGACGTCAAAGATGTGCACGTGATCACTGACGGATCGTCCTCCGACGCCTCGCCACCCGACGCTGAGCGGCTTCGGCTCGCCCAGGCCGACTCGGGGGAGCAGGACTGGCGTGCATGGGGTCCCTATCTGTCCGAACGGGCGTGGGGGACGGTACGGGAGGACTACAGCGAGCACGGTACGGCGTGGGACTACTTCCCACACGACCATGCGCGGTCCAGAGCCTACCGGTGGAATGAAGACGGCATGGCCGGCGTCTGCGACGACCGACAGACGTTCGCGTTCGCCCTGGCGCTCTGGAACGGCAAGGACCCGATCCTCAAGGAGCGGATGTTCGGCCTCGGTGGTGACAGCGGCAACCATGGGGAGGACGCCAAGGAGTACTGGTGGTACCTCGACAGCACCCCGACGCACTCCTGGATGCGCTGGCGCTACCACTACCCGCAGGCCGCCTTCCCGTACGACGAACTCGTCGCGGTGAACGCGTTGCGCGGCCGGGACGACACCGAGTACGAGCTGGTGGACACCGGCATCTTCGACGACGACCGGTACTGGGCGGTGACCGTCGACTACGCCAAGGCGTCCCCGACCGACCTGTGCATGGTGATCACCGTCGCCAACCGGGGCGATGCGGCGGCGACCCTGCACGTGCTGCCCACCCTGTGGTTCCGCAACACCTGGGCCTGGGGGCTGCCCGGCGGCGACCGGATTCCCCGGCTGACCGGGGAGGGCACCCGGCTGGTCGGCGAGCACCGGGTGCTCGGGCAACTGCTGCTCGAAGGCGACGGCGGCCCGGTGCCGCTGCTCTGCGACAACGACACCAACGCCGAGCGGCTCTGGGGCCTGGCGGGTCGCTCGCCGTACCCGAAGGACGGCATCAACGACCACGTCGTCAACGGCGCGCCCACCGTCAACCCGGCCCGCGAGGGCACCAAGGGCGCGCTGCACTACGTGCTCGACGTGCCGGCCGGCGGTCAGCGCCAGATCCGGCTCCGGCTGACCCGTACCGCGTCGCCTCCGGCCGCCGCCCCGCCGCCCCCGGCCGACCTGCGCGACGGCTTCGAGTCGGTGGTGTGGGCCCGGCGGGCCGAGGCGAACCGCTTCTTCGCCAACGTGATCCCGGAGGCCGCCACCGCCGACGAGGCGCTCGTCGCCCGGCAGGCCATCGCGGGACTGATGTGGGGCAAGCAGTTCTACCACTTCGACGTCAAACGCTGGCTGGACGGCGACCCCGGGTCGACACCGCCGGCCGGGCGTCGGCACGGGCGCAACAGCGCCTGGTGGCACATGACCAGCTTCGACGTGATCTCCATGCCCGACCCCTGGGAGTACCCCTGGTATGCGGCCTGGGACCTGGCCTTCCACTGCGTGAGCATCGCCCGGGTCGACCCCGGCTTCGCCAAGGAGCAGATCCTGCTCCTGCTACGCGAGTGGTACCTGCACCCCAACGGGCAGATCCCGGCGTACGAGTGGGCGTTCGGCGACGTGAACCCGCCGGTGCACGCCTGGGCGGCGCTCAAGGTGTTCGAGATCGACGGCGGTAAGGACTTCGAGTTCCTGGGCCGGGTGATGCACAAGCTGCTGCTCAACTTCACCTGGTGGGTCAACCGCAAGGACACCGGCGGCAACAACGTCTTCGAGGGCGGCTTCCTCGGGCTGGACAACGTCGGACCGTTCGACCGCTCGGCGGCGCTGCCGGTGGCCGGCGTGCTGGAGCAGTCCGACGGCACCGGCTGGATGGCCATGTACGCGCTCAACCTGCTCGACATGGCCATCGTGCTGGCCGAACACGACCGGACCTGGGTGGACACGGCCACCAAGTTCTTCGAGCACTTCCTCTACATCGCCGCCGCCGCGTACGAGCAGGGGCTGTGGGACGACGAGGACGCGTTCTTCTACGACGTGCTGCGGCTCGCCGACGGCACGAAGGTGCCGCTGAAGGTCCGCTCGGTGGTCGGGCTGCTGCCGCTGGCCGCCACCACCCGCCTCACCGCCAAGACCCTGCACCACCTGCCGGAGCTGGGCGCGCGGCTGCGCTGGTTCCTCACCAACCGCCCGGAGTACGCCGAGGTCATCGGCACCCGACGGATCGGCCCGGACGGCCGCCAGCAGCGGCTGCTGTCCATGGTCGGTCAGGAGCAGGTGGTCCGGCTGCTCGCCCGGATGCTCGACACCGACGAGTTCCTCTCCGACTTCGGCCTCCGCACGTTGTCCCGCGCACACCTGGACAAGCCGTTCTCGGTCAATCTCGGCGGGCAGGAGTTCTCCGTGGGCTACGAGCCGGCCGAGTCGACGAGCGGCCTGTTCGGCGGCAACTCGAACTGGCGCGGGCCGATCTGGATGCCGACGAATTTCCTGCTGATCAGCGCGCTGCGCGACTACGCCGCGTTCTTCGGGGACTACCTCCAGGTGGAGTATCCGACGCGCTCGGGGGTGAAGCTCTCGCTGGACGAGATCGCCGACGACCTGTCGAGGAGACTGATCTCGCTCTTCACCCAGGACGACTGGGGTCGCCGACCGATCTACGGCGCGGCGCGGCTGTTCCAGACCCACCCCGACTGGCGGGACCTGGTCGCCTTCCCCGAGTATTTCCACGGCGACAACGGCGCCGGACTGGGCGCTTGGCACCAGACCGGCTGGACGGCTCTGGTCGCCGACCTGATCCTCACCCTGCGCCGTTGATCCAGCCCGTGCCCGTGCCCGTGCCCGTGCCCACGCCCGTGCCCGCAAGATCCGCGCAACTTCGGTGATGCTGCTGCATCACGGCGGCCGGAAGCAGCAACTTCACCGAAAGTGTGCGGATCACGCGTGCGGGTGTGCGGTCAGTACCCGCGCCGGTGTTCAATGGCGCGTTATGGAGTGGACAGTGCCCATCGCCGTCGTGTTGTCGCTCGTGCTCGTGTTCCTGGTCGCTGGGGGTGGCCGTCGTTCCGACGCGGATCAGCTGGCTCGCCGGCTCGCCGTGGTCGAGCGCAAGCTGGATCTGATCATGGCGCACCTCGACATCCACGAGCCGGAGCTTGAGGCCCCCGGGGCGGTCCTGCAAGAGCTGCTCGCCGGCCGCAAGATCCAGGCCATCAAGGCATACCGGGAGGCGACCGGTGCCGGTTTGCGGGAGGCCAAGGACGCCGTCGAGTTGCTCGCCCGGCAGCGCGGCCTGGGCTGATTGTCAGCCCTGGTAGGCCGTCGCCGCTGACACCGACCCTTGCCGCGCTGCGCCGTGAGCGCCGCTGCGCCGTGAGCGCCGCTGCGCCGTGAGCGCCGCTGCGCCGTGAGCGCCGCTGCGCCGTGAGCGCCGCTGCGCCGTG
>NZ_JBEZEC010000002.1:500617-671357 GCF_040648595.1 Micromonospora sp. NPDC049107
CGCTGCGCCGTGAGCGCCGCTGCGCCGTGAGCGCCGCTGCGCCGTGAGCGCCGCTGCGCCGTGAGCGCCGCTGCGCCGTGAGCGCCGCTGCGCCGCAAGATCCGTGCAACTACGGTGATGGTGCTGCATCACGACGGCCTGAGCCAGCAACATCGCCGAAGTTGTGCGGGTCTCGGGACGGGCGCGGCATGATCGTGCCCGATCCTTGTTGTAGTGGTGTCCTCGGCGCGGGAGGCCACTACATCCTGGATCAAGCACGATCATGCGGGTGCGGGGCACTGTGCCGAGCAGGCGTCGACCCGTCGGGCTACTCGTAGCCGACGTGGATGATCAACTGGCCGTTCCGGGGTTCCGCCACCACGTAGACGGACCCGGGGTCGAGCAGCTTCGGCGGCAGGTCCTGCTGCTCGGACAGGCCCATCCGCTCGGCCAGCTCCTCCGCTGACTGGCCGGCCGGGGGCGCCACCGTAACCTGCCACGAGCACCCGCCGGAGGCGCACGTCTCGCTCTCGTCGACGACCGTCGCCCCGGCGGGCACGTCCGGGATCCGCCACTTCGGCGGCAGCGAGCCCTCGTCGCCGAACGCCCACAGCGACGCGAACCACAGGCCCCAACCGCAGGCCAGCAGGCCCACGACGCCGAGCCCGGCCAGGAGAAGGCGTCGAGGTGATGTCATCGCGCCAGGCTAGCGAGGCGGTGTGGAGATCCAGTGAACGTCAGCCGGTGAAGGGTTCGAGGCCGAGCCGACCCCAGGCCACGAAGGCGGCCAGGGCGAGGTACACCGCGTTCACCGCGACGAACCTCGCCTCGTCGTAGCGCAGGTGGGTGATCATCGCGCCGATCATCAGCACGATCCAGCAGATGGCGGTGACCGGCACCAGGACCGGTGCGATGTCGAGCACGGCCGGCAGGATCAGGCCGACGGCGGCCAGGAGTTCGAGCACCCCCAGGGTCTTGACGAAGCCGTCGCTGGCGTTCCCGGTCCACCCGCCGCCGCGGTGCGAGGCCAGCTTCTTGCGGGGTACGAAGATCTTGGTGATGCCGCCGGCCAGCGCCACCGTGGCCAGCAGTCCGGCCGCGATCCACAGCACGATGTTCATGGACGTTCCCTTCGGTCGGGGTCGACCAGGAGACACCGCCGGCCCGGTGGCTGTGACTCATCCCGGTGGGTGATGTGCCGCACAGGCCCGTGGTGTCACAGGAGACCGTCGACCGGTGTCGGATGGTGGTGAAGCGACGTCGAGGACAGGAGGCGCGGGTGGATTCCGCCGTGGACGCGTTCGTCACGCACCGGAACCTGCTCTTCACGGTGGCCTATGAGATGCTCGGCTCGGCGGCCGACGCTGAGGACGTACTCCAGGAGACCTGGCTGCGGTGGGCGGACGCCGACCACGCGGCGGTCCGGGACGAGCGCGCCTACCTGGTCCGGATCACCACCCGCCAGTCCCTCAACCGGCTGCGGACGATCGGTCGGCGCAGGGAGTCCTATGTCGGCTCCTGGCTGCCCGAGCCGCTGCTGACCACACCCGACGTCGCCGACGACGTCGAGCTGGCGGAGCACGTCTCGACGGCGATGCTGCTCGTGCTGGAGACGCTCGGCCCGACCGAACGGGCGGTGTTCGTCCTGCGGGAGGTGTTCGAGGTGGACTACGACGAGATCGCCGCGACCGTGCGGAAGAGCCCCGCCGCCGTTCGCCAGATCGCCCACCGGGCACGGGCGCACGTCGCCGCGCGTCGACCGCGCGGTGTGGTCTCCGCGACCGAGGCGCGGCGCGCGTTGGAGGCGTTCCAGCGGGCCGTCGATCTGGGCGACGTGCAGGGTCTGCTCGACATCCTGGCGCCCGACGTCGTCCTGCTGGGCGACGGCGGCGGCATCAAGCAGGCGGTACTGCGGCCTGTCGTCGGCGCGGACAAGGTGGCCCGTCTGCTGGCCTCCCGGCAGGTGGAGGTCGCCGGGCTGTCGCTGCACCCGGCCGAGGTCAACGGCTGTCCGGCGCTGATCGTCCGGTTCGACGGCGAACTCGACACCGTCCTGACGGTGCGTCTCGACGACGGAATCGTCACCGGGCTGTACGCCGTCCGCAATCCCGAGAAGCTGTCGCACATGCGCCAGGCCACGGCGCTGCGCCGGTGAACGACCACGCGGGTCAGAACGGTGGCCTGGCGGCTTCGCGGGGCCGGTCACGGGATCGTCGGGTGTCCACGGCGGCGACGCCGAGCAGCGCCAGTGCGGCGGCCGCGCCGACGGCGAGCGGACGCAGGGGGAGTGCCACCGGAACCAGCAGGGCGAGGGCCAGCAGGCCGGCTGTCCGGGACCGGGAGATCCGGTCGAACACCTGGTATTCCAGGGCCGCCCGTCCGGCGAGGAAGAGCGCCGGGCCGCCGAGGATGGCGATCAGCCAGGTCGGCGGGAGGTGGCCGAGCGGCTTGGTGATGTACAGCTCCATCCCCACGCCGGTCAGCACGATCCCGGCGATCATCGCCAGGTGCGCGAACGCCATCTGCGTGGCGAGCCGGGCGGCGTCACGGGAGCTGCCGATGGCGGCGTCCAGCGTCCCGCCGGCCAGGTGGAAGTAGATCCGCCACAGCAGGACCGTCGTCGCCAGCGCCAGCACGAAGGCGGCGGTCTGCGCGGCATGGAAGCTGCTGCCGCTGAACGCCAGTCCGATGACGAAGATGGCCTCGCCGAGCGCGATGAGCAGGAACTGCTGGTAGCGCTCGGCCAGGTGCTCGGCGGCGAGTCCCTGCATGCCGAGTCGCTGCGCGCCGAGTCCCGGGGTCGGCCACCCGAGGTACGACCCGGTGTAGTCCACCAGGACGGCGACAGCCCAGAGCCAACCGCGAACGTCGCCGTCGTTCACGAGCCCACCGACGATCCAGAACGGCGCGTGCAGGCTGAGCCAGAACACGATCCGGACGGACTGGTGTGGGTCGGGGCCACCGTGGCCGGCGATGTGGAAGTACCCCACCCGTGCGACCTGGAGTGCCACGAGCGTGATGGCGAAGAGCGAGGCCCGCGCGCCGAATCCGTCGGGTACGGCGACGGCCATCGTCATCGCGCCCGCCATCGTGATGACGATGACGGTCTGGACGATCATCGCCTCCGGGTCGAGCCAACTGGTCGACCAGACCGTCAGTGTCCAGACGCTCCACAGCGCCAGGAACAGCAGCAGTGCCTGACCGAGGCCCGCGAGAGTGCCGCGCCCACCCCCGGTGAAGTCGTCGATCAGCCGCAGGGAGATCCGGGTGAGGGCGAAGACGAAGACGAGGTCGAGGAACAGCTCCAGGAAGGTGGCCCGCTCGCGGGCGCCCGCGCCCCGCACCAACCCCCCGCCGGGCATCTTGCTCATCCGCCGACCGCCTCGGCGGGCGGACGCCGTCGAACGACCACGTGCCCTCCCGTCGCGGTGACCTGATCACCTAACGACGCACCACCGGGTGGGGCAGCGAACGGCCCCGGAGCAGGCGATCAGTCACCAATCCGTCACGAGACAGATGCGAACAGTGCTGGTCGTTACGCTCGGCCGGTGTCCGTACCCGCCGAGGAGGCCACCGAGCAGGACCGGCGACTCCTCATCGTCACCGCTGCCCGCGAGTTGGCCGAGGCCGAGGGCTGGCTGGGCCTGAGCGCCCGTCGGGTAGCCGAACGGGCCAACACGGACGTCGGCGACCTCTACCGGCACTTCGCGGACCAGGAGGCGGTGCTGGCCGCCGTCGCGGTGCACGGCTTCGCTGACCTGGCCGCCGCGCTGACCGCGGCGCACGCGGACAACCCGTACCCCGAACGGGCGTGGGCGGTGATGGCGGGCGCGTACCTCGACTTCGCGTACGCCAATCCTGCTGTCTACGACGCCATGCTCGCCCTGACGCCGGACCTCGCCCTCGGCGCGGCCGGGGTGCCGGCGGCGCCACGGGCCGTCTTTGCCGCGCTGCGGGCGGCCCTGCTCCCGCTGGCCCAGGGCCGTGACCCGGACACCCTCGCCGAGCTGGGCTGGAGCCTGCTGCACGGCGTCGTCATGCTCACCCGTGGGGGTCGCCTGCGCCCCGAGGCGCAGGAGGAGCGGGAAGCGATGATCGCGGAAGGCCTGCTGAGATGGCCCTGATCGCCCGCCGCGCCGTCTCAGTTGAGGGGCTCGCGCTTGAACGGGCCCTTGTCGACGAACCGGAACGTGGTGGGTGGCGGGGCGTCGCCGCGCTCCTTGAGGACCAGACCGTTGCCGGGCGCGTGTTGCAGCGTCCGGGACTCGCTGCCGATCACGTACGTCCCGTCGCCCTGGGCAATGATGGTGAACCGCTGGATGGGGTCGTCAGCGTCGCAGGTGGAGGCCTGGATGGTCAGCTCCGGCTCGATGTCCAGGCCGTTCACCTGCCAACACGACGGGTCGTCGTTGGCGGGATGACCGTCGGCGGTGCCGTACGCCTTGATCACGTACCGGTCATCTCCGATCGGGACCGGAACGAACAGGACTCGACCGCCGGTGTCGCCGCCCTCCACCAGGCTGCCGCTGAGTTCCAGTTCGCTCCCGGACCCCCGCACCCTCACCATGCTGATCTCCCGCTTGCCGGACAGGAGCGGATCGGCCGGGGCCGCCGGGCTCGACGGTGCCGGGCTCGACGGTGCCGCAGCGGACGGGGTCGGCGTCCCCGCTGCGGCACCTGGCACCCGGTCGTCTCCGTCGCCGCACCCCAGCAGTGTCCCGACGCAGGCCAGCATCGCGGCGCCCGCCCACCATCTCACCGTGATCATGCCGTGCTCCTGAAGCTTCTGGCCCGAGCCGGTCGGCCGGGGACTGCCCGATGGGACGCCGCGTCGCACGATCACGTCGACATCCCTCACGACCGTCGGCGGTGCGCGAATTCCACCGGCGGACGCACCCTCGGGCGCGGGACGACGCCGTCGTGATCACGCGCCTATCCTGATCGCTCAGTTCGGCCGTGAGGAACATGAGGAGGGTACGGGATGGCCGCCAGCGAAACGTCTCGACGGCAGGCGCAGGTGCTGATCTTCGACGCGGACGACACACTGTGGGAGAACAACGTCGTCTTCGAGCGGGTGATCGACGACTTCCTGGCCTGGCTCGATCACCCCACCCTGGACCGCGTGGAGATCCGGACGATCCTCGACGACATCGAACGCGCCAACACGGTGGCCCACGGGTACGGCAGCAAGGTCTTCCTGCGCAGCCTGGGCGACTGTCTGGAGCGGCTGCGCGAGCGGCCGGCCACCGACGCCGAGCGCAAGGAGATCGACCGGCTCGCGTTGGCGCTGGTGGAGCACCGGGTGGAGCTGATGCCCGGCGTGGCCGACGCGCTCGACGAGTTGGCCGGTCGGCACGAGCTGCTGGTGCTGACCAAGGGGGAGCAGGCCGAGCAGCAGCGCAAGCTGGACGCCTGCGGCCTGCTGCACCACTTCGGGGCCGCGCACATCGTGGCCGAGAAGGACGTCGACACGTACCGGTGGCTGGTCCGCGAGCACGGGTTCGAGCCGGCCCAGGCGTGGATGATCGGCAACTCCCCGAAGTCGGACATCCTGCCGGCCCGGGCGGCCGGGCTGAACGCGGTGTTCATTCCGAACGAGAACACCTGGGTGTTGGAGAACGACGAGTTGGACCCGACCGACACCGGCGTGCTGCGGCTCGCGGCCTTCCGGGACTTGCTGGACCACTTCTGACCGTCGAATCCGAACAGCGTCGGCGATCATGGTCGCGTTACGCGGACGTGCCGCTTTTCGCCCTTGAGATCAGTCACGTCGCGGCGGGCCCGGCAGCGCTTGTCCGGCCCGGCGCGATCCGCCTAGCCTGAGCCGGCGTTCGCGGCCTTTCGGGGTGTGCCGGGGGCGCACCGGCGTCCGACAGGTGGGCACCGTGGAGCTGAGTGCAGGGCGGCCGGGCCTCCCCACCGAGCCGCGTGGCGTCGTGCCACGCCCACGCGCGTGGTGAATGCCGGAGCTGCCGCTCCCCCGTCGGACGGCCGGGGGTCAGGGCCGGGTAGTTGCGGACCCGGTCCTGACCCGGCCAGTCCTTGTGAGACAGAACCTAGGCGCGGTGCCGGCCGTCGCCGGTGTGGCGGGCGTCCGCCTCGTCCGAGCCGCCGCGGACGATCGAGATCGCCACGCGGCAGAACTCGTCCATGTCCGGGTTGAAGCCGGCCGCGATGTCGGGGTGCAACCCGGAGCGGGTCTCGTCCAACAGCCGCTGGCACACCTGCTCGACCGGCTCGCCCGCGTAGCTGGCGCGGATCCGGTCGGTGGCCGCCTGGAGAGCCGAGGTCAGCTGGTCCTCCAACGGGCCACGCAGCTTCTGCTGCACAGGATCGAGCCCGCGCGGGTCGAGCGTGACATGTGGCTCCGACATCGGTGCTCCCTTCGTCGGCGTCCGCGATACCCCACCGCGGCCGTCGGTCAAACTCCGGTCGGTACGGCGGCGACCCGCACCTGGTAGGAGAAGTCTTCCGCCGGTTCCTCGTGGTACGACAACCGGCGGATCTGCCGGTCGTCGTCGTAGAGGGCGACGTCCACCAGGACGCCGAGATGCGCCAGGCCGATGGTGGCGACGCGCTTCTTGTCCTGGAGCACGGCGCAGACGCCGCCGAGCAGGGTGCTGGCGTCGGACGTACGGTGCCCGGGCGGGCACCGCAGAACCACGTCCACCTCGATCGGCCCGGGCAACGGCGTCCAGCCGGTGCGCTGGGCCGCGCCCAGGGCGGCCTGGAGCAGGGTGCGGACCCTCGTCGCCTGCCGGTGCCCGGCGGCGAAGATGGACAACGCTTCGGTCTTGACCGGTGGCAGGCCGCTCACCTCGAACGTCAGGGCGAGAGCGCGGGTGTCCTGCACGGCGGCACCTCCCTCGTTGGGGACGATCCTGCCGAACCGGTGCAGTGGCGGAGGGGCGTTCCCGCGATAACCAACCGATCGGGCAGGCTGGGTCGGCCGGAGGCGTGTCGACGGCGGCGGCGAACGCGCTGGCTGCGGCGCTGGGAAAGACGCTAGTGCACCGCGCCCGCGCTCGGTAGTCGGTCGTTCACCCGGTGGTCGACGGCGAAAAGGCGCAGAACTCGTTGCCCTCCGGGTCGGCCAGCACCCACCAGCGCGCCCGGTCGACCGGCTCACGCAGCAGCGTCGCACCCGCGTCGAGCAGCGCGGTCGGCTCCGGGGCCGTCATTTCGACGTCCCAGTGCATCCGGTTTTTCACGGTCTTGGGCTCGTCGACCCCGTCGAACACCCACGCCTGCCACGGGAAACCGGCGGCGTCGTGCAGCGACGTGGTGTTCGGCCCGGCCCCGGTCGTGCCGCCCAGCAGGCCGGCCCACCACGCCGCCTGCGCCGCCGGGTCGACGGCGGCCACCACCAACTCGACCGGGCCCGGCCGGGCCTCGCCGCCGGCCGGGAGCACGCAGAACTGGTTGCCCTCCGGGTCGGCCAGCACCCACCGCTCGACGTCGCCGTCCGGCTCGCGCACCGACCGCGCGCCGGCCGCGAGCAGCGCCGCCGTGTCCGCGTCGGCCAACCGCAGATCCAGGTGTACGCGGGTACGGCCGACCCGGGGCTCGGGCACCCGGTTCACCCAGATCGACTCGGCGGCCGACCGCGCCGAACGAGGGTCGATCCTGGTGTCGCCGTCACCCGCGTCGGCGACGTCGGCGTCGAGCACCCGCGCCCAGAAGCCGCCCAGGGCGAGCGCGTCGGCGGCGTCCAGACAGAGGTCCTTGAAACGAGCGATCATCGTCCCAGCATGCCCGCTCCGGGCACGCCCGTGGGGGACGCCGCGTGACGGATCCAGCGCCACTCGCCCCCCCCGATCACCGCTCGGCCCCCCGGGTCCCCGCACTGCGCCCGGTCGCCGCTCGGCCCCCCGGGTCCCCGCGCTGCGCCCGGTCGCCGCTCGGCCCTCCGGGTCCCCGCGCTGCGCCCGGTCGCCGCTCGGCCCCCCGGGTTCCTGCATTGCGCCCGGTTGCCGCTCGGCGCCCCGGTCGCCGCCCTGCGCCCGGTCGATCAAGGAGTTGTGGTGGGCGACAAAACTACCCACGCCACCCAAGACGGGCACCACAACTCCATGATCGACGGGGCCTGGCCGCGATCTTGCACTTTCTGTGCCGGCATAGGCGGCATTCCAGGCTTTTCGACGACCGAAACTGCAAGATCGACGCGGGCGGCCGCTCGGCCGCTCGGCCGCTCGGCCGTTCGGCCGTTCGGGGGGGCGGGCGGGCGGGGCGGGGCGGGGTGCCGGGGCTGGGGCGGGGCGGAGTGCCGGGGGCGGGGGCGGGGGCGGGGAGGTCTGCGTGTGGGGTGCGGTCAGTGCTGCTTGGCGTAGGCGACGAAGGTTTTCCAGGCCGTCGGGGTTACGTGCAGGGTGCCGCCGTCGCGGTCCTTGGTGTCGCGCACCAGCACGACGTGCGGCAGGTTGTCGGCGACCTCGACGCAGGAGCCGCCGTTACCGCCGGACCGGGTCGACTTGCGCCACCGTGGGGTCAGGGTGTCCATGACTTCGCCACTTCCTTGATCAGCTCGATTGACGGCCGGCGGGGGAGCGCCTCGTTGCGGACGATCTCCCACGTCTTCGCCAGCTTAGCGACGTCGGTCGACGCGTCGACGAACTGCGCGATGAGCTGGTTGTCGGCGTGCGCCACCCGTTCGCCGTCGGGCATCTCGGCGATGATGAACTGGCCGGCCAAGCCCAGGTACATGCCAGCATCCACCGGCACGACATGCACCTGGATGTGCTCCTGGGTGGCCAGCTCCACCAGGTGCTCGCACTGCTCGACCATGAGGCCCGGTTGGTCGAGCACCGGCCGGCGGAGCACCGCCTCGTCCAGCACGGCGATGAGCTGCGGCGGACGCGGGCGGCGCAGGATCGCCTGCCGTTCCAGCCGGGACGCGACGATCCGGTCGACGTCCTCGGCGTCGAACCGCCCGCCGGCCAGCGTGGCGCGGGCGTACCGCTCGGTCTGCAACAGGCCGGGCACGTACGCCAACTCGAACCAGCGCAGCGTGGTCGCCTCCCGCTCGAACTCGATCCATTCGCGCAGCCAGGCCGGCTCGGCGTCGAGCCGGCCCAACCGTTCCAGCATCCGCTGGAAGCGCTCGCCCGTCCGGTGGTGGTTGTCGACGGCCCGCATGTACTCCTTCGTGGGCGGTCGCCCGCCCGTCTCCACGGAGCTGACGTGCGAGCCCGAGTAGCCGATTCCCCGGCCGAAGTCGTCCTGGCTGAGCCCTGTCTCCGCCCGCAGCAGGCGCAGTTCCTCCAGCACGTAGTCCGTCACTGTCCCCATTGACTCCCCCATCTCTGCCCAACCCGAAGCCGCGTGTCCCTCGTGGCTGCTCGACCGGACCGCTGATCTGCGCGGATGCCGCGAGCACGGATCGACCGTAGTTGACTCCTCGCAGACTGTCACCAATGGCGGGTTCGCTGGTGGCCGCAATGGCGGTGGCGGGCTCTGCCCGGGGTCGCTCCCGTTTCCCCCTTGCGGGAGCGACCCCCTTCCCCTGCACGAGGAGGTCGATGTGCTCAGCCCGAGAGACCACGACGAAGCGCGGTGGTGGTGATGGTGGTCCGTCCGCCCGTTCCGCATGTCGCCATGCGTCCGCTCTGGCGGTGCCGCAACTGCGGCCGGGAGTGGCCCTGCCAGCCGGCCAAGCTCGCCCTGCTCACGGAGTACCGGACCAACCGCACCGGACTGCTGATCTACCTCGGCACCCTGATGAACGAGGCGACCCAGCAGCTCACCCAACTCCACCCCGACCACCCGCCCGCCCGGATGACCGAGCGTTTCCTCTCCTGGGCGCGGGCCCGAGGCTGACGGCCGCCCACCCCGCCCGCTCCCGATGATCAAGAGATTTGCGTCAGGAAAGACGCCTTTCCTGACGCAAACCTCTTGATCAACAGGGCTGAGAGGGGGTGGGGTGGGGGTTGGGGGTTTGGTTGGGGTGGGAGCCTGTCGTGTTGCCGGCAGGTTTCGCGGCGTGGGGAGTGGGGCAGTGTAGCCGCACGGAGTACCCGAGCGGGGCGTTTTTGCAGCTCCTGGGCTCGGAGATAGCTCACCGTGCGCCGGGGCACGGATGCCCTCCCCGGTCCGTTGTGCACGAGAGGGGGAAGGCGATGACGGACCCCGAAACGGCCCGACACCGACACCGACGCCGGCCGGTTGCCCGGGTCGGGGCGGCTGCCGCCGCGCTGGCGCTGGTCGCGCCGCTCGCCGCGTGTGGCGCAGCCGATGACGGTGGACCACCGACGCTCAACCTGTACTACCCGCCCGAGCAGAACCTGCAGAAGGTCGTCGACGACTGCAACACGCAGGCCCAGGGACGGTACAAGATCGCCTACCGGGTGCTGCCCCGACAGGCCGACGACCAGCGGGTACAGATGGTGCGCCGGCTTGCCGCCGAGGACACCGGCATGGACATCCTCGGCCTGGACGTCACCTGGACCCAGGAGTTCGCCAGCGCCGACTGGATCCGCGAGTGGACCGGCCAGGACAAGGCCGAGGTCGAGCAGGGCACCCTCGCCGGGCCGCTGGCGACCGCCCGGTACGAGGACAAGCTCTACGCCGCACCGAAGAACACCAACGTGCAGTTGCTCTGGTACCGCAAGGACCTGGTGCCGCAGCCACCGACCACCTGGGACCAGATGATCACCGCTGCCCGGCAGCTCAAGGAACAGGGCAAGCCGTACCAGGTGCTCACCATGGGCGCGCAGTACGAGGGTCTGGTCGTCCTCTACAACACCCTGGCCGAGAGCGCGGGCGGCAAGGTCCTCTCCGACGACGGCAAGAAGGCCGTGATGGACGACGGCACGGTCCGGGCGCTGGAGCAGTTGCAGAAGTTCGCCACGTCGGGCGTCACCTCGCCGTCGTTCAGCAACGCCACCGAGGACCCGGTCCGGCTGGAGTTCCAGTCCGGGTCGGGCGCGTTCCAGGTGAACTGGCCGTTCGTCTACCCGGCCCTTCAGGAGGCCAACCCGGAGCTGGCCAAGCAGGTCGGCTGGGCCCGCGTGCCGGGCGTCGACGAGGGCACCCCCAGCAAGGTCACCATCGGCGGGGTGAACCTGGCCGTCAGCTCGTACTCGAAGCACCCGGAGCTGTCGTTCGAGGCCGCGCGGTGCCTGCGCAGCGCGGAGCACCAGAAGTTCTCCGCGATCAACGACGGCGTGCCGCCGACCATCGAGGCCGTCTTCGACGAGCCGGAGATGGCCGAGGCGTACCCGATGAAGGACACCATCCTGGAAGAGCTGAAGGACCCGGCGACCCGCCCCCTGACCCCCGCCTACCAGAGCATCTCCACCGTCATGTCGGCGATCCTGTCGCCGCCGTCCGGGATCCGCCCGCAGCAGACCGCCGACGAGCTGCGCGACGCCATCGCCGACGCCCTGGAATCGAAGGGGGTGCTGCCATGACCCGGCCCGCCACCACTGAGTCGACCGAGGCGACCGAGGTGACCGACGGCCAGCGCGCCGCCGTACCCACCCAGCGCGGAGGTCGCCGCAAGCCGCCGCTGAGCGAGAACAAGAAGGCCGAACGCCGGCTCGGTTGGCTGCTCTGCGCGCCCGCCGCGCTGGTCATGGTGCTGGTGACCGCGTACCCGATCATCTATTCGTTCTGGCTGTCGTTGCAGCGCTACGACCTGCGCTTTCCCGACCAGCGCGAGTTCGTCGGGTTGGAGAACTACGTCACCGTGCTCAGCAACGAGTTCTGGTGGACGGCGTTCGGGGTGACCGCGCTGATCACGGTGGTCACCGTGGCCGTCGAGCTGGTGCTCGGCATGGGGTTGGCGCTGATCATGCACCGTACGCTCGTCGGGCGGGGCATCGTCCGTACCGCGGCGCTCATCCCGTACGGCATCGTCACGGTCGTCGCCGCCTTCTCCTGGCGGTACGCCTGGACCCCCGGCACCGGCTACCTGGCGGACCTGTTCAGCGACGGCGCTCCGCTCACCGAGCGGGCCAGCTCGCTGGCGATCATCATGCTGGCCGAGATCTGGAAGACCACGCCGTTCATGGCGCTGCTGCTGATGGCCGGGCTGGCCCTGGTGCCGGACGACCTGCTCAAGGCCGCCTCCACCGACGGCGCGACAGCCTGGCAGAAGTTCACCAAGGTGATGCTGCCGGTGATGAAGCCGGCGATCCTGGTCGCGCTGCTGTTCCGCACGCTCGACGCGTTCCGCGTGTTCGACAACATCTTCGTGTTGACCGCCGGAGGCAACGAGACCTCGTCGGTGTCGATGCTCGCCTACAACAACCTGCTGCGGGGTCTCAACCTCGGCATCGGCTCGACGATGTCGGTGCTGGTCTTCCTCACCGTGGCGATCATCGCGTTCGTCTTCGTGAAGCTGTTCGGTACCGCTGCCCCCGGTAGCGACGATGGGGAGAGGCGCTGACATGGCCGCGGAAACCACCACCCGCGCGAAGCTGCGCTGGGGCCTGCTGGACATCCTCGTGGTCGTCTTCGCGCTGGTCCCGGTGCTGTGGATCGCCTCGCTGTCGTTCAAGACGCCGGCCACCCTCACCGACGGGAAGTTCATCCCCCGCGAGTGGACGCTGGACAACTACCGGACGATCTTCGACACCGACCAGTTCGTCCGAGCGCTTGTCAACTCCATCGGCATCGCACTGATCGCCACGCTGATCGCGGTGGTCCTCGGTGCGATGGCCGCGTACGCCATCAGCCGGCTGGATTTCCCGGGCAAGAAGCTGCTGGTCGGCATCTCCCTGCTGATCGCGATGTTCCCGCAGGTGTCACTGGTGTCGCCGCTGTTCGAGATCGAACGGCAGCTCGGGATCTTCGACACCTGGCCCGGACTGATCCTGCCGTACATCACCTTCGCGCTGCCGCTGGCGATCTACACGCTGTCGGCGTTCTTCAAGCAGATCCCGTGGGACCTGGAGAAGGCGGCGAAGATGGACGGCGCCACGCAGGCCCAGGCGTTCCGGCGGGTGATCGCCCCGCTGGCCGCGCCCGGCCTGTTCACCACGGCGATCCTGGTCTTCATCTTCTGCTGGAACGACTTCCTGTTCGCCATCTCGCTGACCTCCACCGAGCGGTCCCGCACGGTGCCGGCGGCGCTGTCGTTCTTCACTGGCGCGTCCCAGTTCGAGGACCCCACCGGGGCGATCTGCGCCGCCGCCGTGGTGATCACCGTACCGATCATCTTGTTCGTCCTCTTCTTCCAGCGCCGCATCGTCTCCGGCCTGACCTCCGGCGCAGTCAAGGGATAGGTGGGTAGTCATGGCTGACATCGTGCTCGACAAGGTGAGCAAGAGTTTCCCGGACGGGACCGTCGCCGTGCAGGACGTCGACCTGGAGATCGCCGACGGCGAGTTCGTGATCCTGGTCGGCCCCTCCGGCTGCGGAAAGTCCACCACCCTCAACATGATCGCCGGGCTGGAGGACATCAGCTCCGGCGAGCTGCGCATCGGCGGCCAGCGGGTCAACGACAAGGCGCCGAGGGACCGGGACATCGCCATGGTGTTCCAGTCGTACGCGCTGTATCCGAACATGACCGTGCGGGAGAACATGGCGTTCCCGCTGCGGCTGGCGAAGCTGGACAAGGAGACGATCAACTCCAAGGTCGACGAGGCCGCCAAGGTGCTGGAGCTGACCGCGCTGCTGGACCGTAAACCCGCGAACCTTTCGGGTGGTCAGCGGCAGCGGGTGGCGATGGGCCGGGCGATCGTCCGCCAGCCCAAGGCGTTCCTCATGGACGAGCCGCTGTCCAACCTCGACGCGAAGCTGCGGGTGCAGATGCGCACGGTGGTGTCCCGGTTGCAGAAGCAGCTCGGCACCACCACCGTCTACGTCACCCACGACCAGACCGAGGCGATGACCCTCGGCGACCGGGTGGTGATCATGCGGGGTGGCGCGGTGCAGCAGGTCGGCCCTCCGCAGGAGCTGTACGACCACCCGCGCAACCTCTTCGTGGCGGGCTTCATCGGTTCGCCGTCGATGAACTTCCTGCACGCGGCGGTGCAGGACGGCAGCCTGCGGACCGCCCTGGGCGACGTGCCGCTCGACGACCGGTTGCGCCGGGAGCTGGAGGCGGCCGACGCGCCCCGCGAACTGATCCTCGGCATCCGGCCCGAGCACTTCGAGGACGCCGAGCTGGTCGACGACGAGACCCGCCGCCGGGGTCTGGAGTTCGAAGCCCCGGTGGAGATCGTCGAGTCGATGGGCTCGGACAAGTACGTGTACTTCACCGTGGAGGGTGAGCGGGCCAGCGCCGCCGAGTTGGAGGAGTTGGCCGCGGACGCGGGTGCGGGCGACTTCGCCGGCGGCGGCGGCAACCTGGTGACCCGACTGTCCGCCGAGTCCGGCGCCGCCGAAGGGCAATCCCGCCGAGCCTGGTTCAACCTGGAAAAGATCCACCTCTTCGACCCATCCACCGGCCGCAACCTAACCCTCGACAAGTCCCACTAACCCGGCCCCGGCCCCGGCCCCGTCGATCTTGCACTTTGTGTCGTCGACATGGAGGGGAAGGTCCTTTATGTCGCCGCAGAAAGTGCAAGATCGCGGGAAGGGGAGCGGGGGCGTGTGGTGCTGCGGCACGGGGGTGGGCGTGGCAGGGTGGGTTGGTGATGGATCGGGGACTTGTGGCGTTGGCCGCCGCGCACGGCGTGTCCACCTGGTACGAGGACTGGCGGCACCGCCGCGTCGAGGTCGCGTCGGAGACGGTCGTCGGCGTGCTCGGGCTGCTCGGCGTGGACGCCACCAGCCCCGCCGCGATCGCCGACGCGCTCGCCGCCGCCCGCGCGGTGGACCGGACCGCGCTGCCGCCGACCCTGGTGCTTGCCGAGGGCGCGACGCACGTGCTGCCCGGCCCGGGTGTGGTGTCCCTGGAGGACGGTGGTCGCCGGACGGTTGACGCGCAGCTGCCCGCTGACCTGCCGCTGGGCTGGCACCGGCTGGCCTGCGACGGGCGGGACGTGACCCTCGTCGTGGTGCCCCGGCGGCTGCCCGTGCCGCCCCGCACCTGGGGTTGGATGCTCCAGCTCTACGCGCTCAGCTCCGAGCGGTCCTGGGGCATGGGCGACCTCGGCGACCTGGCCGACTTCACCGGATGGGCGGGCGGAACGGGCGCCGGACTGGTGCTGCTCAACCCGCTGCACGCGGTCGGACCGGCGCACCCGGTGGCCGCGTCGCCGTACTCGCCGGCCAGCCGACGCTTCGTGAATCCGCTCTACCTGCGCGTCAGCGACACCACCGCGTACACGGCGGCGGACCCGGCCACCCGGGCGGTGGTCGACGCGTTACGCCCCGACCGCCGGGACCTGATCGACTACGACGAGGTGTGGGCCGCCAAGCGGCACGCGTTGGAGCTGCTGCACCCGTACGCCCCGGCGATGGACCTCGACGCGGACCCGGCGCTGACCAGCTTCGCCACCTGGTGCGCGCTGGCGGAGCGGCACGGCAACGACTGGCGGGCGTGGCCGGCGGAGCTGCACCACCCGGACGCCCCGGCGGTCGCCGAGCAGCGTCGCCAACTCGCCGACCGGGTGGCGTTCCACGCCTGGCTGCAACACCTCTGTGACGAGCAGCTCGACGCCGTGACGGCGGCGGCCCGGTCGACGGGCATGCCGGTCGGCGTGGTGCACGACCTGGCCGTCGGCATCGACCCGGGCGGCGCGGACGGCTGGCAGCTCGCCGACGTCCTGGCCCAGGGGGTACGGGTCGGCGCGCCCCCGGACGACTTCAACCAGCTCGGCCAGGACTGGGGCCTCGCCGCGTGGCGACCGGACCGGCTCGCCGAGACCGGGTACGCGGCGTACCGGGACATGCTGCGGCGGACCCTGCGGCACGCGGGCGGCCTGCGGGTCGACCACGTCGCCGGGCTCTGGCGACTGTGGTGGGTGCCGCCGGGCGCCGGGGCCGCCGAGGGCACCTACGTGCGGTACGACGCCGAGGCGATGCTCGGCATCCTGGCGCTGGAGGCGCACCGGGCCGGCGCGGTGGTCGTCGGCGAGGACCTGGGCACGGTCCAGCCGGCGGTGACCCGCGGGCTGCGTGGGCGCAACATGCTCGGCTCGACGGTGCTGTGGTTCGCCCGGGACGACGACGGCGAGTTCACCCCACCGACCCGCTGGCCCACGAACGCCCTCGCCACGATCAGCACCCACGACCTGCCGACCGCCCCGGGATTCCTGACCGGCGAGCACGTGCGGGTGCGTGACGAGTTGAAGCTGCTCGGCACCGACGTGGCCGTCGAACGCGCCCGGGCCGCCGCCGACCGCGAGCGGCTGCTGGCGATGCTGCGCAACGAGGCGCTGCTGCCCGGCTCGCGCGTCGCCAAAGCAGGGGCCGCCGCCGGAGCCGAGACCGCCGGGGCAGGGGCCGCCGCCGGGGCCGAGGCTGCCGCCGGAGCAGAGGCCGCCGCCGAAGCCGAGGTCGGTTCCGGGGCGGGGGCCGACGGTGACCCGGCCGACGGTGACGTGGTGGTGGCGATGCACGCCGCGCTCGCGGCCAGCCCGTCACGACTGCTCGGCGTGTCCCTCTACGACGTGCTGGGGGAGGTGCGCCAACCCAACATGCCGGGCACCGTCGACGAGTATCCGAACTGGCGGCTGCCGCTGCCGGCCAGCGTGGCGCAGATCCGGACGGACCCCGGCGTGGCCCGGATCGTCCACCTGCTCACCGCCGCCCGTCCCCGGACGACCCCGCCCGACCGGGCCGGGGAGAAGGCCGGTCGGCGGACCACCCCGAACCCGGTCGGAGATAGGCCGCCCGACCCGGCCGGCACGTAGGCCACCCGGTCAGGCCGGCCAGTAGGCCGCCCCACCCGGTCGGCCAGTAGCCCGTCCGGTCAGGTCGACCAGTCGAACCGTGGTGGCAGTCCGAGGAAGTCCGCGTACCGGGTCAGCGCCCGCTCGACCTCGACCCGTTCGGCGGCGGTCATCGGCACCAGCGGCCGTACCGTCAGGGTGACGGCCTGCCGGCCGACCTTGCGCTTCCACACGCCGACCACGCGACCGGCGCGGACCACGGTGGCCTGGAAGATGCCGTTGTTACCCGGCACCACGGCCGCCCGGTGCGCGGGGTCGAGCATCAGCGTGCGGTCCCGGTAGCCGAGGAGGTACTCGTCGAAGCCCGGCAACGCGAGCACCTCGGGCGCCGGGGCGCGCGGGGTGTCGGCCAGCGCCGCGTCCACGTACATCGGCTCGCCGTCGACGCGTACCGTGCTCAGCAGGTCGGCGGCGGCGGTCAGGCCGCGCCGCGCGTCGGTCAGGGTGAGGCCGCTCCACCCGGCGAACTCGCGGTCGGTGACCGGCCCGTGGCCCCGGACGTAGCGGTGGGCGAGCAGCGCCAACGCCTCGTCCCGCTCCGGGCGGCGTTGCTCCGGCGCCCACTCGTCGAGCAGGACGAACGTCTGCTCGGTGCCGATGGTGGGCGCCACACAGGTCACCCCGCGCACGCTCGCGTACCAGAGCAGGTGGTAGCCGCGCTGGCCGTCGGTGCCGATGCCGGCCGCGCGCAGGGTGGCGAGACACTGCGCCCGGCTGAGCCGGCCGCCGCCGGCCAGCGCGACGCCGAGTACGTCGAGCGCCCGCGCCTCGTCGGCCTCGGTCAGCCCGAGCTGTACGCGCCGGGTCGCCGAGCCCGCCAGCGCGCGTACGCCGGTCAGCTCCAGCATCCAGCAGGTGTCGGCGGGCGGGATGAGGTGCACGGTGCCCCGCATCGGCCAGGTGCGCAGCGCCTCGCGGCGTTCCAGCGCGCCCTGCACGTCGGTCACCGTCCACCCCGGCAGCCGGGCGCCGAGCGACCACAGCCCGCTCGCCAGGTCCTGAGCCTGCATCGCCCCGAACCACTCGACCACCTCGGCGACGGTGCCCGGCCCGCCGGGCGGGCGCAGCAGCAGGCTGGTCATCCGCAGTGCCAGCGCTTCGGCCGCGCTGAGGTCGGCAGTCATCGCACTCCTTCCGGTCGCCACGCCGCAGCCTAGGCCCGAGGACCGACACGCACGGTTAACCGCCGTGCCGGTGGGAATGCGGCCGGCCGGAAGTACGCGCGCCGCGCGTACGGAAGGGAGTCTCATGACTGCCGCAAGCCAACCGGCCCGCGGTGCCGGCGTACCGGCCGATTCTCGGGCCCATCGGGCGTCCACCGGCGCCAAGACCAGCGCGGCCGCCACTTTCGCTCTGGTCTTCGGTGTGGCCGGCCTGTTCAGCGTGTTGACGGCCATCCTCGCCTGGGTCGGACTGGTGCTCGGCATCATCGGCATCGTCCTCGGCATCGTCGGGCTGAAGATGGCCCGCCGGCCGGGCGTGACCGGCCGGGGCGTGTCCATCGGCGGCCTGGTGCTGAGCATCCTGGCGGTCCTGATCGGCCTGGGCCTCGCCGCGGGCATCACCACGTTCGTCAACAACAAGGGCGCGGTGGACCGCCTTCAGAACCAGGTCGACGACCTACGGGACAAGCTCGACTGACACCGGGCCCGGGTGGCTGGGGGCCAGGGCGTGCCGCTGGCCCCCACCCCGGCCTATTTGGACTCGACCCGTCCGACCGCGTCGACCCCCGAGGTGAGCGCCGCGCGGGTGGACTGCCACGCGGGATCTCCCGGGTAGAGCGTGCTGCGCAGGTATGCCGCGGTGAGCGCCGCGACCGCCGCCACCCGTCGCGGGTTCTCGTCGGTGGTCTCGGCGGCGTCGTAGCCGGAGATCCCGCCGAGACCGTGCTCCGCCTCGAAGAGGGTCAGGAGCGACTTGGGGGCGGGGGACAGGACGTACGGGTCGGCGTGCCACTGCGCGCCCCGCACCGTCAGGTGCTCGGAGGTGTCCCGGTCGCCGGCTACGACGAGCGCGGGCGTCGTCATCGCGGAGAAGTCCGTGGTCTGGAAGAACCCGTAGCTCCGGGCGAACTCGCTGAGCGCGTCCCCGCCCCGGCCGGGGGCGGCGAGGAGCACCCCCGCGCTGATCCGGGGCTCGGTCAGGTCGACGGGCGTCCCGTCGTGCGGGTCGGTGAGCCGCGCGCCCAACAGCAGGCTGGCGGTGTGCCCGCCCATGGAGTGCCCGGCCACGGCGACCCTCTCCCGGTCCAGACGGCCGTGCAGTTGCGTGACGGCGGCCTCGATGGCGTCGAGCGCATCGAGGATGCGCGTCATGTCGTGGGCCCGTGAACGCCAGTAGAGCGGTGCCTCGGCGTCGCCGGGGTCGAGGCTCAGGGTCTTCGAGTCCAGATGGGTCGGCTGGATCACGACGAAGCCGAGTGCCGCCCAGTGGTTGGCGAGGGGCCCGTAGCCGTTGAGCGAGGAGAGGTTGTTCGAGTGCCCGTGGCCGTGCGAGAGCAGGATGATCGGCAGCCGGGTGCCGGTCATCGGCGCGGAGACGCGTACCTGCAGGTCCACGGCGCGGCCGGGGGCCGGCAGCGTGATCGGGCCGACGGACACGATCGGGGTGCTGATGGTGTCGGCGACGAGGGTCGATGTGGTCATGGTTGCCTTCCCATGGTGCGGAGGTGGCACGGCAGGGGTGTCCCCGCCTCCGCTACAGTTGAAGCGGATCACCGTTCCACTAATATACGGAACGCTGATCCGTTTTCCAAACGGCGTGTGGAGGAGAACCGTGTCGGCGACGAGCCAGTCCCCGGAGATGCCGGCCCGAGGCCGCCGCGCCGACGCGGTGCGCAACCAGCAGACGCTCCTGACGGCAGCCGCCGCGGTCTTCGTCACCTCCGGCGTCGAAGCGCCGATCCGGGAGATCGCGGCCCGCGCGGGGGTCGGCATCGGGACGATCTACCGGCACTTCCCGACCCGGGCGGACCTCGTCGTCGCCGTCTACCGCCACCAGGTCGAGGCCTGCGCCGAAGCGGGCCCGACCCTGCTGGCGAACGCCGCCTCCCCGCTGGCGGCCCTCCGCCAGTGGGTCGACCTCTTCACCGACTTCCTGGTCACGAAGCACGGCCTGGCGAGCGCGCTGCAGTCGGACGCCGGCGGCTTCGACACGCTGCACGCCTGGTTCCTCGACCGCCTCGTGCCGGTCTGCGGGCAACTGCTCGACGCCTCCGTCGACGCGGGCGAGATCACCCCCGGCACGCGCCCGTACGAATTGATGCGCGGCATCGGCAACCTCTGCGTCAGTCGCGACAACGACCCGGACTACGACCCCCGCCGCCTCGTCGACCTGCTGCTGCGCGGCCTCCAGCGACCCCGCTGACCGGAGATCACAGTAGGGTGGGCGGCGTGCTCCGCCAGGTCACCGCGATCCGCTACGTCACCCCACTGCGGGAGGGTGGCTCACTGCCGGGCGTCGTGGAGGCCGACGACCTCGGCACGTACGTCGCGAAGTTCACCGGCGCCGGGCAGGGGCCCAAGGCGCTCGTCGCCGAGGTGATCTGCGGCGAGCTGGCCCGCCGGCTGGACCTGCGGGTGCCGCCGCTGGTGGTCCTCGACATCGACCCGGTGATCGGCCGGGCCGAGCCCGACCAGGAGGTACAGGAGCTGCTGCGCAACAGCGGCGGCGCCAACTTGGGGATGGACTTCCTGCCGGGCGCGCTCGGCTTCGACCCGGTGGCGCACCCCGTCGACCCGCTGCTGGCCTCCCGGGTGCTGTGGTTCGACGCGTACGTGGAGAACGTCGACCGGAGCTGGCGCAACCCCAACCTGCTCATCTGGCACCGGGAGCTGTGGCTCATCGACCACGGCGCCGCGCTGTACTTCCACCACAACTGGCCCCGCGCCGACGCCGCCGTGCACCGCGCCTACCGGGCCGAGGATCACGTGCTCGCGCCGTACGCCCACCGGGTCGCCGAGGCCAACGACGAGCTGGCCGCCCGGGTCACCCCCGACCTCCTCCGGGAGGTGTTGGCGCTGGTGCCGGCCCAGTGGCTGACCGCCGCCGACTTCGACTCGGCCGACGAGGCGCGCGAGGCGTACGTGTCGCACCTGTCGCGGCGGGTCGCCGACCCGGCGGACTGGCTGCCGGCGGGGAGCGCGGCGTGAGGCATCCCTTCGAGTACGCCGTCATCCGGCTGGTGCCCCGCGTCGAGCGCGGCGAACAGATCAACGTGGGTGTGCTGCTCTACTGCCAGCAGCGGGACTTCCTGGCCGCGCGGACGCACCTGGACGCCGACCGGGCGCGCGCCCTGGCGCCCGACGTCGATCTGCCGGCCGTCGCCGCGGTGCTGGAGTCGCTGGACCGGACCTGCTCCGGCGACGGGCCGGCCACCCGTATGCGGCTCGGTGAGCGCTTCCACTGGTTGGTCGCGCCGCGCAGCACGATGATCCAGGCCGGTCCGGTACACACCGGCCTCACCGCCGACCCGGCGGCCGAGCTGGACCGGCTGATGACGATGCTGGTCCGCTGACCGGCCGGTGGGCTGAGCGGGCGGGGCCTTCGATGACGGCGGACCCCTGATCGCGCTGCGCCAGCGCCGTTGCCGGCGGAGCGCGATCCCCCGTTCAGGCGCCGGTGCCAGGGGGGCGGCAGGATTGCACGCCGGCACCGGTTGGCATCAGGATCGCCGCCCGCGCGGACGGCCGGATCGGAACGTCCGGGAACTTGCGGAAAACTTGAACCCGGACGACCGGAACACCGCGATCCGTCGTTTGTCTCCGCGCCGCCGGGGTAGTCGCGGGAGCTGACCCGAGACGAGAAGGGGACAACTCTGATGGCTGCCCAGACGAAGGTGGCGGTGATCTACTACAGCGCCACCGGCATCACCTACCAGATGGCGCAGGCCGCGTGTGAGGCCGCCGGGGAAGCCGGCGCGGAGGTGCGCCTGCGCAAGGTACGGGAGCTCGCGCCGGACGAGGCGATCCGCTCGAACTCCGGTTGGCAGGCGCACCATCTGGAGACCCAGGACGTTCCCGAGGCGATGATCGACGACCTGGCCTGGGCCGACGTGACGATCTTCGGCTCGCCCACCCGGTACGGCATGATCGCCGCGCAGTTGAAGCAGTTCATCGACACCACCGGCCCGCTGTGGGCGCAGGGCGCGCTGGCCAACAAGGTGTACGCGGCCTTCACCTCCACGGCGACGTCGCACGGTGGTCAGGAGACGACGTTGACGTCGCTCTTCAACGTCTTCTACCACTGGGGTGGTGTGGTGGTCCCTCCCGGCTACACCGACTCCAGCCAGTTCATCGCCGGCAACCCGTACGGCGCCTCGCACACCAGCAACAACGGGGAGATCGCCCCGGACGCGGTGGCGCTGGGCGCCTGCGCCCTCACCGCCCGCCGTGCGGTGCTGATCGGCACGGCGCTCAAGCAGGGCCTGGGCGGCTGAGGCGACCGGTGGCGCGGACGGGGGCTCTCGACCCGCCCGCGCCACCGGTCGCCTCAGCCCTACCCCGGGACGACGGTGACCATGCCGTGGCCGGGAGCTAACCCTGGCCGACCGGGCGTGACGCCGGCAGCAGGTCGGTCAACACCTCGGTCAGCACGGTCAGTCCGTCCGGGCTGAGCACCGACTCCGGGTGGAACTGCACCCCGGCGAAGCCCTGCCCACGCAGGGCGTGCACGGACCCGTCGCGGACGTCCCGGGCCAGCTCCACGGTCCCGTACGCGGTGTCCAGCCGGTCCACCTGGGCGCGGGCGGTGAACGAGGAGTAGAAGCCGACCCGGCGGGACCGGCCGAACAGCGTCACCTCCCGTTGCAGCCCCTGGTAGGGCGCGTCCCTGCGGTGCAGGGGCAGCCCCAGCAGCCCGGCCAGCACCTGGTGCCCCAGGCAGACCGCGAGGGTGGGTCGACCGGACGCCAGCAACTCGCCGAGCAGGTCCCGCAACGCCGCCATCTTCGGATCGTCCGGGCTGCCCGGGTCACCCGGGCCGGGCCCGGCCACCACCAGGTCGTACCCGTCGACCGGGCCGCCGGCGTGCCACGGGCGCAACGTGACCGCGAGACCCAACGCGCCCAGTTGGTGCGCCAACATGCCGGTGAAGGTGTCCTCCGCGTCCACGATCAGGGCCCGCAGCCCGGCCAGGCCGGGCAGCCCGGACGCGTCGGGCGAGCGCTGGTCCAACCAGAACCGGGCCAGCGGCGTGTTACGCGCGGCCAGCGCGTCGCGTACCTCCGGGTCGTCGGCCAGCCGCACGACCGGCCCGCGCTCGCCGGTGGACGCCGCCGGGCCGAGACCCAGCGCGGCCAGCACCCCGGCCGCCTTGGCGTGGGTCTCGGCCACCTCACCGGCCGCCGTCGAGTGCCGGACCAGGGTGGCGCCGACCGGCACCCGCAGCCGACCGGACGGGGAGATCTCGGCGGTACGGATCAGGATCGGCGCGTCCAGCGTCTGCCGGCCGGCGTCGTCGTGGCCGAGCAGCGCCAGCACGCCCGCGTAGTAGCCCCGACCCCGGCGCTCGTGCCGGGCGATCACCCGGCAGGCGTTCTCCATCGGACTGCCCGTCACGGTGGGCGCGAACATCGTCTCCCGCAGCACCTCCCGCACGTCGCGGGTGCCCCGGCCGGCGAGCAGGTACTCGGTGTGGGCCAGGTGCGACATCTCCTTGAGATAAGGGCCGATGACCTGGCCGCCGTGCTCGGCGACGGTCGCCATCATCTTCAGCTCCTCGTCGAGCACCATGTACAGCTCCTCGATCTCCTTCGGATCGGCGAGGAACCGCAGCAGGGCCGCCCGGTCCGGGATGCCGCCGGTGGGCCGGAAGGTGCCGCTGATCGGGTTCATCATGACGAGCCCGTCGTCGACGCTGACGTGCCGTTCCGGGCTGGCCCCGACCATGGTGCGGGCGCCGGTGTGCACCACGAACGTCCAGTAGGCGCCGCGTTCGGCGACCAACAGCCGGCGCAGCGCGGCCAGCGCGGCCACCAGCGGCGCACCCAGCACGGTGGCGTGCAGGGTGCGGTGGATGACGAAGTTGGCGCCCTCGCCGCGACCGATCTCGTCGGTGAGCACCTGCTGCACGATCCGCGCGTACTCCTCGTCGCTGACGTCGAAGGCGGCGTCCCGGGTGCGGACCGGCTCGTCGGGCAGCGCGGCAAGCGCCTCGGCCAGCGGAATCCGATCGTGTTCGCGGACCTGGAGACACTCCAGCGGGGCGTCGTCGTCGACGCAGGCGAAGCCGCGCTCGGCGATCTGCCGGTACGGCACCAGGGCCAACGTCCGCGCCCCGGGCTCGCCCGGGGTCAGCGGGATGTCCGCCAGCCGGTCGACGGTGCCGACCGGGCCGGTGAACAGTTCCAGGTCGTCGGCGCCCTCGCGGCGCAGCAGCGCGAAGGGGCCGGGGTCGTCGCCCCGGGAGATGGCGGCGAGCAGGTCGGTCAGGGGGTTCTGGCTGGTCATCGTGGTCTCCGTGGGCGCTGGGCGCCGCCATCGGGGGCGGCCATCCGGGCCGGAGATCCGGCGGCCGCCTCGGTGGCGGCCGCGTGGATGAAGCTACGCGCGGGGGGTGGCCGCCGGGTCGGCGGGCCACCAGGAGGTTGGGTGCGCGAGCATGCGCATCACCTTACGCGGTCGAGGCCTCACTCGGGACCCCTTCCGGCGTACGGGTGTGCCGGGCCGGACCCTCGTCCCGGCGCGGCCGGCACCGGGTAACTTGACCGGCGATGAACATTCTCGCGCTCGACCTGGGCACCTCCTCCGTACGCGGGCTGGTGCTGGACGGGGAAACCCGGCCGCTGCCCGGCGCCCTGGCCCGGCGCAAGGTCAAAATCGCCATCGGGGACGACGGCACGGGCACCCTCTCCGGCCCCGACTACCTCGCCAGCCTCGTCGAGTGTCTGGACGAGTTGGCCGAGGCGGGGCACCTGCACGACGTGGGCATGGTGGCGACGTCCGCGCAGTGGCACTCGGTGCTTCCGCTCGACCGTGACGGCACCCCGCTGGGCCCGGTCGTCACCTGGTTGGACACCCGGCCCGCGCCGGTCGGCGACACGTCCGGCCCGGCCGACCCGGACGGTTTCCACCAACGCACCGGCTGCTGGTGGCACCGCTCCTACTGGCCGGTGCGCCTGCCCTGGCTGCGGGACCAGTCGGGCACGCCGATCACCCGGTTCGTCGGCCTTCCGGAGTACGTGCTGGGCGAGTTGCTCCAGACGGCGCCCATGTCGATCTCGCAGGCCTCCGGCACGGGCCTGCTCGATCTCGTCACCCTGCGCTGGGACGAGGAGGCGCTGACGCTGGCCGGCGTACGGCCCCGCGACCTGCCGCCGCTGGGCGAGTTGGACTGGCACGGCCGGCTCCGCCCCGACCGGGCCCGCCGCTGGCCGCAGTTGGCCGAGGCCCGGTGGGCGCCGCCGGTGGGCGACGGTGGCGCGTCCAACGTCGGCTCGGGCTGCGCCGACCCGAGCCGGGCCGCCGTCACGGTGGGCACCTCCGCGGCGGTACGCCTGATGCAGCGCATCCCGGCCGGCGAGCCGCTGCCGCGGCTGCCCGAGCGGCTCTGGCGCTACCGGGTCGACCACGACCACGTGGTGACCGGGGCGGCGTACTCCAGCGGTGGCAACCTGTTCGCCTGGGCGGACCGGGAGCTGCGGCTGCCCCACGGGGACGAACTGGACGCGGCGCTGGCGCTGGTGCCGGTCGGTGGTGGCCGGCCGGCCGATCCCCGGTTCGGCGGCGACCGGGCGCCCGGGTTGGCCCCGGCGGGCACCGGCGAGCTGCGCGGTCTGAGTTTCAGCACCACGGCGGTGGACATCCTGGCCGGGCTCATGCAGGGGCTGTGTGAGCTGGTCGCCGAGGACCTCGCGGTGCTGGAGTCCACAGTCGACAAGCCGGTCGGGGTGGTGCTGGGCGGCGGCGCGGTGGCCGCGTCGGTGTGGTGGCGGCAGGCGTTCGCCGCCGCGCTCGCGCCGCGACCGGTGTCGCACCAACGCAACCCGGAGATCGGTGCCACCGGAGCCGCTTTGGTGGCCCTGGGTCACTTTGATGCGGCGGCGGCGCTCGCCGACATCGGCCGGACGGACGAACTGGTCTCACCGACCACGACAGGACGTTCCCACCCGCAGTATCCTTCCTGAACTTTCGCCCTGCCCGGGCCGTTGACAGCGCCACCGAGCCTGGTTGGATGGACTCCGCTCCCCGGGTCGCGGTGGACGCGGCAGGACGGAGGAGGCAGGGTGGCGGCAGGTCCCGACCCGTCGATCGGTGCGGTGTCGAACCACCGTCGGCGTCGCTTCGACGTCCGGGTCGTCCCGCATCGACGCCGCTCGCCGTTCCGGCTGCGGGACTGGCGGATGAGCACCAAGCTGGCCACCGTGCTGCTGGTGCCGTCGATGGCGTTCCTGGTGCTGGCGGGCGTGCAGACGAGCGCGCTGGTCGGTCGGACGGCCACGTTGAACGACTTCTCCCGGCAGGTCGGCATCGGTCGGCAGATCACCGCCGTGGTCGACCAGCTCCAGCAGGAGCGGGACCGTTCGGCGGGTGAGCTGGGCGAGTTGCGCCGCGGTGGCGACCGCGAGGCGGCGGCCACCGCCCTGCGGCCGTTGCAGTCGGCCACCGACCGCGCCGTCGAGGACCTCCGGCGGGCGGCCGAGCCGTTGGCCGACGCCGACGCCTCCTGGCGGGTCGCCTACTCCGAGGTGCTCGAGGCGTACGACCAGGTCGTCGACATCCGACCGGCCATCCCGCCGGCGGTGCTCAGCAACGACACCATCCTGAGCAACTACCACCGGGCGGTCGACGCGCTGCTGGACCTGCTCGCCGAGCCGACACCGGGCCAGGACCGACCGGGGCTGAGCGACGCGGTGCTGCGCTACGTCCAGATCGCCCGGGTCAAGGAGCTGTCCTCCCGGGTCCGGGCGCAGCTCTACGGCGCCGGCCGGGCCGGCCGGTACGGCACCGAGGACCGGGTGATCCTCTCCGACCTGCGTGCCCAACAGCTCACCGCGCTCGGCGCGTTCCGGGTGTCCGCCACCAGCGACCAGATCCGCCGGTACGACGAGACCTCGGTGAACCCGGGGTTCCAGGTCGCCACCCGCCTGGAGGAGCGCAGTCTTCCGGTCGGCGACGCGGCGCCGGAGGTGCTGCCCTCGGAGCAGTGGTGGTCGGCGAGCCAGCAACGCCAGGAGCTGCTGCGGCAGGTCGAGGCGAGTGTGCTCGACGACGCGGTGCGCCAGGCCGACGACGCGAGCAGCGGCCAGCTCCGGACCACCCTGCTGGTGGTCGGCGGCGTCGTGGCGGTGCTGCTGGTCGCCCTGCTGATCTCTCTGCTGGTCGGTCGCTCGGTCGCCCGGTCGATGCGCCTGCTGCGCAGCCAGGCGCTGCGGATCGCGCAGGTGGAGCTGCCCGACGCGCTGGACCGGCTGCGCACCGTCACCGGTGGTGTGCCGACCATCGACGTGTCCCCGGCGGTCGTCCGTTCGCTCGACGAGATCGGCGAGCTGGCCGAGGCGTTCGTCGCGGTGCACCGCAGCGCCGTGACGGTCGCCGTCGAGCAGGCGCTGATGCGCCGCAACGTCAACGCGATGTTCGTCAACCTCGCGCGCCGCAGCCAGGTGCTGGTGGAGCGGCAACTGGAGCTGCTCGACGACCTGGAGCGTGAGGAGAGCGACCCGGACCAGTTGGAGAACCTCTTCAAGCTCGACCACCTGGCCGCCCGCATGCGCCGTAACGACGAGAGCCTGCTGGTGCTGGCCGGCACGGACTCCACCCGCCGGTGGAACCGTCCGGTGGGCCTGGGCACCGTGTTGCTGGCGGCCGCCGCCGAGATCGAGCAGTACCAGCGGGTACGGCTTGAGTCGATGGGTGCCGTCAACGTGGTCGGGCACGCGGTCGGCGAGCTGGTGCACCTGCTGGCCGAGCTGCTCGAGAACGCCACGGCCTTCTCCCGTCCGGACACCTTCGTCGTGGTGACCGCGCGGGTCGAGGCGTCGACCGCGCTCATCGAGATCGTCGACGACGGTCTGGGCATGAGCCCGTCCGCGCTCGCCGAGGCGAACGCGGTGCTGGCCAGCCCGCCGGCCGCGGACGTCGCGGCGGTCGAGCGGATGGGCCTGTTCGTGGTCAGTCACCTGGCCAGCCGGCTCGGTGTGCGTGTGCAGCTCGACGGGCGCCACAGTGGCCTCGTCGCGCGGCTCGTGCTGCCGGCGACCCTGCTGGCGCCCGGCGGCGCGGTCGAGTTGGATCCGCCGGCGTCCGCCCGGATGCTGGCGTCGAACGCGGCCCGGGGCGCCGCGGCGCAGCGTGGGGCGGGTGTGCCCCCGTCCGGCTCCGTCCACGGGACAGCGACCGCGCCGCTGGACCTTCCGGTGGCCGGTCGTCCGCCGGCCGCGGCCGTGCCCCGCCAGACCCGACCCGTGCCGGTACGCGCCGAGGACGTGTTGGCTCCGGCTGCCGCTTCCGCCGGCGACGGCGGTGGCTGGTGGTCCCGGCAGGGGCCGACCGCGTCGGCGGCCCCGGTCCAGCCCGTGCCGCCCGCGACTCCGGTGACGGCCGGTACGAACGAGCGGGGCCTTCCGGTACGCGTACCCATGGCGCAGCTCTCCGCGGTCACCCGCCCCGCCCAGCCGGAGTCGTCGCCGCGGCGCGCCGACCTCGACCCGGACGCGGTCGGCGGCATGCTTTCCCGGCTCTACAGCGGGGTACGGCGTGCCGAGGCCGAGGACACCACCGAGATACCGGTGCCACCCTCGTGGGGGCACGACGAAGGAGGACGACGACAGTGACGACGTTGAGCCAGGAGGCACGTGACCTGAGCTGGCTGGTGAGCGCGTTCGCGGAGCGGGTGCCGGGCGTGGCGCACGCGGTGGTGGTCTCCTCCGACGGGCTGCTGGTGGCGATCTCCGACCACCTGCCCCGCGACCACGCGGACAAGCTCGCCGCGGTGACGTCCGGGCTGATGAGCATCACGGCGGGCGCGGCGCAGATGTTCGACGGCGACATCGTCAAGCAGACGGTGGTCGAGATGGGCCGGGGCTATTTCCTGGTGATGCAGGTGCGCGACGGGTCCATCCTGGCCACGCTCGCGGCCGGGGACGCCGACATCGGCGTGGTGGGCTACGAGATGGCCCGGTTGGCGAAGCAGGCGGGGGAGATGCTCACCCCGGCGCTGCGAGCGGAGTTGCAGCAGGCGCTGCCCCGCTGAGTCTTCCGGCCGTGACCCGGACGGTCACCGGCTCACCCGAGCCGAGCCGTCCGGGCCCGGCCGTCCGGGCGAGCCGTTCAGAAGCCACCCTCGGTGATGACGGAGCGGTACCAGTGGGCGCTGCGCTTGAGCACGCGCCGTTGGGTCACGTAGTCCACGTAGACCAGGCCCCAACGCTGCTCGTATCCCTCGTCCCATTCGAAGTTGTCGAGCATCGACCAGACATGGAAGCTCTCCAGCGGCACCCCGTCAGCGATGGCGCGGTGCGCGGCGGCCAGGTGGTCGCGCAGGAAGGTGATCCGGCCACTGTCGTCGACGGTGTCGTCCGCGGCCAGGGTGTCGGGGGTGGGCAGACCGTTCTCGGTCACGGTGAGCGGGATCGGGCCGTAGTCGCGGGTGACCCGGGTCAGGATGTCGTACATCCCGTCGGGGTAGATCTGCTGCCAGCCGGCCTCGGAGGTGGGCCAGCGGTGTTCGGTGCTGCCGTCGGCGGCGACGTAGATGGGCGTGTAGTACTGCACGGCCAGCAGGTCGACCGGTGACGAGATCACCGCCAGGTCGCCGTCGCGGATGCCCCGGACCATCCGGCTCTGCGGGCCGAGGTCGGCCAGGACGTCCTGCGGGTAGCTGCCCTTGAGCACCGAGTCGAGGTAGAGGCGGTTCTCGTAGCCGTCGTAGAGGTGCGCGGCGGCGGCGGCCTCGGCGGAGTCGTCGGTGGGGTAGCAGGGGTGCAGGTTGAGCGCGGGGCCGATCCGGGCGGTGCTGTCCGAGGCCCGTAGCGCGCGCACCGCGAGGCCGTGCGCGAGCTGCAGGTGGTGGGCGACGAGGTAGGCGGCCTCCGGGTCCTGTCGACCGGGCGCGTGGTGGCCGGTGAGGTAGCCGTTCTGTACGACGGTCTTGGGCTCGTTGATGGTGAGCCAGACCGGCACCCGGTCGCCGAGGGCGCTGAAGACGGCGTTGGCGTAGTCGGCGAAGCGCAGGGCGGTGTCGCGGGACTCCCAGCCACCGGCGTCCTGCAACGCCTGCGGCAGGTCCCAGTGGAACAGGGTCGCCATCGGGGCGATGCCGCGTTCGTGCAGACCGTCGAGGAGGCGACGGTAGAAGTCGAGCCCACGCTGGTTGGGCGCTCCGCTGCCGTCGGGCTGGATGCGGGGCCAGGAGATGGAGAAGCGGTAGCTGCGCAGACCCAGGTCACGCATCAGGTCGAGGTCTTCGACGTACCGGTGGTAGTGGTCGGCGGCCACGTCGCCGGTGTCGCCGTTGCGGGTACGACCGGGGATGCGGCTGAAGGTGTCCCAGACCGACTCGCCGCGGCCGTCCTCCTTGGCGGCGCCCTCGATCTGGTAGGCAGAGGTGGCCGCGCCCCAACCGAAGTGGCGGGGGAAGCGCAGCGGGCCGGCGGGCCCGGTAGGTATCGACATGGATTCTCCTCGTGGATACGGGGCCCACCGCCCAGATTCGGGAGCGCTCCCAGGATAGGCCAGAAGCGCTCGACCCGGTGAGCCGGCCGTCACGGCGGCCGACGATGGCGGGTTGAGGCGGTTGAGGGCCCCGGACAGCGAACGAGGCCGACCGGGCGGCGCTTCGCGCCTGTCCCGTCGGCCTCTTTTCCCATCGTGTACGGGGGTTTAGTGTGGGGACGGGGGAGGGCAACCCCCGTCCCCACCGTAACTGCACACACACGGGCGGAATTGGGTCCTGCCGTGCGTGTCGCGCGGGAGCCGGGCCACGCGAGTGGCTCTGGTTCCACCTCCCTCCCTGTGGCGGGATGATGGCTGACGGCGGCGTCCGGGCTGGCCCGCCGTCGGCCTTCGGATGGTTCCCCGGGCCCGCCACGAGGACGGTCCCGGCGATCTTCCAGTTGGAACCTTTGTCGATGGAAGCGCTCCCATCGACCGATGTTGCGACTGTAACGCCCGTCACGCCTTTGTGAAAGACCCAAAACGAGATCGAAACAAGTGGGTGAACCAGCTCGCTCCGCGCTTGTTGTGGGAGCGCTTCCATGGCACACTGTCGATTCAACGCGACAGGAGCCAGATCGCGTGGGCGCGGGACCGCCGAGGGCAGCCGGAGCACCACCTCCGGTCACGGCACCCGAGCGAGCCGGCGGGACCCCCTCCCGCGCGGGCCGCATCGCCGCACCCCGGCCGGGCCCGGGGCTACCACCTTCCCGGGCGCCTCGAATCCCCCGCGTACCACCACCACCTGCGGGCAGGCGCCTCGCCGGGAACCACCCGGCCTGGTCCGAGGAGACACCGCGCACATGAGACATCTGGCACGACGCCGTCGAGTGGCGATCCTCGCCGCCGCCGCGCTCGCCGTCGGCGGGGTGATGCTGCCCGCTGGCGCCGCACAGGCCGCACCGGCCTGCGACGTGGTCTACGCGACCAACGACTGGAACACCGGCTTCACGGCCAACGTGACCATCAAGAACCTGGGCGACCCGATCAGCAACTGGACGCTCAAGTGGACCTTCCCGAACAGCGGACAGCGGGTCACCCAGGGCTGGTCGGCCCGGTACAGCCAGTCCGGCAGCGAGGTCACCGCGACCAACGAGTCGTACAACGGCAACCTCGGCACCGGGGCCTCCACCACCATCGGCTTCAACGGCTCCCACACGGGGAGCAACCCGAAGCCCACCTCGTTCACCCTGAACGGCACCCCCTGCAACGGCACCCCGGCCAACCAGCCGCCGACCGTCTCGCTGAACCTGCCCTCCGGGCCGTTCACCGCGCCTGCCGACGTGCCGCTGACCGCGACCGCCAGTGACCCGGACGGGACGATCAGCAAGGTCGAGTTCTACCGCAACGGCCTGCTCATCAACACCGACACCACCGCGCCGTACTCCTACACGCAGGAGGACCTGCCGGCCGGCAGCTACACCGTGCAGGCCAAGGCGTACGACAACGCCAACGGCATCGGGGTCGCCGAGAAGTCGTTCACCGTCGGCGCCGCCAACGGCCCGACGCTGGTCGCCACGCCGTCCGCGGTGAGCGTCAACGAGGGTGGCACGTCCACCTTCAACCTCAAGCTCAGCGCCGCGCCGACGACCAGTGTGCCGGTCACCCTCACCCCCTCGGGCGACAGCGACATCACGGTCTCGCCGAGCACCGTCACGCTGACCCCCACCAACTGGAACACCGGGGTCACCGTCACGGTCGCCGCGGCCGAGGACACCGACACCGTCGGCGGTAGCGCCACCATCACCGCCGCCGCCACCGGTCTCGCCTCGCTGGCGGTCGCCGCCACCGAGATCGACAACGACACCCCGGGCGGCGACAACGCCTACATCAAGAAGTTCCTCGACCAGTACGGCAAGATCAAGAACTCGGGCTACTTCAGCCCCGAGGGCGTGCCGTACCACTCGGTCGAGACGCTGATCGTCGAGGCGCCCGACTACGGCCACGAGACCACCTCGGAGGCGTTCAGCTTCTGGATCTGGCTGGAGGCCCAGTACGGCCGCGTCACCCAGAACTGGGCGCCGTTCAACAACGCCTGGACGGTGATGGAGAAGTACATCATCCCGTCGCACGCCGACCAGCCCACCGCGGGCTCCGCCGGCACCCCGCAGTACGCCGCGGAGTACAACCTGCCCAGCCAGTACCCGTCGGCCCTGAACCCGAACATCTCGGTCGGGCAGGACCCGCTGCGCTCGGAGCTGCAGTCCACCTACGGCACCGGCGACATCTACGGCATGCACTGGCTGATGGACGTCGACAACACATACGGCTTCGGCCGCTGCGGCGACGGCACCACCAAGCCGGCGTACATCAACACCTTCCAGCGGGGCACCCAGGAGTCGGTGTGGGAGACCATCCCGCAGCCGTCCTGTGACACCTTCAAGCACGGCGGTCAGTACGGCTACCTCGACCTGTTCGTCAAGGACACCGGCGCTCCCGCCAAGCAGTGGAAGTACACCAACGCGCCGGACGCCGACGCCCGTGCGGTGCAGGCCGCCTACTGGGCGCTGACCTGGGCCAAGGCGCAGGGCAAGCAGGCCGACGTCGCCGCCACCGTGGCCAAGGCCGCCAAGATGGGCGACTACCTGCGGTACGCGATGTTCGACAAGTACTTCAAGAAGATCGGCAACTGCGTCGGGGCCAGCACCTGCCCCGCCGGCAGCGGCCGGGACTCGGCGCACTACCTGCTGTCCTGGTACTACGCCTGGGGTGGCGCGTACGACACCAGCCAGAACTGGTCCTGGCGGATCGGCTCCAGCCACAACCACTTCGGCTACCAGAACCCGTTCGCGGCCTGGGCGCTGACGAACACGCCGGAGCTGAAGCCGCAGTCGTCGACCGCGGTCTCCGACTGGACCAAGAGCTTCGACCGGCAGCTGGAGTTCTACACCTGGCTGCAGTCCTCCGAGGGCGGCATCGCCGGCGGCGCGACCAACAGCTGGGACGGTAGCTACGCCCAGCCGCCGGCGGGCACCAGCACCTTCTACGGCATGTTCTACGACGTCGACCCGGTCTACAACGACCCGCCGTCGAACCAGTGGTTCGGCATGCAGGCGTGGTCGATGCAGCGGATCGCCGAGCTGTACCTGCAGACCGGCAACACGAAGGCCAAGGCGCTGCTGGACAAGTGGGTGCCGTGGGCGATCGCCAACACCACGCTCGGCACCAACTGGTCGATCCCGTCGGACATGAAGTGGACCGGCCAGCCGACCACCTGGAACCCGAGCAGCCCGCAGCCCAACACCAACCTGCACGTCGAGGTGATCAGCAAGGGCCAGGACGTCGGCGTCGCCGCCTCCTACGCCCGGATCCTGATCGCGTACGCGGCCAAGTCGGGCAACGCGGCGGCGAAGACCACCGCCAAGGGTCTGCTCGACGCGCTGGACGCCGCCAGTGACTCGAAGGGTGTCTCCACCACCGAGACGCGTGGCGACTACAAGCGCTTCGACGACGTCTACGACGCCTCCAGCGGTCAGGGCCTCTACGTCCCGCCGGGTTGGACCGGGAAGATGCCCAACGGCGACGCCATCTCCGCCGGGAAGAGCTTCCTGGACATCCGGTCGTTCTACAAGAACGACCCGGACTGGCCGAAGGTGCAGGCGTACCTGAACGGTGGCCCGGAGCCCACGTTCAACTACCACCGCTTCTGGGCGCAGGCCGATGTGGCCATGGCGTACGCCGACTACGGGAGCCTTTTCCCGAACGGCTGAGAGCGACCCGGGGTGGGTGGAGTGCCCCGCCCACCCCGGGGTTCGGCCGGGTCCGGGGGAACGACGGGACCCGGCCGGCGGACGGCCTGACACCCACGGTCAGGCCGGGGTGGGCCGGTCATCTGGTCAACGCAGCGGGTCGACCGGCCCACCCCACCGCCCGGACTGAAGACTGCCGCGAAAAAGCCCAGAAATTCCGGCTGTCACGGGATCACACCAAGGACGTTGACGGAGTAACGTACGTCACCGGAGAGGCCGCTCCCCCCGTGGCGGCCTCTCCACTTTTATGCCCGAGCGCGGCCGGTCACCCCGCCGCGGTCGTACGCCGGCCACGCCGACGCCGACGGCGAGCGCCGGGCCGGGCTCGACCTGGCCGGACTCGCGTTCCGGTGTGTCGCTCACCGCCACCTCCTGACCCCCGCCACAACCTGACCGCCAACAGCCGGTGGGCCACCGACTGCCCGGTCCGGTCCGGCCGCTACGGTGTGCGGATGCGCGCGACGGCACGGGGTTGGACCGCGGTCTGGTTGGTCGTACTGGCCCTCGTCCAGGCGGCCGCCTTCCTCGCCGTGTGGCGGGTTGCCGTGCACACCGAGATCGGTCAGTGGGTCGACACGGTGGCCCTCACCGGCAACGAGATCGGTCACGACCGCATCGACGGGCCGGTGGACCGGATCCTGAACGCGATGTCGGTGGTGTCGCTGCTCGCCGCCACCGCGATGATCGGCTTCATCGCGCTCATCCGGGGGCGGATCGCCCTGGCCGTCACCGCGACCCTGCTCATCGCCGGGGCCAACGTCTCCACCCAACTACTCAAGTACGGGCTGAGCCGGCCCGACTTCGGCGTCGACCCGGAGCGGGCCGCGGTGGGCAACAGCCTCCCCAGCGGGCACACCGCGGTGGCCGCGTCGGTGGCGGTCGCGCTGATGCTCGTCCTGCCCCGCAAGGTGCGGGCCGTCGGAGCCTTCGTCGGCGCGCTCTACGCCGCCGTCGCCGGGGTGGCCACCCTCTCCGCCGGTTGGCACCGGCCCAGTGACGCGGTCGCCGCCTATCTGGTGGTGGGTGTCTGGGCGGCGCTGGCCGGGCTGCTCCTGCTGATCACCCAACGGGAGCAGGCCCAGATCGAGCCCGGCGACGCGCACCGCGTCGCCGCCGCCGTGCTCGGTGTCGCCGGAGTGCTCGCCCTGATCGCCTCCGGGCTGGCGCTCACCTGGCTGGTGGATCTGCGCGGGACCGGCCCGGAGGAGTTGGCCCGCCGACCGCTGTTCGCCGGGTACGCGGGCAGCGCCGCCGGCATCGCCGGGACGATGGCGGTGGTCATGGCGCTGGCGCTGACCGTCGTGCACCGGCTGGTACCCCGCGTAAAAGGTTGACCCGGCGAGCGTCCAGTGTGATCAGGCGCCCTGGCGGGGCGCGGGCACGTGCGGGGCGACGCCACGCAGGTGGGTGAGCACCACCGGATCGATCCGCCCCGGCACCAGGCGCTCCTCCAGATTCTCCAGCCCCGCCCAGGAGACCAGCGCCGCCTCCGGCCCGGCGTCGCCCACCGGGTGACCCAGCGCGGTGAGCAGCGCCGCCACCTCGTCGGCGAGCGCGCCACTCAGGTCGAGCAGCGTCGCCGGGTCGGGCCGGCTGAACAGCATCGTGTGCACGGTCAGCAGCCGACCGAGCTCGGCGACCGGGTCCGGATGGTCGTCCACCCGCAGGTCGACGACCACGTCGCTGGTGCCGCCGTACCCGCCGCCGCGCTCGACCACCAGCAGGCCGGCGCTCTGCCGGCCGCGCCGGTCCCCGCCGGCCTCGTCACCGGCCCGCAGCGCGGCGACCAGCCGCTCGGCGAACGGCAGCGCCGAGGCGCCCTGCCACGTCTCGCCCATCGCGTCGACCACCTCGGGGCCGGCCAGGATGTTGCCCTGCGCGGCCCAGCCGTCGCCGACGCGTCCGCCCGCCCAGGGATGGCAGGCCGGCCCGGTCCAGCTCGCGCCCGGCCCGCTGACGCCCACCACGGCGAGCTGCCGGTGCTGCCGCTCGGGGTCGGCGGCGACCAGGCCGGCCACCACGTCGGCGGCGGGCACCCCGGTGCGCAACAACGCGAGCCCCTGCGGACGATAGGCCAGGTTGACGTGCGCCTGGGTGGCCAGCGCGCCGACCTCTGCCGCGGCCGCCGGCACCAACGCTCCGGCGGCGAGGAACTTGCTGGCCACGACGACGCCGTGGCGGCGGCCGTCGGCGGAGCGGGCGACGAGGGAGAAGGTCACCCGCCGAGACTAGGGCGTGTGTCCGGTTCCTCGGCCGGCCAAGGGCTGTGAGACTCGACCCAACCGACCTGGTCGCGTACACCGGTGCTTCAGAACGGCGTCGCGGCGGCCTCCGGCGGCGCGCCGCGCGCCCGACGGGCGTCCGCGACCGCGACGCCGCCGAGCACGATCGTCCCGGTGGCGGTGGCGACCACCCCCGGCAGGAACAGCAGCGGTACGACCGCCGCCGCGAGCGCTCCGATGGCGATCCACCGGGACGGCGACACCCGCCCGAAAACCTCGTACTCGAAGCGGGCCCGGCCGGCCAGGAACAGCGCGGGTCCGCCGAGCACCATGACCACCCACGGCGCCGGGGCGTGGCCGAGTGGATGCTCGATCACCAGTTCGTAACCGATCGCCGTCGCGGCCAGACCGATCACCATGATCAGGTGAGTGTCGGCCGCCGAGCGGCCGATGTTGGCGGGGTGACGGGCCATCTGCACCGCCTCGCCCAGGATCTGCCCGGCGCGTTGCACATAGATCCGCCACAGCATGATCGACGTGGCCACCGCGAACGCGAACGCCCACAGGTGCCCCGACCCGTACGGACCCTTGCTGTACGCGAAACCGGCCACCAGGATCGTCTCGCCGAGCGCCACGAGGAAGAACTGCTGGTACCGCTCCGCCAGGTGCTCCCCGGCGATCTCCCACTTCGAGACCGTGGAGCGGCCCAGCCCCGGCACCGGCCAGCCGCACCGTGCGGCCAGGTACTCGGCCGCCAGGGCCACCGACCAGAGCACCACCTGCGTGTTGGTGTCCAGCAGCGCCCCGCTGATCCAGAGCACCCCCGTGACGGCGAACACGACCGCCATGCGCACCTTCAGCCGGCGGTACGGGTGCGGCCCCAACGCGATCGACAGGATCACCGGCCGGGTCACCTGCGCAACCACGTACGCCGTGGCGAACATGAGCGACGTCTCGGAGAACGCCCGAGGAACCGCCACCCCCATCACCATGCTGCTCACGAGCGCGGTCAACACGACGATCTGCAACGGCGCGCGGTACGGGTCGTAGCGGCTGGTCGTCCACGCGGTGCCCTGCCAGACCGACCAGAGCGCCAGCAGCAACAGCAGCGTCTTGCCGCTGCCGGTGATCGCCGCCGCGGCGTGGTCGCGGGCCGGCTCCCGGCTCAGATCCTCGAACGCCCGCGCGGAGATCCGGGTGAGCGCGAAGACGTACACCAGGTCGAAGAAGAGTTCCAGGAACGTCGCCCGGCCGGGCGCGGCCGCCGCCGGGACCGGCTCCAGGTGTCCTGCCGCCCTGGAACCCATGGTCAGCGGCCTGCGCCGGTGCTCCGGTCCACCTCGCAGTGGTAACACCTTCGCGGGCTGGGGCGCGGCGAACCGGCGATTAGGCCCACTAAGGGGATCTTGCTCAGGGGCGCCGTCACCAGGCAGGATCGATCGGTGACGAATCGATGGGGCATGACGGTGCCGTTGGGCGGAATTCCGCTGGCCGAGCACCAGGGGGTCTACGCGACCCTCGAGCGATCCGGGTTCACCGACGTGTGGTCGTCCGAGGTCGCCGGGACCGACGCGTTCACCCCGCTGGCCCTCGCCGCGGCGTGGCAGCCGCAGCTACGGCTGGGCACCGCGATCACCCCGGTCTTCACCCGTGGACCCGGGCTGCTCGCGATGAGCGCGGCGGCGCTGGCCGAGGCGGCACCGGGCCGGTTCGCGCTCGGCATCGGCGCGTCCTCCCCGGTGCTGGTGCGGGACTGGAACGCGGCGCGGTTCGACGAGCCGTTCCGGCGTACCCGGGACGTGCTGCGTTTCCTGCGGGCCGCCCTGCGCGGTGAGACGGTGGACGAGGTCTACGACACCTTCACCGTGCGCCGGTTCACCCTCGAACGCCCGCCCACGGCGCCGCCGCCGATCCTGCTCGCCGCGCTGCGCCCGGGGATGCTCCGGCTGGCCGGCGCCGAGGCCGACGGGGTCATCCTCAACTGGCTCAGCGCCGACGACGTGCCGCGAACCCTGGCCGAGCTGGGCGAGCGCCGGGCCGGCTTCGAGGTCGCCGCGCGGATCTTCGTCTGCCCCACCGAGGACGCCGCGTACGCCCGTACCCTCGGCCGCCGGCTCATCACCAGCTACCTGACGGTCCCGGCGTACGCCGAGTTCCACCGCTGGCTCGGCCGCGACGAAACGCTCGGGCCGATGTGGGCGGCGTGGGCGGCTGGCGACCGCCGCGCGGCCAGCGCGGCCGTGCCCGACGAGGTGGTCGACTCCCTGGTGCTGCACGGCTCACCCGAGCGGTGTCGGGCCCAGGCGCGGCGCTACGCCGAAGCCGGCGTGGACGTGCCGATCCTCGCGCTGCTGCCCACCCCGGAGGTGACCGCCGGGGGTGCCGCCGCGCTGACGACCCTCATCGCCCAACTCGGCGCCGAGCCGGCGGGAGCGTCCGCGTGAACCTGACCGACCGGGTCGTGGTCGTCACCGGAGGCGCCGGTGGCATCGGAACGGCCCTCGCGCGCCGCTTCGCCACCGAGGGCGCCGCCGCCGTGGTCGTCGCCGATCTGGACGCCGAGGCCGCGCGCGCCGTTGCCGAGGGCATTGGCCCGGTGGCGCACGCCGTCGCCGTCGACGTCACCGACGAGACCCAGGTACGGGCGCTCGTCGACGACACCGAACGGCGGTTCGGCCGCATCGACCTGTTCTGCGCCAACGCCGGGGTCACCACCGGCGGGGGAGTGGAGGTCGACGACGCGGGCTGGGACCGGGCGTGGCGGGTCAACGTGCTCGCCCACGTCTACTCGGCCCGTGCCGTGCTGCCCGGCATGCTCGCTCGCGGTGGCGGTCACCTGCTGCACACCTGCTCTGCGGCGGGGGTGCTGACCGCGGTGGGCGACGCCGCGTACACCGCCACGAAACACGCCTCGGTGGGCTTCGCCGAGTGGCTGGCCATCACCTACCGGGACCGGGGCATCCGGGTCAGCGCCCTCTGCCCGCAGGGGGTGGACACCCCGATGCTCGCCGACGGGATCGCCGAGGGGCACCTCGGCGCCCGGGTGATCACCGCCTCCGGCGCGGTGCTCACCCCGGACCAGGTCGCCGACGCGGCGATCGCCGGGCTCGCCGAGGAGCGGTTCCTGATCCTGCCGCACCCGGAGGTCGCCGACTACGCCCGCCGTCGCGCCGAGGACCCCGACGGCTGGCAGGCCGGCATGCGCAAACTCATCCGCCGTCTGACCGCCCGACAGTCTCCGAGTTGACCAAGAGGTTCGCGTCAGAAAGACGTCCACCGATGACGCGAACCTCTTGATCAGCGCCGGAGCCGGCGGGCGCGGCGGAGCCGGCGGGCGCGGCGGAGGGGATCGGGGTGGATGGACCAGAGCAGGCGACGCCACCACGGACGGGCCTCCCGCAACGTCGTCACGTAGGCGGTGGCCACCTCGGCGGCGCGGACCGCCTGGTCGGCCGTCGCGGTGCCCGGGGCGAAGCCCACCTGGTTGAGCAGCGTCGCCAGCTCGTCCACCGCCGGGTCGGTCGTCACCTCCGGTGGCGAACCAGCCGTGCGACGGGCGTCGACGAGGGCCTGCCGGGCGCGTCCGGCCACCTCGGTGGCCGCCAGGTCGTCGCCGACCGGCCGACCGGCCAGCCGCAGCGCGTCGGTCACCTCCCGCCAGGCGCCCGCGATCCGTTGGCCGGGGTCACCCCGCACCAACCGGCCCCGACTCAGCGAGCGGCGCATCGCCAGCAGGGTGAGCAGCAGCGCCCCCACCAGCAGCAGCAGCGACCCGCTGCCGCCAGCGACCAGCACCGGCCTGGACACCCCACCGCGCGCCGGCGGCCCGTCACCAGCGGCCACCGGCTCCGGCGACGCGCTCGGCTCCGCGGTGGGCGCGGGCACCTCCGACGGCGGCGGATCCTCGGGCGTGGGGCGGAAGTCCTCCTCCACCGGCCGCGGCTCGTTCTCCGGGCGGGGCAACGGGTCGAACGCCACCCAACCCAGCCCGTCGAACAGCACCTCCGGCCAGGCGTACGCGTCACCCGCCCGCACCGGCCCCTGACCACCCGAGGAGAAACCGACCACCACCCGCGTCGGCAGCCCGGAGAGCCGGCCGAGCACCGCGAACGCCGCCGCGAACTGCTCCGACGTGCCCCGCTGCCCGCCACCGTTGCGCGGGCCGAAGAGGAAGAAGGCCAGGTTCGGGTACGCGTGCCCGCTCGGCGCGTCCGCCACCACCCGGTAGTGCTCGGCCAGGAACTGCTCGATCGCCGCCGCCCGCGCGTACGGGGCGCCGTTCTCCTCGGCGAGCTGGGTCGCCAGCCGGCGCAGCGGATCCGGCACACCGTCCGCGACCCGCAGCACCCGGGCCACCTCCTCGCCGGCGGGCACGTTCGCGGTCGCCAGCAGGTTGTTGTCCGGGCGCTCCCGGACCGACGTCACCTCGTACCGCAGCCCCGGCGTCAACCCCTCCGGCCGGATCAGCGTCCCCGTCGCCGGGTCGTACGCCACCCGCGCGCCGCTGACCTCACGCGGCGTCGCCACGGCCGGGAGTAGCCGCCCCGTCAGCTCGGCCACGGTGATCTGCTGCCGGACGGTCTGCACCGTGCTGTCCCGGGCCGGCTCGCCGGCCGGCAGGATCCGCCCCGCGTTGCGGTACGTCGCGCCGACCCGCCAGGTGATCCCGTCGTAGTCACTGAGCACCGCCAGCCGGATCCGCACCCCGGCCGCCCTCGGCTCGTCCGCGTCGCCGGCCGGAGCGGTGGTGCCCGACGTACTCACGTCGAGGAGCTTCTGTTCCGGGTGCAGCGCCCACCCCGAGATCCGGATCAGCGGGTTCTCGTCGAGCGTCTCGACCTGCGGCGGCTCCACATAGCGGCGCGGGTCGACCGGCCGCCCGTCGACCTGACCGGCGACCACCGGGCCGAGCAGCGCCACCAGCCCGATCACCAGGACGACGCCGAGCGCCGCCGACGCCGCCAGCCGAAGTCGCACGGCCGCCCGTACCCCGGGGGCGAGACCGGCCGCCGGGTCGCCGCCGGCGGGTGACGCGCCGGTCGGCACGGCCAGCCCGACCGCCGCGACCGCGACGAACGCCACCGTCGCGCCGATCGCCGGTTCGGCGTTCGGGCCGACCACGTAGAGGGCCGCCGCGTAGAGCCCCGCCGCCGGCAGGTAGCCGAGCAACACCCGGCCGGTGCGCAACGCCACCTCCGCCCCGGCCAGACCGGCGAGCCAGGCCGCCACCACCGGCACCAGCACCGTGTCCGGAGTGGGCTCCACCGGGATCATCGCGGTGAGCAGGCGGGGAATGCCGTTGCGCGCCGCGTCCGCGCTCACCTCGAGCAGGCTGCCCGGCAGGTCGGCGCGGGCGGCGGCCAGGCGCAGCGACCACAGTGTCCACCCGGCCAACGCCACCATCGACACCGGCGCCACCAGCCACGACGGCAGCCGCCGGGCAGCCACGCTGGCCAGCACCGAACCCACCGCCGCGCCGATCACCAGCCGGGTCAGCAGGTCGCCCGCGTACACCCGGCCGAGCACCACCCCGGCGAGCGCGATGAGTGCGATGAGCGCCAGTGGCACGACGGCCGCCCGCAGCGCGCGCACCACCCGCCCCGCCGCGCTCGGGCCGCCAGCAGTCGCCCCCTGCGCCTCGCGCTGCGGCGCGATGCCCGTCACCACCGGCGTACCCCGTCCCACTCGGCGGCGAACTGCGCGCCGTCCACCGCGTCGACCACCACCAGGCCGCCCGTGCCCGCCGGCGTCGGCTCCGCCGCGCCGAACACCCCGACCACCACCGACGGGTACGCGCCGCGCAGCGCACCGACGTGCCCCAGTCCGTCCCGCCCACCGGGGCCGGTCAGGAAGATCAGCGTGTCGCCGAGCCGGTCCTGACGCAGCCGGGTGGTGACGGCGCGCAGGGCGTCGTCGGAGTCGGACAGTTCGGCGGCGGCGAGCCGGTCCAGCGGCCCCACCCCGGCCGGCCCGCCCTCGATCGGCTCCGGGCCGACCAGCAGCAACAGCACCGGCAGGTCCGCGCGGTGCGCGGCGGTGACGACCGACGCCGCCGCCTCGCACGCGGACTCGAACGACTCCGCCACCCCTCCCGTGCGGTGCGGATGCGCGGCCGCCCGATTGTCCAGGAGGACGACCAGACTGGGCAGGCTGGTGTCCACGTTCTCCCGCACCATCAGCTCACCGACGCGGGCGCTCGTGCGCCAGTGCACCCGCCGCAGCTCGTCGCCGACCACGTACTCCCGCAGCGAGTCGAACGTGATCGACCCGTGCGGCACCCCGTCCACCCGACCGTCGAGGCTGCGCCCCGCACCGGTCGGCACCGCCGACAGCGGGTGGATCCGAGGGTGCACCCAGACCGGTGCCGTCTCCCCGTACGGTCGGGCAAGCGCCACCAGACCCAACGGGTCCCGCCGGGTCACCCGCAGCGGACCGACCGCCACCACCCCACGACGGTCGGTCGGCACGTCGTAGCGGACCTCGGTGTCCCGACCGGGACGCAGGCGCAGCAGCGGCACCGGCACCGCGCGGCTCCCGCACCGATCCTCGGCCAGCAGGTTCGCCGAGCGCAGCCGGCCGGCGTTGCGGACCGTCAACGTCATGCTCGCCGGTTCGCCGCGCGCCACCCGATCCGGGTCGGCGCGGCGCGCGACCACCAGCCGGGGCCGCCAGGCCGCCGTCAGCGCCGCGTAGCCGACGGCCGCGCCGGCCGCCGCGCCCAGCAACGTCAACTCGGGGTACGCGAACCGGAAACCGGTCCCCAGCAACACGACGGCGGCGACGAGCAGCCCGACCCCTCGGGCGGTGATCCCCATGGCGCTGCTGCCGGTCAGCCCTGCACCGGGGCCGGCTGCCCCGACGGCAGCGGCACCGGCACCGAGGCGATGGCCTGGCGCAGCACCTCCCCGGCGGTCATCCCGCGCACCTGCGCGTCCGGCGTCAGCAGCAGCCGGTGCGCGAACACCGGTTCGGCGAGCGCCTTGAGGTCCTCCGGCATGATCCAGCCCCGCCCGTCGATCAGCGCGTACGAGCACGCCGCCCGCGTCAACGCGATCACACCCCGAGGGCTCACCCCGACCCGTACCTGCGGATGGGTGCGGGTCGCGGCGGCCAGCCGGACCGCGTACGCGTACAGCGGCTCGGCGATGTGCACCCGACGCGCCATCCGGACCATCTCCCCGACGGTCGCCGTATCGGTGATCGGGGCGAGCGCCTCGGGGGAGCGGACCGTCGCGCCGCGCAGCACCTCCACCTCGACCGCCTCGTCCGGGTAGCCGACGGACAGCTTCACCAGGAAACGGTCGAGCTGCGCCTCGGGCAGCCGGTACGTGCCGTCCATCTCCACCGGGTTCTGGGTGGCGACCACCAGGAACGGCGCCGGCACCGGGTGTCGGACCCCGTCCACGGTGACGGTGTGCTCCTCCATCACCTCCAGCAGCGCCGACTGCGTCTTCGGCGACGCCCGGTTGATCTCGTCGGCGATCACGATGTTGGCGAACACCGGCCCCGGGTGGAACTCGAACTCCCTGCTCGCCTGGTTGAAGATCGTCACGCCGGACACGTCCGACGGGAGCAGGTCCGGGGTGAACTGGATGCGCCGCCACTGACCCTGCACCGTCGCGGCGATGGCACGTGCCAGCGTCGTCTTACCGACCCCCGGCACGTCCTCCAGCAGCACGTGCCCCTGGGCGAACAGCGCCGTCAGCGCCAGCCGGACCACCTGCGGCTTGCCGAGCACCACCGCGTTGACGTTCTCGGCCAGCCGGGCGGCCAGGGCGGCGAAGCCCTGGACCTCCGGTTGGGTTAGCGGCTCGTGGGTGTTCACGGTCGGTGGTGCTCCTCGCCTGGTGGTTCAGCAGGTGGGCAGGACGTTGATGTTGTCGCCGCCTTCCAGGTTGAGCCAGGCCCAGGGGATGTAGTTTTTCCCCTTGTAGTCCACCTGCACCCACCAGGTGCTGCGCTTGTCGTTGTTGTAGATGTACGCGTAGACCTCTTCACCCGACTTCTTGCAGTACGCCTGCAAGCGTTGCCCGTTGGGCACCCAGCCGGCCTGGCGATCGTTGTCCTGCCGCGGCACCTCGAAGATCTCGTTGCCGTTGCGTTCGCCGGGGATCTCCCGCGTGCAGTAGCTCGCCTCCGGGCCGGACGCGCCGTTGCGGCACGTCGCGATCCCGTACAGCGCCTGGGTGGTCTGCGCCCGCTTGGCGGTGCTACTGCCGGCGGCGTTGGTCGCCGTCACCGTGAACGTGTACGCCGTGCCCGGCGTCAGACCCGACATCGTGATGCTGGAACACGCCCCGGCCTTCGCCGGCTCACCCGACGTGCTCAGCGAGCAGGTGGCCCTGCCGCCGCCCGCGTCCACGGTGAACGTGACGGTCGCTCCCGTCGCCGTCGCCGACGAGCCGGTCACCGTCACCCGGGGCGCCGCGACCGTGCGGGCCGTGGCGGTGGCCTCCGGGCCCGGCCCGGCCTCGTTGACCGCCTTCACCTTCACCGTGACGTTCTGGCCGTTGCCCAGACCGGTGACGGTGGTGCGGGTCTCGGTCACCTCGGTGGTCTTGCCACCGACGTCCACCTGGTACTTCGTCACCGGTCGACCGTTCGCCTCGGCCGGCGACCACTGCACCGTGACCGCGCCCGGCTGGTCGGCGACCGTGCCGGCCTGCAGGTCGAGCGGACGACCCGGCGCCGCGAACGGCACCACCGTGTTGCTGACCGGCGAGGCCGCCGAGCCGGCGCCCTTGTCGTTGACCGCCACGACGGTGAACGCGTACTGCGTCCCGTACTCCAGCTCACCGGCCGGCACCACCAGCTCGGTCTTGGTCGACTCGCCGGCCGGCGCGTTCGTCCCCGCCGACGTGGCCGTCACCGCGTACTTGGCGATCTTGTTGCCCTGGGCGTTCGCGGCCGGCCACTTGACCACCACCGTGCCGTCCGGCCGCTCCTGCGCCGTGATGCTGGCTGGCGGATCGGGCACCGCGGCGGTCGGAGTGACCGGGTTGCTGCTGCGCGGCGGGCCGTCACCCTTGGCGTTCACGGCGTGCACCGCGAACCGGTACGTCTCGCCGTTGGTCAACCCCTTCACCTCGACCGCGCGCTGGTTGGCGCCCACCTCCAGGCGCCGACCGGCGCCCTGCACGACGTACTTGATGATCTCCGCGCCGTTCGCGGCGGCCGGCCGCCAACTCACCCGGGCCTGGGCGTTGCCGGCGGCGGCGGTGACGCTGCGCGGCGCGCTCGGCTTGCTCACCCGGGGCTTCTTCGGCGGAGGCGGCGGCGGGGGCGCCGGCGGCGGGTCACCGCCCAACACGTCATTGGCGTACTTGTCGACCTCGCGCACCTGGTGCTTGTCGTCCACCACCCGAGCCGTCGCCGAGTCGGGCGAGTTGATGAACAGGTGGTTCTCCCGGACCTCCATCTCCAACGGTCCGGTCGCCTTGCCCTTGATGGTGTCGACCAACTGGCCGCCCGCGTCGAAGGAGTAGATGGTGCCGGTGGCCTCGTCGGCGCAGTAGAACCGATCGGCCCACGCCACCGCCGGGCTCAGCCGGTCGCCGCTACCCGGCACCGTGAACGTGCGCTCCTCACCGACGTCCCCCACCACCAGCACCCGCCGCTCGGCCGGCACCGTCACCGGCACCCGCGGCCCCGACGTGCGGGCCGGCAACGCCGCGGGGCCGGGCAGCGTCAACGGCGTCGGGCGCACCTCGCCGCGCTGCACTCGCAGCAGCCGGCCGGCCGTCCGGTCCAGCACCGCCACTCCGTCGTCCAGCGTGGAGACCACCAGATCGTGGCTGGGGTCGGCGACGTCGTACGTCTCGACCCGCTCCGGGCTGAGCCCTGCGCCGGCCGGCGCGGCCGAGGCCGGCGCGGACGGCAGCTTCGCGGCGGTGACCGCCGAGACCGTGCCCTCGCTGGGCACCGCGATCCAGAGCCGGCCCGTACCGTCGAACGCGCCGCCGGTGATGCCCGGCGGATAGCGCACCGGTTCACCCACCGGGCTCAACGAGCGGGGGTCGAGCTGCCGCACGATGCCCTGCACCGCGTCGACGACGAACGCCGCGTCCTCGTGCAGGGCGACGCTCACACCCAGGCCGGGCGTGGTCGGCGTGGTCGCCGTGAGCTGCAACGTGGCCAGGTCCAGTGAACTGATCTGCCCGGTCTGCAGGTCCCGCAGGATCAGCAGCCGGTCGGTCTGAGCGACCTGCATCGGGTGCCGACGGGCACCCGGAATCTCGGTGCGGGTGTCCACCCGGGCCGTCACCCCGTTGACCCGGGCCAGCTCGCTGCGCACCCCGCTCCACAGCCAGGAACTCGCGTCGTAGTTGGCCACCGCGTTGTCCGCCGCGCCCAACCCCAGGACGGTCAGCCCCATGGCGGCCAGCAGCGCGGTGACCGTGCCCACCGTCACGAGCCCGCCTCGCAGTCGGGACCGGGAACGGGGGGCGTCGGTCCGCTCGGCGTCGTCGATGCTGGCCACAGCCGGCTGCCTTCCCTGAGTCGTGGCAGGTGGCGTACGCCTCGCGGCGACCCCTCCCCTGAGCCGGGTGCCATCATATGGCCCGGCCGGGAACGGGGGAACCCGCACCGTCACCCCTGTGGATACCGAGCGTGGGCGGCGGACGCCCAGCTCAGCTCCACAATCGTCAATCCGACGATGACCAGCTCCACGGCGCGGTGCTCAGCTCGGGGGTGTGGACCGCTCACGATCCGTGCACACCTGACCCGAGGTGGCGAAGCTGTCGGTCGAGTAGACGGCCAGCACCGTGAAGCAGTAGTCCACCCGGGAGCTGAGCCCGTTGACCGTGTGGCGGGTCCGCCCCGGCTCCACTGTCGCCATCACGCCGAGCGCCGACCCGGCCCGCCCACCCGCGACCATGAACGGCACCGTGCCCCCGGACGGATCCGTCCAGCTCAGCGTGATCGTCACCGCATCGTCGCTCAGCTTCAGGTCGCCGGGAGGGGGACCGGTCGTCGCCGGTGCCACCGACACCGGTGTCCCGGACGGCGGCGGCGCGTCGTCACGGCTCAACACCACCGCGCCCAGGCCCGCGACCGCCACCAGGGCCACCCCGGCGGCCACCGCCGCGCCGATCACCGTCGCCCGGTTGCGGCCCGTCGAGCCAGTCCCATCGGTGTACGACGGCGCGTACGCCTCCTGCGGGTAGTACTGCCCCGGGTACACCTCGTGGCCGGCCGGGGCCTGCTGCGCCGGGTACCGCTGGCCGGCCGGGTACTGCTCGGCGGCCCGGTACTGCTCGGCGGCCGGGTAGGCGGGCGTGACCGGCGGGCCGTAGGGCGCGGCCAGGCCCGGCACCAGATCGTCCACCGGAGTCGACGCCGAGGCGCCATGTCCGCCGGTGAGGTGCGCCGGGCCGCCATGTCCACCCGGGACGGGTCCCGGTCCGCTGTGCTCGTTCAGGATCGGGGCGACAGGCGTCGTCGGGGCCCGTTCGAGGTTCGGTGCCCGGTCGGGCGGGGTAGCCAGATCTCCGGCGTCGCGCCTGCCCGGCTGGGGGGTCGACGGCCCGACGGCCGGGAACACCTCCGTCGACGCGGATGCGAAACCTGACGCTTCACCGGGTCCGGCCGACAGCGCTTCCGTGCCTCTGTCGCCCGGTCCAGGCCGCTGGGGCACGCCCGCCTGGCCGTCCCCGGTGCCCGGTGAACCCGGTGTGCCCCCAACGGCCGGGGTGGGCCGGACGTCCGTCGACCCAGGGGAGTCAGCATTCGACGCGGGCAGCGGTTGCGGAGGCGCGCTGCTGCTCCACGGCGGCGCGGTCAGTCCCCACGGCGGTGCGCTCACCGGAGGCGCCGACACCGGCTGGCTCTGCCCAGGTGGTGCCGATACGGGAAAGGCGGGCGGCCCGGATACCGGGAACGCTGAGGCCGGTGGGCCAGAGGCGGGGTGCGGCGGCGCGGACGTCGGGAATGCCGAGGCCGGGGGACCGGACACGGGGTAGGGCGGTGCGGACGTCGGGAATGCCTGGGCCGGGGGGCCGGACACGGGGTAGGCCGATGCGGACCTCTGGGCCGGGGGGCCGGACACGGGGTGCGGTGGTGCGGACGTCGGGAATGCCGAGGCCGGGGGACCGGACACGGGGTAGGGCGGTGCGGACGTCGGGAATGCCTGGGCCGGCGGACCGGAGACGGGGTAGGCGTGGCCGGGTGGTCCGGACACCGGATTGGTGGGCGGCCCGACCAGCGGTTGGGGTTGGGCGGGCGGCCCGGAGACGGGTTGGTCGTACCCGGGCGGAGCGGACACCGGGCGGCCGGGCGGTACGGCTGGTCCGGAGGCCGGCGCCGAGGGCAGGGGTGGCCCGGAGACCGGCAGCGATGGTGCGGCGGGCGTCGCACCGGATGCGTGGTGCGTGGGCGTGCCCGCCGGACCGTTGGTCGTCGGGATCGCACCAGACGGTGCCGTACCTGCTGCCGTGACGGCCGGGCCGCTCGGCCCTGCCGCCGCGAGCCGAGCCGCCTCCTCGGCCAGCAGGGGCTCGATCTGCCGTACCTGAATCGTGGGTTCATCCCACCGCGGCGCTGGCGGGGGGCCGGTGTGCGGACCGGCGGAGGTCGGCGCGGTGGCGGGCGGTCCGGTCATGGGCGGTGTCTGCGGCCCGCCGGAGGCCGGGCGGATCGGCCCGTCGTTGGTGCGCTGGCGCGGCGGCGCGGACGGAGGCTGCTGCCGCAGGTGTGGGGTGGGCTGGGCGGCTACCCCGGGTGGTGGGCCGGCCACTGGCCGGGGTGTGGCCGCCTGCTGCTCGACCCGCTGGCGGGGCGGCATCGGCGGTGCGGCCGGCACCGGGGGGACGGCCGACGCGGGCCGCGTCGGACCGGCAGGGGTCGGGGAGGGCTGCGGCGCCCAGGGCGACGCGGGCGCTGGCGGACCGTCCGTTGTCGGGCGCATCGCGGCCAGGGTCGCCAGAGACAGCGTCGGGCCGGAGAGCGCCGAGCGGGCCCCGGAATCAATCGAGGTGCCGGTGGCGGAGGCCGGCGGTCCGACGTACGTCTGCTCCACGGCAGCGCTGCCCTCGCCGAGGTAGTCACGGGCGGCGCGTACGACTGGGTGGTTCTCCCCGAGCGCCGCGGGCCCGGCGCTGGCGACCCTGGTGTAGTTACGGCGGGCCTCGTGCCTGTTACCCAACTCCTCGGCGACCTCGGCCAGCTCGAAGGCGAGCGCGAGCATCGTCGGTTCGGAATGGTCCCAGCGCCGCTCGCCCGCCGCGAAGGCCTCCTCGAGCACCCGGCGGGCGGCGAGCGGGTCGTCCGCCTCGCGGTGCAGGCGGGCCAACAGGTGAGCGGTGTGCAACGTCTCGGGATGGTCCTCGCCGTACGGCGGACGGGCGGAGTCGACGGCGTCCGCGAGCAACGTCCGGGCGGCGTCGTGGTCGCCCGCCGCGCGTAGCGCGAGGGCCCGTTGCTGTACGGCGGCCAGGGGAGAGGGATGGGACACAGGGCAATGCTGCCGTCACCGGGCCGTCGACGCTACCCGGCCCTGCGCTCGAGCCGACTCTGGTGACCCTCAGTGGCGGTGTGAGCGGTGGCGGGAGGGTGATGTGCATGATCCATGGGCGCCGTGTACAGTAACTCCCCGTGCGGCCCGCTGGGCCGGCCTTCGGATGCAAGATCATCTGGGTCGGCAAGGTAGGCTGAACGAGCAAGTCCGGGTGGCGGAATGGCAGACGCGCTAGCTTGAGGTGCTAGTGCCCGTATAGGGCGTGGGGGTTCAAGTCCCCCCTCGGACACAAAAATGTGGTGAGTTCACCACCACTTTCCAGCAGGTCAGCCCGCTTCTGGCGGGTCGTCGGATCGTTAACTTCTTCGATCCGTGCGGCGTTGTCCAGGCGGTGGTCATCGTGACTGCCGGTCTCGTCTCTTCTCTCATCCCACCCAAGATCGATGCCGTGTCGGCGCGCCGGGTCGCCACCGCGAACCTGGATCGGGTGCGGGTAACACCAGCGGGTCTGGCGCCCATCCGTGTGCGCTCGTCGCTGTATGGAATGGCTGCTGTCGATGATCGCGGCAAGATCTGGGCGCAGTATGTGCTGGGTCATCTGGGCTGGGAGCCCGCCACTGTCCTTTCGCTGACCGAGTTGTCCGGTCTGCTTGTCGTCAGAGCGGATGAAGGCGGGCGGTACCAGCTCACTTCGACAGGGCATCTGCGGATTCCGTCTACCCTTCGGCATTGGTGTGGGTTGGAGGCCGGTGCCCGCGTCCTGCTGGTGGCTGATCCGGATGAAGAGCGTCTGGTGATTCATCCTCCGGCGTCGGTTGATGCCATGATCTCGCGCGCCTATGCCGAGGTCTTCCCGAGTGATGCGTCATGACGGGAGCTACGGCCACCAGTGGTCGTCCCGAGATCCAGGCGGCATTGGTGCTTCTCGCCGGGCTGGGACTGACGCCTGCGGATCTTGATGTTGCGGCGGCGGAGAGTCGGCCGCCGGTGCCGACGTTCACCGAGTACGTGCCGAAGGTCAAGGAGGCGGTGACGCCGGGAACCCTGAAAACCTATGGCACCTATTGGGATCGGCTGGTGGAGACGTGGCCAGGCAAGCGGCTGACCGAGCCGACAACCCTGGATCTGATCTCGCTGGGCAAGAAGATCCGCAGCGGACGGGTCGTGCGGCGCAACGGGCGGGGTGGTGCCGGGGCAGAGGAGAATTACGTCGCCGCGATCCGATGCCTCTACAAGTTCGCCGTGAACGACGGGGTGATCACGCAGGCCGAGAATGCCGCTGCCCGGGTCACGAAGCCGAAACGGACCGCGAGTACCCGTTCCGCGTTGCCCGATGATCGCTTGACCGACATCAACCGGGTCGCTTCGACCACCGGCAACGATCCCGCCCTGGACAGTCTCCTTCTGCGCTTGCATACCGAGACTGCCTGCCGCCGGGCCGGTGCCTTGAATATCCGCCGCTGCGACCTGGACGTGGAGCAGTGCCTGGTGTTATTGCGGGAGAAGGGTTTCACCACCCGCTGGCAGCCGGTCTCCCCGTCGATGATGAGCCACCTGCTGTCGCACTGGGACGAGCGGGGAGACGGGAACCCGCGCAGCACAGCTCCGCTGCTGAGGTACCGCACAGGGAAACCGTTGACCTACAGGCGCTATGACGGCTTGTGGGTGCGGCTCGGTAAGTATCTGCCGTGGGTAGCGGTCCAGTGCATCAGCGCCCACTGGCTGCGCCACACCATCCTGCGGTGGGTGGAGCGTCACTTCGGCTACGCGGTGGCACGAAAGTATGCGGGTCACGCGGAGAAGGACACCGGCGATGTCGGGGCCACCATCGTCTACACGAAGGCCGACATCGTCGAAGTGGCCGCAGCACTGTCAGTCCTTACCGGTGAACCGCATCCACTTGTATCTCAGGGTCATCACGAACCCAGGCAGGGTCCTGTCAGCTGAAGGGGCAGAGCAAGGGTGAGGGCCGCCTATAGCAGGGCGCCCTCACCTTTGGCTTCACCACCTCTACAGCTTCCGCTGAAGGTCACTGGGCCTGCCCCGAAAACTGTCCGCAAGTGTTGACCGCCGGCGACACCTCGTACTGAGTAGCCGAAGAGATGATCAAGGATGCGATTCACGACGAGTCTCTGCGGCGCATCATCGCGCCCGCTGAGATGACCGGGCCTGGACTGCATGACGTCGTCGTGCTGCTCTCGCCGTCCGCTGGTGAGACAGGTTCTCGTAGCTAGAAGCCTGAGAGTTCGCCATCGAGGCTTGCGGTGGTCGCAGACGACCTACGCCGTCTCACCTACAACCGAGTAAGGGGCGGGGAACCGCGTGCGGTGCTCCGGGTGAGGCGCTTGGCTGCGGCACTTGCCTCGGGAGCCGTCCAGGCTCGAAGCTATTCGACAGTTTCCCAGGCCAGCGCGGGGGGTCGCTGCCCACGGCTGGTGAGGAACTGTCGTGCCGCGTGCCGCGCGGTCGCGTTGGTGACGCGGGTGCGTTCGGGCCACGCGTCGGTAGGCGTGCCGGCGTAGTCGAAGGTGAACGCGGGCCCCGGTTCGAGGTCTGGCTGGTATCCCCAAGCGCTGCTGCCGTCGGCAGCGACGTGATAGACGAACGACCGTTCAGCGTGCCCGACGCAGATGTCGAGCATGACAGGGAACTCGCCTCCGCCGGAAGCGATGAGGGTGACGCAGTAGGGCAGCCGATCGGCGGGGATGTGGCTGATGGTGTCCAGCGTGGCGTTGAGTTCGGCGACGGTGCTGACCGACGCGGCGCCGTCCCCGCGTCCCCAGGTGATGTCGATGCTCATCGCCGGATCCCTTCTCCTGTTCCGACGTACAGCTTATGGAGCCATGTGCGGTCGCCGTCGGTGAGGAATACCGTCAGGCGTGTTCCTTGCGGCAGGATCGTGGCGAGGATCTTTTCGCAGACCAGGGGTCTGATCGGATCGTCGCAGGGGGTGTGATTGAGCACGAGCGTGGCCTCTGATGGGCTGCCGGAACGGCGCAGCACGGCTGCGGCCTGCGCCTCGGCGTGGTCCATCACGATGGCCTGAGCCAGCGGCGGCTTGAGTCCGACGCCGGCGGCGGGAAGCCTGCCTGCCCGGATCTGCCGGCTGCGCAACCGACCGTCTGGCTCCGCCGAGAGGTCAGGATCGCGCATGATCGCCCCGTCGACGAGCAGGAACGCCTCGGTCTTGTCGTGCGGTTCGCTGCGACGTGCCAGACTCGCGGCTGCCCGAAGGACCGCCTGCGGCGGGTCAACATGCGCGGGTGGTCGACGGTTCCCGTCGCCACCCGCAGTCAGTTTCCCAGACCGTCCAGCCCACGCGCCCGCGTGAGGATCTCCTCGACCTTGCCCGCTGACCGACCGTTATGCCCGCTCCATCGAGCTGCTGTGAGCTGCGGTCCACCATCGCGGCAGTGCTGTGATCGGCGGCGCCCTGCAGCGCCGCCTGGATCAACGCCCGCGCTTGGTGAAGCTCGGAGCCGGCAGCTCGTATCAGTTCCCGAGCCCGGTCGAGATGCGCCTTGGCCTGAAGAAGCCGACTGATCAACTCTGCCGCGCTCACCCGAATCACTGTGCCAGAACATAGACGTGCGTAGGTAGCGGCTGATTGCCAGGAGCGGTGCTGGGCGAAGCGGCTCCAGGACGGACGGCGAGCAGCGAGGCCCGCTGCCCGAAGGATGCGGTCGGGTGCAGCAAGGGAGGGCCAACCAGCCATCGCACCTGACCCCGGCCCCCAGACGTTCAGAAGGCCCGCCAGGTACCTAATTTCCTAGGACGCTTGCGGGCTGTGCCATGACTGGCTAAACCCCTTTGGCTCGCAAGGTCGCAACAAGCACCCGTCTGCTGATGCGAACGGCCCGATCTAGGTCTTTACGCCATGCCCGGCTTCCGGTACGAAGAACACAGCGCTGCGAAGTCGAAAGACTACGCTGCGCTGCGTCGTCTTGGAGGTGGCTATGTTGAGCGAGCGACAGGAGGCCCTGCCCCTTGTCCTGGAGCTGCCGGACGCCCCAGAAGACGACGGCGCAGAAGCACAAGCCAACTTCCGCTTCCAGTGCGAAGTCATCGCCCGCTGGAGCTACGGCTTGTTCGAGCCTGACGGCCCGATCGCAGTGGTCTGCGAGCACCATGAAGACTTCATGGTGCTCTTCGCCGACGGCCAGGTTGACCTCGCATCAGTCAAGCATCGGAGCCGCAACCGCGGGACGTGGTCCGTCGCTGACCTCTGCGACGACGGCGGTCTCACACACCTGTTCGACCGATGGGTCGCGGTGGCTGCGTCTGGGCGCCCCATCCGTGCTCTACACCTGACCAATGCCGGCCTGACTAACGGACCAGGTCAATCCGCGGAACTGGCAGGCATATGCGAAGCCACGCAACCAGACGCTGCCCTACTCCTAGCCTGGTCGAAGAAACTCGCCCGACAATTTCTCATGGTGTCGCAGCGCAAACGAACGTCCGCCATGCCAACAGGTCAACCACCAGCGCGTCCCGAACACCTGCTCGACACCGATCCGCTCGTACAGCTGGTAGCGCGATTCATACCGATGCTGACCTTCGTGCCGGTGTCACACCGCGACGACATAGCCGCAAGCACCATCATCGAGGTGGCTCTGCCGCTGTGTCGCGCGAAAGGCTGGGACACACACGACGGCCAGCATATCCACGACGCGGTCATGACGATCGTTGAGAAAACCGTCCGGACGTTCGGCAAACGCCGTCTGGACCTCGCCCGCCAAGTGGTCGGCATGGCGGTGTGGCCCAACGGCATGGAACGAGATGAACGGCTCGCAGCACGATTGCTCGATGCCAAGGCACTGGACACAGCCATCATCTACGGCGGCGATGTGCCCTTGTTCCCACCCCAGGACGCCCCGCTCCCGGCGCCCGGCGGATCCCAACTACGCCGCAAAATGGCAGACGGGCAGCTCAGTGCCAGCGCCGTCCATCTCGCCGAACGACTCCGGTCCGCCTGGTACAGCACTCATCGATCGCGCCTACCCGACCTGCCCGGAGATGCGGGAGTCCTCGCGCAGATCGAAGCCGAAGTGCTGGAACTGGTTCTCGACGCCCAAGACGCCGCTCTCGCGGCAGGCACCACCCCCTACGGGCGGACGTTTTTCCGCCAACTGCGCGACACCGTCCGTGTGTCGTCCTTCCGCCAGCGGCCCCCGCTGCGCATCAACGATCAGCACGCCCTGGGCGTGTCGTTCGAACTGAGCGACCAGTGCATCTTCGACTTCCTCCCGCCAACCAGCAGTGACACTCAGCAGGAGCAGGTGCATGACTGACCGCGGGGCACGCACTCGTCTGCTAGCCGCACGGCAGCAGGCAGCAGCCCGGGCCATCGCCGCCGAGGCAGCCTTCCACCAAGCCCGGGTGCTCCTCCTCATCGCCGCCTTCTCCGGCCGCAGCCGCGGCCTGCGAAGCCTCGCCCGCATATCCCGACTCGATTACCTGCTGCGCTTCCCGCCCGTCCTGCAATACATCAACCTGACCGACGAAGCGCAGTGGCCAAGCTCAGCGAAACCGCTGCCAGCCGAGCGCCGGGCAACGGACATCAACTTCGCCGCGACACGCTACGGGTTATGGACCGACCGCTACACCCTCATCATCGGCTCCCTCATCGGCAAGCAACTTCTCAACGTTGTGCCCGGACGCATTCTCGAGGTCATCACCACCCCCGCCGGCCGAGAGGCGGCCAAGCAGCTGTCCAACACAGCACAGTGGAACCCCACCCACCTTCGCGCCGAGTTTCTCCACCGACGGCTCAACATGTCCGCCCCACAGCTCGACGCACTCCTGCGACCTGCGATCCGCCGCCTGGAAGCCGACACCGCCCAGGCAACCGCATGACCAGGCGCCTGCGCATCCGAGCCGTCGAGGTGGTCACCACCCAAACAAGCCGCAGGTTCGACCTCGATCGTCCGCTGACAGCCCTCATCGGCTCGGTGGGCACGGGCAAGTCCAGCCTGCTCATGTTGATCAAACACGCGACCGGCGGTCGCGCCGCACTCACCCCAGCAGTGCGCGCCAACGTGACCAGGATCGTCCTCGATCTCCAGGTCGAAGACACCCGCCTGATGCTCGCGCGAAGGGTGCCCGATCCATCAGGCATCGTTGAGATTCTCGACCCGTACACCCGTGACATCGAGGCGCAGCTGCCCGTCCGAAGCCGCGAAGGCCAGGAGACGATCTCAGACCGGCTCCTGGAACGACTCGGAATCCCGCGCGAACGAATCCCGACCCGACGGCGCGGCGCCACCGCTGACACCGTAGCGGTCACCTTCCAGAACCTCATGGCCTACCTGTATGTCGAAGCAGTCGACATCGACCGGTCCATCGCCGGGCACACGGAGACCTACACCGACCGACCGCGTCGAGCGCTGTTCGAGTTCATGTTCGGACTCAACGACGCTGACCTCGCCGCCTTGCAGCGCCGCGAAGGCACGCTGAACAGCGCCATCGCCGCACACAAAGCCGAGGTGACCGCGGTACGCAACTTCCTCGGACAGACCGAGACGCCACCCGAGGACAAAATCGACGAAGACCGACGCGTAATCCTAGTCCGACTCAATGAGATCAATGCAGGACTGCAAGCCCTAGCCTCGCAATCGTCAAGCCCCGGGCCCGCCACCGACGTACTGTTCGCCGAACTCGACCAGACCGCCAGCCAGGAACGCCAGCTACAGGCCGACGCCGCCCGGCGAGCCGAAGCCGCCGCGGCACGCCGCGCCGCGCTGGCGCAACTGGAACTGGACTATCTTCGCGCTCAACAAGCTCACGTTGCCGGTCATATCCTCGGGGCGCTTGAGTTCGAGGTCTGTCCCCGCTGCCTGCAAAATCTTGATCACCAGACTCTCGCCGATGACCAGTGCCGGCTTTGCCGCCAACCGGAACCCGTCTCCGTGGCAGCCTCCGCCGTCGATGACGAGACCCGGCTCCGCTTCGAGAACCAGATCGCTGAGACCCGACAACTGCTCGACGAAGACGAAAACGCCGCAACCCGAGCCGCTGAACTGGCGAGCACCGCACGGCTGCATCTGCACGCGGTTCGACAACGTCTCGATGAACTCACCCGAAGCCGTACCGCGCCGCTGCTCACCCAGACCGCGGCTCTCAGCGGTCAGCATGCCACCATGCTGGCGCGCCTGGCCCGACTGGACGACATGACCAACACTTGGGAGCGGTTCAAGGACATCGAACAACGGCTACGCACCGACGAGGACCAACGCAAGACAGTTCGTGCGGACATCAAGCGACGCAAGCAGGCCATGACCGAAGCCAGAGCGCGAGTCGCCCGCTTCGACACGGCCTTCCAGCGAGAAATCCAGCTCATCGGAGTCCCCGGAGTGCAAGAAGCCCACATCGATACCGAAGACTATCTGCCTCGGATCGACGGAGCCGCCTTCCACGAGATCCAAGCTTCCGGCGGAGGTGTCGCCACGGCCGTCCACGTCGCCTACAACATCGCCCTGATAACCACCGCGCTCGACGACCCTAACGTCACCGTGCCGTCGCTGCTCATCATCGACTCGCCCCAGAACGCCATAGGTCGAAGCCCTACCGACGTCGAACTTAGCCAGCGCATCTACGATCGAATCGCGAACGTCACCAACGCCGCAAGCCAGCGAATCCAAATGATCATCGCGGACAACTCCCTACCGCCACTGCCTGCGCGAGCGGATTGGAGTCACATCCACGTCATCGAATTCGGTTACGAAGACCGCGCAATGATTCCTGGTGTCTGGCACAGCGGTCCCGCAGCAGCCAAAACCCGCGTGGAAGACGCCGCTATCGAATAAGCCACCGCAGTAGCCGAATACCACCGGTAATCAAAGGTTTGTGAGGCCCCGGCTGAAACATGCACTCGCGCCGCCGCCTGACCGTTGGGTGTTCGCCGGCGGCACCCGCGATTACCTGTAACCACAGATGCCGTTGGTTTGAAGGTGAGGCTCGACCGGTGGGTACCAGATACGAACCGATGAGCCTGACCAGGTTGGCCACCCATCTGGCGTCCGCGGACACCGACCGAATCCGCTGGAAGCTGGTGTGGGAGTTCTTGGAGGAGTACCGCTGGGAACCGGCCGAGACCAGAGCCGGTCTATTGAGGGATGAGCCTGGGCCAATTGGGGATGCGCGTTGGGACGCGCTGCTCGCGGCGCTCGCGGAGCACCTGCTCGCCCAGGCGGATCTTGCTCCGCCTGCATGGGTCGACGCACGTGTGCTGCGCCCGGCGTGGTTCCCAGCCGAACTGGCCATCCACCAGGCCGACGTGCTGGCATGGGCGCCGGCCGCGTTTCGGAAACATGGTGTGTACCTGTCCGTTCACGACTTGTCCGCGGCGTGAGCGGATCAGGCGGCGTCCCGATGGGGCGGGCGGAACTCGAACTCGCGCTCACCCACCCAGGCGAGGGCTTGTCCGTCGCGGAACCGTCGCTGGCATCTCCGTCGTCGGTGGTGCGCAAATAGCGCTTCCCTGCGATGCGAAACAGGTGACATGGAACGTCGAGGACACCCGCTTCGCGCCACGCTCGCCAGGCACGAGGAAGTTAGATGTCATCGAGTGTCGATTCCTCAGTCTTTGCGTTTCGTACAAGCTCCACGACCTCTGGTCCGACAGGCAGCCGGTCCAGTGCCGGTTTCACGGCCCACCCAAGCAATTCCTCGACTGCCCAGTGAGAGGAGGGAAGGGTATCTAGGGCGAGGTCGAGTGAGACCGAGATATCCTCGTTTTCCAGCGCGTTGACCAGGGCCGTCGGGTCGCCGGCCCTCGCTTTCAACAAAACCGCGATGCTGGAGTGTCCGTCGTCGACGGGCTCGAAGATCGATCCAGCTACGACGGTCAGGCCATCGCGCAAAGTTTCGAGCATGGACCCGTCAAGCCCAGTGGCTTCCGCCAATCTAGCCAAATGATCAACCACGTCTTTGCCTCTACGGGTGCTCGGGCTCCGGGCAGCATCGTTCATGTAGATCTTCAGCCACTCCGAGACAGCTCGCTCCTCGATGGCCGACAGGTTGATCTTCTCCATGGCCAGACGGATGCCGACCTGCGGCTCGCGGCTGCCGGTCATCGACTGCATACGCCGCAAAACAAGGCTTGCTGCTGCCCTGCTAGCCGCGCTACCGGGGGCCGCGGACTTCAGCAGGTCGTAGATCGTTTCCCGATGGCGGGTCCGAGCCAAGCTCGAGACCGCCTTGGCTATCTGGTCGAGCCCGACCACTGGCGGACGGTTGAGAATGGCGAACACTCGCTGAACGAGGGCTCTTTCAAAGTTCGGCCGGGCGACCGCAAGGTTGTCTGCGATGATGTCCGCCGCCAGCAAGGGCGCCGTCGGATACCGCCCACCGAACCGACGCGGCTCGTTATCGAGGTCACGCAGGAGCCTGATGATCAACTTCTCGAATCGTTCCGACGTTAGCAGTAGGTGCCCGGCGGCCAGCAACCAGGTGTTGCGCCAATGCGGACTGTGTCCAACAAGGCGGAGCCGGCCGAGCACGTCACTGTCTTCACCTTCAGTGAGCGCACGCGCCGCCATAAGCTCTTGCAGACTCCGGATCTCGAAACCCACGCCACCGTCACGTGGGGTAAGTAGGACGAGCCTCCTCGTCGCCGCATCCACGAGTTGCTCGGCGATACTTTCGGCGTCACGGGCGGCGAAGCCGCGCTCCAGCAACTGTTGCCGGGCCAGCTTCCGGAGATCTTCGGGCTGCATCGAGGCTTCTGCTCCCTCGGCCACCTCGGATTCGGCCTGCAGGACGAGCCCGACCTGTTCGTGGAGGCGGTCGATGCGCGGACGGTTCTCTACAATGAATCGGGCGATCGCAATCTCTTTGCCCCCCTCTCGATCACACATCGTCGAGTAGTAGAGATTGAACAGGGTGAACCGGTCGGGTGGAAGGTTCGGGTACTTCTCCACGATGAACGACATGATCGTCACCTGAAGAGGTGTCTCCATCAACCTGGCGGAGACTGGGTCCCGCGACGCCTCTGCCATCCGGTCGGCGACCTTGACGCGCATTTCATCATCGTTAACAAATCGCTTGTTGGTGATCTGCAATGAAAACTCGGCTGCCTCCCTGGCAGACAAACGCTGCAGGTACAGATGCTGATAACGGTCCGGAGCGAACCGTTCGTCGTAGCCGGTGGGACGGGTGGTGATTACAACCAGCAGGTCGGCGTCCAAGTCTTCTGCGGTGGTAAGCAGGTTCTCGATCTGCTGATAAAGCATCCGCCGCGCGGCAGCCGAGGGTACTTCGTCAAGACCGTCGAGGATAAGCGCCCAGGGCCACGCTTTCAGCCACTCCCGGAGGTGGCCAGGCTGGATGTCTTGCTCAGTCCGCTTCTGGATCATTTTTGAGATCCACCGAAGCAGCGTCGTCTCACTGCCGGTGCTCAGCTCCTCCGCGTACTTCGCGAGATCCACCCTGACAGGCCATCGACGGTTCCTGGGAGCCGCGAGTCCAAGCCGATCAAGCGCTGCGGCAGTGCCCTTGACGACCTCATCGGTGCTCGGTCCGAGGCTAACCTCGGTGAGCATCGCAACGCGATATGCCTGCGCAATGAGCTGGCTGAGCGTCGACTTGCCCTGGCCCGGACCACCCACGATGACCACGTTCGGACGTTCGATTCGGTCGGCCTGCCGCTGGCGAAGATTAGTCTCGCCAAGATCCAGAATGTGACGCACTGCCCTTAACGACGTGCCCTCATCCCCGTCGAGGCGGGCCGGTACATCGATCGCGATCTCATCGAGCCAAAGGGTTGCGTCGCCGGGGCCGCCAGCCTGGCCAAGGCGGATATACCGGTCGAGCTTGAGCGAGCGCAACATCTCCTCGCGCAGCGGGTCCCTCAGATCCATGCTGCCGAGCGGCATGTTGTCGGATCCGAGCAACGCTAAGACGTCACCCACGGTGAGAAGTCCCGGGTATGCCCAGCGCACATCCTGGTGGGCATCGATCATCGACCGAACCTGCTCCGCGTGCCAGATCATGAAGCCCTTGACGCGCAGGCCCGCCTTGACAGTCTCTTTTTCCTTCAGCTTCCCGCTCACGAATGTGTGCAGCGTGTCAATGCCACCCGTCTTGGCGACCGGGGACAGATCGATGTTGGTGACGAAGATCAGATAGTCGGGCAGGCGTGATCGGGTGCGGCCCTTGGCGGCCTTGACCCAGCTAGCGATCTCGCGGCTGATCTCACCTTGGAGCCAGAGCGCGTTGTCACGCGGCTCCGCCTTCGGCTTGATCTGAAACTTCGACTGCAGCACCGTGTAGCCGGTCCAAGAATCGGCCTGGTCGCTCACGCCCGCTGACGTGGCCGACCAGTTGATCGTCCCGTCGAAAGTTGCTTCACGACCGCCATCAGGTCCATCGCCGAAAACCCGGACACCCGGCCCGATCTCGAGACGCCCCAACGCCACGATCATCTGCTCGAAGGCTCGTGACCCGAGGCGGTTCAAGTCATAGTCCGGCATCGGGTCGTCCCCATCGTCTGCGGCTGCCTTGCCACTACACCGGCCGGTTGGCGATGAGCCGACCCTCCATAGCCCTCGATCGGCCTGAGCTTACGCGTCTGCGCGCCCGCGCTGTCAGCGGCGCCCACTGTCAGGTCGCCGCCTCGTCCTACCTACCCCAGATAGGGGAAGGCGGGACCACACGTCCTCGACGTGGTGGGCCCAGCGGCGGTCGACGGGGTTTACCTCCTTCACCGCGAACGACCCCTGATCGGTGTCGAGCCGGTACATCCGGTTGGCGAACCCACCGTGGGTGCGGACATCGTCCCGATCGGCGCGCCGAGATGCGAGAGGTTGGAGGAGCCCGGTTGGTGCCGATGACGGCCAGTGGCGACCGGTGAGCTTGGCGCGATCGGCGGCATGGGCGCGTTTGTCCCCGGCGACGGCGGGGATCATCGCGCCGCACTCGCGGCCGTCGAGCTTGCGCAGCCGGGTGTTGGCGTCCCCGCTTACGGCGGTGACGCGCAGATGTGGCCACCCTGCGGTGAGCTGGGCGCGGCGACGCGGAGAGTTGGTCGCCACGATCGCGTCGGTGGGCAGGTCGTCGAGGCATATGGCGGGACACGACCGCATCGTGTACGTCCTCGCGCGGCAGATACGCGGCGATGATCAGACCTTCGGGCAGGGCGACATCGCCGGGGAGGTGCTTGAGGCAGCGCACGGCGATCGTGACCTCCCCGGCGAGCTATGCCCGGTCCAGCTCCCGGGCTGCACCGCATCGGCCAGGCAGCCCGGATCGCCGCCGTGCTGCCGGTCGAGGACATGCTGCCCGCTGTCGGCGCCGGCACGATCGTGATCACCACCCGCACCGCCGGACACCGCGACCACCGAACTCATCGCCCGGCTCAACCACCCGCTCACCGCCCTCGCGGCAACCGCCGAACGCGCCAAGCGGCGTACCCTGAGCGGACACTGCCACAGTCCGATCGGCAGCTCGCCCAGGTCGGGCCGGACCAGACGGTATGGCTGCTTGCAGCCGTCGACAGTCCCGATGGCTCCGAGCAGGTGACCGCCACCGAGTAGGGTCTGGCTGCGGAAGCCACAGACGTGGCTACCCGGGTCGGCGGCAAATTCCTTTCCGCGAGCGCACGGGAGCTAATCAACTCTGCCGTCGCTCGCTGACCACCCGCGTTGCGACAGTCGTTGCGTATCTCAGGCCGCTGCTCCGGCAATAGTTCATCGCGTGAGAGCAACCGCATGTTCGACGGGCAACAGCGGGTGCGGTTCTCCGGTTAGCACCGTCAGCGCTAGGACCACTTCGTAGAGTTCGGCCCGGACGTAGGTGGCGGTGCTCCCGTTGTCGGCCCGGTTGTTGTGCCCGGCATAGGCGCGTGCGACGGCGTACCCGAAGGCCCGCTCGACCCAGGTGAGGGTGGTGTAGCGCAGCCAATGGGTGCTCACCTGTTGGGCGGTGACCCATGGCAGGTTCTCGCCGATCCGCTTCCAAAGGTGGTCGTAGCGGCGGTAGCTGATGGGCCGGCCGTGTCGGTAGCGCAGCAGTTGGCCGGTGCTGTGTGGATCGCCATCGCCGCGTTGCTGCCAGTGCGCGAGGAGGTGACGCATCAGTGTTGGTGAGATCGGTTGCCAGCGTTCGGTTTCGTCTTTCTCCCGTAGCCGGACCAGGCACTGATCGGGGTCGAGATCGTAGCGCCGCATGGACAGAGCGCCTCCTCGGCGGCATGCGGTTTCCACGTGCAGCCTGATGAGCAAGCCGTCGAGATCGTGGTCGTTTCCGGTGGTGACAGCGATCTCGTTGATCTGCATCAGCTGGTGGTCCAGCAGTGCGCGGCGTGAGTTGCTCAGCCTTCGTGGCTTGACTGCCTTTGCCGCAGGATTTTTGTTCTCATCTATGAGTTCATCAGCTACAGCGAGGCGGTACAGGCAGCGGAATGCGCCGATCATGTGCTCGCCGGCAACTCTGCCGCCTCGGGCGTTACGCCGTACTACGGCTTGACTGCGCGCCTGCTCGGCGAACCGCTGGATCTCCAGGCCGGTTGGCTCGTCTATGAGCCGCTGGCCCCACTCCTTGCGGATCTTCTTGAAGTACGGCTGGTAGACCTTCAACGCTCCGACGCTAATAGCCGCAGACGCGCGATCGATGAACGTGTCGAACGTCGGCATCGCCACTTCAGGGCCTGGTGTGCTCAGCAGCTGTTCGGCCGTCACACCAAGCCGGTCCAGAAGAAGGCGGGCGGCGTCGAGCTCGCCCGATGAAGGCGGGTTGGTGCTCATCGTGTTTCCTGTTCGGTGATGCCTGCGTGGAGCGCGGTGACCATTCGGTCGATCGCCGAGGCGAGGTAGGCCAGGAGGATGTCGTCATGGACCAAGGCAAGAAGCAGCAGCCGGTCGCCTGCGCTCAGGCGTAGCCGGTGACGCACCCGTGCGGGGAGGCGAAGGTGACCTCGTCCAGAAACCGCGTCTGACCCGCTACGGCGGATGATGACGATCCCCGCTTCCGGGAGTGTCGAGATTGACACCGTTGTCCCGGGAGCCCAGCCGAGTTCCTTGACCGCTGCCCGGTCCGTCAGCGTCCCGCGGTCATCTATCGACGACGTGGCCGTGAAGCTCGTCCGGTCGCGAGACCCGCTGAACAGCTCAACCAGAGGCAGCGGCTGGCGAGCTGCCAGGTGTCCGCGCAGGTCCCCATCCGCTCGGCCAGGGTCCACAGAACCGTTGGGCGACAGCAGCCCTCGATGCATCAGCGCGTGGGATGGCGGTGTTGACGGCATCGCGATCTTGTCACGCGGCCGCATCAGTGCCCCGCCCTTCGATTGCCCGCGCGTAGCGCTCGCGCAGAAACTCTTGAACGTCGCGCGGGTCGTAGCGGCGGCTGCCGTTGAGCTTGTACGAGCGCGGGCCGATGCCCTTGCTGACCCAGACGTAGAGGGTGCCGGGTGTGACCTTGAGGAACCAGGCGGTCTTCCTATGGGTCCACAAGTCGGTGACCTCGGGCAGCCGGCCGATGTCTTGCATCACGATCACGTCCTTCCCGTCCAAGCCCCGGGAGGCCCTTGGGTCAGCCTCGGTACGGGTGACGAGAACTGTGCAGGCCAACCGCATTTTGCGTCAACAGACTGGCTATGATGTGTGAAGATCACACATTGGCAAGTCGGGCAGGCGGTATCAGGTGACGGCAGACGGGCAGCTTTCGGTACGCGATGTGGTCAGCTACCGGGTACAGCAACTACGCAAACGCCGGGGCCTGACGGCCCAGAAGCTGGCCGACCGGTGCAAGGAGATTGGCGCTGCGCACATCACTCGCGACTTCCTGACAAGTCTGGAGACCCGCCGTCGCGGAGTCTCCGTCAATGACGTGATCGTGCTGGCATACGCGCTCGATGTCGCGCCCCTGGCGCTCCTTGCCCTGGACGCCCAGCGGAACGAGACCGTCACGGTGACCGCTGGCGTTGAGGTTCGCGATCCCGAGGAATGGCGCAACTGGCTGGTCGGTGACGCCGCGCTGGAAGGCTCCGATCCCCGGCTCTTCTACGGCGCGGCGCTGGAGACCATGGAGGCCCCGGGCGGCCAGGCGATGGCGGCCTACGTGCGGGCACTGGTCGCCGACCGGCAACGCGAACTGCTAGAGGTCTACAACAAGCAGGCGCTCGACCTTCTGGAGCGCACCCGGCGCCAGACCCTCGCACTCGTCGACGACGTGAGTGCTGAGGTCACGAGCGGTGCGCCCAAGGAACAGATCCTCGAACGCCTTGCCCGAATCCGCGCCAACATCGTGCGTGATCAATCGAGACCATCCTGAAACGACGTGCGGTAGCCGCGCCACGGTGGGGCTGGGACGAGCCCTGACGTGTTTCCCGCGGAGTCGCGGCTTCGATTCTCCAGAGGGGTACCTAGGGGTCCGCGAATCGCCTCTTGCAGCGTGCCTGTGATGGGGATTCGGCACGGTCCCGGCCGGTCGTGCCGTCGTCAAGCCGCCCGCCGACGCCCCACGTTCGGATCTGGGCCGCCCGGCTTGCTGCGCCGCGCCGGGGCGCTTCGCTCGGCCACAGATCCTCGGCGCGGGGGCTGCCGGTCTGGCTTGACCCCGGCGGCGCCCGGCCGGGCCTGTCGTGCTCGTCCCCATCCCGACGGCACGCCCAACGGCGGTCGCCGGGATCACCCGAACGTTGGGAGCCGAGCGATGTCCACCGATGATCACGTTTTCCGAAGCGTTCGAGCGGCGCTGTCGCTGTACGTGGGCGGTGCCCTGCCCGAAGACCTGCACGGGACCGCCGAAGCCCATGGTCTACCAACAGACGGGTGGGTCTTCCCGGCGGAGTCAGCCACGATCTCGGACGCCGGCCGTGATCTGCCGACCGATCTCCTCACCCTCGGTGGGCTTCTGCTCGATCAGGCGCGACAGGCCGGGGTCACGCAGTTGGTGCCCGGTGACCCTGGTTGGCCGGCTGGCACCGGCTGCGATCTGCTGCCGTGCTTGTGGGTGATAGGTGATGCTGACGTCGCCGGTCTGCTGCGCGAGGCGATCACGGTCACCGGCGCGGCGGGTGGGACGGCGTACGGCAAGCAGGCCGCGACCGACATGGCCTACGCCCTCGCGACCTACGGCTGGACCGTCACGGCCGGCGCCGCCGCTGGTATCGACGCTCACGCCGCGCTGGCCGCGCGTGCCGCCGGACGCCCCGTGCTGCTGGTCGCGGCCAATGGCCTGGACCAGCCCCACCCTGCCGAGTTGGCCGCGCTGCTCCAGGATGTTGCGGAGCACGGTGCGGTGGTCACCGCGTTCCCGCCGGGATGCCCGCGAAGTCGGGCGCGGTGGGCGGTGCAGGAGCGGCTCCTCGGCTCGATCACCAGGGCCACGGTGGTCGTCGAGGCCAGGGTCACCAGCCGGGCGTTGCTGACCGCCCAGGCCGCGGCCCAGACCGGTCGGATCGTCTGCGCGGTACCGGGCCCCATCACGTCCGCATGGTCGGCGGGCTGTCACCGGTTGATCGCCGGTGGCAGCGCCCGGTTGGTCATCCTCGCCGCCGATGTCATCGCGGCCATCGACCCGCCGGTTGTCCCCGACAACTCGGAGCAGCCGTTGTTTCAGATCACCGGTACCGCGTCGTGGGATGAGGGCCGTTGGCACAGCCGGCAGGTGCCGGAGTTCCTTGTCCGGGCCGCATCGCACCGAGACGCCGCCGACCGCGGGTTCGAGGTGGTCTTCGCGGCGAACCCACACGCGTACGCGACCTTCGACGCTGGGGTCGTCGGACCCGGCGGGGTGTACCAGGCAATCCAGATCACCACCGGCTGACCACCACGCGCATCCCGCGCGCCTCCCAAAGGTGGCAGGCCAACGATGCCTCCCACCTCGCCCGTCCTTCCCCCCGGAGGAGAGCGGCCTGCCGGCCGCGCGGTGACAGTGCCCTGCGCCCCGGACCGGTCACCACCTCCCGGCCTCGCGAACACCCCTCGAATCACAGCCCTCACAGGAGGAATCCGTGTTCCTGCCCGATATCAACGAGTTGCAAGACCTGCTCACTCCGCTGTTCCAGGCGATGGAATGGGCGGAGGAAGAGATCGAAGCGGCGCGACGCAGACACCGCTACGCCGCCGACCGTATCTGGGACAGTTTCCTGCTGCTCACGCCGACACACGACCTGATGAGCCGTTCGGAGGCTGTGTACCGGTCGCATTGCCGGGAACTGCTCGACCGGGTAGCAAGGCGGGAAGACACCCGATCGGGCACCGCCGCTGAGTGCTGCATCGCCCTGTGCGAAACCAGCCTGCGGGCACCGCTGCACACCAGCGCCGCTGGCCTCTACGCCCGCATGTGGACACTCGCCCAACTGCCGCCGATCGAGATGACCGACAGCGGCGTGCACTACGAAGCCCTGGAAGGCTCGTCGATCGACCAGCAGGAAGCATGGCTTCGCCAAAAGCTGCGCCAGCAGTCGCGGATAACAGCCACCAGCAGTGCCGCCGGAGCCGTGCCACGTGAGGCAGCAGCGGCCTGACGAGCCTTGTCGTCACGGCCCCTTCACTCTGATTACCGTCTTTGCGCGGCGTACGGGAACTGATTACCCGATGACCTCGAAGGTCCGCAGCGCGACTCGCAAGCCGTGTGACTGGCCCGTCCGCCGGAGCGCCATAGCCCATTCGGCACCACGAAGATCCGTCGCGGTTCGCCGCGTCCCGATCGCTGTTCCTCAGCCCGCCTGATGGCGGGCTTTTTGCGTTTCTGGGAGACCCCTCATGTCCGCTACCGCCATCGCCGTCATCGCGGCCATCGCCACCGCCGAAGTCCTCCAAGCCGTCGCTGTCGGCCTCAAACTGCGGCACCTGCACACGCGTATCGCGACCATCGCCGCGACCGCCGGCCGGGACTACCTCACCGGCATCGCCGGACGGCGCGGCCTGCACGACGCCCACCGCGACATGACCATCGCCGGCACCCCGCCCGGGGTCCTGCTCCTCGATTTGACCCTGTTCAAGGACGTCAACGACACCGGCGACGACCTCCTGTCCGCCGTCGCTGCCCGCCTGCACACCGTCGCCACCGCCCTGCACGGGCTCGCCGGGCGTCTCGGCGGCGACGAGTTCGTCCTACTCCTCCCGCACGCCACCACCAGCCCGCAACTCCTGGACGCCGCCGCCTCGGTCCAGCAAGCCCTCGCCGAACCCATCACCATCGACGGGGCACCCGAGCCGCTACAGGTGACCTGCGTGATCGGGTTGGCCCCGCCAACCGCGACACCCGTTCCGGGCACACCGTTCCGGGCCGCCGACATCGCCCTCTACCACGCCCGCCACCACCGGCAGACCCACGCCGTTTACCACCCGGGCATGACCTACCCCACCGCCGCCGACCGGCACGGTGCCCGCCTGCGTGACCAGCGACCCGCGCCGCCCGTCGCCGTCTTCGACACCACCAGGTTTCAGCACCTGGCCGCCGGGGATGTCTCCAGCGCCATCGCGCACCCGGACGACATCGCCGAGCTGAACGGCATCCTGGAGGTACTCGACCCGGGCAGTCGTGACTTCGGCACCGACGTCCACGACCTGCTCGCCCGATGCGTCGACCACGGCGCAATGCGCTACCGGGACCCGATCAGCGACGTCAGCGTCCACCCGACCACCGTTGGTGAGGCCCGTGATGGTGGGTTCCTCCTCCTGGTCCGCATCGACAACGCGGTCACCGTCGCCTCCGACCAGATCCACCCACGCATGTTCCACCAGCGCCCGCGTCCGGCGGACCTCGTGCTCACGGAGATCGCGGAGACCGTCTGCCGGGTCTATGACACCTACCGTGCCTACACGTTCACCCCGCGGTGACCGCGATGAGCGACACCGCGCTGCCACACCTGACGGCGTGGTGCCAGCGGTGGCACCAGGGCCGCCACAGTTGGGTCCACCGCCGCCACGGTGGCTTCAACGCCCGCCGCTACCACACCGTCGAGTTACCCGAAGCCGAGGCGAAACGCTACGTCCTTCGGCATCATTACGCCCACAGTTGGCCATCGGCGCGGATGCGGTTCGGCATGGTCGACCGACACGACGGCAGCCTGTGCGGGGTGCTGGTCCTCGGCGTTCCCGTGCACCAGCACGTCCTGACCCGCCCGTTCCCAGACCTCGAGCCCTACACCGAATCATTGGATCTTGCGCGGCTCGTCCTAGGTGATGTGCCCGCGAACGGCGAATCGTGGTTCACCACAGCCGCTCTACGAATGGCGGCCGAACGCGGAGCACGCGGAGTGGTCGCGTTCGCCGACCCCATCCCTCGGATCCAGCATACGCCCGACGGTCCCGTGACCATCAGCCCCGGGCACGCCGGCACGATCTACCAGGCATGTTCGGCGATCTACACCGGCCTGGCCACACCCCGATCGCTGATCATGCTCCCGAACGCCACCGTTCTCAACGCACGGGCGGTCGCCAAGCTCGTCGGGAATGAGCGTGGTGCGCGCGGTGTCGTCGCCCGCCTGCTAGTGCGTTGACCACGAACGTTCACCGGGTCGGCGACACACCGGGACATGTCCGCCGGTAGCTGCTGATCAAGGCTCACTCTCAACGCGGTGATGTTGGTTGTTGAGAGTGAGGTGACGGGTTGGCCGAGCCGGTCAGGGCACGGCGGTTGACGCAGGACGAGGGCCGCAAGCTGCAGCAACTCGTCCGTAGAGGCAAGCACGACTCGGTCCGGGTGCGTCGGGCGTTGATCATCATGGCGTCGGCGTCAGGAACACCGGTCCCGGCGATCGCTGCGCTGATCGCTGGGCATGAGGACACCGTCCGCGACGTGATCCACGCGTTCAACGAGATCGGTCTTCGCGCACTCGACCCTCAGTGGGCGGGAGGCCGTCCCCGCCGGATCAGTGACGACGATGAGGCGTTCATCGTCGCGACGGCCAAGGGCCGCCCGGACGGTCATCGTCGGCCGGGAACGGCTGCGGCAGATCCTGCGCCGTAACGACGTCAGCTGGCAGCGGACCCGCACCTGGAAGGAATCGAAGGACCCGGACTTCGACGCCAAACTCGACCGAATCGAGGAAGTGACGAGCAAGTTCCCGGCCCGCTGTTTCGCGTTCGACCAGTTCGGGCCGTTGTCGGTCCGTCCGCACCACGGCCGAGGCTGGGCACCGCAGTCGCACCCGGAGCGGCTGCCCGCGACGTATCACCGCACGCACGGCATCCGCTACTTCCACGGCTGCTACAGCCTCGGCGACGACCAGCTCTGGGGAGTGAACCGGCGACGCAAAGGCGCAGATCACACCTTGTCCGCGCTGAAATCGATCCGCAAAACGCGGCCGGACGGCGCCCCGATCTAAGTCATCAAGGACAACCTGTCCACGAACAAAACGCCGGCCATCCGAGCCTGGGCAGCTCGCAACAAGGTCGAGCTGTGCCTGACCCCCACCAGCGCGTCCTGGGCGAACCCGATCGAGGCGCAGTTCGGGCCGCTACGCATGTTCACGATGGCGAACTCGAACCACCCGAACCACACCGTCCCGGCCCGCAAGCTGCAGCAATATCTGCTCTGGCGCAACGCCAACACCCGCCACCCTGACGTCCTGACCGCGCAACGCCGCGAACGAGCCCGCGTCCGCAGCGAACGCCAGCAACACGGGGGACGCCCCCGAGCCAAGGCCGCTTGACCAGTCAGACCCGGTGAACGTTCACGGCCAACACACTAGATGGGGCCGGATACGGTGGGCTGGTGCGGCGATGGATGGCAGTGGGCGCGGCTCTGGCGCTGTGCGTGGCAGGTGTGGCCGGCTGTACGAGCGACGCGGAGAAGGCGGCCGGGGCCAAGAAGCAGGTTCTGGCCGCGGTCAAGGGCCTGGCCGGGGTGGAGAGTCTGGACGTCCGGACCGGCAAGGCTCGGGACGGGATCCTGGTGCACGCCGACGTGGCGATCCGCCCCGCCACCGGGAACGTCGCCACTGCGGTGAAACAGCTGCGGGCGGCGCTGATGCGGGCCGACGGCGTCAGCGCGCTCACGTTGATGCTGGTGGTGCGGCGCGGGAGCGCCGAGCACGACGGGCGGTGGTACGACGGCACGGCCGCGCGCGACGCCTTCGACCGGCAGGCTGACATGTGGGGGCAGACCATCGACTCCGGCAGCTTTCACCGGGTGCTGGCGATGCAGCAGTCCACGACCCAGTTCATGGTTTCCGTCCAGGGGTGGGACGGCGCCGCCGCCGCCCGCCCGGCCGCCACCGCGGTATACCGGAACCTCGTCGCGGCCGGGGCCGCCGCTGGGATGACGGCCGACCGGCTGACCCTCAGCGCCCACCCCACCGAGCAGATGCAGGTGGACAGCAACGGCGGCGCCGCCCTGACCGAGCCGGTCCTGGTCGCGGCGGACCAGCTCGCGAAGCTCGACGGCGTCACGGCGGTGACCGCCTCGGGCGGCCCGTCGGCGCCGCGCCTACGGTTCCGGGTCTATCCCAGGGGGACTTCGCTGACCTCCGCGCAACGGGATCGGGTGCTCGGCACGCTGCGGTCGGCCGGGGTGCTCACCGCGGACCTGCAGGTGCGCGCGGGCAACGGGCCGGTCATCTGGCCCTAGTGTGTTGGCCGTGAACGTTCACCGGGTCTGACTGGTCAAGCGGCCTTGGCTCGGGGGCGTCCCCCGTGTTGCTGGCGTTCGCTGCGGACGCGGGCTCGTTCGCGGCGTTGCGCGGTCAGGACGTCAGGGTGGCGGGTGTTGGCGTTGCGCCAGAGCAGATATTGCTGCAGCTTGCGGCCCTCGTCCTGCGTCAACCGCCGTGCCCTGACCGGCTCGGCCAACCCGTCACCTCACTCTCAACAACCAACATCACCGCGTTGAGAGTGAGCCTTGATCAGCAGCTACCGGCGGACATGTCCCGGTGTGTCGCCGACCCGGTGAACGTTCGTGGTCAACGCACTAGCTCTCGGCGCACCACCTCCCACCGAGGACCAACCTCCGCGCCGGTGGCTCACCATGACGCTCGCCGTCATCGGGGCCACGACCGTCCGGCATCCGGGTAACCACCGGTACCTGATGCGGCTGGGCTCACCGGCCCAGCGGCGGCGTACTCGTATCGACCTGTCCGCCCACCGTTACCCCAAGCGTCACCGGCCGGGCCGACAGATCCGGACTGCCTTGCCGCGTTGGGTCCGGCGCCCATTGTCGGTCGGCGCTGAAAACACCGAACCTGCCGAGATCACCGGCGGCCGGGTGCGAAGGCAGGCCCGCGCTGTTTGCTTTCCGCGTCGACGGCCCTCGCAACCCTGCGGTGACGCCCTCGCTGGACGGCTCCTAGCTGTGACACCGGAGCTACCCGAACGTTTTAGGAGTTGCGAACCATGTACGACGACGGCATCGACGACATCGAGTTCCCGCAGGCCGTGTGCATTAACACCCAGCCGCACGCGAAGCACCGGATCGCCGGAACGTGGCGCGATCAGTGTCCCGGCCTCGAAGAGGAGGTGCGCGACATTCCCGCCACGGCGCAGGAACGCGACGTACCCGCGTTCACGCCCATCCGCGTGGACCAGGCCGACCCGGGGGCGGTCGTCCTCGGCACCGTCGACCACGCGGGAATGGTCCACACTTTCTACTGCGAGCGGGGGCCATACGCCGGCCTCACCCGCACGCTCGCCACCCGCCACGCCGGCACAGCCGGCTGGTGGCGGCTCACCTTCAACGACGGATACCAGAGCGAACACCTCGGGTTCGAGCTACTCGCCGTCACCGGGCAGGCCCCGGCCGGAACCGTGACGGACCAGACCGCCACCGACAACGATGACCAGGAACGGGGGACGGTGCTGTGAACGTTCAGCGCACCGCTTATCACGGTCTCAAGCGCCCGGACCGGCGTAGACGGCGTGCCTGGGTTGGGGACTCGGCACGGTCCCGGCCGGTCGGGGCCCGGCACGGCATCGATGTGCGTGATGCACACGGTGCTACTGCTCGGTTACTGTCACCGCCATGAGCGACAAGGTTCGCCAGAAACAGCAACGCGACGCCCAACTCGAGGCGGACCGGATTCGCCTTCTGCTGCGACGCCACGGCGGGCGTGACTACGACGCCTTCCACGAGGACGAGCACTACGAAGGCGGCTTCGAGATCCAGGTCGCGAAGGACGGCGGCCCGCACTACGTGGGCGGTTTCCACTACGACCCGTTCCGTGTGTGGCCGCCGTTGATGCGTCAGCACGCGAAGACGCTGACCGAGCACGGATACCAGGTGAAGGTCGTCTCTCACTACGACGACGGGGAGATTCTAGAAGTCCGAGCCCCTGCGAAGCCGCCGCGCGGCGGCTGGCTGCGGGCGCTGTTTCGGGGCTGATGCTGATTCGCGCAGCCGGATCATGCGGTGATCGCCGCGGCCCGGGTGCGCCCGACGGCGCGGAGCTCGTCGACCGGATTCGCGCCACGATCGCCCACCCGGTGCACGCCGCCGCGCTCGCGGTCGCCCTGTTCACCGGCCAGAGTCCGGACGAGGTCGGCGCCTGGCCGATCCACGCCCTCGCTGACGGGGCCGCCGTGCTGCGCTCCGCGCCACTGACCAGCCGCGCCGACTACACCGTGCCCCCGGCGGCGCGGCCGCTGCTGGCCGCGGCCCGCACCTTCGAGCAGCTGCGCGGCGCCCGCTCGTCCGGATGACTGCGACGCGCTGGCGTCGGCCAGCACTTCCGGCTTCTCGTCGCCTCCGCCGCGGCGTGCGGCATCGCGCTACCGGTACGCGGACCCGCCGACGACGGTCAGCCGTGGCACCGGCGGGCCGAGTGCTGGTGGGTCGGCACCCCGCTGCACGGACAGGACGGAACCCCACCATGACCTGGACGCTGAATTACCCGCTGATCCGAGCCCGGGCCTCCGAGATCGGCATCGCCGAGGTCACCTTCCGGCAGCTGACCGGGCTACGCCTGGCCGACCTGCACGAAACCCTCGAGCACCACCGCGACGTCTCGCTCGCCCTGCTCGCCCGCCTCGGCGAGGTCCTCGACCTCGGCATCGCCGACCTCGTGCTCGACACCGACACCACCGCGCCGGCGTCACCCGCGGCCGCGACGCCCGGCGACGCACAACTGCTGCTGGCGCTGCTGCTCAGCTACGGAGTCCTCACCGTCGACCAGCTTCTCGACCTGCTCGGCTGGACCCGCGAGCGGCTGCACACCGCGACCACCGCAGGCCAAGAACTGCTCGCCGGCGGACCGATGCGGCTGGCCGTCACCGACCAGCACCTCGCCTGCCTGATCCACCCCGGCGCGGTGCCCGACGACATCCGCGCCCGGTTCACCGACAGCCAGCGGCTACTCGCCCCGCTGACCGGCCACGAAGCCCACGAAGTTCTGCGCCTGGTCCACGAGCACGTGCTGCGCCCCTTCGGCGACCAGCACGGCAACGGCCCGGCCGACCTGCTCAGCGCGCTCGCCGACCGCGACCTGGTCACCGACGTGGTCCCCGACGTCGACCAGCCGCACCGCGTAACCGCCCGCCCGCATCCCGACGTGCTGCTCGCCCTGCGGCTCACTGAAACACCCGCAGCCGCGGACCCGGTCGACCGGTCAGGTTCTTCCTAGCCTCGCAGGGTTTGTCGTCAGCGCCACTGCCACCAGCGCTGAGGCTGATCAGCGCCCGCTTCAACTCGTTCCCTGATCGCCGCCAGCAACTCGTCCAGCAGGCGCCCGCGGATGTCGTCGGCGAACTGGGTGGCGGCCGCCGAAAGTTCGGCCGCCTGCCGGTCGGCTTCGGCCCTGAGCTCTGCGTCGTCAGGGTTACTGCCGAGTTGCTGGACCACCGCGAACCGGCTGACGCTCAAGGCCTTCTGCCGCGCCCGGAAACCGTGATCGTCGGGCAGGCTGTCGTACCAATCCACGGTCATTGCCTGCCGCCAGAACGGCAGCGCCGAGTCGGGCAGCGGCGCCAGCCGGTGCTGGTAGCGCTGCAGGCGGGATGGGGAGAACTCGACCTCGTGGAGGACTTGCTTTTCGTCGAGGTCGTCGAGCACACCGCGCAGAATTTCCAACTCGAACTGTCGCCGGCGTTCGGCAGGGATCTCCTGCCGCGCCCTGGTGGCCTCCCTTTGCGCCCGGTAGGCCAACCAGAGCGCAAGGACTCCCAGGACGCCGACCAGGAGTTGGACCCAGTCCATCCAGTCGTGAACGACGTCGACTTTCTGCACCGCTGCGGAGATCACCCGCACAGGGTAGGTGCCGACCGCTCGACCGCCATCCCGAAGTGGAGCCCTCGACAGGGTGCATTTGCGCTCGCAGCGAAGCAGACAAACCCGCCCTGGACAGCCTCCCAAACGCGGAACTGTCACACCTTGGCTCTACGCTCCAGCGCCGTGAATACCACTCTTACCGTCGCCGCAGTCGTGGTCAGCGTCGCGGCCCTGATCGTGTCCTGGGTATATGGCGCTCGAAGCGCCGCGGCCTCGCAACGATCCGCCGATGCATCGGAGACTTCCGCGGTCCACGCCAAGGCCTCCGCGGAGTCGGCCGCCAAGGTCGCGCAGGTCGAACTCGACCGCGATCATGAGTTCTACCGTCCGGGCGACCCGGACGCGACTTTCGTCATCGAGCGCAACCCTCGCACCGGTGAGGAAAACCTGTTCTTCACCTTCATCCCGAAGCACTCGTATCGGATCCTCGGCGACACGGTGCAAGGCAACAGCAGGTCAACGCTCTCAATGAACGGCATGACCCACGTCGCCGGCAAGCCGGTACGGGTGTTCGTGGACGTGCTGCGGCCGCACCGCGACACCTCTTTGGTCGAGGAACTGAAGCTGCGGTTCTACCCGCCTCATCCGGTCGACAAGGATATGGACCAGTGGACGTGCCGGTGCGGGAGACCGACGAGTTCCTCAGAAGCCGCACACTGGACCTGGACCGTCCCAGTGACGACTCCAAAGCGGGTATCGCCGCCGATTCCTGCCGCGATGCAGGACGAGAATGACCGGCTCGGCTACAACACTTTCTGATGTTCGTTCTAGCTCTTCGGCTCGGGCGAGGCGCCAGCGACGTTGACCTTGTCCCCGCCCAGTAGCGGCGCGTCCGCCGGCCCTTCAAGTGGGGGCAATCCACTTGGGGCGGTGGTCATCCCCGGCCGATCCGGGAACCACTTGATCAGCGTGTATGTGGATGTGGATGGGTTTCAACCCGTCTTCGCCCGTCTCGGCAAGGCGCTCCGAGAGGCCGACGCTGGCGCCGGCGGGGATGGCGCGGCGGCTGGCTGGCTGGCGGTGGACGACCGGTTGCGTTCCGACATGCTGAGCGAGGTCGTGGTGGTGCGCTACTCGACCGGTCCGCTGCGATCGGTCTGGCCGTTGCTGGTCCTTGTGCCGCTCGGTCAGGTCGGCGACGAGCGGATCGATCCCGAGCTGCCGACGCTGCCGATGACCGCGGTCAGCGATGGCGACGGGGTACGGGTCGAGGTTCCGGACGGCGACGTGAGGTTGACCTCGTTCGTGATGATCGACGGCACCGGACAGCGCAGGCTGCCGAGCCGGGAGCACGTGACCGAGGATGTGGTCAGGTTGACATGGAGCCTTCCGTTGCGGGGTCCGGTCGTGGCCGTCGCGATCGAGAGGAGCGGGACCGGTTTGCGGGTGGGTGCCGCTGCCGCCACTGTCGGTTGACGACAAAGGTGGTGACGTCGGCAGCCGCTATCGCTTGATCAGGCGTAGCCGTGATCCGCGCCCTCGCTACCCCCGCCGAGGTGACACACCGTAGTCGCGGGCGAGCCGCCTGGTGGGGCCAGTTCAGGCCGCCACGCCACCACCCCGACGATCTCCGGTGGGGCCAGCTTGCGCCGCCCCGGTGGGGCCGATCGAGCGAGACCGTCAGAACCACACGATGCCCCATCGCGTGTCTTCCTCTGTCGCGGGTGGCGAACCGATCGCGGCCGCGCGGTGCCGTGCTGTCCTTCCCGCGCGTTTACCGTCCCGGCCCTTGTCCGGCAAAGGGCGCTTCCGTCCGCACCGGTCACCGACGTACCTGTTCGCTGGTCGGGCGTTGGCGCGGGTGACCGGTGCTGGCCGGGGCCCTTGCCTGCCTGCGGGCATCCGGGCCGGTACGCGGCGGGAGTCAGCGCGTCCCCGGCGGCTTCACCGTCGTCGGGGTACGCGATCGTGCGACTCCCGAAGAGGTGTCCCATGCGATCTGCCCTGTCCCCGTTTCCGCTGGTCGGTGCCCGATGAGTGCCTTCGAGGTTCCCAACGTGCACATCGACGCGATGCTCACCGCCGGTCTTCGCTTCGCCGAGACGGGCTACCCACTGTCCTGGTACTGGCCGAGCCCCACCGCGACGTCAGATCGGGGCAGTTGGACGTCGTCGGAGTCGCAGCTGGAGTCCGTCCAGCGCCGCCGCGATCTGACGCTACCAACCGCGGGTCGGGTCGGTGCGATGTTGTTGGCGGAGAACCGGGCCAGCGTGAACCACCGGTACGCCGAAGACGAGATCGAGGAGCCGTACCTGTTCACCTGGCTTCCGGGAACTCCGGACCCGATCGTGGTCCTCAAGGCGCTGTCTTGCTACGAGTACCAGTCGTGTGAGCACCCGGGTTGGCGTGGCAGTGAGGCGTACCAGTTCTGCAACGCCCTACGCCGGCAGGCCATCGGCCGGCTGCCCAGGTACTCCGACGCCCCGTGGGTCATCGAGGACACCGATGTGTTTCTGACGGCCGGGGCCCGGGACCGCTGACCCCCGATCGCCGACGGAAACCGCCGAACCCCCAGGCGCTGGTGCGCGCCTTCTGCTTGCGCGGCCCCTCGCCACTGGCGCGTCGGCGCCTGAATCGGCGTCGACGCGCCAGCGCGGGCAACGACCCCGCCGGGTTCGCCACGACGTCCTCACTGCGACAGCCGCCGACCCGGGGCAGAGCCCTGCGCGGTTCGCTCGTGGCTTCTCGTCGCTTCTTCCTTTTCTCCTGCGACCTGACGGAGTTCCTCACCATGCCCGAGAACCGATTCCCGTTTCAGATGCGGACCCCCGAGGATTTGCTCGGGCTGGTGCCGTACCTGCTTGGCTATCACCCGGCGGACAGCCTGGTGGTGCTGTTCGTCCAGGCCGACCACGAGATCCAGGCAGCCGCCCGTCACGATCTGACCGCGCCTGCCACCCACGTCACCGACACGGTCCGTACCGTCGCCGCCCGGGGGAATTCCCAGTCCCTGATCGTCGTCGGTTACGGTCCGCTGAGCGCGTCCGGCGCGGTCGCGGCAGTGGCCGCTGACCTGGCACGTCACGTGCCCGTGGCGGAGGCGTTCCTGGTCGCTGTCGGGCACTACTTCTGCCTCGGGTGCCCCTGTGACGCCTCGGGTGGGGTGGTGTTCGATCCGACGGCCACCGCGACGGCGGCGCGGGCCGCGTTTCACGGCATCGTCGCCCTACCTGACCGGTCCCACCTGCTCGCGCTCGCCAAGCCCGACCCGGTCGAACAAGCCGCGGTCGGTGCGGAGATCGCCGCTATCCGCAGCAGGGGCTACCCGGAGCAGGCGAAGCTGGCCTTCTTCATGGATGTGGCCGGCGACGGGTTCCGGCTCACCACCGCACAGGTCGCCGAACTGGGTGTGCTGCTGCGCGACAAGCGGCTACGCGCACGGGCGTGGAAGGCCACGTCGGGGCGAATGTGGCAGCGCGATCTGTGGCTCGACATGACCCGCCGGATGCCCGACGCCTACGTCACCGGGCCGGGGAGCCTGGCCGCGTGGTGTGCGTGGATGCGCGGCGAGGAGGCGATCGCCCACGCCGCGGCTCGCCGTGTCCTGACGGTCAACCCTGTAGACCGGCTGACTTTGCTCATCGCCGCGGCGCTCGACGCGCACATCCCCGGCTTCACCGTCGGCGCGTGGCCACCCGCCACGACCTCGACCGGAGGGGAGCGGCAATGAGCGCCGTGCTGGCCGTCACCGGCGACCCGAACATTCGCGAGCACCTGCACGCCTACGCCGATCTGCTCAGCACACCGAAACTCGCGTCGATGCCCACCACCCCCGAATTGATCGTCGCGTCGGCGAACCGCGGATGGCGGGCCTGGGAACCGGTGTACGCCGTGTTCCTCGCCGAGGAGCAGGAGCTGATCGGCTTCGGCTTCACCCGCTTCCACGCCCAGGTCCATGCGTGGCAGCACCAGACCGCACGCCGCAGCGAACTCCTCCCGGAAGGAGGAGTCGCGTGCGTCGTGTCCGGAAGGCATCCGTGATCCGCCTACCGATCACCCTCTACCGCGCCGGCACCCGTGGCGCTCCGTGGCACGTCGACCTCCGGCTCGACGGCCACACCGGGTTCAACCCGTTCACCTGCGAAGCACTAACCGAGGCCGACGCCAGACGCGACCTCACTCGCCTGGTCGCCGAGACGTTGTCCCGCGTGCAGCAGCGATCGGTCGTCGTCATCGGTGGCGAGGGCCAGTACGCCGATTCCGTTCACGTCATCAATCCCGAGCCCGGCGGCTGGGCTGTACACGTCATCCGCCAAGGGCGCTGCACCACCATCTGGCGAGGGGACTACACCCGCACCGACGCCCTCCAACAGGTGCTCGACCACGTCGGCGGCGAACCGAGCGTCATCTCGCTCTGATGACCGTCGCTCGATCCTTACCTCAACCGTCCTCCGGCTGACGCGAACGACACATCACCCTGCTCCCACTCAGGGCTTGCCGGGTTCCGGCCCTTCCCCGGGGTGCTGGGTGCGAGGACCGACGCTCCCGCCGCCGCTGGCCGCCGTCAAGCCCCGCCCACGCCGGGGCGGGAGACGATCTCGGCCTGCCGGCCGTGATCGTCTCCCGCCTGTTTCCGGCTTGTCGGGGCTGTGACGTCGTCGGCGCGACCGGCGGGTAGCTGTCCTCGTGCCCCAGCCCCCACCGGGGAGGCCGGGCGCACCACCGCCCGTCCCGACGCGCGCTGTGGCCTTTATCAAGCCACGTTCGGCCACGAGGACGGGCGGCCTCTCTTTCCCCTCACTGTTGTAAGGAGTGCTTTGTGTGTCTCCGATGATCACTGTGCCGGCCAACCGGAATCTGGAACTCGACCAGCTCCGCCGCATGCTCGCTGACCAGTCCACCCGCGTGGTGGATGTGAAGGCCGGGGCCGGGCGGATGCGCGCTGTCGGCGGGAAACTGGTCCTCGACGGTACCGAGCCGCAACTCGGCCCGGACGGGGTGACGATGACCGCCGGCACGTACGCCCCGAACGATGTGGCCAACACCGGCCTGGCCGACAAGCTCGGTATCCCCGTCGCTTACCTGCGGCGGTTGGCCGCCGAGCACCCGGATCTGTGGGACGACAACGTCAACGGGTGGCTGCAGCGCGACCACCGCACGTTCCTGGTCCGCTGCCTGCGCGGTAACACCGGCGGCGGTGTGGCCCGGGCGGTGCTGTCGGACCGGTACGCCCGCATCGACAACCTTGACGTCCTCTTCGCCGCCCTCGACGGGATCCGCCAAGCCGGTGTCCATGTGCGGTTCGCTGGCTGTGACCTGACTGACCGGCGCATGTATCTGCGGGTCTACTCACCGCAGGTGCAGGTGGCCGCGCCCCGGCTGTTGGACCGCTACCGGTCGCCGTTCGACGGCCGCGCCGGTGCCGACCTGCCGATCGTGTCGGCCGGTTTCCTGATCCGCAACTCCGAAACCGGCTGTGGGGCGTTCTCTATCGCCCCGTGGGTGCGGTTCGAGGTGTGCCGCAACGGCATGACCCTGCGCCGTGACGCCCTGCGCCGGACGCACGTCGGGTCCCGGATGACCGCTGACGACGGGGTGGTCACCGCGTCGGAGGCGACGAATCGCAAGACCCTGGAGCTGATCACGTCGCGGACCACGGACGCGGTGACCGCGTTCCTCGACCCTGACTACATCGCGCAGGCGCTGCGGGGGTTGGAAGCCGCGGCGGGCACTCCGATCACCGACCCGAACACCACGCTGAAGGTGGTCGGGCAGCAGTTGCGGTATACCGAGGAGCAGCAGCAGAGCATCCTCGCGCACTTCATCGCCGGCGCGGACCTGTCCGCGGGCGGGGTGATGCACGCCGTCACGTCGGTGGCGCAAACTCTGACCGACGCCGACGCGGCGCACGAACTGGAGTCCACCGCCATCCAGGCGATGCACCTAGCCGCTGCCTGAGAGCGGCTGAGCTGTTCGGGTCTCGCGAACCGATTCTGCCGCTCGCCTGAGGCGGGATGCCCGGGGTGCGGTTGCTGGCCCTCGATCCTGGCCGACCGCGGCTGGCCCCGCAAGGCCCACCCCGTCTCAACCGTGCCCGGCTGCGTGGATACGGCCGGGGGTGGGTCTTGCGGGGCCGTGCCGATCGGTCGGCCTTGACGGATCGGGCCAGCACCGCTCACCCGGCCACCGCGCCGGCCGATGGGCGGCTTCCCCTTTTTCCGTTGTTGGAAGGACTTTCCGTGTCTACAGCCACCTTGACCCCTGTCACTTCCGACGAGGTCGTCACCGGCGAGATCGTTGGTGACGGTCTCGATCTGATTCCGCCTACTGATCTGCCGACGCTTCGGTCGGAGTACATCGATCCGAGCGAGTTGGTCGACAACCCGCGCAACCTGCGCACCGACATCGGTGACCTGGCCGACCTGAAGGCGTCGATGGCCGTGGTCGGGGTTCTGTGTCCCCTGGTCGTCATCCCGGTCGAGGGCAGCGACAACATGTTCCAGTTGATCATCGGGCATCGTCGTAAGTACGCGGCGATCGACCTGGGGGTGAGCCAGGTGCCGTGCTGGGTCGCCGCCGACGAGGGTGCTGCGTTGCAGATCGTCGCCCAGCTCGCGGAGAACGGCCACCGGATCGGGCTGACCCCGACTGAGGAAGCGGAGGCGTTTCACCAGCTCACCCTGCTGGACTGGTCCCCGGAGCAGATCGCGAAGGTCCGCGCGATTCCCACGGCGAAGGTCAAGCAGACCCTGCAACTGCGTGCGCTTCCGCAGGCGGCCCGTGGCGCCGCCGACGCTGGTGCTCTGACCCTGGAGGACGCCGCCGCGCTCGCTGAGTTCACCGAGGAACCCGCCGCCCTCACCCGGATCCTCAAGGCGACAGGGTCGGCGTGGGGTTTGCGGCATGCGATCGCCTCGGAGCGGTCCAAGCGTGTGTTCGGCGCGGCGAAGGAACGGCTCAAGGCCGAGCTGGTTCTCGCAGGGGTGAAGGTCACCGGGAAGCCGAAATCGTTCCCTTACAGTGGTCTCGAGGTGGCCGCCGACGCGTTGGTCGACGCCGATGGGCAGCGCCTCGATCCGGATGTGGTGATGGCACGGCCGGGGTTCGCCGCGTTCGTGGAGAAGGGCCTCGGCGACGCCGCGCGGGCGGTGGTGTACTGCACCGACCCGGACCGGTACGGCTACACCCGCTTCAACAGATTCGGCCCCCAACTGTCGAAGGATGAGCTGGCCGAGCGGGAGGAAGCCGAGCGGGTCCACGCCGAGTATCTCGAGAACCTCACGCTGGCCACGACCGTGCGGCAGGACTTCTACCGCAAGTCCTACGCCTCAGCCCGCGCCTCGAAGCGCCTGTTCCCCGAGGCGCTGCGCAACGCCGTGGCCGACACCGCCTCGATCCGGTTCGCCGACGTCGACGACCTGTACACGGCGTTGGGTGGTCACGGCATAGACGTAATCTTGGCGGCCGGTGAGGACCGGTTGCGCCGGTGCCTGGTGGCGCAGTGGATCTGCGCCCACGAGCGCAACCTCGGCTACGCCGCCGCCGACATAGCCTGGAAATTCGACGCTGACTCGGCGGCGTTCTGGCTCGACCAACTCGTCGCCGACGGCTACACCCTGTCGGAGGCGGAAATGACGCTGCGGCAGTCCCTGCGGGGCGACGAGGAGCCCGATGAGAGCGCCGACCAGGACCTCGATCCGGACCTCGACGGCGAGGTCGCCGAGATCGAGCTGCCGGCAGACGGCACCGCCGACGGTGAGCGCGGCGAGCCGGGCGGCGGACAGGGAGCAGATTCCGAGGCCAGCGACCCGATCGAGGAACTGGTCACCGACCTCGCCCTCGCCGAACTGACCGAGTCCGAGTCCCTGACCACCGTCTGACGTCTCACCGCACTAACGCCCTTCGGCGGGAGGCCAGCGCAGCGCGCTGGCCTCCCGCCGTCTTGCCGCGTCGGTGCCCCGGACCTCATCGATGCGCCTATCGAGGCCGTCTCCGGCGAAACCCCGTCCCCTGACCTGATCGGAACCGCAAACATGACCAGCAATCCCCAGGCAGCCACCGGCACCATCCCCGATGACCGGGCTGCCCGGCTGGTGCGCATCCGCCAGCGACAGATCCTGCTCGCCCTCGAAGAGCACGGCCCCGGCTACCAGCGGGTCACTGGCGACGGCTGCCGGTACGTGGCCGAGATCGTCAAAGCCACTCGTGAGGAGTGGGATTGGATCTACGCCTACGGTCGGACCCATCCCGAGGCGCTCACGGAGACCGGTCCGGTCCGCAACCCGCAGCAGTGGCACGACCTGCGCCGCGAGCAGGGTGAGACGGCGTTCGCCGCGGCCCAGACGGCGTTCGAGGCCGGGGACCATCCGGCGGCACTGGATCACCTTGACGAGGCACGGGCGCTCGGCGTGCTGACGGAGGAGTCCTGGGATCGGGTCCGCCGCTATGTCCTGGCCACGAGGGCGGCGCGATGACCGGCGACCGGCATCCGGACACGATGATCGTCGACGAGCTGACGGCGTTTCTCAACCGTGAGGCGGACCCTTCCGGTGCCGACGTGGTCGAGCTGCTGTGTGGGCTGATCTCGGGCAGCGGACGGCCACTGATCGATGAGGCGTGGGAGATCGAGGCCGAGGTGACCGAGACCCGCTACGGGCTACAGGTCGCCGCCGTCACCGCGGACAAGTACGTCGTGCGCGTGTATCAGCCCACCGACCGCAGCGCCGATCTGCGTGTCGAGGTGCTCACCGAGGACGGCGACGACTTCGGGCTCGCGGTGACCGTCGACGGCCGTCCGGTCTTGGACGCCATGACCTTCACGTGGACCAGCACCGTCCCGCCAGACCTGCAACTGACAAGGGAAACCCGCCGATGATCAGCCTGCTGTTTCCCCTGGACGAGGCGCTGCGCCTGGCCGAGCACGCCCTTGCCGCACCCGAAAACGTGCGGTCGCTGACCCGCGAGGACGAGGGCCGGCCCGCGGTGCCGGCGCTGCTGTGGGTCAAGGACGACGGCACCTACCTGATGAGCAACGGCATCCCCGGCCTGCCCGCCGACCCGGGCCGGCCCGACTCCGGGCAGCAGGTCGTCTACGCCGACGGCTGGGGCTCAGGTACCCGCCAGGAACTCGGGCACACCGACGAAATCGGTGGCGACGACTTCGTCGAGCACCTCGAACTGACCCAGCGGTTCTCCGACGGCCGCCTCCTGATCGACCTCCTTAGGGCGGCGGCCCGCCAGCGGCGGCCCTGGCTCGCCCTCGTTCTGGAGGACTTCGACACGTTCCGGTACGCGTTCCCGAAGCCCGACACGCGGGCACCGGTCGTGAACCAGGGGCCCCCGGCAGGCCCGTCACGACACCCTTCCGCGAATCGTCGCGATGTCGGAGGGCTGTGATGAGTCGGAGTTCGCAGACCGAGGCGTTGCGGGAGATGCGGAACCTCATCGACACGAACGCCGGGAGGGTTCAAGGCCAGTCGCTGCGATACCGCAGCCACGGGCCCATCCCGGCTGGCGCCCTGACGCCTGAGGCCGCCGCGCTGCTGCACGACAGCGTCTACCGGGAGCGGGGGACTCCGGTGACCGGTGACACGATTTATTACGTCGTCTCCTGCGACGGAACCCCAGTCGCGTGGCTCACCTACAACGCGCGGGTCGTCACACCCGCTGCCACGCTGACCAGCTACCAGCTTCGCCACCAGGCCCAAGCCGTTGTTGCCCTGTCCCACCTGTCGCGCGGCGCCATCAAGTGCCTGGCCCGTCTGCGTGACGCCAGCAACGGCCGCAGCCCCGGGCCCGAGCCGCACCGGAGTGATTCGGGTACGCAGGTGCTCGTCGCCGACCAGGCCGACCCGACCCTCACCCACTGGACCCGGATCACCACCGACCCTGCCGAGTCGCTACGTCATGTGCGGCAGGTCTGCGACGCGACCGGCCCGGTCCTGATCGTCGACGCGTTCGGGTACGGCGACTACGGCCGCCTCCGCGACCGTCTCGACATCAACGTGCTGTGCATCATCGAAGCCCTCGCCGCCACCCACAACCTGCCGCCAGCGGTCGTCGGGGACTGGCTGCACGTTGAAGGTGCCACCACCACCGACCTCACCGCCGAGCAGATCACGACCGCGGTCAACACCGCGTACGTCGGAGTCCACTCCGGTCGCCACGGCTTCGCCACCGTCGAACGCGACCGACGCGGCTGGACCGGCGCGCTGCGGGCCGCCGATATCCCGGACCGGTTCTTCCACACCGAAGCGTTCGTCGAGCACCTGTTCCGCGACTCCGTCCGCGACGTCAGGATCCCCGGCACCGGCATCGCCGTGTTTCGCCGCACCTGACACAACCACCCACCGGCGGACCACCGATCCCGACGCCCAGGCGGCGACCGGCGATGGCTGCGCCGTCTCTCAAGACCCGGCCGAGGTCTCCACCACGAGGGCCACGTTATGACCGAGACCAGCCACGCCATGGCCGGCTACGGCCTGGTCGCCGTCGCGGCCGACGTCCGGGGCGACCGGCGTCGTCTGCTAGCAGGTGACCGGGCCGCACCTACGCAGCTCGATCGCGTTCAAACCCCACGTCCTCGATGACCAGGGCGTCGGGACCGGATCATCATCCAACTCGCTGAGGGCGACCAATTCTTCGCCGACCACCGGGACGACCTGTCGCCGTCTACGGCATCACCGCGAAAGGCGGCGCCGTCGTGAACCGACCCGACGCGACCCGACCTGGCCGCACCGCCTGGACGTGCCGGGGGTGCCCGAACAGACGAAGCGGAACCGTCCCGCGACTGCCGCCGAGCTGCCCGAGCGCATCCGCTGGTATCTCCTCACCGTGATCAGCGTGCTCGCCGACTCCTACCGCCGGCTCGACACGGACGCGCTGTCCGCGAACACGGCCCTCATCGCAGTCCCCCACAGACCAAGATGGTCAGAGTCGGTGTCGCTGTCCGACCCGGAATCGTCCGCGCTCGCTACGTATGCGCGGCCGGGAGACGGCCGGTTATTCCCGGGCTCTGCTCGCGCCGCTGACGCCTCGCCGACCAGGTTCCGCACGGCACTGACTGACGGGCTTGTCAGTTGCGCGATGGTCCCACGAGTCTCGCCCAGGGCTTCGAGCCGGGCGACCGCCTGCGCGGCGAGCCGGGCGGGCTCGCGGGCGCCCCGTTCGGCATCGGCGATGACGCGGACCGCCTTCTTGGCACCCTGAGCGGTGACGCCGGCCGCCCGCTCGGCTTGCTCATAGAAATCGGCCAGCGCCTCGGTGATCTGCCGCGACCGCTGAAGCTGCTCGGTGTCACGGGAGGCCGCGTCCGACGCCGAGGTCTAACAGGCATTCGGCACCAGATACCCGAGGTGGGTCGGTCCGTCGGACCTGGCGGTCGCCTGGGTCCGGGCGGAAGTGGCCGCCCCCCGCCAACGACTGACCCCGGTGACGGGTCGCTGAGCGCTCGACCTGTCGAGAACCATCACGAATGCCTGTGAAACGGCTATCAACCGTCAGTGCTACTCCAACCCTCGTCGTTTGTGGATTCAAGGCTCACCCGGGCGGTCGCTACCAGAGTCGCCCCCGGGTGACGGCGGCGCGACCAGGTGGCTTCGACGCCTGCGGCTGACTTCAATGATCACCGTCTGGGTGCAATCTCGAAGAAAGACGACACCGCTGGGTCCTCCGACTCCCGGAACTGCACTTCCTGTACCTCGTGATTCCAGATCAACAGGCCGTTCCGTGCGAGTTCCAGGAGCGCCCCCGCGGCCGCCGGAACCGAGATCCGTTGTTCGACCGCAGCCTGGGCCATGCTGTAGAAGATCCTGTTGCCGTTGGGGAACCGGACGGCGAACGGCAGCGCCCCGAGAACCGCGATGACGTCGCCGTCGTCCTGCCGGAACTGCTCGGCCAAGCTCTGGTAGACCTGCCACGGCGGCCCGGACCATCGCAGATGCTGCAGGTCGATGTCATCCCAGTCGTCGTCCTCGTGGTCGGCCTCGCCTGCGTCTCGGCTCCAGTCGAGCAGCAGCGTGATGCGGGCGTGCTCGGCAATACGCTCCAGGTCAGCGGGATCAACGTCCTTCATGAACCGCTGGACGCGTGTGTCCCCGTCACGGATCATGCCGGCGAGCGCGTCGCGGACCGCGGGCCCGCCCATCGACGCCTCGTCGGCGAGCCGTTGCACGCTGGTGACAACGACCTCCGGACATCCCCTGCCGCGAAGGTGCCGGAGCAGATGGTCGACGGCCGGCCGGATCCGGGTTAGCAAGGCTACCCGTTCCTCGTCGTGCACGAACTGGTCGGTGAGCGTCAGCACCTGCGCCACCGGCGGGAGATCGTCCTCGCACCGCCACCGCTCGACACCGTCCTCGACGCTGCGGTGGTAGACGCCAATGGCTGCCAACGTGTCCGCGAGTTCCCCAATCGTTGCCGGTTCCCTGATGTCCAGCGCGGACAACGCCGACCGGAAGGACTCCCGTGAATGTGCCTTCAGCAGGTTGGTCTCCTCGTCGTTGTCGTCGCTGATCCCCCAGTCCAAGGGCGTCTGCGTGCCTTCGGGCAGCACGCCGGCGCGGACGACGCCGAGATGGTCGAGCAGGTCGGCCAGGCTGCCGTCGATTTCCAGGACGGTGGCGGTGGCGACGGCGATCTCGACGAACATCGCATCGTGCGGAAGCAGCCGCTGCCAGCCGGACAACTGCCATTCCCGGCGCCAGTGCGCGACGTCCGAGCGGACCTCCTCCGGTAGTCGTCCAGAGATCAGATACTCGCGGAAGGTGTCCCAGTACGTGTCGAGCCGGCCGCCGATCTCCACCAGCAGACGTGCGGCGATCAGCGAGTCGATGACGGCGGCCGGAACCATTTCGGCTGCCTCGGCTATGGAGACCGGCGCCACCGCGGCGACCTTCTCCAGTGTGTGCCTTTCCACCGGCCGCAGGCCCGAGAGGTCCTTGTCGAACAGGGCTGCGACATCGAACTGCTGATGCGCCAGCATGTCACGACGCTGATCGGCGACGTGCTCGGCAAGCTTCTTCAGCAGCCACGGAAGCCCCTGGCAGTACGTCCGTAGCTTCGCTTTTGTGCCGGGCGGCAACCCTGCGTCGAGTCGTGCCAGGGCGTCATCAATCTCGTCATCGGTCCATGTCTCCAGCGTGAACACCGCGGACGTCGCCAATATCTGGTGGCGGACCGGGTGCGCGAGGTCGTCGAACCATTCGCCCATGTCGGTTCGCCAGGCGAACCCCAGCGTCAACGGGACGTCGGTGCCGGCGATCGCGAGGACCAGGTCGCGGAAGTCGCGGGAGGCCAGTTCGTCGGTGAGCACCGCCTCGAACTGGTCGAAGAACAGCAGCAGGGGCCGTTTCGGCGTGTGCCATGTCGCGTTGCCGGCACTCTTGACGGCGTTCGCCACGCCGTTCCAGGACCGGTCGTCCCCTAGTGTGACGTGCCCGGCCGCTGCGGCCTGTTCGACGAACCAACCCAGCGCGGCGGCCGCGTATCCACTGCGGCCCGCGGTGCGGGTGTCAAAAACGGCTGCGTAGCCGCCATGTCGCTCAATCTCGGTCTTGAGGCGCAGGGCGACCGAACTCTTGCCCCATCCCGATTTGCCGTGGATCACAATAGAGGAGGCCGTGCCGACCTTTCCCATGATCTGGTCGATCAACTGCCGCCGGCCGACGAAGAACTCGGCGGCTGCGGGCAGCCGGTAGTCGAGGCCAGTGTCACTACCGCGGACCTCCACTAGCACCGGTAGGTCGGCTGCCACCCCAACAGGTTGCGCATCCGGCGGAGTGCGGTACGGCGAGACGGGCAGGCCCCGGGCGTACGCGTCTTCGGCGACGAGTTCCAGCACCTTCGCAGGAACCGGGGCCGTGCCCCAGACGACGATCTCCGTGCCCTGCCGAGTGTCGGTGTCCAGCACGACCCTCGCAGAAAACACCCCATACTCGGTGATCACCAGGGCCGGGTCGGTGAGCATTCTGTCGCGAAGCGGGGCGGGCAAGGGCTCGATCATGTGCAGCTGGCGGGCGATGTCGGCGGTCCGGTCAGCGTCGAAGTAGGCGAACAGGCTGTCTTTGGCCTGGATGGTGCGGGCCTGCTCGGCTCCGCTGCGCGACAACCCCGGAAGCGCGAACAGGAGCCCTTCGGTTTCCGGTTCGGCCAGCCGCCGCGCGTGAACTTTGCCGTAGAAGGCGACGAGTTCCTTGGCCGGGACCGGACTGCCGTACGCCTTGCACTCGACCAGCACAGTCCGGCCGGTTTTACCATGTCTGAGCACGACGTCGAGCTCGATACCGCTGCTGGTGACATTGATGTTCTCACGGCGGGGTTCCTCGAACCCGAAGCGGGTCAGCAGCCGCGCGATGAAATATTCGAAGAGATGCCCTCTGGCGTTGGCCAAATCAGATGAACTACTGCCTTCGGCAAGTACGACAACCTTCGTCTCCTGAACCGTCAGCGAGTACATCAGCCGATGTTATCGAGCGCGGTTCACTCACCAACCATAGGCTCCGCCGAGCGGGCGCCGTGGTAAGACGTGGGAAGTGGCCGCTGTCCCGGCCGATCTGCGAGCCCCGTTGTCGAAGCGGCCCGCTCAGGTGCAGGCCGCGATGCGCGAGGCGGGCGTCGACCAGGCCGCCGCCACCCGAGGCAGCAAAAGGTCACTCTCCTCTACTTCGAGACCGCGCAGGACGAGTCGTGGTCCGTCGACAGCGTAACGCTGGCATACGACGAATCGGCCCCGCCGCTGGCCCCGCCGGGGCGCGGTGGCGTGCAGCGGGTGGTGACTGTGGGAGGCGTTGCCGGGCAGTTCAGTGGCGACGAGTTGGACACTCTTGCCCGCACCGCCGATGAGGGGGTGCACGGCGACGTCGACGGTGACGGCGACCCACAGCGGAAACGCACCGGTCGCGCGTACCGGGCACATATGGCCGAGATGGCATGACCCTGGCCGCGCCGCGACCGCCGCCCAGCCGAGGGCGCACGGACTGCCGCAACCACTCGGCCGGGTCCGCTGATCCGCTGGGAGTGGGTCACGCCCGCCGCATCGCTATCAAAGGCGGACGGCTGCTGCGGAACATGGAGACGGAAGCAGGGGAGGTGAGGAGATGGTGAAGAGTCTGCTCGGAGCGGCCTTGGGGTACGCGCAGGCCGGAATCCCGGTGATGCCGTTGCACACCCCGGTACCCGGCGGGGGTTGTTCTTGCCGGGAGCGGGACGAGTGCGGCTCGCCGGGCAAGCATCCACGGCTGCGGCACGGGCTGCACGAGGCGTCCACCGACGCCCGGCTGATCCAGTCGTGGTGGCGGCGCTGGCCGAGGGCGAACATCGGCCTGGCCACCGGAACCACGTTGGATGTCTGCGACGTCGACACGAACGCCGGTCTGCGCGCGGTCCTCGATCTGCTCGACGTGGTCCGCCCGGCTGGGCCGCTCGTGCGTACGGGGCTCGGCTACCACCTGTGGTTCGGCCCGACGGGGTACGGCAGTCGGATCGGGTTGTTGCCCGGGGTGGACTGGCGCGGCCGGGGCGGAGCCGCTGTCGCGCCGCCGTCGCTGCACTCGACCGGCCACCGGTACGTGTTCACCCAGCCGTGGGACGGCGGCACGCTGCCGCAGTGCCCGCCGGCGCTTGCGCGGTTGGTGGTCCCGCCAGCGCCGGTGTTGGCGCTCGGCGCCGAGCCGATCGCGGATCTCGACCGGTACGCGCAGGCCGCGTTGGACGGGGAGGTGGGTCGGATTCTGGCCGCGCCGCGTCCGGTGTTCCGGGGCGGGCAGCGGGTGACGGGCGGCGGGCGCAACAACGCGGTGAACCGGGCGGCGTTCCGGCTCGGACAGCTCGACGCGAGTGGAGCGCTCGACGAGGCCGTGGTGTGGCCCCGGTTGACCGACGCGGCGGTGTCGGTGGGGTTGAGCCAGGCGGAGGCGCGGCGCACGATCGCGTCCGGTTGGCGGGCCGGTCTCCGCCGCCCCCGGCGCTAACCCGGTCCGCGACTCGTCATGGCGGTCGTTGTCCACCGCTGGTGAGGGCCGGGTCCGGTGGGGCCGAGCGTGCGCGGGGAGCGGGCGGGTTGGGGCTTGCGGGCCGCTACCGCACCCGGCCGCGTACCGAAGGCTGAACAGTGCGGTGCTGGGCCCGGCAGGGTGCGGTGCGGTTGTCGGCCGTTGGTGGTCGGTGGGATCCGTGGCCGCCTGATGCCGCTGCTGAGGGACCCGAAGGTCAGCCCACCCGGGCGCGGGGCCGCTAAGCCCAGCCAAAAACATCTTGGCTGTCTTGTCTCGCTCCGCTCGACGCCAAGATCTTTTTGTCTGGTTGCTTGCAGCCCCGGCCCACGGGCGGGCTCTGACCGGCCCCGTCAGCGCGGCACCCGGCGCCGGATCACACGACCCGGCCGGCACCCGCACCCCGCACCACCCTGATGGGAGCACCGTCATGCTGTTCAGCTTCACCTTCGAGGGCAACCTGGCCGACGAGCCCGAACTGCGCTTCAGCCCCGCCGGCAAGGCCGTCTGCAAGCTGCGCGTCGGGCACAACACCCGCCGGCGCACCACCGCCGGCGAGTGGGTCAACGGGCCGACCATGTGGGTCACCGTCACCTGCTGGGAAGCACTCGCCGAACGGGTCGCCGAGAGCACCAAGAAGGGCGACACCGTGATCGTCGACGCCCGCGACGACCTCAGCGTCTGGGCCTACCTCAACCAGAGCACCGAAAAGCCCGCCGGTCAGCTCCAAGTCACCGCCGCGAACGTCGCCCTGTCGATGCGATTCGCGCCCGCGCAGTCCCAGCGCACCGCCAAGCCCGCCGCCGGTGCCGACGACCCGTGGGCGCCGTCGGACCGCGACCTCGAACCGGCCTTCTGACCCCACCCCCGCGCGGGGCCGGTCACCTCTCACCGGCCGGCCCCGCTCGCCTCGCCGAACCCCTGTCGACGTTTGGAGCGCCCCGTCATGTCCTTGTTCGCCTGCGTCATCGAAGCCCGGCTCACCGCGTCCCCGCAGACCGGCCACACCCGCGAGGGCCGCGAGTTCGTCCAGTTCCCCGTCGTACACCGCGACCGCTACCGCGACCACACCGGCAAGTGGGTCGACACCCGCGCCATGTTCTTCGAGGTCATGTGCTGGGGCGACCTCGCCACCCGCGCCCGCAACCTCACCCGCGGCGATCAAGTGATCATCGAAGCCGGGCAACTCCTGCCCTACATCAACGACAGCGACCTACCCGCGATGAAGGTCCAGGCCCGCAACCTGTCGATCTCCATGCGGTTCACCGACGCCCACGCCGGGCCGCAGATCAAAACCCGTCGCGGCGACATCATCACCACCGCCGACGGTGAGCAGTACGCCGCCGACGCCTACCCGGACGTCACCACCGACCGGGAACTCCTCCACCACTGACGCACCTCCCGGAGCGGGCCGGTCGCGGACTCCCACCGCGACTGGCCCGCCCGAGCCCGCCGTTCCGCCCCGACGCGTACGGCCTCTCACACCGATCCCCCCTTGGAGTCAACGGTGTTCACGATCCCGACCGCGCCCGCCCCACCTGTGCACCACCGGGACCAACCCGTCACCCACCACGGCGGCGAACACGTCTACCCCGGCCGCCGCGTCGTCGAAGGCGACTGGCTCTACCCCTCGCCCGAGCTGTGCCGCGACGACCGCCCCGACGGCCAGTGGATCGCCAACGGCCAGGTCTTGGTCTGCCGTTTCTGCGGCCTGGACTGCACCTAACCCAGCTCGAACCCTTTGGAGCGCCCATGCCCCCGACGAGCCAACAGCGCTTCACCGCCGCCCGCACCTACCTCGTCGCCGCTCACCGGGCATTGTCGCCCGTCGTCGAAGCCGCCCACCCGAACGCGGCGAGGTGCCTACCGATCCCGCCGATCAGCGTCCCCAACACCATCGCGGACGTCCGCACCCAGCTCGACATGCTCGCCGCCAACCTGTTCGACCCCAAGTGGCACGGCACGCACCGTCAGTGGATCACCGCCTGGAACCGGTGCACCCACCTCGAGCGTGAACGCGCCATCGCCCTGAAAGAGCTCTACTACCGCTGGTACCGACTACTGGCCGCCGTCTGGTACCGCGTCGACGACAGACCCGTCCCGGGCTCCGCGGCCGACATCGAAGACCGCAGCAAGAACTTCTTCTACTGGCTGCACCAATACCCGGCTGATGGCCGGCGCCGCAATCGCTGACCGTCCCCTGCCCTCACGGGTTCCTTGCCGGAGACGGCCCTGCCGCATCCCGCCGCAGCGGCGGATGAATCGCATCGCACATCCTGGCCGGCGTTGGTGCGAGCCCCGCACGCAGTCCCGCCGTTGAACGCGGCGGCCCGTGCCCGGGGCACTGGATGCGCGAGCCGTTGTCCGGAGTCGTTGGCGTCGCACACCGTTCGCCCCGGCGGGCGACCGTACGGACCGCCCGGCTGGCCCGCGGGTGCGCGCTTGCCAGCCCCAGTGGTGACCGACCAGGCCGCGTCAGGCAAGAGCCGTCACAACATCTTGGCCCGGTCCGCTTCGCTCCCCGGCCGCTGCGCTTCCAAGATCTTTTGTCTGGCTTTCTTGCCTGCCCGCTGGCCATGGCCGGTCCCTCACCGATCTGTCAGCGCGGCACCCCGGGGGCCAAACCCGCAGGGCACCGCCGCACCCGGTACGCACCGCCAGGAGGCATCGTCATGCGCCACACCAACCAGTCCACCGACTACCGCCGCAGCGGCAACGCCAACTCGACCCGCCGCCACCGGTTCGTCCTGGTCGGCCAGAAGGACTTCTACGACCCGAGCAACCCCGCCGACCTGGCCGAGTACCGAATGGTCGTCCGCTACCGCCACCACTGAGCCACCAACGCAGAAAGGGCCGGACCCATCGGGTCCGGCCCTTTCCGCATGTCACGACGCACCGCAGACGCTCGTCGGACGCCACCGGGTGTCCGGTGTCGTCGCCCTCGCGGTCACACCCCGGGTGATGTCTGGAAGGTGCGCCAACTCATCGGCGCGGACTGCGGGCCGAGTTTCATCAGGTATCCGCGCCGTCCGTAGAGTGGCTCGTCCCACAGCCACCAGTAGAGGTCCACCAGCCGAGGCGGCCACAGGGTTACGCCGGCTCCGCCGAGTCGTCCGGCGCGGTTGCGGTCGGCGAGCTGGGCCAGGTCGTCGCGCAGTTCCAGGGCGTGCGGGTTCCCGGCGACTGCGGCTGTGGTGGCTCCAGCGATGAGGTCCGCGAGCTGGAGGTGTTCGAGGTGGTCGGACGGGCAGGCCATGATGGGCAGCCCGATCCATTCCGGTGCGGTGAACGGGGTGCCCACTTGGGTGAGTTCCCGGGAGGCAGCCAACCAGGTCCGGCGGGCTTCGCCTCCGCCGCCGGGTTCGTCGGCGATCATCAGCGCCTTGCCGCCGCTGTTGGCCAGGTGAAGTGACACCTTGTCGTAGAGGTAGCGCATCACTTTGGCTCGCACCTGGTCGACTGGCTCGTCGCCGGTCCGGTCGTAGATCACGGTGACCGATCGGGCGCCGGCCTCGATGGCGGCGTGTAGCATCGCCCGGCGCAGCATCGGACGTGCCCGGTTACCCTCCGGCGTTTTGAGCCAGCTTCCGTTGGCGGGGCTCCACTTCAGTTCGCAGTTTGTCGGGACGCCCAGATGTGTCCGCACATTGCGCATGGTCATGGAGTAGCGAGTCATGCCGTCGCCGGTGAACGCGACGGCGGCCATCGCGACCAGGTGATGCAAGCCCCGGCGATGGACGTGCTTGGCGTTGATCTCGCTGTCGTCGGCGAACACGGTCCTCATCGCAGAAGTCCCCTCACAGGCCAGGGTGGCCTGGGTCGGTGTGTGCCCCGGACTCGGAATCGCCCGGGTGTGTTGCGTGCGGAGGATGGGATGGCGTCCGTTCGTGTTCGGGCTCGGCGCGCGCCGCTGATGCCTGACTGATCAGGTCCCGTACGGCGCCAACCGGTAGGCCGGTCAGTTCGGCGATCGCGCCGCGGGTCTCGCCGAGTGCTTCGAGCCGGGCCACCGCCTGCGCGGCGAGCCGGGCCGGTTCGCGGGCCGCCTGTTCCGCGTCGGCGATGATCCGGGCCGCCTTCTCGGCGCCGTGAGCGGTGATGTCGGCCGCGCGCTGGGTCTGCTCGTAGAAGTCGGTCAGCGCGTCGGTGATCTGCCGCGACCGCTGAAGCTGCTCGGCGTCACGACGTTGCTTGGCTTCCTGCGCCCTGCGGATCGCTGCCGCTCGGGTACCACTCGTTCGTGCCATACGGGGAAAAGTAATCACGGAAATAGGTGCGCGAAAGAGGCGTTAAACAGACTGGATAAGAAAAGCCAGCATCGAATAACCGCCGTCACATGATCCTCGACGAAGCCGACAGGAAACGGACAAAATCCCAGCCCAATACGCTCATCAAGATCAAAAAAACAGGGGCCAGACACCTCTTGCACTTGTAGTGACCATGGGGGAGCGTTGGTCTCCAATAACAATTCAAAGGCGACCCTGGGAGGTGCGGGATGGGTATCGAAGTCGCCGTTCCGTATTCCCGAATCCGGTTGTGGTCGGGGGGCATGACGAGCCGGCCCTCACGCCTGCGGGGCGTTGCGTATCGCCGGGCGGCCGGGCGAAGCCTGTCCGCCGGCCCGCGAATTTCCGCGGCCCGGTGGCCAGGGTGTTCCGGACGCGCCGGTGGCCTGCTCGCAGCTGCACCCACCCGCCCGACCCTGGCCGCGTACGGACATGTCGGAGTCCGGCGATGATGACCATTCACAAGATCACCGTGGGGGACGGGTACACCTACCTGACTCGGCATGTCGCCGGTGGTGACGTCGACCGGCGGCGCGGTCAGGACGCCACCGACTACTACACGGCCGAAGGTAACCCGACCGGCCAGTGGGTCGGCGCGGGTCTGGCCGGTCTCGGAATCACCCCCGGCGACTTTGTGGACGAGGCGCAGATGCGTGCCCTCTACGGATTTGGCTGGCACCCCGACGCCGACCGGATTATCGCCGCCTACCAGGCCGCGCACATTGCCGCCGACATGACGCCCGAGCAGATCGCCACCGTTAACGATCAGGCCCGCCGGCACGCCACGCTCGGCCGCCAGTTCCCCGTCTACAAGGCCCTCGACCCGTACGAGGAGCGGGTAGCCCGCCGCTTGGCGGTGATCGCCACGGACATGGGCCGCGACGCGACCGAGGCGGAGGTCAAGAAGGTCCGGCACGAGGAGTCCGCCCGCCAGCGCGGTGCCAATGCCGGCTACGACGCCGTATTCGCCCCGGTCAAATCGGCTGCGCTGCTGTGGGCTCTCGACGAGCGGGAATCGGTTCGAGCGGCTGTCCGCGCCGCGCATGAGGAGGCCAAGAATTCCGCGCTCGGGATGCTGGAGAAGCACGCCGCCTACACCCGCACGGGCAAGGCCGGCATCGCCCAGATCGAAACGCGGGGCCTGGTAGCGGTAGCGTTCGATCACTACGACTCGCGGTGCGGCGACCCGAACTTACATACCCACGTGGTCATCGCCAACAAGGTCCAAGGCGTCGACGGCAAGTGGCGGTCCCTGGACGCGACCGCCCTGTATCAGATGACCGTCGCCGCGTCGGAGCACTACAACACCACCTTCGAGACCGCGCTGACCGCCCGGCTCGGGGTGAGCTTCGCTTCCCGTCCAGGGACGGCCGCGGGCAAGGAACCGGTCCGCGAGATCGAGGGTGTGCCCGACACCTGGATCACCCAGTTCTCCAAGCGGCGCACCCAGCTGGAGACACGCTACGACGAGCTGCTGCGCGACTACCGCCGCGAGCACGGCTACGACCCGGGCACGAAGGTCGCCCAGAAACTCGCCCGCCAGGCGACCCTGGAAACCCGCGACGGGAAGAAGCCACCCCGCTCCTTGCAGGCAATGCGGGCGGACTGGCGCGAGCAGATCACCGACGCCCACGGCCCGGCCGCCCTCGACGTCCTGGCGACGATCGCCACCGTTCCGACCGCAGCCAAGATCGGCCCGTTGACCAATCAGCAGGTCGACGAACTCGCCGCAGAGGTGATCGGCAGGGTCGCCGCGGCGCGGGCAACCTGGACCCGGTGGAACGTGCACGCCGAGACCGAACGAACGCTGCGCGTCGGCGGACTCCGGTTCGCCACGGTCGACGCGCAACAGCGCATCGCCGACGCGATCACACAGCGGGCCGTGTCCCCAGCGCACAGCATCCTGATCGACGCCCCAGCGATGGTGGACGAACCCGACGTGCTGCGCCGCTCCGACGGTGAATCAGTCTTCGCCCGCCACGGCACGTCCCGATACACCAGCCAGCAGATTCTCGACGCCGAACAGCGCCTGCTCGACGCCGCACGCACCCCCACCCTCATCGGCATTCCCGCCGCAGCGGTCACCACCAGCCTCAGCCAGTTCGAGACCCGCCACGGCCGGACCCTCGACGCCGGGCAGCGCGACCTGGTGACCGCATTCGCCACCACGGACACCCGCATCGCGGTCGGCATCGGCGCGGCCGGCACCGGCAAGACCACCGCCATGCGGGCACTACGCCACGTCGCCGACGCCCACGGCAGGCGCCTGATCCCGCTTGCCACCTCCGCCGCGTCAGCCGCCGTACTCGGCAACGACATCGGGACCACGGCCGAGAACCTGCACAAGTTCCTGTGGGAACACACCAACGGTCCGGACGCCCACAACCTCCACCACCACAAGCAGGTCTCGCCCCAGCGACTCTGGTTCCAGGTACGCCCCGGTGACATCATCCTGGTCGACGAGGCCGGCATGGCCGGAACCCTGCCGCTGGAACGACTCGTCACCATCGCGGAACGGCACGGCGCCAGCGTCCGACTGCTGGGCGACTGGCGGCAACTCGGCGCGGTCGAATCCGGCGGCGCGCTGCGGCTGATCGCCCACGACGCCGGAGCCGTCGAGCTCGACACCGTGCACCGGTTCGCCAACCCGGCCGAAGCCGCCGCGACCATCGCGCTACGCACCGGCGACACCACCGCCCTGGACTTCTACGACACCCACGGCCGCCTCCACGGCGGCTCCCGCCAGGCCATGGCCGACGCTGTTTACAAGGCGTGGCGGGCCGACATGCTCGCCGGCCACGTCACCCTGATGATCGCCGCCACGAACCGCGACATCACCGCACTGTCCGCGCGTGCCCGCGCCGAACGAGTCGCCGCCGGTCAGGTCGAAACCCTCGGCGTCGCCTTGGCCGATGACAACCTCGCGGGCAAGGGCGACTGGATCGTCACCCGCCACAACAACCGCAAACTCAGCACCAACCGCGGCCGGGACTGGGTCAAGAACGGCGACGCCTGGACTGTCGAACACCGCTACCGCGACGGGTCACTCCGAGTACGTCACCAGCAGCACGGCGGCCGGTGCACCCTGCCCGCGGACTACGTCACACGGAATGTCCAACTGCACTACGCCACCACCACCCACCGCGCCCAAGGCGCCACCGTCGACACCGCGCACCTACTCGTCGACGACCAACTCACCCGCGAAAACCTGTACGTCGCGATCACCCGCGCCCGGCTCGCGAACCACGCCTACGTCGCCACCCACGAACTACTCCCGCTCGACGAGGACGAACGGCTCGACCGGCCCCGCTACGACGCCAACGCCCGCGCCGCCCGCGAAGTCCTCGACACCATCCTCGACCGCGAAGGCGCCATGCTGTCGGCGACCGAAACCATCCGCCGCACCCAGCAACAAGCCGCCTCGCTCTCGACCCTGGTCCCGCACTACCTGCACGCCGCCGAGCAGGCCACCACCGCCGGATACCAGCAGCTCATCCACTCGATGTTCGACCCCACCACCGCCGCACTCGTCACCAACGACACCGCGTTCCCCGCCGTCGTGCGGGCACTACACGCCGCCGAAGCCGCCGGATGGCAGCCCGAGCAACTGCTCGCCACCGCCGCCCGCCGAGGTCCGCTCACCACCGGCGACTCGCCCGCCCAACTGCTGGCCTGGCGCTGCACCACCACCATCCACGAACACCGGGCACCCACGCGCCTGGCCCAACCCACCGCGCTCGACGCCGCCCGCTACGCCGCGGTCATCGCGCCGCTGACCGGTCTCACCCCGGCGCAGCTCGACACCCGGCGGGCGCTGCGACGTCCCGGCGCGCTGACCGTCGACCCCGCCATGGCAGCTGCGCGGGACGCCGACCACTACCAGTCGATCATCGTCGGGGTTCTCGGCCCGCGCGTCACCATCCGCGCCGCCAGCGAGTCAGCATGGCCGGCGCTGGCCGCCGCCGTCCGCCGCGCTGAATACGCCGGCCACCATCCAGCCGAGGTTCTGCAGCACGCCTACGCCCAGCGGGAACTGGCCACCGCCGACTCGCTCAGCGAAGTCCTCGCCTGGCGCATCGGCCGCTACCTCGACAACCACCCCGCCACCGGACCAAACGATCCCGAAAACACCTGGAACCAGCTCGCGTGGGCGCTCAAAGCCGCAGAAGGCGCCGGCACCGACACCAGCATCGTGTTCGCCAAGGTGCAAGGCGTGGTCACCCCGGAGGAACTGCTGCGCTACCTCGAAGCATCCACCCGCAGCCACAATCAACCCGCCACCCACACGGCCGACCTGCCCCCGTGGCTGTCGCCCGCGACCGAAACCGGCGACGCGCGCTACACCGAATACCTCGCCGACGCCCGCGAGCAGATCGGCGCACGGATCCGCGACCTCGCCCTCGACGCCGCGACCACCCGACCCGCCTGGACCACCGTCTTCGGTACCGCGCCGCAACCCGGACCCGACTACGACACCTGGCTACACCATCTCGGCACCGCCGCCGCATACCGCGACCAGCACCAGGTCACCGACGACACCACCACCCAACCTCTCGGCCCCTACATCGACGCCGGCCGCGCCGGCCACCACGCCTACTGGAAAACCGCCGAAGCCGTCATCGCGGCCCATCGCATCACCCACCGGGAGACCAGCGGCCCAGACCGAACCGACGCACTCGGGCACCGGATCGCCGCCGACATCTACACCGGCCTGGCCGCCGACGAACGCGCCCAGATCAGCAGCGCCATGGCTTCACGTCTCGGACCACTGTGGCAGGGCGATCCTGGTGACGCCGACACGGCGGCCACCCAGCCAATCCACGCTACCTACCTCGCGGCGGCACTCCGTGAACGAGGCCACCTCCACGCGAACGACGTCGCCATGACCCAGAACGAGGCGCACCGGACGCTAACGGCCCAGGAAGCCGAGCGCCTAGCCAGATTCGCCGATCAGGCGCGGCGGCACCAGGCACCGCCGACGGCCACAATCCAGCCAGACCTCTTGCCGCCAGCCTTCCCGCCGCAACAGAGCGGACCGACTGTGAGAAGGTGAATCCCGTAGTGCTCGTACGGTAGGAGCCCGTTTCCATACGGCCACGAACCTATTCACCGCCCGCGTGCTGGGCCGAGCAGAGCGCCGATGGCGGGCGACTGGCCGGGCTGATGCCGGCCGCATCACCTCGATTTGTTCCGGGAGATCCAACGTCGCGCGAGGTCCGCACGGCCGGTTCATCCTTGTTGCCGCCTCCGGAAGCCGAGCATCGGCTCAGGCGCCGGTGTTCGGCTTCGGAGGCGGGTTTGAAAGCGGCCCCGGTGAGGTCATGGTGCTGAATCGCGTGTCGGGCGAGGGCCATGCCGAGCCGGACCCCTTCCTGGAGATGTCCTGGGGCGAGCGCTACGGCGGCGAGCACGCCTACGGCGAATCTGTCTCCCGCGCCGACGGCGCGTGACCGAGTTGCCGAGGCCGCGTTTCCGGGTCTCGACGGAGGAGACGACGAGCTGGGTAGCTGCCGCGCACACCGTCAGTAGGCACTGGGCGTCGCGTCGGACCGGGCTCTGCGGGAGCCGGCCGTGTCGTGCGCTGCGGGGCACGAAGGCCTTCGGCGTCGCGGGGCGGTGGCACCAAGACGTGGCACGTGCCCATTCGCTACGCGGTCATTCGGCAATCGCCGTCAAGTCCGGCGGTTCGCCGCCGGTCTTGAAGAAGGTGACTGCCAGTCGTATTGCCGTTTCGGGCCGGAGTTGTAGGTCCTCGGCCGGGTACTCGGTGGGTACCCCACCGAGATCAAATGCCACTCCGTCGCTCGGGATCTCCGCTGTGGGGTCGTGCAGGTAGGCGCCATCGTCGGTGATGTGTACCGCGAACGCGTGGGTGGGGTGACCGAGGCCGATCTGGATGCCGGGTGGCAGGTCGTCGGGGTCGTCGGTGGTGTCGCTGAAGATGGTCAGCACGACGGGCTCGCCGGCCTGCTGGATTTCGCGAAGGAGAGCTTCTAAGGCGTTGGGGTCGGTCAGTTCGACCTCGTGGTTGTCGCGCTGCTCGCCCCGGTCGTAGGTCCAGGTCACCTTCATGCGATCGCCTTTCCGTTGCCGGTGTAGGTACGCCAATGGCGTACCTGCCCGTCATCGTCGCGTACGTAGACAGCGAGCTGGGTGCCGGCCGGTAAGAGTCGGGCGAGGACTTTCTCGCAGCCGTAGGGGGTGTAGTCGCAGGGAGGATTGTTCGTCACCACAGCCGCCTGTGTGATCCGGTCGCGGCGCATCCGGGCGGCAAGCTTGGCCTCCAGATGGTCGGTCGTGGTGGCGATGAGCTTGTAGGCCGGCTTGAGGTCGGCGGCGGCGGCTGGGTCGCGGCCCGACTTCAGGGGTATCCGCTTACCACCGATCAACGCGACACCGGAGGTGGGGTCCTTCGCTTGCCGGCGAGGCAGGTCACGAGCGGCATCTTTCAACCATTCGGGCAAGGGCTCAGATGGCACCGGCACGTCCGTTGCACTCGCAGACGTGCCGCGTGCGGCGGGCGGTTGGCGGATGTCGCCACCACCGCCCGTTATCAGTTTCCCAGTTCACCGACCTGCCGGGCCTGCGCCAGCGCCGTATCGACGTGTTGCCGGGCGGCAGTTCCGCGCGTCCGGACAGTCACCAGGACCTGCAGCACCTGCTGCAGTCGCGCCAGCGTCGGACCGGGCTGTCCTCCCTGCAACGCCGCCGTGACCAGCCGTCGGGTGTCGTCGACCGCGGATGCCGCCGCCGTGACGTGGCCGTCAACGGCGGCCAGCGCGGCCACGACCGGCGTGAGCGCGGCGGTCGTCTCCTGCGGCGACGGCTGCTGTGCCACGGCACCCAGCGACCGCGACGCCTCACCCAAGACGCCACCGGCCTCCGCCAGGTCAGACCGCACCTGCCCGAGCACTTCTCGCACTCGAGCCAACCCCACAGTGATGCCAGCAAAGCCGGAGGCCGCCGCCCGGACGGCAATCTGCTCGATCGCTCGGTCGACGGCCGAAGCCTCCTGCTGCGCCCGGTCCACACCCTCCTTCATCGCCTGCAAATCGGCACCAATGGTGTCGGTCAACGACATCGCGCACCCTCCGGGGCTCAGAGTCCACACCGAACCGTGGGAGCGTAGAGACGGGCGCCTATCGAGCACAACCAATAGGTGACAGCACCGAGGGTTCGGCATGCCGGTGCGAGTTGTGCCGGTCTCCAACGGCCCACCCCCACCCTTTGCGGGCGTGGGAAACACTGGCGGGTGCAGGCCTGGCGGCGTGGGCTGCGGCCCACCCACACTAGCGCGGGGAGCCCTTGACCAGCTGGCGGCTGAGCCGCTCGACCGCCGGCCCACCCCCACGGACGTGTGGAGCACACCTTGGTCCAGGCGCGCACCGGGTCGCCTTCCGGCCCCACCCCCACGGGCATGGGGAGCACCCGCCGTCGCCGATCCGCCGCATGTCGGGGATCGGCCCACCCCCACGCCCGTGGGGGTGGGCGAGCACTTGCGGCGGTGCCGGGCTCGACGGGTAGCGGCCGGGGCTCGCTGTGTTTGTCGGGTCCGCACCGGTTGAAGGGCACGTCTCGGCAGCTACGTAAGAGCCCGTACCACTGGTCTCGCCCGGTGCGTACGGGCTCATCAGAGCGGGGCGGGAAGTGCTATTCGGTAGGTGCTCTTGGAACAGGGGCCGGCCACGGTTGGCCGCCGCCCCAGTGATCGGCACCGGTTTTGCGGTGAGATTTGTCGGCGGTGAAGCGCCCCGTGCACGGCCGGGATGGGGATGATGTGACTGTGACGCTACGTCGTCGAGCCGCTGCGGTGATCGTTCGTGACGGCCGAGTGCTGATGGTGCGGGAGCGTGGCCTCGGTCCGTCGGGTCGCCATGATGGCCAGGAGTACTGGACGCTGCCTGGGGGCGGTATCGCCGCTGGTGAGACGGCGGAGGACGCGGTCCGGCGCGAGGTGGTCGAGGAGGTCGGGCTGCGGCCTGTCGCGGTGCGTTACCTGTTCGAGGTGCCGTACCCGTCGGGCTTGACGGCGTGCTTCGCGGTCGACGTGGCTGCCGGTGAACCGACCCTCGGTGCGGACGAGTTGCCGTGTGACTGCCCGGTCATGGTGGGTTTGGATTGGGTGCCGCTGCCTCGGTTGCCCACCGAGACGCAGGGACTTGCTGTTCCGACGATGCTCGTCGTCTGTGGCCCGCCGGCGTTGGAGCCCGAGGCGATCCCTGACGAACGCAGGTGCCGTAGTTAGGTGATCCGCCATCCGCTGATCCAGCAGGGGAACTTCGTTGTGAAGATGTCGACGTCGAGGTTCAGGGTGTGGGCGGCTGGTGGCGCTGCGCGTGGAGAAGCCGGGGTTTACCTGGCACACCCTGGGCTGCCACATCGACGGCTCATCCGCGTTCTGGGACGGCGTCGGCATTGGTGTTGCCGGCGGCTATCGGCGCTCTAGCGTGTGCGAGCACGTGACAACGGGGGCTGACAGGGACACCTCCCCTCGCCAGACAACAAGGTTGGCGCCTCGCTTTGCCGCTTCGTTTGTCCCCGCGCTGCGTCCGCCGTAGACGTCAGCTCCGCCGGCACAATCAGTTGCAGTGACCTCGCACCGACGCTGGCTGCGCGTAACCTGCCTGTCGCTCGCAACGGCCAGGGGATGTAGGACAGTCCGGTGGGCGGCGCGGGCGAGACGGCGTCTGCTTCGTATCCGAGCCGCAGCCCGTTGCAGCAAGGCATCGGTGATGCCGCCGGCATCGGTGGGGCATGGGCTGCAGCCCTACAGGCTGTAGGTTCCCCTGGGGGCAAGGGCGCATGCGTCCGCGCCGGGACCGGGCTGCTGCGACACCACGGAGCGCGCCCGGATCCTCGATCGGCGGTAGGTCGCCCACTCACTGGTCCAGGTTGCAAGGTCGTGGACCCATACCTGGGTGCTCTTCTCGGCTTTGCCTGCCCACTTCGCGGCGTTGCGGATCGCGAAGTCGTCTAGGGCGTCGCGATCGGTCGCAGCCCACGCCTGAAGTTGCGCCACCCAGCGTTCTGCTTGGCCGGGGGTGTGGCCGCAGCCGATTAGCCATTGGATCAGCAGTGCCAGTTCCACCCAAGGCGCTGCCTTGGTCGCGAAAGCCCAGTCGACGATGCGCAGGCCGCTGTCGGTCACGATCAGGTTGGTCGGGTTGAGGTCAGAGTGCACGAGCCCTTCGCCGGCCATCAGGGGATGCGCGAACCCGAGCCGGCCCGCCGGGTCGTACCAGGTGCCGTTCGGCGCGCGGGTGTTCTGCAGCTCCATGAGCGTCGCGGCGAGGAGGTCGAGATCGGGACTGGCGGGGGACAGGTCGGGGTGCGGGCCAGCAAGGTGCTCGGTCGCCACCACCAACCATCCGTCGGACTCGAAGTGCCAGAGGACCGCCGGCGGGTACCGGTCGATGGCCGTGCTCGCCGCCAGCTCGTAGCGCAGTGATCGGACGCAAAGGTCTGCGGAGGCTGCCTTGATGAAGACCTTCGCGCTTGGTCCGGTGACTGTCGCGGCGATGTCCGCGTGGTCACCGTGGACGGCCGGGGTGACGTCGAAGGGTTCACCGATCCGTTCGGCGATCGCCCCGGTGACGTTGTCAGGCAGATCGGTCCAGGCACTACGCATTGATCATCTTTCTCCGGTCCGATGCTGAAGTGAGTTGAACTCTGGGACAGCCGAACCTCGCCCCGCCGTTTCAAGCGCTAACCCCCAGTGGCCCTCCGCGGACTCCCGTTGGCCGCGTCCGGGCCATTTCGGAGGAGAGCTGGTAGCTAACGCGGTCGCTGGACGCGACGGCCCCTGGTTCGGGTTCCGGGCCTTCGAAGCGGGCGGGCGCCTCGCGGGGCACGGCGCCCCCACTCATCCGCAGACGCGTCGTCCAGGTTACGGGAGTCCGCGTCCGCCCTGATGCGGCGAAAGCGGCGCGTCTGTTCAGCGTCTGAAGCGGTAAACATAGGGTGAGGGAATGCTGACCATCCTCGCGACGCTCGGCTACGTCCTGCACCCCGACGGCGAGCAGGTGTTGCTGATCCGGCGGGACAAGAGACCCGACGACGTGCACTTCGGCTACCACAACGGGCTGGGCGGGAAGCTCGAGCCGGACGAGGACGTGGTCGCTGGGATGCGCCGGGAGATCCGAGAAGAGAGCGGTCTGGAGTGCCGCGAGGTTCAGCTCTCAGGAACGATCTCCTGGCCCGGCTTCGGCCGCAGTGGGGAAAACTGGTTCGGGTTCCTGTTCCGCATCCCCTGCTGGACAGGACAGCTACGGCCGGAGTGCCCTGAGGGCACCCTGGTCTGGGCCAAGATCGCAGACGTGCTCGCTGGGCGCGTGCCGATGTGGGAAAGTGACCGACACTTCTTACCGCTGGTGTTTAGCAGCCAGCCCCGCGTCTTTCACGGGGTGATGCCCTTCGCCCACGGCAGGGCCGTCAGCTGGTCCTACAGCGTCACCGACAGCCTCACTTCTTATCCCCCAGCGGCGGCGTCGTCCCCGCGATGACTGCGCACAAGCAGCGATGTCGTCACAACTCGCCGGGATCACTGGGGTGACTGGGGTGTTGCGAGTCGGGGCCTGTCAGACCCCGGAGACTCTGGGTGACGTCGACGCGGCGCTGCGGTGCATGGAGGAGTTCGCTCGGGAGGCCGAGCAGCGGGGTGTGCAGCTGCTGCTGTTCCCGGAGTGCTTTCTTCAGGGCTATCTCGTGCAGGAGCGGCACCTGGACGCCTACGCCATGGACCTGCGCTCGGCGTCGTTCGGCGCGCTGCTGCGCCGCCTGGACCCGATCGGGCAGACTCTGGTCTTCGGGGTGATTGAACGGCGGGAAGGTCGTTACTTCAATTCCGCGGTCGTCGTGGGTGGCGGTGAGCTTCTCGGCATCTACCGCAAGGTCCACCTCATGCCGGGCGAAGCGCTTTTCACCGCAGGTGAGGATTACCCGACCTTCGACGTCGAGGGCGTGCGGTTCGGCATCAACATCTGCTCGGACACGCAAGTGCCAGCCGCAGCTGCGGCAGTGGCAGCGCAGGACGCGCAGCTTCTCCTCGTGCCGGCGCAGAACATGATGCGCCGCACCTCCGCGTTGCAATGGAAAGACCGGCACACTCCTATCCGCGCCGCCCGTGCACGAGAAAGCGGCCTGTGGTTGGTCTCGGCTGACGTCACCGGCGAGCGGGGCGCGGACCGCATCGGCTACGGGCCGACGAGCATCATCAGCCCTCAGGGCGAGGTCGTCGCCCAAGTTCCGGAGATGACCCCTGGGATGGCCACCGCCACGGTTGATTGCCGCAAGGCGCTACCGGGCCTGGCGCCCGTGCCTCGCCCGCGACTGGCGTAGCCTGGTGGGCATTGATGGGACCGGCATTCCTCAGCCGGGTGTGTGACGGTGTGAACCTCCGGTTGATTCCGCCGGACGCCTCACTCGCGGTGACCAGCATGGGCAGCCCGCCGAAGCGGGCCCGGCACCGACGTAGCCACGGAATCGCTTGCCCGGCCGCACCATGCGGTCCGGGTGCGCGTCGCCCCAGGCGTAACCGAGGGCACGAGCCGACGGAGGAGAACCGTCATGGCCCGATCTCAGCCGATGGACCACGAGTCCGCCGACCGCATCAGCGCGGCCGCCGACCGCGATCCCGACTCGCCGACCGCGACCAGCGGGTTTGACGACCGGGCGCAGGAAGCCGCTGACCGCAATGATGCGCAAGACCCGGACGACTACGACTACGACATCGAGTAGTACCGGGTGGTGTCCCGCCGCCGGGTGCGGCGGGACACCTCGGTCCCACGCTGGCGGGCGCTGGAGCGCGTAGCCAGCCTCAAGTGGGCGTCGGCTGTCGAACGGACCGTTCGGGAGAGTGCCGAGTCCAGTGGCGTCGACGGGCGACGGAGGCGAAGAGTAGTCCCATTCGGCGGCGGTGGTGCCGGCGACGCGCGACAGCTCACCGCGATCGAGACTGGCGCAGCCTAGATCGGCGCCAGTCGACATTCTGATTCTGACGGCCATAGGTGGCCCCACCGTGACGGCTCCCTCTGGCTCCACCGCGGTCGAGGCAGCGGAAGAGGGGAGGGTCTGACTTGGCCCCACCTCATGGTCAGAATCTCAAGCGCGGCGTCACTCAGGGTAGTTGATAGACGCCGAGCGTCACCTCGGTCACCTGCCCGCTCCTGCCGATGTGGGGGCGGTGCCGGCACACCTGAGCGGGCGAGTCCCCGCTCAGAAAATAACAGGCGTGCAGCGGCGCGCGCTCGACTTACCGGGCACGCACGGGGCTACGCTGAGCGGACATACTCTCGGCGGCTGGACAGAACGGGGACCGAATGGCATGCAGTGGGACTTTGCAGTTCCCGGAGTGCCGGTGTCGCTTTCTACACGAAACACCGCCAAAAAACACGCTTGGACAGAACGTGTGCGTCAACATGCAACAACAGCGTTTAGCGGACCTGATTTCCCGCTCCTCGGCGATTTGGCAGTTTCAGTCACCTACTTTCATGAGGATCCGCCGCTAGACGTGGACAACATGCTTAAGCCTATCCTGGATGGATTATGGCCCCAGGTTATTGCAGATGACAACCAAGTGCGTGATGTGTCGGGGTCTCGCCGAGATCTAACAAAGCCGCTCACGTTTCGCAATCCTTCGCCTGCGCTGGCTCAGGCATTGTCATGGAACGGGCCTTTTGTGTATATCGTGATGGGTGCGCCGATTGACGAGGAGGAGATCCCATGGATCGGTATCCCGGGCAGCTAGAGCTTCGCAAGCGGGCAAGTCGCTTGCCGCCAGACTGGACGATGGAAGTCAACCCCGAACCAGCATCACTGCCGGCGGGCCTGTCTGGTCGGGAAGTCGACGCCGTAGCGCGGGGACCGCAGGGTGGCATTGTCTTCGAGGTGACCTCGCGGCGAGCGCTCAGGAATCAGGACAAAACGAGGAATATTGAGCACCTGCGTACGATTGTCCGAGCGATCCCCGGCTGGGATCTCGAATTGCTCGTGATTCCAGATCCTGGTCCGGATCTGCTAGATGAAGACGAGATCGATCGACGCATAGCTGCCGTAGGGCAATTAGCAAACCTTGACATTGGTGCAGCCTTCATGGCCGCGTTCGTTGCCCTGGAATGGTCATTGGCGCGGCTAGCGCGGCAAGAAGGAGTCGACTACCTTCCGAACGCTCAATCGATAGCGAGTACGCTCGTAGAGATTGGAGTTCTAGACGAGGATATTCTCCCACGCGTACGCAGGCTTCAGCAGTTTCGCAATAGCCTTGCCCATGGAGTCAAAGGGCCGACGCCGCAAACTGAGGAGTTGACCGAGATTCTCGGTTTGGTAAATCAGATCCGCGGTGAGCTTGCCAATCGCCCCGCATGAAGGCGTTCGAGGAACGCCTCCGAAGACCGGCCGATGAGAGTCGATGTTTCGCCAGGTTCACTTGCTCAACTGCCGCGATCCGCGTGCTCGCTACCCATGCCGCGGTGACACTCGGTAGTCGGGAAATAAGCCGCCTCGTGGGCCAGATGAGACCGCCACACCGGCCGCCTGACGGGCGGCGGTGGGGCCAGACCGCGCCGTCCGGGTGGGGGCCGAGTGGGACCGTCAGAATCAACATTCGTAGCCCAACAGGTCGGCGCAGAAGGCACCGCCGAGGCCATGGTGAACCGCGCGTAGGCGATAGAATTGGCTACCCTGGTTTGGTGATTGTGTGGGTGTGCTCCTTTCCCCGGTCAGGTAACACCTTCTTTCGGATCGTCCTCAATCGGCTCTACGGCGTAAGGACATCCGTCGTCTATGACGTCGATGGCGTGGCCGAACGTCTGGGTTCCGATCTGGTCGGTTTCACCGAACGCCCGGCAGCGATTGAAGCCATGCGTGACTCGATGGAGGTTCACTTCGTCAAGACGCACCGACAGCGCGACGACCAGGTCGATGAAGCGGACAAGGCCGTCTGTCTCGTCCGGGACGGGCGCGATGCGCTCGTCTCGTGGGCGCGCCTGGCCAGCGAGGCAGACGCTGCACGATTCGAGAGCGAGTTGCGAGCCATGATCCTCCGACGGGGCGAGTTCGGAACCGGCAGTTGGGGACGCAATGTGCTGAGCTGGCTGCTGCCGTCGGCACCTCACCGAGTGGTGCTGAGGTACGAAGCACTTGCTCAGAAGCCGAGAGCTGCTGTGGAACGGGTCATCCACACTTTGACGCCCCAGCTCCGACCCGACGCCGGCGCCCAGATCCCGTCGTTCACCGAGCTTCAACAGGCCGATGACCGCTTTTTCCGTAGAGGGCTCAACAGCACCCATCGCGACGAACTGCCCGACGAGCTACACCAGCTCTTCTGGGCCCAACCCGACAACGTGACCGCGATGCAGCTACTCGGCTACGGGACGAGGGCGGACGGTTCGCAACGAACGTGAGCGTCCGCGGCGAGTCGAACATCATGGGGGTCAGCGTCCTGGCGGCGATCGCGGGTGGTCAGGTGAGGACTCGGACTCGGGGCCAGCGGTGGGCGGGGCGTTGCCGCGCTAGTCGTTGCGCGGACACGACCAGGCTGACTCGGGTCGGGTTGCGGCGCCAGATGCCGTCGAGAAGGTCATCGAGTCCGTGTGGTGCGCAGACAGCCACGTGCCCGCCGACGTCGAGACGGATTGCGACGGCGGTGGCGTATTCGGGCCAGGTCGCGACCGCGTCGGCGATGCTTCGCAGCGCGGGTACGGGGTCGCTTCCGAATCGGGCGGGGTACCAGGTGTGCACGGCGGCCTGGTTCTTCGCCTCCCACGGCGGTCCCGGCCACATCGTCGCCAGCCGTTCGGTGGCGTGCTCGTCGTTGGCTTGGGTCAGGTCGGTGGGGTCGACGAATGCCACGTCGATGTCCCGGGCTTGGGAGAAGTCGAATCCGTGCCCGTAGCGTTGCTCCCAGACGAGGTCCCTGAGGACACCAGCGCCGATCCAGGCGTCCGGTAGGCCCGAGTCCCGCACGGTGCGCAGCGCCCGCATCAGCGGCTGGCTCCCGCCAACCAGACCGCGTAACTCGTCATCGCGCATGCCCTCTTCACCTCCGACAGGTCCAGGTTGATCGAGGTCGGCTCAGCTGCGCGGGTGCGGCACCCAGCTCGCCGTTGGAAGTCGTGGCTGCGTGCTGGCTCGGGCGGCTCCAGGCAGCTGCGCGGCGTCTGGGTGCGGTGGCGCGCTGCTGGTGTGCTGCTGGTGGAGGCGGTGTGCGAGGTAGTCGCTCAGCGAGGTCGCGTGCGGTACGTCCGGGTCGGTGGTGGCGCCGGAGGGGGTGTAGTGGGTGTGCCGCAGTGGGGCCACGAACTCGGACGGGGGCGCGCCGGCTTGCAGCCCGGCGGTGATCGCCGTGGACAGCGCTTCGGTTAAGCCGGCCAGGGTGGAGCCGTGCTTGCCGACGCGCAGGTCGACGTGGGTGAGCTGACCGGACGAGGTGGCCGTGGTGAGGCGTCCCGTGGTGCCGTCCAGCACGAAATCGGTCGTGGTGCCGGTGTAGCGGCGGGGTGCCCGCAGCTGCGGGTTGTCATCGCTCGTTCTGCGTTCTCCCTGGGTGTGGTGGTGGCGGTGGCCGTGACGGCGGTAGGCAGGCCGGTGCTCGCGCTACCGGAACGACGTGCCGGTAGGCGACCTCCGCTGGGCGGGCTCGCGGCGGGCTGGTCGGGGTTGTCTTCCACGGCAGGAATGCGGCGCTGGTGAGCGTGAGGGCGGCGGTTGCCGTGAGGGCGGTGCGGGGGCCGGTGGCGGCGGCGAGGATGCCGGCGGCGGCGATGAAGATGGGTTGGGTGAGTTTGCTGGTGATGGACCAGGCGGTCAGGACGCGGGACAGGCAGTGCTCGCTGGTGTGGTTCATTCGGTAGGCGGCGAAGGTGGGATTGAACGTTCCCGCCATGAACAGCAGGAGTGTGTCGGCGAGGGTGATGATGATCAGGCCCGGTGTGCCGGGTGGGGCGAGGGGGATGAGTCCCATCCAGAGTGTGCGGGCGACGCCGGTGGTGAGTAGGACTGCGCGGAGGCCGTATCGGGTGGTGAGGGGGCCGGCGGTGAGGGAGCCGAGGATGCCGCCGAGGCAGGGCAGTCCGAGGGCCAGGCCGTACTGCCAGGGAGCCAGGTGGAGGTCGCGGAGCATGAACACCGCGATGATGGGCGTGGTGGCCGTGATGGCGCCGCCGAAGATGACGGCGTTGACGAACAGGGCTCGCAGGCCCGCATGGTGAAGGATGTGCCGCCATCCTTCGATGGCTTCCCGTCCCCGACTCGGGGCGGTTTGCCGGGCAGGTGGCGGCGGCTCGGGGCTGCGGAGGCGGCGGATCCCGAGCGCGGACATCAAGAAGCTCGCGGCGTCGACGGTGATGGACGCGGTAGCGCCGAGCCAGGACACGAGGACACCGCCGATGGGTGAGCCGAGGCTGTTGGCCGTCCACTGGGAGGTCTCGAATCGGCTGTTGGCAGTGACACGTTGATCGATGGTGACGAGGTGCTTCAGGTGCGCGCCGCTGGCGGCGCTGAACACGATGGTGCCGGCGGTCTGCACGACGGCGACGACGCACAGCTGCTCGTACGTCAGGGCGCCGAGCGCGGCGGCGATGGGGACGCTGGTCAGGGCCGCGCAGCGCAGCAGGTCGGCGCCGATCATCACAGGCCGTTTGCGCCGGAACTCGATCCAGGGACCCAGGGGTAAGACGATCACTGCCGAAGCGAGGCCGGAGATCACCGCGAGCAGGGAGACCTGCAGAGCCGATGAGTCCAGCAGCAGGATCGCGACCAGCGGCAGCGCGCCTGCCCCGACGGCGGATCCCAGGTGGCTGACCGAGTAGGCGCCCCACAGTCGGTGAAAGTCACGGCTCAGCGGGGCAGGTGCCTGTGAGCCGCCCGCGAGGCCGCGCTGGATCGCTGCGCCGGCGGTTGTCCGGTTCAAGCCCATCGCATCAGCGCCTGAACGTCGTGGCGTGCCTGGCTGAGTAGCTGTCGTAGGTACGCGAGCCGGGACGTTGTCGCGCCGCGTGCTGGCAGCACAGTGTGCAGGCGGATCTCTCGGCAGGTCAGCAGGAGCAGGTTGACGGAGTAGGCGGTGGTGATGTTGGCGGTGTGCACGCGTTCGGCGATCGCGGCGGTGAGGGTCGGGCTGGCTGCGGTGCCGATGATGTGCAGCATTGCGAGGTCATAGCCGGGTAGGTAGCTGCCGGTGTGCTCGAAGTCGATGAGGGCGCAGTGCTCGCGGTCGAGGAGCAGGTTCGCGGGTAGGGGGTCGCCGTGTGCGCTGACCCGGCCCGGGCCGAGCTGGTCAACGAGGGTGTGCAGGGCGTGCTGGTCGGCGTCGTCGAGCAGCCCGGCGGCGTGTTCGGCGTCGATGCGGCCGTGGTAGTCGAGCGGTTGCGGTAGTGGCGGTGCTGGCGACCAGCCGGCGAAGGTGTCGAGGGTGTCCAGGACCAGCTGTGCGGTGGCCGGGCTGACGTCGCGAGTGAGGTGGCGTTGGTCGTCCAGGCGCTGCCCCGGTAGCTGAGTCAGGACGGTCAGGTAGGCGTCGGCGTGGAGGACACGCGGCACGCGCACGGGGGGCGGCTGATCGGTGAACAGCTCGTACATGCGCAGCTCGTGCTGGCGCCGGCCGACCCAGTACGGGTCGTCGGTGGTCAACAGCTTCACGATCACCGGTCGGCCGTCGCGGCGGCCGGTGGCGACGACGGCCTTGTCGGTGCGGTGCACAACCCGGCCGGTGCCCACCCCTGCGGCAGCGGCACGGGCGATCAGCGCCGCGAACACATCATCCGCCCCGTCCGCCCCGAGACCGGCACTGCCTGCGCTGGCTGTCTGGGATGAAGTCATGGGACGGCAGGGAGCAGGTCGTCGTCGCGGCCGGTCAACGGCAGGCCGGCGGTGGTGGCGATGCGCTCGATCGCTTGCTCCAGGGTGGTGGTCTCGGGGAGGACGAGTTCGTCGGGCCAGCCGAGGACGTCGCGCGGGGCGTACACGCCGAGCATCGTGTCGGCAGTGAACTCCTGCGCCTCGGGACGGGTCTGGTGTCGGCGCAGAGTCTCCGGCCACGACACGTCGAGGTACACGAACAGGGTTCGGCCGCGGTGCGTGTCGCGCAGTTCGGTGAGCATGCTCCGGTACCGGGCGGTGTGCATGATCCCTTCGAGGATCACGTGGTAGCCGTGGTCGAGGCAGAAGCGAACGTTCTGCGCGATGAGCGTGGGTGCGAGACCACCTGGCTTGTCGCGTTCCCGCAGAAGGATCCGCCTCATATGATCTTGGCCGACGAGGGCGCAGCCGCGGCCGTGCCGATACCGCAACGCACGGGCAATCGTGCTCTTACCGGCACCGGAGTTCCCCCGAAGGCAGACCAGGATCGGCAACTCCGTGTTGCTCATCGGTCGGTCTCCCGCCAGGTGATCGCGGTCAGCGTGTGGCGGCGGGGCACGAGCAGGCGCAATCGTTCGCTGTCGGGCAGTCGCGTGCCGGCCGGGTGCACGGTGACGTCCGGGACGACGCCGGCCCGGAACTGCTGATCCCAGGCGACTATTAGGTCCATCAGATCGCTTGTCAGTCTGGTGGCGTGCGGACCGAAGCCGTGCCCGCCGAACTGCCACGTCGTCGTGTCGTGGCGGCGCATGGTCAGGTAGGCAAGGCTGTCACTGGTCAGCAGGGTGGGGCAGAAGAAACGGTCCTGTGGATCCAGCAGGCCGGCAGTGCGGTCCCGATCGACTCTGAGCACGCCGTACGGGCGAGGTTGACTGGCCAGCCACAGGTGCAGGCTCTCAAAGTAAGTGCCCATGCTCATGTCCACGGTCACCGGCGAGGACACCTCAACCCGCGGGCCATCAAGCGCAGCGCGCAGAGCCTCGGCGTTGATGGTGGTGGTGTCGTCATCCAGGGTGAGAACGGCATCATCGCCGCGCAGCGGCACCCGGCGGGCCGGATCCCGGCCGTGGCCCTGCATCGCGACGAAACCGCACTGCACGGACGCCGTCGCGGCCAGGTGATCACCCGCGGTCTGCAGGGTGAGACAGCGGGTGTTGCCGCGCATCCGCAACGGCACCACCAGCCTGCCGGCTGGTGCGAGCTGTTCGGTCCACGCGGGAGGGAGGTCACTGGCCTCGACCGTGATGAGCACCGCGTCCCACAACCCGTCGCCAGGATGGCCGTGGACGCCGTCGGCGTGGACCACCTCGACCTGCGGGTAGCCGGCCCGCGCCAGCGCCGCTCGCGCGTGGGTGACGACCTGCACGTCGATGTCGACGCTGACGACCGTTCCGGCCGGGCCGACGACCTCGGCGATCAGCGCCGCGTTGTACCCTCCCGAGCCGATTTCAAGGACCCGGGCTCCGGGCCTCAGCCCGGCGGTCTCCAGCATGTACGCCTGCAACCACGGCGCGGAGATCGAACTGGTCGCCTTTCCGTCCGGGCCGCGTCGGGTGACGACAACATCATTCGCGTACGCGCTCTCGATGCTGGTGCCGGCCGGAGCGAACAGGTGCCGCGGCACTGCGGCGAACGCCGCCGCCACCTCCGGTCGGGTAATCCAACCCTGACTGCGCAGCTTGTCGACCAGATGCCGGCGAGCGTCCTCCGCCGTTAACGTCTCGGTCGTTCCGCTTCCAGGTGCCACGAGGACATCTCCTCCCTCGAACGAATATCAGGTGAGCAGCCGGCCGACCGCGACGAGCATCGGCCCCTTGCTGGAATACGGCAGGTCGAGATCAGGAGGCGGGCACGCCGTCTTCGAGGTGGCGGGTCGACCCGTCGACACGCGCCTGGAGGCATTCGCTGACGCGGCGGGCCAGCGGTGAATTCCTGGGGTCGGAGGGCATGTGGGCACGGTAGAACTCCCGGCAGCCGACACGCCCGCAGCGCCACACACCGACAATGTCGGCACATCCCGACACCAACTTCAACACCCGCAATCTTGACCGCATTCGGTAATATCTGATGGTCCTGCCTGGCCGCGTGATGCGCCGCCTGTCGGCCCGATAGATGTCACAACGAGCCGCTACGGTCGAACGGGCGGCGCGCTGACCGCCCAGTACGACCGCCGGGAAGTGTCGGCCATCCTCAACGCATTAGTTGCGGGCCTGGCAACATCGAGTCGACGCAACCAGCCGGCCAACCCGACCGGCGCACGACCATCCCAAGGACCGTCGCCCACGTCCCCGGCCGCGGCGCCCACGACGGCGACGTTCCTAGGCGCTGTGGCAGCGGCGCTCAGCCGGCGGGTTGGCCACCGATAACGCGCGCCGCCTCGGCGAGTCGCGAGGCAGTACGTCTCTGCGTCGAGCTCTGAGGGCGGTGCGCCCATCGGAGAGGGGTTAGTCGAAGCGGACCACGCGGCTGTCCACCAATCGGGCAGGCGAAGGTCCCGTCTGAGCGCATCGACCAGCGCCGCTCGTCCCTGGAACCGCTGGCAGAAGGGCTGTCCCTCGATGCCGACGAGAACGGTCGCCCGGTCCACCATGCTGGGCGGTCGACGGGCTGGGCGCACCCTGGAATCCTAGGCAGCAGGCGCATGGAAGTGGACGCCGCTGCGCCGGATAGAGTCGCCGTCGACTTGGAGGAGGCACGGCTGCGTGGGTGGCGGAGCATTCGACATGTCAACGGCGTGCTCAGGACGCCGGGATTTGCCAGGGTCGGCCAGCTTGTGCCCGACGACCAAGAGCTCCTCACCGTCCCCGTGGGAACGAAAGTCGGGAGCGCGCTCGATGTAATGCGGGCCCACGACTACGATCAGCTTCCGGTCGTCACTGCCGCGCAGCGCGTGATCGGCGTCTTCACCTATAGGTCGATGGCCGGAGGGCTGCCGCTCCTGCGCAACGACGCCCTCAATGCGACGGTAGAGGACCACCTGGAGGAACTTCGGTTCGTCCGCTCGTCGCAAGAGCTCGGTGAGGTGCTCACCTTCGTTGAGCAGGGGAATGCTCTCCTGGTCGGCGACGAGGACCGCCTACTCGCGATCGTGACGCCCGCGGACGTGAGCCGCTTTTTGTGGCACCGGACGCGTCCCTTCGTGCTGCTGCAGGACATAGAGCTCGGTGTACGCGACCTGATGCGCTCGGCCTGCGACGCCGGCTCCCTTCCCGGTCTGATCGCGGCTTCGGTCCCGGCGGATCCCGGCCGCTCGCGCAGCCGACTGGAGGACCTGACGATGGCCGAGCTGCTATCAGTGCTACTGAACGGCGAGAACTTTGGCCGATTCTTCCGTCTGCGCTTCGGCAACAATCGCGATCTGGTTCGGAGCACCCTCGACCCCGTACGCGAGATCAGGAACAAAGTCTTCCACTTCCGAGCCGAGCCGTCACCCGATGAACTGGAAAACTTAGCTGCGGCGCTGACCTGGGTCCGTCGTCGCGTGATGATCAGAGGGGAGGCGAAGTGACCGCTCTGCGCCCTGACCACCGGCAGTTGCTTGACAGGCTCCATGACCCGGCGTGCCCCACACGTGCTGTCGTGGTGGCCCCGCCCGGCAGCGGCGCTCGCCTACCACTCCAGATTCACCTGGCGGAGATCGCGCCAGAGGCGCTCTGTCTTGTCGTGGCCGCGAACGAGACGCTCGCGGCACAGTGGGCCACACGACTGGAGGCAGCTAGCGTCCAGCCTGTCGTTTTGCTGACCGGCGCAAGTGCAGCACTGACGATTCTTGAGGAACTCGATGTGCCAAGTAACGGAGTCATCGTCACCACAAGCGCGTCGGTTCAGCGCAAGCTCAGCGGCGAAGCGCTCTCGGCGATGGAATTCGAGCTCGCGATCTATGACTACTCTCTCGGGCCGCCTCCCACCGAAACAGCCGAATCGCGCCTCAGCGCTCGCCGGACCGTCACGCTTGTCGATCGGGAGGAGAGCGGCCCGGCGCTTCCGGTGATCTGGCGCATGACCCTGCAGGGCATGGTCAACAAGGGGTTGATAAACGTAACTGCCTTTTTCTACGAGGAAGAGCCGGAAGAGCGTGAACTCCGCGGCGCCGCAGTGGCCGCCCTGACGGAACACGCACGTAAAGACGGCGCACCGCTGGTCTTACCGAGCGACAGCTTGCCAGCGCTGCACTCGCGGCTCCTGATCGCCGCGACCGGCGCCTCCCCCCGAGACGATCTGACGGACCGAATGTGGAATGTTCTCGACCGCATGGACGCTTTCCCCGGTCCCGACTCACGATTGCCGGCACTCGACCGAGTTCTGGATGTAGCACTTGCCAGGGACGCGCGATGCGTCGTCATAGCACCAACGACGACGGATGCGAGTTACATCGCCGAGCACTTAAACGGCACGACCAGAACTCCGCGCGCGGTCATCAGCAGCAGGATGCGCGCCGACGACCGGCGATCAGCAATGGCCTCCGTAGGTCCGGGGGACTGCGTGGTAGCCACGCCTATAGTGACGCCACTCGACCGCTGGCCCGAAAACACAACTCTGATTTTGTGGCCGGCGCCGTTTAGTGACCGCCTGCTGTCGAGCATCGCCCTGCCCGGTCCCGGCGTCAGAGTCGTCGTGATAACCGACTCTGTCCGCGTGGAGTCAGCGGCGACGTCCGTGGCAACGCAAGGGTTCATGCCCGAGTCCAGCGCCCGAGCGTTCTCGTCCAACACAAACACGCAAGCTATTGCCGTCTTAGCGCCGACGGCGAAGGGGCGACGCCTGATCGGAAGTGAACGGCTGACTCTCGCTGGAGAGCTCGTTAGGCGGTACACCGCGGGCGAGTCCATCCGCGCGCTCGCTGAGGCAACCGGCCGTAGCTACGGCTATATCCACCGGATCCTCACGGAATCAGGCGTGCAACTGCGGCAAAGAGGGGGTGTTAGAAGGCGAAAGAAGGCCTAAACGGGAGAAAGGACTTCCGCCGAGTTCCTTGCCACAGCAAGCTAGTCCTCCACGTCGCTCTCCTCGCTCCGCTCGGCACGGGAGTCAGCTGAACTGGCCAAGCGAGTGGTCCAATCAAGATGCCTGACGACCCAAGCTCCTATCGACCATATCGGATTTCTGGATGCCAGGTCGCCCTCTTCGACGCGGACGTAGTAGGGGTCGTATGCGTGGAACCCTTCCCGGCCTCCGACCCAGGAACCGCGGTCGTATTCGCAGAGCATCTCCACATGTTCATGCTTGTCGCCGCCTTCGAGTTGCAGCGTGAATCGCCAGTTGTCGTCCGGCTGCCACGAAAAAAGCAACTCGACGTTGTGGCCGTCGATCTGTAGACGGTGCTCACCGTTCTGAGAGTCAGATCCAAAGTCGTCGGGAACTGCCAGCCCCGGCACGCACGACAGTGCATCACGGATGTCGTCGACCGCATCATGTGCATCGCTGTAGGTGGGGTTCGGCAAGGAGACGACGGCGTCGCCTTCGGAAGAAACCTCCGTTATCACGCCGTCGGTGAAATGAAACGCAAGTTGCGTGCGAATAAACAGATCGTTGTACTCCACGCTCGTTGTCTCGGGGTCGTCGCCCAGATGGAGACGGTTGATCGTTGCCTCTGCATTGCCGAGAAAATACACCGTCGCCGAGACTTGATCGCGACGGGGCTCACCGAGATCGCCTGACCAACGAGGCTCGAGTAGGCCGTCGGCGTCTCCGGATTCAACGGTCACGCCATCAAGGCCGACCAGGCAGGTCAGGCTTGTGACGTCCGCGCCGTAGACGCGAGTGTCATCAGTGCCTTCGCCGCCGAGTTCAATCGCTTGGTCCAGGCTTGGAGTGCTGCCGATGTCGAAGCTGTCAGCGCCACCGATCCCCTCAGTGTTCAGATGGATGGGGAGACGTTGAAGGATGTAACGCACGACCGCCGGCGTCGCGTGGCCGTCATCGACAGTGACGTTGAACAGTGTTGGCCGAAGCTCCTGCCGCTTTCGTGTCACCGGCGCGGGAAGCCCCCAAGCCTCGCATGCTAGTGCGAGGTCCTTGTCCTCGGTGAGGAACAGCAATCGATTTAGGGCGCCATCGGCGGCGGCTATGGAGTCACGGAGCCAGGTGCCGTCACTGGCTCCGGTCTTGACCCGATCCTTGTCCGGTCCCTTATGCTTTCCCGGCGCCCGTAGCATTATCTGATCCTTCAGGCCTTCTAACGCGTGCTCGGCCGTCGCGGCGATCACGCGCACGTGCTCGACTCCCTGGACTGCCTGCATGAATGCTTCGATCACCTCGCCGGCGTCCTTGTATAGGAGCTCGGGCACTGGGACTTTGGCGCGGGCGAGATTCTTCCGCTCATACGACGCGGCAGTCGCAACCGCTTTCCAATCCTCTGCCAGGTGCTGAGCCCATTCCCATGCCACCGGCTCCGGAACCCACGTCTCAACGCCGATTCCGTGCAGCCGTAATGCCATGCGCGCCAAATCGGTCAGATCCGGCCTAGCGCGGCCGTAGGCATTCGCGTCCAGAACCACCGCCAATAGCTGCTCACGCGTCTGGCCATCTAACTGTAGTGCCGATTCGGAGCGGCGGCTGCGAACAGCTTTGGTCATGACGAGAACCTAGACTGATACGCAACCTGGAAGCTTCGGCTGGACGGACAGAGTTCAGACCCCGTGGCGCAGGTGGCGCTGAAATTGGTCGAACGTGATCAGCTCAGATCGCCGCCGCCGGGGCCGCAGCCGATGACGCCGATCTGGTGCGGGCGCCCCGCTGTCGGGGCGGCGGCTGGTTCGCATTGGGCTGGGCGGAGGTGGGGTAGGCGAGAGTGCCGTCCTCGATGACCTCCTCGGCGAGGTGAGCCGGACGAGGCTGGTGCCGGGTGCGTTGGCGTGGTCGCGTTCGAACGTGATCGACTGGTCAGGCTGCCTGGTCTGCCTCGCCCCGCCGGCCCTGGCCGGAGTGGTAGGGCACCGGGTGTTGAACTCCGGGCGCTGCTGTTACGAGGTTCGTGCCTTTGACGGCCACCACGGACGTCGCGGTTGTGCAGCAGGCTTCGTGTCGTGTTGCTCGGTTGCTGGCTCGACGGCGCCGGCCGCGGTTCGGAGTGGCTCGTTGCCGAGGAATGTCTTGCGGATCTCGGCCCAGTTTCCGGTACGCCACCAGTTGAAGAGGGCGACGGTGCTCAGGACGGTGAAGGGCAGCGCGGCGACGAACTCTGGCCGGGAGTAGACCTGCGCGGTGCGTTCGGATGGGTGCAGCTTGTGTTGGTGGTTGACAACCAGGACGCCGCCGGTCACGGGCTGGTCGGGGCGGAGTTGGGGCCAGGTCTCGAGGTGCCGCTGGAGGTAGCTGACGAGGTTCTCCTGGGCGGCGCCACCCGCCGCCTTGATCTCGACGAGGCGGCGGAGGGAGTCCTCGCCGCCCACCAGTAGATCGGCTGACTTGGTGCCGACCTCGTCGTCTAGGTCGACGGTCCGCATGCCGGCCGCGTTGAGCACCGTTGTGACCGCGCGCACGAGTTCGTTGCCGCTGCCGTAGAGCAGCCCGTACCGGACCGGCTCGGCGCGGTCCTTCGCCTCGCGCAGCTCTTCCTCAATACGCAACTTCTCCTCGGCGTACCGCGCCTCAAGGTCGTCAAGGGCCTGGCGGGCGGCCAGCTCGTCGATGGTCCGCAGATCGGGGTCTTCGAAGTGTGGTGAGCGCGCTCGGCGAAGGGCGTTGGGAACGTACTCGGGTAGCGCCCGATCGACAAGCCATCCAAGGACGTTGTTCCAGGGAGGAGAGGCCGGGAGGATATACCACCGTTGGTCGTCCTCCGGCGAGGTCCAGGCCGCGACTACCGGCTTGCCGAGAGTGTCGACCAGGATCGGGTGGAGTTGCCCTTCCGGCTCGTGAATCTCGGTGCCGTAACCGGCCCGGCTGAGCCGGTTGCCGTCAAGTTCCAGCGCCCACCACGGGGCGTCCGGGGAACGGCTGAGGAGCCGGATTGCGAGGTCGCGGTCGGCGGCGCCCAGACTTGGGACGATTTCGGGTCGAGTGCCGGTCGGCAGACGACGACCGTTGACCTTGGTGTACTGCATGCCGAGGTGAACGCTAGCGCTGGCGGAGAACAGCGAATGGTGTGTGGCGTCGTCGTTGACGGTGCCGATTGTTGTCACGGCCACGGCAAGTTCCCCACGCTGGCGCGCTCCGGCGAGGAAGCGGTTACGTTCGTCCGCGCCCTGGCCGTGGAAGCGGCTCGGCTCGATGGCCACGGTGCAGTCGCCGGTCTCCATACCGAGCCACCGCGGTTGAAGGCCCTTGCCCTGCCAGTCCAGGTTCCCGGGGACGCGGAAGGAGCGTACTCCGTACCGCTCCCGGTCGTACTCGGTCTGCACCAGCATCTGCTGCTCCCGTTGGGAGCCGGGTTCGGGTTGGCCGATGTGTACGAACACCAGACCATTGGTCGGCGAGCTCATCTGTCCCACCGTAGTACCCGGCGCTCAAGCTCCCGCTGCAATATCCGCGTTGCCTGAACCTGCCCTCGCACCGTACCGGGCAACGCGAAGTGGCACCGCAGGCCTCGGTTGGGGTCTTTCAGCAAATTGACGGGAAGTCACTCTCGTCGCAGATCGACCCGATCCCTGTGCTCGATAAGATTACGGTGTACCGGCGGTGATTCGTAGGTCCCATCCAGGCAGGTCATCCCCGTCGTTGGGCACAAGGTTCGTGTCGAACCACGCGGCGTCCGGGCGTCCCGCCTGCTCCCATTGGCGTAGCCAGGTCCGCAGGGCGGTCAGGGACGGGGAGTCCGCGGTGTCGGCGAGGATGGTGCCGTCGGTCAGGATGACGGCGGCGGTGCTCACGGTGGTGTGCCCGATGCCGCGCATTCCACTGCCCAGGGCGGCGACGGTCCGGCGTGGTCCGCCAGCGACGAGGGAGTAGGCCGTCCATGACAGCCAGTCCAGGGGTGCGCTCTCATAGGTTTCGGTATGGCCGGGGTTGAGTAACAGGCTGAGGGCTGTGCGGGCACCGGTGTGTTGCGGATCGTCGTGGTAGCGCCAGCCGACGGATATCCATGCCGGCTGGGGCTGGTCGATGTGGTGGTCCACCCAGCGTCCCGGAATGGTCAGGGCGTCGTGAACGGCGGTGGCGGTGCTCTGGGCGTAGCCGCCGAAGGTGACCGTCTCGACACGCGGTTGTCCCACGGACAGGGTGATGGTCGCGATCAGGGTGGTGGATGGCTGCGCGGCAATGGGCAGGCAGGCCACGATCCGGCCGTCCGGGGTGAGTTGATCCACCCACGCCCGGGGAAGCCGTGGGGGCGCGCACCACGCCACGATCCGCTGGTACGGAGCGTGCGGTGAGTAGCCGGACATCCCGTCGGCGACGTGGCAGGTGATCGTGGTGACGCCGCGATGGCGGTGGAGCCGGTCTGCCCAGCCGGCTAGGTGGTCGCTGATGTCGATGCTGGTCACGCGGCCGGTGGTCCCGGCTCGCGCGGCGAGCAACGCGCCGGAGTATCCCGTGCCAGTGCCGATCTCCAGCACGCGGGCGCCTTCGTTGACGTCGAGGGCGATCACGTCGCGTTGGATAGCTTCTGCGGCGGACCGGTGCAGGGTTTTGCCTCGGTGCTCATTGTGGGTGTAGTAGCGCTCCGGCACACGATCAAACACCGGATCGACGGCGGTCACGGGACCCCTTTCGTGACGTGAGATGGCCTGCCCATGCCGTGCATAGGCGATCCGCCTGCGGACATTCGCTCTGCCAAGGGCATGTGCGGCGGTTTGCTTGCGCGATGTCAAGAGCTGGCGAACGAGAGCCCGATGTGGCCCAGTGAGTGTGCACGGGTGATGCAGCGGGTAGGAGGCATGCACGACCTTCGAAGTGATCACCGTGCGGGTGATGTCCGCGGCAACTCACGAAGTTCGCGGAGGATGTCGCGGACCGCTGGTGAGCGCGGTGCGGCGGGGGCGAGTTCGTCGTGAAGTCGGTGTAGCAGTGCGACGCTGCGTACGGAGCTGACGGCGGGTAGGCGGCCAAGGGCGAGGCGGGCTGTGCTGACCGCGAGGTCGAGGTCGCCGGCGGCGTTGTGTGCGAGGCTGAGCCAGGCGCCGTGGCGTAGTGCGGAGCGTTGCGGGGAGTCGGCTGGACTGGTGTGCGCGCGGGCGTGAAGCAGCCGTTCAGCTTGGCGAAGGAGTGCTGGCCGTTGAGTCGGCACCTGCTCGGCCAGTACGACGAGGCCGCGGCCGGTGATCGCGTCCAGTTCGACCCGATCGATGTACGACGCCCATGGGGGCAGTGGGGCGTCGGGGGTGGTGTCGAGGAGTGCGAGGGTGTTCTCGCGTGTGTGGAAGAAGCTGGTGAGGTCGCCGGCGGCGGCGTGGGCAAGGGTGCTGCGTGCGGCTACCAGCGAGCGGACGGCGGGCGGGGCCTTTGCCGCTGATTCTTGGGCTGCTGAGGCGAGTTGCAGGGCGTCGAGGGCGTGTCCTCGGTCGGCGGCTTGGTTGGACATGAGGGCCAGGATGCTGGCGGCTAGGCCGGGGTCGCGAGCGGCGTGTGCGGCGCGGAGAGCGGTGAGGTACCAGCGTTGGGCGAGGCCGTCCTCGTTGGCATCGAACGCCATGAACCCCGCGGTCTGGGCGAGTTGCGCTAGTGCGGCGGCAAGGCGGCGGCCGGCCTCCGCGTTGTAGGAAGCTCGGCGCAGGAGCCGGGCCACGGCGGTGAACTGGTCACTGACGAAGCCGCGGGCGGCGCCGCCCTGGTGGTCGTCGAGCTGTTGTGCGTGGGCGACGACTGTGTCGATCATGTCGAGTAGCGGTGGGGTGACCGGTCCGCCGTCTCCGGCAGCCGCGATCAGGTCTGGGTTTGGCTGGTGCAGCGCGGTCCAGGCGTGGGCGGTGAGCGCGGCGCCGGTGACTGCGATGACGGTGCGACGGGTCGGCACGGGTCCTCCTACGAGGCTGAGCAGTCCGTTGCTGTCCCAGGGTAGATCCATCGCGTGATTCGCCGGCATCGCTGGATGCGAACGTGGGGCGGTTACCCCCCAGACATCCTCGAACATCAGATCGGTTCTGAGCTTGGCGGATAGCACCTCGACGACGAGTTCGGGTATGTCACCGTGCGGCACCGCGCCGTCTGCGACCCATTTGTAGGGGGTTTTGGGGTGGATTCTGCGGGTGCTGCCTCGGGTCACCAGAGCGGAGTTGATTCGTCGGGCGAGGGCCTCGGGTCCCCATTGCGCATCGCGGAGGAGGCCGGCCAGCCGTTGGTTGGCGCGGGATGTTGTGGGTTCGGCTTCCACGGTGGGATCCCCCTTCCGGGTGCCGGTAGTGCAGCCGCGGGCCTGACAGTAGCGGCCAGGGTCAGTGGCGGGGAGCGAAGCGCACCATCCGCACCAGGTTCCGAGCGAGCGGCACCGATGGCACTGCGTCGATGCCTGCCCCAGGCGCTCGGCACCGACAAAGGTCGATGTGTGGGCACGGTCAGGGCCTCGATTGTCACTCCGGGATTCCTGCAGTTGATGCCCGCTAGTCGACCTGCGGTCGCAAGGGAGAGCTGCCATGCCACGTCTGTTTCCCGGCCTGCCGGTAGGAGTCGATCCCGTCCTTGCCGCTGACATTGATCTGCTGGTGCGTCCCGGCCGGATGTTCCTACGGCCCGACGATTGCGCTCAGTCATTGCACGAGCAGGCCGGTAGTGAGCCGGGCCGGATCAGTAAAGCCGTCGTCGCCGGCCCGGCGCGGTTGAGTCAGGTCACCCGGACGGCGAGCGAGAAATCCGCTGGCTCGCTGCCGCTGTTGCTGAGCGTGAATCAGGAGGGCGGCCGGTTGAACGCGCTGGACTGGCCAGGCGTGGCCCAGTTGCCAGGGAATCTGGCGCTTGGGGCGGCGGGGGACGAGGACCTGGCCGAGCTGGCAGGGACGGCGATCGGTGAGCAGCTCCGGGCGGTGGGGTTGACCTGGAATTTGGCGCCGGTGTGCGACACCACGGGGTGGCCGGCGTCTGCTGCGGTTGGCGCTCGCGCCTTCGGCTCCGATCCTGAACGGGTTGGGCTGTTGGCGGCAGCGTTCGTACGCGGAGTGCAGGCGGCTGGCGTCGCGGCGACCGCCAAGCACTTCCCGGGGCTGGGCGGGGTTGGTGGGGACCCGCACCACGTCGCGCCGGTGGTCGACCGACTCAGCCCGGGTGCGCTGCTGCCGTTTCGAGCGGCGATTGGCGCGCAGGTGGCGTGCGTGATGGTCGGCAGTCACACCGTGCTCGCCGTGGACAACAAGCCGGCGTTGGCATCGCCGCGCGTGCTTGGCCTGCTGCGCGACGAGCTGGGCTTCGGCGGTGTGGTGGTGAGCGAGAACCTTTCGATTCGGGCGGTGCACGAGCCGCTCGGCGGTCCGGCCCGGACGGCGGTCGCCGCGGTGGCCGCCGGGGTGGACATCGTGATGCTGGACTCGGAGGTATCCCGGGGGCATAGCTCGCCGGCGGCACAGACGGCGGCGGTTCGGCGCCGCGCGGAGGTGGTGCAGGCGCTGACTGCGGCGGTCGAGCACGGCGTGATCGACCGCCGCCGCATCGGTGAGGCCGTGGACCGTGTACAGACGCTGCACCGGCGGTACGGCCTGACGCCCGGCTCGGTCCGGCCGGACTGGCCGACAGCGAACCCGGCGGCCTGGCGTGCGGCGGAAGGGATTGCCGACCGTTCGGTGGCGGTCGTGCGTGGAGACCGGCTCCTTCCGCTGGACGTGCCGTCCGGCAAGGTGCTGGCCTTGGTGCGGGTGCCTGACGAGGGGCAGCGGCGCGCCGACAGTGCCCGCTACACGCCGGATTATCTACCCGCGCTGCTCGCCGCGCACCACCGCGTGGTGCAGGTGCCGGTCGGCGCTCCAGTGCCAACCGCCGGCCCGGTCGTCGTCTACGGCTACAACACCCGCACCACGACGGCGGGTCCGAGTAGAGCTGCACAGGAAGCCACCCGGCTGGTCGAGTGCGGCCGGACGGTGGTTCAGGTCGCGTTCGGTGATGTCGACGACCTGGGCGGTTCGCCCGCGCCGGTGTTGGTAGCCGCGTTCAGCCCGCACTGGGCTTCGGTCGCGGTGGTGGCCCGAGTCCTGCTCGGCGACGGCCGCGCCCACGGTGTCGTGCCCGTCTCTGGTGTGTCGTGGTGACTCGGGTTCCGGCCGGCCAGCTCGCCAGTTTCCTGCGGTGCCTGTATGAGGCAGCGGGGATGACCCGAGTCGGGGCGCGAGTGATGGCCGATACCCACGTGGAGGCCGACCTTCGCGGCATCCCCGGCCACGGCAGCCGATTGGCCCCCGGCTACCTGGACAAGCTGCGCACCAGGCACCTGAACCCGCGGCCCCTGATTCGGATCATGCAGGACGAGGAAGCGGTCCTGGTCGTGGACGCCGACCTGGCCCCGGGACCGGTAGCCGCCCGCCTGGCGGTCGCCGCAGCCATGCTCCGTGCGCGGCGCTGTGGCATCGCCGCCGTGACCGTTCGCCGGGCCGGTCACGTCGGCGCGCTCGGCATTCCCGCCGCGCAGTTGGCCCGGCGCGGCCTGGTGGGCGTGGCCGCCGCGCAGGCGTCCGCACGCAGCGTGGCCCTGCGCGGAGGCACTAGCACGCCGGTCCTGGGCAGCAGCGCGCTGGCGGTCGCCGTTCCAAGTCCGGACCCGCAGCGCCCGGTGCTAGTGGACCTGGCCGCCGCCGCGATGTCCTGGGGCCGCCTGCACCACCTGGCCCGCACGGGACAAGCGTTACCCACCGGGTCCGCCCTCGACGCGAGCGGGCACCGGGTCCACGATTCGAATCTCGCCAAGGTGCTGTTGCCTGCGGGCGAGCGCGGCCAAGCCCTGGCGATCGTCCTGGAACTGCTGGTCGGCGCGCTGACCGGGAGCGCCCCCTTGCCGGCAGGAGACGACGGCCGCGGGCTGATTGTCGTAGCGGTCGACCCTCGCAGCCTCGCCGTCGCCGAGTCGCTGGCCACCGGCGTAGCCGCTGTCGCTCACGCGGTGCGCGAGCAGGGCGCCCGGATGCCCGGAGACCGCGCTTGGTCCCAGCGCGACCGGGCTCACCAGGACGGCATCGCCCTCGACGCCGACGATCTCGCCGCGCTCATTGAGGCCGGTCGCCGCGTGAACGTCCGTGCTCCCCACGGATGGATCCAACCCGAACCCCTGGACGCCAGCACCGGATCACAGAAGGAGCAGATGTGAGCAGTCCGACCAGCACACCGACCCTCGGCGGCCCACCGGCCGCCGACCAACCGGCCCTCTACCGCGGTGCGGCCCGGGCCGAGGTCGCCCACCGCCTGCAAGCCATCCTCGACCTAGCCGACCCCTACCCGGTCGTGAACGCGGCGCGCGAACTCGCCGCCGGGGCGCTGGAGCGGGTTCTGGCTGACGTCGTTGCGGGCCGGCTACTGCACGAGCCCACCGGCCGCCGCATCCCGCTACAGGAACTGCCCGCCCGCACGATCGCTGCGCTCACCCGCACCCACCACCTCGACGCGGACCAGAGCGACGCCCTGGGATTCGCGCTGCGCTGCGCCTTCGCGTGGCCCGGCGTCGTCGGAACCCCGGACGCGCCGCACGCGCTCAAGTCGGTGCTCCCTGCCGGATTCGCGCCGAAAGCAACGGTCGAGCAGATCGCCGCGAGCCAGGCAACCGCCGGGCCTGACGGGTTGAACACCAGCTACATGATCTCGCAGATGAAGGGCGGCATGTCCGCCGACTTCGGCATCGGCTGCCCGCTAATGTGCGCCTACTGCTACCGGCGCGAAGGCGACACCGTCGACGGCTACCTCGGCTCCTGGGAGCCGACCGGGTTCCTCGAACCGGAGGACGTCGTCGCGCGGCTGCTGTCGCACCCGTGGTTCACCCCGCACCACACGCCCATCGGCCTGCACATGTCCACCTCCGAGACGTTCCTGCCGAAGCTGTGGCCGCGAACCTGGCGCGCGTTGCAGCTGCTCGACCAGTTCGGTCTGACCAACCGCGTCTCGTGCATCACGAAGTACACCCTCTCCGATGAGCAGATCGACTGCCTGGAATCCCTCGTCCACGTCGACCTCGACATCAACGTCTGCTACGCAGCCATGCCCGAGTCGATCGAGCCGCCCAACCGTGGGCGCCGCCTGCGGTTCCTACGCCGCATCCTGCACTCCGACAAAATCAACGTCCTGGCGTACTACCGGCCGATCGCCGAAGGGCTCAACACCACCGACGCCCACCTGCGTCACGTCTGGCAGACCTTCAAGGACGCCGACGCCCGCACCGTGGTCCTCGGCGGGCTGAAGTTCGCCGACGACCACGTCCACTCCTTCATGTCCTACGGGCTTCCCCTGCCGGCAGGGTCCTTCACCCCCGGCAAGAAGCTGCTCACCGCCGGCACCGAGGCGCGGATCATGGCTGCCTTCGACGAGGTGTACGCCGACGTGGCCCCCGACCGGCGCCCCGCGGTCCTGAAACGGTCCTCGTGCGGTCGAGCGGTGGAACGCGGCAGCCACATCCCCGACTACAACGGCCACTACGACCAGCCCACCACGAACTGCCGCCTGCGCTGCCCCGCAGCCCAGCATGAGGTGTGCGCGGCAGCGCAGCCGCCGAACGAGGAAACAGTCCGGCACCTCCTGGCACGCATCGGCAGGCCTGACGCCCGGGTGGACATCGCCGGCACCACCGTCGTCGTGCACGCCGAGCTGAGCCCGTTCGAACGAACGTTCCTGCGCCAGAACCTGCTCTACCCGGTGCACACCGCCCGGCAGGCCGCCGAACTCGTCGCCGGAAGGATCACCCGATGACCGCCCCAGCACGTCCCGCGCCTAAGCGGAACTTCCTACCCCTGGCCGAGTCCCCGCTGCTGAACCACTGCCACGACGAGGACGTCGACCTCGCCGTGCTCCTTGCCACGACCGCCGACCCGGAACCGGCCACCGTACGGGCGCTGCTGTCGATCACCGCCGTGCCGGCCGCCGACCGGATCGCCCGCGCGCTCGACGAGCGAACGGACCTGCCCCTCACCTCACTCGCGCTGCTCGTGGCGCACCAACCCGACGCTAAGCAGGCGATCGGTGCCCTGCGGGGCAGACTCTTCCCCAACAGCACCTCACCCGGGGCGTGTCATCGATTCGCCCGCACCATGGCGACCCTCGTCCATCAGCCCGCATCGGTCGACGATGCGTACCTCGACAGTGAACGATTCCGCGCATCCGCCGCCGCAGCGGACCCGGTGGTCCTGGGTCACTTGCTGGCTCCGATCCTGGACGGGGGCACCCTGGCCGCTCCAGCCCAGACCGGGCTGCTCGCGTTGCTCGGCGCCCGCGCAGGCCGCGTCCCGATGGCCCCCATCGACCTGGCGGGCGCGACCGCCCTCGACCGCGCCCGCCAGCAGCAGGTTCGCGCCGCGCTTCTCACACGGCGCGAACAGACGATCCGTGACCTCGCCGACCACACCGCCGGACTGACCCTGGCCGCCGAGCTGTGGTACTCCGCCCTCACGGCCACCGCCGACACCCCCACTCAAGCCAGCCAGGCCCTCGCCCTGGCCGAGAACGCCACCAACACCCTCGCCTCGGGAGAAGACCAGTCCTGCGCCTGGCCCGCCGTCCGTCGCCGTTGGCTGCACGTCACCGCCGCCGCAAGCGCCGCCGAAGCCCAGCCGGGCGGCTGGAAGCAGGCGTGGCAGGCAGCCGAATTCACCGACGAGGGCGCTCGGTGGGACGACACCCAACGCGCCCTCGTGGCCGGCTACGACCTGCTCGCCGACCATGTCCGGAAAACCTGGGGATCACCCCACACCCCGCCCACCCCCGACCAGTACTGGGCCGCCGACCCCACCGGCCGCGCGCTGCTGCACCTGGTCGCCGACCACCTCACCGGCCACCAGACACACAGCCCCCTCCCGCACTACAACGACCAACTCCTCATCGCCTTCGTGCACGGCCTCGCCAAGAACCGCCACGACAAGATCCCCGCGGACCTACACCTGCACGGCCTGATCGCCGCCATCAAGGCCGCCCGGTCCAAAGCCGCCCTCCTGACCCGGCCGGTCCCCGCCGACCTCGGCATCGTCGTGCCGATGCGCGCCGAAGCCCACCGCCTCACCGCCATACATTGCGACGACGCGCTCACCGTCAAGGTCGCCCAACTGGGCTGGCTCCTGCAAGCCTGTCCTGACGCCCACGCCGACCTCCTCCTGGTCGACGAAAGCACCGACGGCGCCTCCGCCCGCGCCGCCCACGCGATCGACGTCGACCACCCGCAGATCCGCGTGACCGTCGCCCAACGCCCCGACGACACCAGCGCAAAAGGCGGCGCCGTGCTCTGGGGCCTCACCGAGCTCGCCGGCGCCGGCCGCACGACCCTCGCCTACACCGACCTCGACCTCACCTACCCACTAGAGCAACTCGGTCTCCACGTCGCCGCCCTCGACCAACCCGGCGTCGGCGCCGCAATCGGCTCCCGCCGCCGCCCCGACTCCCACGGCTACTACCCGCCAACCGGCCCGACCCCCACCACCTGGCTCTACCAACGAGCCGTCCGGGAACTCCTGCACCTCGACGCCACCGACCCGCAGGCCGGCTTCAAAGCCTTCCCAGCCACCGCCCTGCGCACCGCACTGCCCCTCACCGCCGACCACAGCTTGGCGTTCGACACCGACCTGCTCGCCGCCATCGCGCGCAGCGGACACACCGTGGCCGAGGTCGGCGTCGCCGCCCTCCACCACTACGTCGAAGGTCACCGGAGCAGCCCGCACGACTACGACACCATGCTCAACGGCGTCTACCGGCAGGCTCTGCGCCACGGCCTCGACCCCGACACACGCCGGACCCCGACGTGGGACCGCATCCGTCAGGCCGGCTCCCTGGCCGCAGCCGCCGCCGAACCCACGACCACCACCATGCTCAAGGCACCCACCTCACGCTGACGAATCATCGCGGGCCGCCGGCGTCGACACGCCGGCGGCCTGCACCTGTGCGCGCCTTCCTCATGTGCCCCGAATCGGACCAGTGCGATGCGTAAACTGCACAGATCCGCCCGGCTCACTGTCGCCTTACTCTGACGGCCGGTGCAACCCAACCGAAAGGTAAGCACGTGAGGGCCGTCATCGCTGTCGCCGGCATGGGCAGCCGCTTCTTCCCCATCGGCAAAACCATCAACAAGTGCATGCTGCCGATCCTCAACCAACCAGTCGTCGCCTACGCGGTCGCTGACTGCGTCGCCGCAGGCGCCCGCGAGATCGCGATCGTCACCGCCCCTGGCGAGATCGGCCGCCAGGTGCGTCATTACTTCACTGAAGACCACGACCTGAAGGACTACTTCACCGCACGCGGCTGGCAGGACAAGTACACGCCCCTCGCCGAGTTGCACAGCCAAGCCGACTTCACGTTCATCGAACAACCACGCGACGACCGGTACGGCACCGCGCTGCCCGCCATCGTCGCCGCTGACTTCATCGCAGGCGACGACTTCCTCCTCGTGGCCGGCGACGACCTCCTCCTCCGCAACGACGGCGGGTCAGACCTGGCCGACCTCGCCGCTGCCCGAGCCGCCGCCGGAGTACCGGCCGCACTCGCCGCCGCCACGGTGCCCGGCGCCGAAGCCCACCGCTACGGCATCCTGCACCCGCGAGCAGCCGAGGGTCACCAACTACTCGATCAGCTGCTCGAAAAGCCGGACGACTACGGCGAGCCAACCGCGTACATCAACATCAGCCGCACCCTGCTACCCGCCGAAGCCATGGCCTACTTTCAGAAGCTGACCCCGGCGCCGAACGGCGAGTACCAGGCCACCGACGCCGTCATCGCCTTCGCCCGCGACAACGACGTACTGATCCACCCCGTCAGCGGCGAGTACCACGACTGCGGCAACCCTGCCGGCTGGCTCGCTGCCAACACCGCTGCAGCTCTAGCCTGAGGGCCTGGCCTTCCCGGGGATGTCACAACGCCCCACGTCGGGGGCCAGCCCGGCGGATACGCACGTCGGTTCTTCAATGCGCGTTCCGCCTGCCAGGGTGATTGAACCGACGGCTCAGCCTAGGTTTCCGGGGTGCATGACGAAGTTGTACGAGCCGATCATCAGGCCCAGCGCGCCACCGAATGCGGCCCATGCGGCGATGATGGTCTTGCCCGCCCCCCGCTCGTTCGCCCAGGAGATCCAACCGGCGCTCATGGCATTCAGGCTGGCCGTCAAACGGCGAGGATCAGTAACAGGGCCCGGGTCGTGGTTGACGGCACCGCCTAGCTAGGTGTGATCAGGCACGGTCATCTCGCGGCTCGGTGGACCGGCTGTGATCTTCTCGCAGATGCTGAGCAGCTCAGAGTGGTTGCGCAGCTTGGTATACCCCTGGGGAGGATGGAATGCGCCCAGCTGAGCCCTGAGCTGCTCCAGCGACATCCCGGGGTACTCCGTAACTCGTTGGATCGGGATCGCGAAGGCCTGGTCCAGGTCCTGGACGTACTCGAGCACCGAGGCGCCGTTGCCGGGGCGAGACCGTTCGGCGATCTCGGCAATTCGCTCCGGAGTGTCGATGATGGCGGGTCCGAGGTCGATCACCGCGTCGAGCCGGGCGACGGGCCAGGTGAGGTAGACGTACCAACGCGCTGACTGGCCGGTCAGGAACCGGCGTCGGAACTCGTGCGTCTTCTCGCCTGCCCAGAGGAGGTCGTAGTACAGGGGATTCAGCGACATGAGGATGGGCTCGCGGCCGTCGTCAGCCGCGTCGCCGTTCCCGAATGAGCTCGGTTGGCCGCTAAGAGAGATCACGTTGCTGACCGTGCCAGGACCTCCGAGGCCAACTGCGCCACCGGCAGCTGACCATCCAGCACCACCGTGTCGGCCGGCAGCATGCTGACAGCCGCAGCGCAGCGGGCTACCTGTTCCAGCCGCCAAGCACGTACCTGCGCATCACGATCCGGGTCATCCGGCCAGACCGACTGCGCCGCGATGCGCGTCCGTAGGACGTCGGTGGGCACGTCGATGAAGAAGTGGTCGACAAGCACGTCGTGGGCGCGCAGCCGGCCGAAAATCTCGTCAAGATACGACGGCACCACCACGGTCATCGGTACGACAAGCGTGCGTCCGTACTCCTCAAGCAGTGCGATAGCTGTGTCCGCGACGGTGCGACGCCACACCCGCAGGTCTTGAAAATCGCCGCTCACGGGCGGCGGAACGATCTCGCGGAGCATGAAGCCTGGCAACTCCGCATCGAACATCAGCAGCCGGGGATCCTCCGTCGTCAACTGCTGCGACAGAGTCGTCTTCCCAGCGCCGAACGCACCGTTGATCCAGATCACGCGCACGTACCCCTCCTCAGGCCTCCGGCGGATGCACTAGTGATTGATCTGGGCAGGGGATGGCTCGGCCAGCCGAGGGCGGCCAGTTTGCAGTCGGCCAGGAGATCGTGAGCAGACCGTGCGTCTATGTCAGCACCGCTACGTTCCTTCCGAAGAACCCGATGGTGCTGTCGAGTTGCCTGCTTCGGCGTGCGTGCGACGATGGTTCGATGAACCACGGCGGCACCGGCTTGGTCATCTGGGACGTTGACGGAACGCTCATCCCCGCAGACCTGCGCTGGCTGACGCGAGCGATCTCTCGCGCCTACGGCATGGCCGAGTCGGAGGTTGTCTTCCCTGACAAGAAGGTGCACGGCTATACGGACGAGTCGATTGCCATCGACACGGCGATCACCTCGGGCGTCGACGCGTTGGCTGCGGAGGCCGGCATACCCGCCTTCCGCGAGGCCATCGCCGCGGTAATGCAAGAGGGCCGGCGGGAGCTGGCTGAGGTGCAGCCACCGTATCCAGGTGCTGCGGCGAGCATCGCGGAGCTGCACGGCCGTGGTTTCCACCAGACCGTGCTGACCGGCAACCTGCGCTCGGCCGCCGAGGTGAAGCTGCAGGTGTCGGGCTTGGACGAGTTTCTCGATCTCCGCATCGGCGGGTTCGGGTCGGACGCGCGAGACCGCTTCCAACTCCCGGCGGTCGTAGCTGGACGCTACCTCGCGACCTACGGCCAACAGCTCGATCCTGATCGAGTGATCGTCATCGGGGATGCGCCCAACGACATCGCCTGCGCACGTCACGCAGGCTTCCATGTCGCTGTTGTCGCTCACCGGATTGGACATCAAGAGTTGGCCTCCCACCACCCTGACGTGGTACTCGACAGTCTTGACCCAACGGCGGTAGTGGCGGCGGTTAACTCGCTGTGGGCTTCGGGCGGGTCGCCGGCTACCTCTTAGGCAGCCATTTGCTCCTCAAGTTCGCGTACAACCGGCTCAGCGCGCCAGCGGGCCAGCCGCTCTCGGGCTCGTTGAGCTCGGGCGATGCCCCGCTGGTTGCCGCCGGCCTTCAGCTGACCGTAGGTGTCGCCGAGCAGAGTGCAGGATTGCTCTAGCTCGCCGGTCTCGGCGTAGGCGCTCGCGAGGTCGACCGCTGCGGCGAGGGCGACGTTGATGTTCGCGGAGTTGTGTTCGAGGGCCTGTACTACGCCTTCGAGCACCTCGACAGCCTGCTCGGGCTGGCCGAGGAGGAGATGGCATGTGCCCGCGTAGACGTGGAGACGGGCGTTGCTCCAGTCGCTGTAGAGGCCGACACAGTCAATCGGTGACAAGTCGTTGACCGCTGCCTCTGCTCGCGCTAGGGCAGCGGTAGCCTCGCGCGGAAGTCGCAGAGAGGCGTAGGCCTGGGCCTGCTCGGCGGCTATGCGAGCTCGCGCGGCGGGGCTGAGATCTGCGGAGGCGCGGTCGGCCTCGTCGAGAAGCCGCAGGCCGATCATGACGTCACCATCGGCTTCGATCAGCGTGGCGGCTTGAAGGTTACTCTCGAAGATTCGTGCGGTGGCGCTGATCCTGCGGTCACCGAGCCTGTCGCCCAACTGGCGGGCGTAGGCGCAGTGAGCGATTGCGAGAGCACGATTGCCTTGCGCACTCCACAGCCTGCTGGCGACGACGGAAGCTTCGGCGAGCATGGCCCCAATATCAGCACGGATGGGTGCACGGCCGGCTTTGCGGTAGAGCGTCGACAGGCATTCACGGTGCGCCTCGATCAGGCCCAGCAGCGCGTCGGGTGACACGGCTTGGCGTTGTTGCGCCAGCATGCTGGTCAGCGTGGAGAAAGTGTGCCACTCGCCTGCCAGGTAGTCGCCGCCGACCCTGCCGGCTAGCGCCTCAAGAGCGGTGGAGGACGACGGCTCTGGAGCAACCTCAAGCGGCTGAGGTGCCGGCATACTGCTCGGCACGTGTCGGGCGCTGGCGTGGCGGATCCGATCGTATTCTCGGGCCAGACTGCCGCCGGTCCGCAAGAGCTCATCGCATTGGGACCAAAAGTTTCGCCCCACTCGCTGACGGCCAGTCTCCACGTTCGCGATCGTGCTTCGTCCGTAGTTGACAAGAGGCGCAAACGCTTCTTGCGTGTAACTGGCGGCCTTACGGCTGCTGGCGAGCAGCTGGCCAAGAGCGATCCATGCCTTGGCAATTTCTTGCGGTGGAACGCTCGGCATCAGCAGCTCCCGATGGAGACGAACGTCCGCACGAGGCGACACGTGGTGGCGTGAGGACACTCTAGTGCGGAGCTGTGGTGCGTCGGTTACTCAGCGGCTTCTTCCAACATTCTTCCGACAAAATTCCGACATCGCTCTCGCGTTGGCCGGAACTCGTGTGACCTGCGACTTTCGTATGCTCCCTGCTCGTGACCCGTGCGCCAGAGAAGAATGATCATGAGGTTGAAGCCAAGTACCAGGTCAGCGACCTGGGAGAGTTGATCACGGCGCTCGCCCAGCGGCAGGTGGCGTTGACGGAGCCGTCGGTGCAGGACGACCAGGCGTACGCGCCAGCCGGCTGGTCGTACGGGATGTCGAAGATCGGTGTTCCGTTCGCGCGTCTGCGCACGCAGGGGGGCCGCCATCTGTTCACCGTGAAGAAGCCGGTCGACAACGAGATGGCGTGTCTGGAGCACGAATGCGTGATCTCCGACCGCGACGCGATGCACGCTGCCCTCGCCACGATGGGCTGGGTGCCAACCGTGCGAATCGTCAAGCAGCGCCGAACCGGCGAATGGGACGGCGCGACGGTATGCGTAGACGTAGTCGACGGCCTAGGCACGTTCGTCGAAGTGGAGCGCCTGGTTAGCTCCCAGCTTTCGGGTGAGCAGGTGCAGCACGGACTCGATGCGATGATTCGTTCACTGAGCGTGCCGGTGCTGCGCGTCGTGGACACCTACGACACGTTGATCTGGAACCTGGTTAGCGCCGCCGCCAGGATGTCGGCCCCGGTCTGACGTGGTCGAACCCACACCGGACGCCGTCCCGGCTGTGAACCTGACCGCCAGGTTGGATCTGCTGATGACACCGGTGCCCGATTAACGGGTGCGGCAGCTCAGGCTGACCGCCCCCTTGATCGAGCGCCTCAACTCGCTTCCGTTACGCCGCCGCGCTCGATTGTCTTCATGGGAACTGCAAGAGTGGCACCTCGTAGAGGTCGGCTTGGCGGACGCGCGTCATCGGTGGTTCGGCGATCTCCACGATGATCATTTCGGTGAGGAATTGAACGGTCGCGGCGAGCAGGTGGCTGGTGTGGGCGGTGGCGCTGTGTGCTTTCAAGCCGACAGTGAGGTGGATGTGCGGCTCGACGGTCTCGGTGTCGGGGTTGTAGGCGAGGGTGCCGCCGCCCAGGGCCTCGATATTGGTCAGGTGGACTTTGGTCCACACGGGGGCGTCGGGGTTGTCGAGGCGTTCGCAGGTGCCAACGATGTCCGCGGTGGCGAGGCCCGCAATAAACGTGGGGATGTAGCCCTGGCGGATGCCATAGGTGCGGCAGGTGCGGTCGAGGGCGTCGTAGAAGTCTTCCCCGTGGTCGAAGACGGCGACGATGGTACGTCCGGGGACGACTTCGCGGCTGCGCAAGAGGGCTCCTTCAGGCGGTCGGGGCGTTGGTGGCCGGCTGCTGCGGCCATGGCCACGGCTCGCCGGGGTAGGCCACGGCGCGAAACGCCGCTGCCGTCTCGTGGGCGGTGGCGCCTGCGGCAAGGGTGAGATGGAGCAGGATCCGGGCCTTGTAGGGGTCGAGGAAGCCCGCAGGAACGAGTCCCCGCTCGGTGAGATCCCGCTCGGAGCCCGGGAAGCCGTAGGTGCTGGTGAGCACAGGTCCCGCACCGATGCGGGAGGCGAGGACCACGGGGATCTGCTGGGCGAGCGCAGTGAGAGTGGAGACCCAGGTGTCCGGGACGTGCCCGACGCCGAAGCCAGCGATGACGAGGCCGTCAAGGTGTGCTGCCGTTGCGGACAGGTAAGTCGCGTCGTCGCCGACTGTGGCGGTGTAGAGGCCCACGCGCGGCTGGCGTACGGGTGTCGGTACAGCGTGGCGGGGGGCGGTGCGGCTGAGGAAGCGGGGTTCGCCTTCCACGACGTAGCCGAGTGGGCCGCCGTTGGGTGAGGTGAACGCCTGAGTGCTGACGGAGTGCGTTTTGCGGACACGGTCGGCGGCGTGGATCTCGTCGGCCATGACGACGAGAGCGCCCCGGTCTCGGGCATGAGGGCTGGCAGCGACCCTGGTGGCGGCGAGAAGGTTGGCGGGCCCGTCTGGACCGGCGAGGGTGGGGTTGCGCATGGCACCGGTGACGACGATGGGCTGCGGTCCGGTGTGCAGGAGATGCAGGTAGTAGGCGGTTTCTTCGAGGGTGTCCGTGCCCTGGGTGACGATGATGCCGGAGGCGCCCGCGGCTGCCGCCTGGTGGACGCTCCGGCTCAGGTCAGCCAAGTCGGCGAATGTCAGGGAGGCACCGGGGCGGCTACGGAAGCTGACGACGTCGACCGCGATGCCGGTATCGGCAAGGCCGGGCACAGCGGCCACAAGATCACCGGCGGTCAGCGCGGGCACAACGCCGCCGCCCTCTGACGCGGTCATGGCGATAGTGCCGCCAAGCCCGAAGACCGTCACCCGCGGCGACACGCGCTTTCCTGATGACAATTCCCTGGCCTCCCAACGGCGACGATCATCGCTGCGGGAAGACTAGTCGGTCAATGCAGCGACGTCGGCGAGGTAGCGGCAGGCGCGGTCGATGCCGGCGGTGGACAGATGTCTGCTGCGGGGTTGCACAACGGCGGCGCACCCCTGGTCGGCGAGGTCTCGGCAACGCCTGGCGAGATTTTCCCAGTTCAGATCCAGGTACTCGGTCAGGACACGCAGGCGTGCGGGCGGAGACGCAGCGGCGATAACCGACCGGCCGCTGGCGTGGTTGATGGCCGCGCCGTACTGGCGCACGGTGCGGTGGTCGTCGGTGACGTCGACGTGCCAGATGCCCTGGGCGCCGACCCAGTTGGCGAGCACCGCGTGACGGTCGCGATCAGTCACGAAGCCGGGTGTGCCTGCGTACTCCGGCTCGTCGGTGATGACGATCTCGATGCCGTATGACTCCATCAGTGCCACCGCCAACAGCAGGAGAATCCGCTCTCCGCGAGGGGAGGCGTCGACTGCCGCGCGGGGAATGCAGAAGGCGCGGATGATGCGGTGATTACCGGCGCGCGCGGCGGTGAGGTCCAGATACCTGTGCTTATGGGCGAACAGCAGCCAGGTGCTGGCTTCCTCGCCACGCTGTTCGCGGGTCCAGTAGGCGGGGGTCGAGGTGAGGGCATCTGCGTGTCGGTGGATGTGTCCGGCGCAGAAGACCGACCCGAGCCACATCCTGCCGACGTCGCTGAGATCCGCGGCAAGATCGTGGCTGACTGCGGATCGGCTCATCTGCTCGTAGGAGGCCAGTTCAGCGGTGGCCTGCTCAATACGGGCGTCGTCGGCCAGAAGCGCTTCGTCAAGGTTCGCCACAGCCCACAACAGTGCGAGGACCAGTTCGTCAAGCTGGTACGCCTGCGGGATGACGAGCCGCGCGTCAGGGGCCGCCTGGGCGAGGCGTTGGCGGGCATGGCGGGCGTCCAAGCCGAACAGTTGGGCACCCTGATCGGTTTCGATCCGCCCTACCACCAGACTCCGTCGCGGTGTGCGCAGTAGCCGGTCGTCGCAGTAGCCGGCCGGTACCGCCGTGAGAACTCGGCCGTCCTCGGCCACAGCAGGATGAACGTAGGCCGGTATCGCCAGTCCAGGGAAGAACCTGCCGTCGGGTGCCCACAGGTCAACGACGTATGTCTGGGGGGCGAAATCGCCATTTGTTGTCTGGGGCGCGAGCAAGGAAAGCGCCGTTGGCGCCGGTGTTTCTGTGCGGGTGGCGAACGTGGCCCCGCGTGCCCGTCCACCGTCGAAATGTCCTGCGGTGTTGCGCGTTACCAATACTCGGAGCCGGTCGTACTCCGCTGCGAGCACACCGCCGGTATGCAGGATCTCGTCGCAACGAACCCAGAACTCTCGGCCGATGCTCTGGCGACCGCGCTCCACGTTCGCGATCGTGCTGCGCACGTAGTGCGTCAGCGGCGCCAGCGTCTCTTGCGTGTAGCCGGCGGACTTGCGCGCTTCGGCGAGTCTTTTGCCGAGGTCAGCCCGGGCTTGGGCCAGCTGCGGCGGCGGGGCAACGGACACGATCACGCTCCGAGGAGGACGAGCGGGACAAGCTACCAAGACATGAGCATTGAGGTGACCTACCGTCACGACTCTAGCTGGATTCCGTAAAGAAACAGGCCAGGGAAGTCCGGGGTCACGAGGCTCAGCCGGCCTTCCGCTCTGCTCGGCTCCATACCCGCAGCAGGCGGGAAGCAGACTCGGCGATGACCGCAGACAGTATTCGAGGCCGACACTGTTCAGAACAGTGCTGGCACGGCAGTAGTTAGCCGCTCGGCAACGGCGCCCGGGGTGACGTTGAGGCAGGCGGTGAGTGCCGCATGGTCGGTGAGCTTCGCCTGGCGGGGCTGGTGTAGGTAGGTGCTGGACACCACCGTAGGCATGAGCGCGGCGCCGGCGTGGAGATAGTCGAAGCGGTATCCGTTGCCGTTTCTACCAATCCAGCTGTGCGCCTGCACTCCGGGGTGTAGAGCGCGGTGAACGTCGATGAGCCCGAGTGCGTCGAGGGCGTCGAGGAAGTCGTACTCGAAGGGTCGGAAGCCGGGGTAGCGGGGTTGGTGGTCGCGGCTGATGACGTTGTAGTCCCCGCCGACGACCAGGTGTGCGCGGTCGGCGGCGGATAGTCGGGTGAGTGCGTCGGTGACGGTGGTGAGGAAGTCCCGTTTCTTGGCGAGTTTGGCTGGTGCCCGGTCGCTGGAGGGGACGTAGAGGCCGAGGATCGTGACGGCTGGGTGGGTGTCGAGGGTGACGGCGGGGGCGCGGCCGGGCAGGCTGAGTCCGGCGCTGAGGTCTGGGGCAGGCCGGGTCGGGATGCGGCTGGCGATAGCGCAGCCTCGGTCGCCGTCGAGTGAGGGCTGGTGGGTGACGGACATGCCGGCCGCACGAAGGCCGGCAAGTAGGTGCTGGGTGCCGGGTCCGTTGCTGGTTTCGGTCAGGATGACCAGGTGGTCGTCGCGCTGGAGCAGCCAGGTCAGCAAATTCTGCGCGCGTGCGAGCGCGGCGGCCTGCACGTTGATCGTCAGGATGGACAGCACGGTGAGCCTCGCTGGTCAGGGGCCGTCGGCGGGTAGCAGGCCGAGGATAGTGTCCACGACCCGCTCGGGGGTGAGGCCGTGGCAGACGACAACGTGCTGGCGCCACTGCTGCCGGTGTAAGTGAGCTGCGGCCTCGCGGTAGAGGGCGAGCTCCTTCTCGGGTGAGCCGGCGAGCTCCAGCCTGGTCAGTTGTTGTCGGGCTGCCAGGCGGGTGCGGATGACCTCTGGGTGGTCTTCGAGGTAGACGACGGTGGCGGGCAGGACGTAGCGGTTGTAGGACCAGATCTCGCCGAGGTCGAGCCCGTCGATCCGCTGCAGCACCAGCGATGAGGCGACATACCGGTCGGTGACGACGTGCAGTCCGTCGTCGAGGCGGGGGATGATCTCTGTTTCGATGTGCGCTGCACGGTCGGCGGCCAGGGCGAGGGCCAGGGCCTTGCCATGTAGGAAGGACTCCTGCCTGCGCAGCAGTTGGCCCAGGGGTGTGCGGGTGGGCTCGCCGGTCAGGTGGACCCCGGTCGATCCGTGTTCGGCGAGGCGGTCGGCCAGGAGGCGGGCAATCGTGGTTTTGCCGACTCCATTTGGGCCCTCGACGGCGATGAACAGACTGCTCACCCCTTCGACAGGGACAGCGGTAGCAAGCGACGGCCGTTGGGTGCCGTGATGGGGCACTGCTCGGTGTCGACGTCGCCGATGCGGCCACCAGCGGCGACGACCGCGGCCGGGCAGCCCTTGCCGCACTGCCCGGCCATGTCGCAGGAGCCGCAGGTCGGGTTGGCGCCGAGCTGGTAGCGGGTGTGGAAGTCGTAGGCGTCGAGGCTGGGGGCGGCCTCCCCATCGAGGATGTTGCCAGTCAGGAACTCGGTGTCACGGTGCGTTGAAGCGGGTGTGCGGGCGGCGAAGACCAGGTAGGGGCAGACAGCGACCTGCCCGTCGACGAAGACGTAGATCAGCTTGCCGGCGTCGCAGCCACCCAGCGGCAGGTTGTCGTTGGGGAAGCGAATACGTACGAGATCGAGCTGGTCAGCGAAACGGTCGGTTACCGCCCGGATCGCGTCCATGGCAGTCGTGGTCGCGGCGAGCTTGCCGCGGCTCTTCACTCCTCGGCCGAAGGAGGAGAGCGGGTTCATCAGGACGTATTCGGCGCCGATATCGACGGCGAAAGCGCACAGATCGGCGAACTCTTCCGGCGTGGTTAGCGCGTTGGGCGTGGACAGCAGGCCCTTGAGTAAGCCGGCGTCGGCGAACTTGCGGGTGGTCGCGACGGTGGTGTCGAACGACGACCGGTCGCCGCGGAATTTGCCGTGGCTTTCGGGCCGGAATCCGTCGAAGGACACGTTGATGTGTACGTTGCCGAGTGCGGCCAGGGCGTCGATGTCCGCGTCGCGGGTCAGCGTCGCGTTGGTGCAGAGGCCCACCGGCAGTCCTCGGTCGGCTACTGCCTGGCACATGGCGATCAGGTCGGGGTGCACGAACGGCTCGCCCCCGGTGAGCGTGAGGCGTTCGACGCGGGCGTCCAGCAGCCGCGGCAGCACGCGGGTGGTGAAATCTGCCAGGGACAGGTCGGACCCGGCGGCAGTCGACGAAACGAAGCAGTGGGCGCAGTGCAGGTTGCACCGTTCGGTGACCTGCACCAACGCCTTGCGTCCGTCGCCACCGACGGAGGTGCGGAAATAGCAGGACGAGGCGTGGGTGTCGACGACGAGGCGCTTCACGAGGATCTTCCTGCAGTAGGCGATGGGCGGCTGGGGCTGATGAGCGGCGGTGCTCCGAGTAGGTCCACTGCGGCTCGGAGTTGCCGGAGGACGACTTCGGTATGGCGCCGATCGGCAGAAGCTTGGTAGTGGCCAGCGGCGGCGGTAGTCAGCAGCCACCAGGCTGCCCACACCCGGTGCCAGCCCAGCGCCCATCGGACAGCGGGAAGCCCGCCCCGGTGGACTTCGGCGTCGGGATGCCCGCCTGCGGCGACGTAGGCCTTGATAAGTCTGGCGAGGAGTCGGGGTTCGGTGGATGTGCGGGTGCCGAACCAGGTGGCCAGGTCGAGGAGGCCCGGTCCGGTGAATGCCTTGGCCCAGTCGACGAGGCGGCAGCCGGTGCGGCTGACGTGCAGCGACGTGCGGTGGAACTCGCCGTGGCACAGCCCGAACGGTGGCCGCTCGGCACCGTCGGCCCTGTGTTGTGCGGTGGCAGCGAGTCGCTGCAGCACCGCTTCGATCCCTTTCGCGTCGTGGATGAAGCGCCCTTGTCGACGGAGCTCGTCTAACGCGTCGAGTCCTTGCTCTGGCAGCCGCGCCAGTCCCGCTTCGTCGAAGGTCGGGAGGTTGGGGATGCCGGCAGTGGCGTGAACCCATCGGGCCGTGGCGGCAACCTCTGCGGACGTCGCGGGCCGGCGAGGCTCGCCAAGGTCTTCCATCAGCATGCCCACCCCGTCGGGGCGCATTGTGTAGCCGTCCAGCAGCGGGACTGGGGCTTGCCGGTTGTTGAGCGCGCGAAGGACGGTCGCTTCGCCGGTGAACGGTGCGGTGGCGAGCTTGCAGACCAAGCTGCTGCCATCGGGGAAGAACCAGCGCTCGACCGAAGACAGCTCCCATGTCTGGATGATGTGTCGCCGCGTCGGTACTCGTCGTGATGCGGCGAGCAGGTCGACTCGTAGTCGCGTGCGGAGCTGCTCGTCGAGCATGGTGCTGTTCACCGCGCACCCACTCGCTGCGGATATGCGCTGGCGCGTTCGAGCGGCGTGAGGGCGGCGTCGAGGTGCGCCGACATGCTGGCGGGCACCCGAGGATGTGCGGCGCGTTGGAAGGCCCGGAAGTACGGCAGTAGTCCGCGTAACACAGGGCGCCGGTCGAAGAAGTCTGGTGCATTGCCGGTGCTCTGGGCCCGCCGTAGCAGCGAGGTCAGGGCGACGATCTTGTCGGCGGTCGAGGCCAGCAAGACGGACTGGTCGTCGACGTGGATGGGCGGGTTGGGTTCATCAAGGGAACGATGTTCGGCCTGAAGGACGGCGATGATCCGGGCGACCTCGATCCCGTATGCGGCGGTGAGGGCCTGGTAGACGTCCGCTTCTATCGGGGCGAACTCTGGTGCGTCGTGTAGGAGCGCGGCGACGATGACGTCCTGCGATGGGGCGGGGACGTGTTGCCCGATGGTCACGGCGACGCGCAGCGCGTGGACCAGGGCCGGCCGGTCGTCGATGGTGTGCCCCGCGCACCACGTCCGAGCGTCGCGCAGGGCGCGCTCGATGTCGGCGGTGCGGGGAAGCGATAAGACCGTCATACCCTGATACCTCCTGATTGCCGTACGATCGGCGGCATGTCGGGGCCCCTTCCGCAGTGGTGTGAACAGACCTGCGTGGTGTGTCCGGCTCAGCAGCTCGGGCCGGGCCAGTTCGATGTCATTGACCGGCCGGGACCCGAATTCGCGTACCGATCTGACCTTGGCTGGCGGGCAACCGCGGACGGTGTCGCCGTTTGTGTTCATCCGTTCCGGGTGGGCCTTCCCGCCGGCCGGTACACCTCGGCCGGGGAACTGGTCCCCGATCAGGCGCCCCGACCGGCGCCGACGGCGGCGGCGCTGGAGTTGCCCGACGACCTGGTGGACCTGGAAGGTTGGCTCGTAGCCGTCTTGCGGGAGGCACCCGCCGAAGGGATCTTCGCCGCTGTTGCCCGCGCCGAGCGGCTGGCCGCCGAACGGTTCGGAGCGAAGGAAGCGGTGACGGCCCTGCGGCGGGTGCTGTCGGTGGAGTTGGTTAAGCGCTGACCCCGGCGGCGACCGGCTCGTTCCGGTCGAAGTCGAAGTCGTGGCTGCGTCCGTCCCGGCCGAGGCCGGCCGCCTGGTAGTGCTGGTTGAGCAGGCCGAGACGTCGACTCACCTCGGCCGAGTCCAGCCAGTACCGCAGTGGTTGCTCTCCCCACCCGGCGGCGGCGTAGTAGGCGTCGGTGATGCCGCCGCGGGTGTAGGTGAACTCCTCCAACTCGGTGGCATGGGGGAAGGCGACGTCCAGGTCGCTCTGCAGGCGCGTCATCAGCGTGAACTGGGCCAGCACGGCGTGGATCATCTCGTCCACCGGCGCCGGCACCAGCAGTTCGGCGGCGTGCTCGTCCCCGCCGGAAAGCTCGAACACGGCAGCTTTGAGCGCCAGCACGCGCAGCGCTTCGTCCAGCAGCGGAGCGGCATCGCGCTCCAGCGACCAACGGCTGATAGCCGGGTAGCCGGTGAACGTGGCCCAGCAGGTGGAGTACTTCATCGACGAGCTCTGCAGCCGGCCGTAGGCCGGGTGCGCCTGCATCTTGTCGAGGATCTCGGCAGCCCGACGGCCAACCTCTCCGACCTCCGGCATGGATGAACTGGTCATGGTGCATGCCCTCCCAAGCGGTCGTGGACACGGCAGACCGTCGCCCCGCATCGCGGCTGCGGTCCCTCATCGCCTGCGACATCGACGCGGGCGATGACTAGAACATCAAAAGTCGCCGCTGACCGTGTCGATAAGGGCTGCCGTCCATCTCCGACAATCCGCTGACATTCACCTACGGAGGATGTTGGGGGTGCCGTGAATGTCAACGGAATGTCAGAACCGTCTGACGGGGCTGGCCGACATTGATCGACCTCGTCTTAGGTCGGTCTATGTCGGCGTCATCGCTGCTGCCGGTACTCACCAGCCAGCGAAACCGCTCACCGAAAAAGATTCACCGTGCCTGTCGCCAGGAGTTCCATGCCACTGCTGATCACACCGCTGGCGGCGCATTCGGTCATCGCGCCACAGCTGCTGCCGTCGAGCAGGCAGGGCCGCTGAGGCTCCTTCGCCCGGCCGGCGTGTTTAGCAAGCGCAAATCTCCATCCCACTGATACCTGAACCCGCGGAGGATGTTGTGCACGAGCAGGATTTGGCCCGCTACGGCTACCGCCAAGAGCTGAGTCGGCAACTGCGGTTCCGGGATCTGATCGCGTACGGCCTGGTGTACATGGTGCCGATCGCACCGATGGCGATCTTCGGCAGCGTCTACGCCGGCTCCGGCGGCATGGTCGCTCTGGCGTACGTGATCGGCGTGGTGGCGTTGGTGTTCACGGCGTTCTCCTATGCGCAGATGGTGCGGGCGTTCCCGATGTCGGGCAGCGTCTACAACTACGCCGGGCGGGGGATCAGCGCACCGGTCGGGTTCCTCGCCGGCTGGGTGATCCTGCTCGACTACGTTCTCGTACCGGGGCTGTTGTATCTGGTGGCATCGGTGGCGATGCACTCCACCGTGCCGGCGGTGCCGGTGTGGCTGTGGCTGCTCGGTTTCGTCGCGGTCAACACGGTCGTCAACTCGGTGGGGATCCGGATGACGGCGGTGGTGACTCGGGTGATGCTCGTCGGTGAACTGATCGTCCTGGCGATATTCCTGGCCGTCGCCGGCTGGGCCCTCGCGACCGGAAAGGGCCGGTTCAGCTGGGAGGCGTTCTACAACGCCGACACGTTCACCTGGTCGGTGGTGGCGGGCGCGGTGTCGATCGCGGTGCTGTCGTTCCTGGGCTTCGACGGGATCAGCATGTTGGCCGAGGAGTCCAAGGGCGGCTCCCGGCAGATCGGTCGCGCGATGGCCGCGGTTCTGGTTCTGGCTGGGGTGTTGTTCGTTGCCCAGACGTGGCTGGCCGCGATGCTCGTCCCCGACCCCGCTGGTCTTCTTGCGGAGGGGGATCCGAACGGGACTGCCTTCTACGACGCCGCGCGGGTGGCCGGTGGCGGTTGGTTGGCGACCCTGTGCGCGGTCGCGACGGCGATCGCGTGGGGTTTGCCGAACTCGATGGTCGCGCAGGTCGCCACGTCTCGGCTGCTGTACGCGATGGCCCGGGATCGGCAACTGCCGGCGTTCCTGGCGAAGGTGTCGATCCGGCGCAACGTGCCCATCAACGCGACTCTGCTCACCGGGTTCGTGTCCCTCACCCTGGGCCTGTACTTGGCGACCCGAGCGGACGGGATCACCCTGTTGTCGTCGCTGATCAATTTCGGGGCGATGGTCGCGTTCCTGGTCCTGCATGTCTCGGTGGTGGTGCATCACCTCATCCGTTCGCGTAGCGGCAACTGGTGGGCGCACCTGGTGATGCCCGGGGTCGGGTTCGCGATCCTCGCCTATGTCGTGGTCAACGCGAACATCGCCGCGCAGCGCCTCGGCCTGGCGTGGCTCGCGCTCGGGGTCGTCGTTCTCGCCGGCCTGTACGCGTCCGGGCGTCGGCCTGCCCTGTCGGGTCTGGCGCCCACGCAGGTGCCGACGCGTGACGTGGAGCGGGTGTGACGGCCGTGGACACGATCACCTACCGGCCGGTTCGCGACGAGTTCGCCTACACCTTCGGCGGGCGGCTGCCGGTGGCTCAGGTGCGCTCCGGCGACATCCTGCAGGTGCACACCGAGGACTGCTTCGGTGGTCTCGTGCGCGGTCCGGCGGACCTGCCGTCGCAGGTGTGCAGGATGCCGTACCTGAATCCGGTGTCAGGGCCGTTCTTCGTCGAGGACGCCGAACCGGGGGACACCCTCGCCGTCCATGTCGTGTCGATCGTGCCGGCGCGGGACTGGGGCGTGTCATCGACGTTCCCGCACTTCGGAGCGCTGACGTCCACCTCCCACACCGCCACCCTGCAGTCGCCGCTGGAGGAGCGGGTGTGGGTGTACGGCATCGACCGGCAGGCCGGGACCGTCCGGTTCGAGGCTACCCGCAGCGACCACAGCGTGGATCTGCCGCTGGACCCGATGATCGGCACGATCGGTGTCGCCCCCGGCGGTTTCGAGGCCCGCTCCACACTCGTGCCGGACACACACGGCGGGAACCTCGACACCCCGCACCTGCGCGCCGGCACCACTCTCTACCTGGGGGTGAACGTTCACGGGGCGATGCTGGCCCTCGGCGACGGGCACGCCCGCCAGGGTGAGGGCGAGGCCTGCGGCGTCGGCGTGGAGATCGCCACGGCCACCACCCTCGCCATCGACGTCATCAAAGGCGTCACCACACATTGGCCGCGGTTGGAGACCGACCGGGACATCCTGACGATCGGCTGCGCGAGGCCCCTGGAGGACGCGTACCGCATCGCCCAGCACGACCTCGTCGGCTGGGCCAGCGGCCTGACCGGCCTGGAAGCCCTGGACGCTTACCAGCTCGTGTCGCAGGCGGGGCGGGCGCCGATCGGCAACGTGTGCGACCCCAACTACACCGTCCTCGCCGCCGTCGACAAAACGCTGCTCCCCGCCCCTGGACCCGCGTACGGCGGGGCACACGAGCGGCTGCGGCGGCTCACCGCCGGACTGCGGTAGGAGCCCCGCCGATGCCCGCGTCGATCCCGCGCCTGCCGCTGCGCGATGAGCTGTTCCTCCTCGGCCACGACGACGACACCGGACATCTCCACGTGCACCGGCAGGCCCTCGCGCTCGGGCTCGCCGGCGCGGTCCTGATCGACCTGTATCTCGCCGGGCGGGTGGCTCTCGACCTGAACGCTGAGGCGCGCGCGGCAGGCCACCAGCGGGTACACCCGAACGTCGACCGCCCGGTCGGGGACCTAATCGCCGACGCCGCAGCCGCCACCATCCGCAACGCTCACCCGCTGCTGCGCATGTGGCTGCGGGGGTTCTCCCCCGGCCTCTACGACCGCACCCGCGCGGGCCTGGTCGCCGGTGGGATCCTGCGCCACGAGCAGCGCCGCCGCTTCGGTGGGCTTGCCCGCAGCGACCGCTACCTGCTCTTGGACGTCAAGTGGCCGGTTGTCGCTCGGGCACGGTTGCACTACATCGCCACTGGCCGCGACCAGCCTGACAACCACACCGCCGCTCTCGCCGGGCTGGTCACGACCCTCGGGCTGCTCAACCATCTCTACCTCGCCGATGACGTCGCCGTGCTCGCCGCACAGCTACGCGCCATCGCCGAACGCCACTACCAGCCGGTACGCGACATCACCGCGGCGGTTGACGCCGCCGTGGGGGATCTCGCCACCGCCGCATACCGCTGACCTCCCGGACACCACCGGCAGTTCCATCTGCCCCGCCGCGCTTGGAGAACTCAATGGACGTCATTCCGCGCATCCGTACCGCCCGCTGGGTGGACAAAGACCCGGTCGCCGCCCTCATTGCCGACGCCATGCACCCCAGCTCGCTTGGCGAATGGTTGGTGCCCGACCCGGCCGCGCGCCGCCGCATCCTGGCCGGCGTCGCGGCGATCTGGGTAGAGCACGCCATGTTCCACGGCGACATCCAGATCACCGACGACCTGAGCGCTACCGCCGTCGCCTTTCACCGCTATCGGCCCATCGCGCCACCAGCGAACTTCCAGAGCCGCCTCGACACCGTCGATAGCACCCACGCGCAGCGCTTCGCCGTCCTCGACCAACTGCTCACCAACCAGCGTCCCTTCGACCCGCACCACCACCTGGCGATCCTCGCCGTGCGCCCCGACGCCCAGCGGCGTGGCCTCGGCGCGGCGATACTCACCCACCACGAAGCCCGCCTCGACCGCATCAACCTGCCCGCCTGGACCGAAACCCTTCCCGACACCCAGGACATGTACCTCCGGCATAAATACCTACCCCGAGCGACGCTCACCCTCCCCGACGGGCCAACGGTGACCCTGATGTACCGCCCTCCACGCACGGCCCGCGAATCGCGGCCGATCGTCGCCGCCAACCCCACCGCCGCCGCGGCCGGCACCTGACCGGCGAGTCACGCGGCGGCAGCTCCCCACCGATCATCAACCAAAGCAAGGAAACAAGGGAACAGGGATGCACCTCATGAAGCCGCTCAGGATCCAGGAAGTCGACGGGAGCCTGTCGGTCGTCCAGACACCCGTCACCACGTTCATCCACACCGAATCCGGCCGGCAGGTCGTCGTGGTGTCGACCGCCCACTTCGGTGAGCGCACCTACTTCCAACAGATAGTCGACGACGTCACCGACTACGAGCAGCGCGAGTTCGAGGTCTACCTGGAGGGCACCGAACACGACCCTGCTGTCGGCGCGCCGACAGCGGGGGAGCAGGCGATCCTCACCGAGATGAAGAGGTTGCGGGACGTTGAACAGCGTCGGATGACGACAGCGCTCGGCTGGGTGTCCCAGCGCGAGGAACTGCGGCGTCCGTCGTGGAAGGCCAGTGACTTGACCGACCCGGACATCCTGCGCGCAGCCGGCGCCGACGCCATGACCTACTTCCTTCGCCGCAGGCGGCAGATGCTCGACTGGCCCGACGAGCGGCCCTGGCGCGATAACTCGATGCGTGTCGTCTTCGCAGCGAGTAACCGCATGTTGGCCCGTGGCGTTGGCACCCGTCGGCCGCACCGCAATCCTCAGGTGGAAGCCTTCGACCGGGTTCTCCTCGACGCGCGTGAGGCGGTCGTGGTTGCTGCCGCCCTCGCGACCAAACGCCCGGCGGTCCTGGTCTGGGGCGCGGCACACCGCTTTGGCATCGCCACCGCACTCGCCGAGCACGGCTATTACCCACAGGGCGACCCGCGATGGCACACCGTCGGGCACCTTCCCAGCATGCCCATCAGCCTCGCCAAGCGTTTCCTGCGCCGCCCACCGAGGCCCCACCCGCAGTTTCATCCCCTGCGGCAGCTCGCCTCCGCCGACACCACCCACCGACCGACGCACGCCCCGTCATGACAGCGCCGCTGGTGAGCTTCACGACCCTGCCCGTTGAGGTCACCGGCGGCAGACCCGGATGCCGACGCTGAGGCGCCAGGCCAAGCCAGCCGCCATGCCTACGTCTCACCGTCGTCGGCATCATTGCCCGCCCGTCGCGCTCAGTCCGCGCCTGGGGGGTGCACAAGCCGGTCGCCCGCCCAGCAAGGGGAGGGCAGCGGCGATCGACGTGGCCGGCGGTGACCAGCCCTAACTGCCGCCGCCGGCCACACCAACCCCGCAGACCCACCCCTGCCTAATGCCGAACATGATCGGGAGCCAAACGACATGCCAACGCGGACGCCGATGCCCCGGACCCGTCAACCGGCGCGCGGAGCACACCAGACGCCGGCGCGCGCGGCGATCGACTACGCCGCAGCGCGGCAGACGCTCGGCGACCTCACGGACGCCTACCAATGGGCCGTCTACGCCCGGACACTCGCCCACCCCGGCACGTCCGCGGCGGAGCAACTTGACGCGGTGGTGCTGCTGGCACCCCTGGCGGTGCTGACCGGACACGCCGATCAGGCCGTCACCGCCTACCGCGACCTGGTCGACCTCGCCACCGCCGCACTCGGCGCCGACCACGAGCGGACCCTGCACGCCCGCGCCGGCCTGGCCGACGCACACCACCGCATCGGCTGCTGTGACCAGGCAATCCGGGACCTCGCCGACGTCTACACCACCGCCGAACGCCGCCACGGACCAGAAGCATCCGTCACCCTGAAAGCGCTCACCCGGCTCGCGTGCCTCTACCGCGACTGCGGATCACCCGACATCTCGAAGCGCTGCCTCAGGGTCGCCGCGACCATCGCCGCCCGCTACCTGAGGATCGGCGACCCTCTTCGCACCCACATCAGCGACATCGCGCGAACTCCGGCCAGCGAGAACCATCGCGCCGTCTGCATGCAGCTCACGCCGTCGTGGTCGGTGCGGGCCACCTCATTGGCCGCATAGCGATCAGATCAGAAAGGGGGGAGCGCACTATGCCGACGCGGTCCGTGCCGGTGGCCTCGTGGACGCCGGCGTTCGTCGTCGATTCGGTGGCAGCCACGCTCGATCGTGCCGTCGAGCACGGCCTGTTAAGGGCGATCAGCGCGGTGGCCAGCGAGCTGGGCGTGTCATCCGCCACGATCGGAGAGTGGGTGGCGCGGGCACGAGCGGTGCCGGGCGCCCCGGTCCCGCCAGGTCTGGCGACCTGCCACACCTGTGACCATCCGATGATCCTGGTGCAGCTTCCCGAGAGCTCGCCGGTCTACCTCTGCATGCCCACCTGCGGGCGGACACCCGTCCCGGCGCAGCCGCTGGGCAACGCGGTCGCCCAGACGGTCCTGCACCACATTCCGCACCTCGTGCCACGCGGCATGATCAATCATGCTGCCGCCTATGCCCCCGGTGGCATCCTTCGCGTCGCCGTCGGCGCCAAACCCACTGACCTGCACATCATCTGGCGGTCCAGCCCGTGGCAGCTCGTCGGACCCCGGATGGCCATGGCACAGCGCCTCGATTACGCCCACAGCCGCGCCGGCCGCGGCGATTACGAGCGCGCCGTCGGAGCCCTGCGTACCGGACTGCTCTACGTCGATCCCACCGATCGCAATCCTCCTCTGGACGTCGCCACCGCAAGCGCCGCAGCCCTGCTCGCGGAACTCACCCTCACCGCCGACGACCTCGCCACTGCGCTTCCGTGGGCCCGGTGGGCGTACCGCTTCCTGCGCCACCTGCTCGCTGCCACCTCACCGCAGGCGCGCGCCGCCCTCAAGGTCCTCGCCGACGCGCACCGCCGCACGGGTGACCTCACCGAAGCCGCGAACTGTTACCGCGACCTCGCCTGCCACCACAGCACCGCGGAGGGTCCTCGGGCGCTGCCTACCCTCGCTGCCCAAGCGACTCTCGCTCTCGTCCTGTACCAGGACGGGCACTGCGCCCAAGCGCGTCAACTCCTCGCCCGCACCGCCGCCGACCACCTTGCCGCGCACGCAGGTCACCGCGACGGCCCGCGCCTGCGCCACGAACTCGCCCGCATGCGTGCCAGCTGCACAGCGCAAGGCCACCGCCATTCGTCAGAAGTCGATAACCCGCCACTCGATCCCCCGACCGCAGATACCGATAGGAGCCCGTCCACATGACCGATGACACCCGCCCCACCGATCCGGCCAGCGGCGCCGACGTGACCGGGGACCAGCAGTGGCGTACGGCGGCGCGCAGAACGCTCACGCGGCTACTGACCGACGAGCTTGGCCGAGTCCAGGTCAGCGCCGGTCAGCAAGTCGTGGACATCACGGGCGTCGCCGACATCGCACAGCTGACTCGCCTGGTCGGACCGAGCGGACGCGTCGACGTCGTCGAGAATCCCGAGCAGGCACACCTGCTCGCAGGAGCAGGCGGCTATGACGTCGTGCTCGCTGACCGGCAACCGGACCACATCGACACGCTCGCACCGATGGCCAATCTGCTCCGCAGCGGCGGATGGCTGATCCTCGCCGGCACCGTCGTTGCCCCGCCTGTCGTCTACACCTCTGTCCCGGGTGGCACCAGCGTCATCGACCGGGTCATCCGGGCGATCCACACCTTTCTTTCGTCTCCGGCGGCGCCTCCCTCGGTGGACGACACCATTGGACTCCTCATCGCCCTCGGCATGGACCACGTCTGCACCACCACCCACACCGAGACCAGCCGCGGCGGCGGCCCGGGATGTACCCTCTACCGCCACATCGCCCACCACCTGAACGACCAGCTCACCGACGTCGCAGGATTCACTACCGCGGAACTCAGCCAGTTCGACCGAATCCTTGAGGACCCGGCAGTCGTGCTGCGCCTCAGCAACACCGTCACCCTCCACGCCCAGATGGGCCCCTGATGCCGGCCGGTCGAATCCAGTGCTCTCGCACATCCTCGGTCGAGGCACGCGGCGACTGCGGCCCGGCCCCGTGCGGCGGGTACATCTGAGCTAAGGCGGGCGAGCATGCACTCTGGTGGCGAGTCAGCGGAGGCCAACCGGCGCCGCATCTACATGGTGCTGCTGGACGATCCCGCGCGGGAGTGGACGGTGCGGGCGCTGACCGCCGCGGTGAACACCGTTGGCGAAGGCACCGTCCGCGACACCTTCAACCGCATGCTCGCCGACGGGTTCCTGCGGCCGGTGCCCTACCGGCGGGCCCTGACAGCCATGCTTACCGACCACGGCAAACAATCCTTGACCAGGCTGCTGCGCGGTGTCACCTGATGGCCCGCGAGTTGCTGCGACGGGGGAGCGGACGGTCTCCTGCCGCCCATGCCGCAACTCCAACTGCGGGCAGCCCGACCGGACAAATCCCGCACCCGCGCGGAGGCGAAAGCCTCGCCAGCGGTCGACGTGCCCAGGTCCGCCCGAGAACAAGTGACGTCCCGGCCGACGTACCGACATCACCAACGCCAGGCCGCCGCATCGTCGATGCGAACCAACGTCCACACGACCCGCTACCCAGCGAGGAATCAACGCCCCGATGCCCATGCCCCGACTGCCCATGCGTGCCCACTTGGCCGCTGCGAGCGTTGTTGGAATCCTGCTCGCCGCCTGCCAGCCACACACCCCCGCTGACCACGCCCCGGCATCGCCCACATCCCCAGCACCAGGACAGCAGCCCACCATGACCACGCCCACCGCCTCCGCCCAGGTCCGCCTCAGCGCGCGGCAACGCCTCATGGCTCTCGCCGCGAGCGTCGAGGCCACTCCCGCCGACGCCTCGACCGACCTTCCCTACACCTACCTGCACACCCAGTCGTGGGCCCGCGCCACGAACGTGATCGCCCGCATCGACCTGCAGCGCTGGCGCCGAGACACCGACGACTCCGGTCGCGAGGTCACCCGCCGGCTTCCCGATGTGCCTGGCCTCGCCTACCGACCGACGTCTCGCGAGCGCGACCAGTTCACCGCAGCCCGAGCGACGGACACGCCCTACCTGCGCGGGGACCTACGGCCGTATCTCGCGGACCCTTTTCCCACCGAACCCACCGCCCTCGCCGGCATGCTGGCCCCACGCCAGATGGCCGGCGAGCCCGCCTACCCGCGGATGCTGGTCCACGGAATCATCGGACTGGCCACCAATCAGTACCTCAACCAGACCCAACGCGCGGCCACCCTGCGCGTCTTGGCCGACGTACCAAACATCACCTACCAGGGCGAACAGGCCGACCTCGCCGGCCGAATCGGCATCAGCCTCACCGTCATCGCGGGCGGCTCAACGACCCAGCTCGTCGTTCACCCACACACGGGCGAGATCCTGGCCGCGCACGAACAAGTATCCGGCGCGAAGCCGGGACTGTTCTCCTACGTGTTGATCCTCGAACGCGGCCACACCGCCAACGACACTGCCACACCCCCCACACGACCCTGAGCCACCCGCCCCGTCGGGGACCGCCGCGCGGTCAGGCGAGACGACGGCCGCGCGCGAAGAACGCAAATGCGGAGCGTGACGGTGTCTGATCCGGCGACGTGCTGATTTGAGTACGTGAAATCGCTCTTCCTGTCGGGGCACAAGCTCCTGACGGGAAGGACTCGGTAGTGGCCTGGCAGCCGGTCTCGACGAATCGGATCAAGGGTCCGCAGACACCTCTGGAGTTACGCCGTGGCAGCGATGGAGTCAAACCGGGTGCTGCGAACGAAATTCTCGAGTCCGCTGCCGGGGCGGACGAAGACGTGCGTGTGTGCCGCCCGGACTTGGTACGTATTCAGTTCGTCGACCACGTGTGCCGCCACCTCACCTTTCGCAGTTGGGCCGAACGCCACCAACGACTGCGGAGTGACGGGCATCAAGATCTGACTGGCGTTGCCGAGAGTGACTCCCACTCCTGGTTCCAATCGCCCTCTTCGATCGAGTAGCACCACCGGGGCGTCGCCGACGAGGAACTCTCCTGATGACGGGTGAACGATTTGGATCTGGCGGTCCGCCATCCACGCACGGCATCTGTCGAACATTCGCTCGACGCTGTACCGGAATGTCAGGCCGCTGTGGAAGTCGATGTCCGAACGCTGCGCCAGCACCATCTCGAAGTAGAAGTCGTGATCTTCGTCGGTTCGTGGCGGCCGGCCGAAACGGCGCTGGAAGTCGTTCGCGTACCCAGGGAAGGTCCGAGCCCGTTGCCTCAAAGCCTCCCTCTCGTGCCGAAAGCCCTGGACGTGGACCCGCCAGAAACTCCGGGTTCGTACCAGGTGCAGGGCCACGAGATCGCGCAGTGTCGCTGCCGCATCTGGGTCGTCCAGGATCGCATCGGTATCACAGAGCCGAACCAGCCGTGGCACGTGCCGTTCGGTCATGGCCCATCGTTCCTCCGCCGATCGGGAGGCCCGCGGCACGAAGCTCGGGATTTTACCCAGTCCTCCTGGACCGCGAGCGATGACCCTCGCCGTCCTGTCCGTAACGCTCACCGCGTGCAGGCACCGTGTGCGGTCCGTCCATTGTTTCAAGACGACGCGCGAGACAACGTGCTGCTCACGGATGTTGTCGTCGGCTTGCAGGCGAAGTTCAGCGATACGCCGGGCTGCGGCGAAGCGGTCAAGAAGAGGCTGAGCGGGCACGTTTCCATGGTCACACCAGGGTCAAGGAGAATTCAAAGGAACCTGCCGCCTCATCCTGATCGGCTGGTGCCGCAGGAGGCTGGCTGAACGATCACCGTGGAGCGACTCCACGAACATAGACCATGGCCGACCTGTCCGGCCGTCTCGGTAGGAACGGGGTCGCCATTGAGAGCGTGGGTGACCAGGCGTTTGTGGCGGGCGGTGCCAAGCCCGGGCGCGGGGCTGGCCGTCGCGGGCCTGCGTCTTGGACCCCGGCCTGTAGGCGTATAGCGTGCTCCGGGTGACGGAACGACGCGTGTTGCTTGAGGTTGCGAATTCTTGGCCTGGTTCCAGTATCGATGGCGAACCGGGGATTGTGTCAGGGGATCTGGAGGTCATCGGCGACCCTGATGGGAGCGTGTTGTTTAGCCTCGGGGTCGGGGCGGCTGGTGGGCCCCCGGAGGAGGCGGACTATGTCGAGTTCGTTTTTCGCCGGCTCAGGCCGATGCGTTGATGGAGGCGCTCGCTTCTCGCCGGTAGCCGTCGAATTCTCGTGATCATGGCGGAACCGCCGACGCGGCCGCCAAGATCGGGAGAATCGCCGTCGGCGGTGAGAACCTACAATTATCATGATCAACTCAAGCGGACGCCGCGAGCGGCCATGAACGTGAATGGTTCGGTGGCGTTGGTGCTACTTGGTGGGTTGCTGGTGTGGGTTTCGAAGTGCAGGTGTGGCCCGCTGGAGTGGCCGCTGGTGCCGACGACGCCGAGCTGCTGGCCAGTGCTGACGGCTTGGCCCACGGTGACGTACGGGCGGTGGAGCATGTGGCAGTAGCGGGTCGCGGTGCCGTCGGCGTGGCGGATCTGGACGTACCATCCGCAGCCTGGCGTGTTGAGTGAGCCGTCGATGTCGCAGTTGGCGCTGTCGCACTTGGCGGTGATGACGATTCCGGCGCCGGCGGCGTAGATCGGTGTTCCCTTGGGTGCGGCCACGTCGACGCCGTCGTGGTCTGGTCGGTCGGGGGTACGGAAGCCGCTGGTGAAGGTGCCGTTGACGGGTTTGATCCATCCCGAGGTCGAGGGGGACCCGGGGGCGGTGCAGGTGAGGGTGCCGTCGGTGATGGCGTTGACGATCGCCGTGGCGAGGGGCTCGTGTTTGGCGTAGGCGTCGGGGAAGGCGCTGACCTGGACCCGTTGGGCGACGACCGCGAGGGGCATGGTTTCCCAGCCGTCGATGGTGCGCATCTTGGAGAAGAATTTGGTGGCGGAGATGGTGGGGGTCATGAGCTCCTGCACGGTGCCCCATCCGCCTTCGCCATCCGGCGGTAGGGGGCGTTGTTGGAACAGTCCGACGCTGTCGTGGTCGGAGCCAACGCCCTCGTGCGGCAGGGTGAGTGACCTGGGCACGTTTGAATTGGCCATGTTCTTGAGGTAGGACTCCTGCAGCGCGGTGGCGATGCCGACGACCGCGGCCCGCGCGGGCAGTTTCATCTGCGCTGAGGTGTCGTAGATGGTCTTGGCGTTGGCCAGGGCGGTCGGGGTGAGCGCTTTGAGGGCGCTCTGCGCTTCGCTGCCCTCCGCGACGGCGGGGAGGCAGCCGGTTGTGGATGCGACGGGGTCGAGGGCGCCGCTGCCGGTCGCGGAGACGGCGACGACGAGCGCGAGCGCTACGGGGGCGAGGGGTGCGAGTGTGAGCAGCCGCCTCATCGTGGCTGCCGGGGGCGTGGGGTCATTGCGGGCTACCTCGGGGACAAGCCATCAAGGGTGTACGCGATTGCTGGCGGCAAGGCGCGCGGCCGAGGGTAACCCCTGCGGAAGCAGGGCTGTCAACTATTGTTAACGGATGTTTCCCGGTTGGTCAGCTCAGTGAGGTGAACACGAGTCCGGCGATGAGTGCGCCGATGATGCCGCCGGCGACGGCTTGGGCTGGGGTGTGATCACGGAGCTCGACGCGGGACCAAGCGACGGCCGCCACGACCAGGCTGAGGATCAGGATCGCGGCGAGGGGTAGTTGGCCGGCGAGCATGGTGGTCGCTCCGGCGGAGACGGCCGCGTGGACGCTGATTTTCCAGCGTGGGGTGATGGCGGTCAGCACGGCGAGGGTGGCGAACATGGCGACGGTGAGCGCGACGAGGGACGTGGGCGCGCCGCCGAGGAGCATGATCGCGATGCCGAGGGCGACTGAGGTGAGGATGAGGGCCATCACGATGAGTCGGGCGCGGATGACGCCGAGGTGCCGGTCGGCCCATCGTCCGGCCTGCACACCGCGCTTGATGATCAGGACGGGGATGATCGCGGCGAACAACGCGCTCAGTGCTCCCCAACCGAGGCCGGGCCACCGCTCGGCGGTCCATCCGGTGATGAGGCTGACGGCGATGATCCACGTTTTGGGGTCGAGCCAGTCGGTGAGCAGGCGGGCGGTGCGGGATTCGGTGGCGGTGACCGTGGTCATCGGGCGGCCTCCGGTGCGGTGAACAGGTCGGCGAGGGTGTCGTTGACGGCGGGGGTGTCCCAGAGGTGGGCGAGGTCGAGCAGCCAGGCGAGTCCGCTGGCCGGGTCGGCGGACAGCGGTGGTGACGTGGTCTGGATGACGGTGGACCGCCGTGTGGTCTGTAGCCAGGTGGCGCGGAGCACGCAGACGTAGGTGGCGATGTCGAGGTCGTCGCCGACGAGTCCACGCCCGGCCAGTCGGGTGCGGGCGAGGGGAGCGAGGTGTGGGGCGGCGTTGCGGTGCAGCACGTGGATGGCGTCGTAGAGCTCGACGGTGTGTCGGGTCAGCCGGTCGCGGGGAGTGAGGCCGGGCTGGTCGAGGCGGCGGTTGGCCGGGACGAGCGCCTGCCACAGCGGTTGCAGGGCGCGCAGGTGACGGCGGGCGCGGAGGCTGGCCCGGGTCGCGGGGATACCAGCGGTGCTGAGACCTCCCGCGATGAACAGGATGGCGAGATATTTGATGTCGTCGGACAGGTCGACGTAGAACGTGTCGCCTCGGGCCGGTGGGCCGTGGTCGAGGCGGGCGGCGAAGTAGGCGAGGCGGTAGAGGGCGTATCCGGTGCCGATGGCGCAGCCGATGGTGAGCATGAGTTGCCCGGCGCGCACGACCTGGTTGCGGCTGGCGGTGTGGCCGTGGTGGAACAGCCGGGTCGACAGGGCCATCGCCACGCCGAGATAGGTCGTCCAGATCAGGATGTACCAGGTCGTGAGGGTGTGACCGGCGGCGCGGTCGGCGAAGTCGGCGGAATCGTCGCGGGGCATCGCCCAGAACAGGGCGGTCATGGTCACGGTCGTGACCACCAGTCCGGCCAGGGGCAGGCCGTGCCGGCGAATTCGGGTCGTGGTGCCGAGGACGGCGAGGTCGAACAGCGCGGCCACGGCGATCAGCCCACTGACGTGCTTGATCAGTACCCCCGCGCCGTGGATCCCGGTGACCTGGTCGATGTCGTGGGCGATGACGTCGACGCGGGCGGTCATCGACAGCGCCAGGGCGGTGATGGCCACGAACAGCGCGCGGTGGGCCGGGCCGGCGCGCACCGTGTGCACGCGGGCGGCGGAGGCCAGCCACAGGACGGCGACGACGACGAGTTCGGAACCCGAGATCTCAGACATCGTCGAGCGACAGGGCGGACGTGACCCGGTCGATGGGGGAGCGAGCGGCGGGGGTGGTGCGGGCGGCCCGGTCGATGATGACGGTGGCCATCATCTCGGCCTCGCGTTCCTGCTCGGTGCTGAAGTCGTGCCGGCCGAGCATGGCCCGTACGACGCTCATGTCCAGGTCAGGTAGCAGGATCTCGCCGAGGTCGACGTCGGATGCCTCGTGGTTCCACAGCATGTGGCCGACCTCGTGGGCGGTGATGTGGTCCTGCTCCCAGGGGCTGCGCGTCGGGTCGACGAAGATCAGGTCCCGGGTCGTGGTGTACCCAGACGCCGGAGTGCTGGTCTGCCCGTACGGGCACGGGCAGTTCCCGTACCTCGACGGGGCGCCCGCGGTGGTGGGCGATGACGGCGGCCAGGGTGTGCCGGTCGAACGGCGACGGCACCACGATCCCGTTGTCGTCGAGCAGACGTTCGCACCGGCGCCGGAGGTCGCGTGGGCGGGGTTCGGTGTTGTGCTGTGGGGTGCGTGGTCGGCGCACAGCTTCTCCCCGTGTCGCATGGGTAAGCCCGGCGACAGAAGCCACCGGGCTGGAATATCCGCATTCGGGAGAGTAGCGAGGAAATGTGAGTGTCGACCAGGGGGAAAGTGCAGGTCAGAGGAACATCTCACAATCAGACGGACGGTTCCGCCGGGTCGTCCGTGATCTCCGGCAGCCCTTCCGAACGCCGGGCGTAGCGCAGCTGAGCCTTGATCGGCTCCAAGGCTTCGGCGGACAGTCCGGTGGCCAACCGGGCCAGTTCACGCACGCCGTGATCGCGCAGCTCGGTGACGATCGCCAACTGCGCGTCGACACGATCGGCGATGACGCCGTCGGCGAAGTACGTCACCGGGACGCCGAACAGGCGGGCGATCCAGATCAGCTTGTCCAGGCTTGGGGTCGCGCGCTTGCTGGTGCGGATTTGCTGCAGATACACCGGGGAGACGGCCCGGTGGCCGGCGAGTTCCGCGATCTTCGCGGCGGCCTCGCGGTAGCTGTAGGGGCGGCCGAGCGAGGCGGGATAGACCGTCCGGAACAGGTGGTCCAAGCGCGCCGCGACGAAGTTTGGCCCGTCATCGTCGGTGGTCATCCCAGTGGTTGGCCTCTCGACTGTTGACGTTCCGACTCAGGATGCGTTGTTCACGATCGTAGACGCAACTCCATGGCCTATGAGCCATGTCACTCCGCTGGAGACTATCGCGCCGGGGTGGGGGACCGCTTACAGTTCCCCCGCTGTTCGTGATTGTTTACGACCTGGGTTGACCAGGGAAGACACGCGGCGGCGACACCCCTGCTCGCGAGGAGAGACCCCATGCACCACCTTGCCTCCGCGCTGTCCGTGTTCGCGGACGTGCCCAATCCCGCCCCCGCCGATCCGACCGGTGGCAGCAACGGAGTCACGCTGCTGCTGTCCTACGTCAAGTGGGGCGCATTGATCGCCTGCGCCATCGCGGCTCTTGCCTCCGGTGGCCTGATGGCCGCCGGCAAGCTCTCCAACCGGCCCGACACGGCCGAGAAGGGCAAGAGCGCTTTCATCTGGTCGCTCGCCGGTGTGATCGCTACCGCGATCGCGATTCCCCTGGTCAACACCGTCTTCGGTGCGGCCGGCTGACCACCAGCGCTTATGAACACATTCCTGGACGAAACCCGTCGTACACGACGCGTAACAGTGATCGTCTCCGTGACGATCGTCGTGGCCGCAACGGCCGTGCTGATCACCTGGACGCTCTCCCGCTCCGCCGGTGCCCCACCGAGGGGCAGTGCGGCGTCGGCGTCCCCGGCTCCGCAGCCCCCGGTCCAGCAGGTTCCCGCAGGCCCGCTCCAACTGGTCAAGGGTAAGCGGACCAAGGCGGGGATTTCGGTGGGTTATCCCCACTCCATGCAGGGTGCGGCGGTAGCGGGCGTGGAGTACCTGACCCAGGTCATGTCGACCCTCGACCCGCAGCGGGGCCGGGAGATCGCCTCGGTAATCGCGGACCCCTCCTACGACGACGCCGAGGACTCCCTGGCGCGGGGCAGGCTCAACACCCGCCACTCCCTCGGACTGCCGACCACCGGCCCGGTCCCGCCCGGTGCGTCGATGACCTTCGGACCCGCCGCCTACCAGCTGCGCGACGCCTCACCGGACACCGTCACGGTGCTGATCCTGGCCTACCTCACCACCACCACCGGCGGGCAGGTCACGTCCACGCTCGGCGCGTACCCCATAGAACTGCACTGGGACGGCACCGACTGGAAGGCCCTCAAGGCCGGGGCGAGCAAGTACGCCGACTACAACAGCCTCGTTGCCCGGCCCAACACCGCCGACGCCGCAGCCAAGGGGTGGCAGGTGCTCACCCCATGATCGCCGCCTGCGACCCCCTCGACACCGGCGCCAGCGGCTGCAACCCCGGGGACATCATCGGCGGCATCGTCGGTGGTGTCGCGGGCAACGCGTGGGAGTCGGTCTGCAAGTCGTTCGCTGACGCGGCGACGTCGTTGCTGAAGACGTTCGCGGACGCGTTCGTGGCCTTCCCGAACATCGACCTGATGAGCATCGACGGGCCGTACGCGATCTCGAAGTGGCTCGCGATGGGGATCGGGGCGCTGCTGCTGCTGATCCAGATCATCCGGACCGCGGTCACCCAGGACGGTTCCGCCCTGGCCCAGGGATTGGTCGGCACCGGCAAAGCGGTGCTGGCGTTCCTGGCGACGATGCTCGTCGCGAACGCGGCACTGATCGCCTCTGACGAGATCACCAAGGGCATCGTCGACAGATCCCTGGGAGGCAACGACGGACTGAAGGCCAAGCTGACCGTTCTTTTCCAGCTCAGCAGCGTCAACGGCACGTCCGCCTCGCTGGTGCTGATCCTGGCCCTGGTCGGGATCGTGCTCACGCTGGTGCTTTGGTTCGAGATGCTGCTGCGCAACGCCGCGATCGCGGTGCTGCTGGCGACCTCACCGATCGCCGCGGTCGGGGAAATCTCGGAGACCACGAGGAGTTGGTGGCCGAAGCTCTGTGCGGCGACGATCCAGCTGATCGGCCTCAAGCCCGTGATCGCGATGGTGTTCGCGATCGGATTCGGGGTCTTCGGTGACCCGACTGACCCCACCCGGGCCAAGGACCTCACCACCCTGCTGACCGGCATGCTGATCCTGTTGCTCGCGGTCGTGGCGTGGCCGGTCATCGCCCGCTTCTTCACCTTCGCCACCGTGCAGGCCGCCGCTGGCGGAGGCATGGCCGGGCTACTTGGGTTCGCGGCCGGTCGCACCAACAGCGGCGGCGGATCCCCGGTCGGGGTGAACCCGGCCCAGTTCAGCCAGGCCACCGAGGCCCGCACCATGGCCGCCGCCGGCACCGAAACCGGCGCGGCCGGCGCCACCGGAGCGACGGGAGCCGGTGCGACCGGCGCTGCTGCGACCGGGGGATCCGCCGCGGCTGGTGCCGGAGCGGCTGGGGCTGCCGGGGCGTTGGGAGCGGTTGCTCTGCCGATCGCGGTCGCCGCCGCCGGTATCGACATGGCCCAACGCGCCGTGAACTCCCTCGCCGGGCGAATGGAGCAGACCGCCGGGCACGCCGGAATCCACGGGGCGAATCCGCACGCCAGACCCGCCGGCTACCCGCAGTACGGGGGAAGTTGGACCGGTGCCGCCACTCGCGGTGGTTCCGGCGGCAGTCCGCAGCCGACTCCGCCAGTCGACACCGACCGCAGCAACTCTGTCGTGGCCGACGTCCAGCATCCCGTCGCGCCGGGAGCGATGCCGGAAACCCGCACGGAACCGGTGTCGACGGATCCCGGGCCGCCGCCGGTCCCTCACCAGCCCACGTACACCAGCCCGATTGAGGAGGTCGGCAAGTGAGCACCAACTCCGACCACAGCACCCGCACCTACTTCGGGTGGCAGCACGAAAAGGTCGCATTCCTGTTCGGGATGACACTCCAACGCGTCGTCATGGTTGCCGCAGCGGTACTCGCCGCGATCTGGCCCCTCGCGTCCGCGCGGATGCAGGCCGGCGTGGCCCTCTGGCCCGTCGCCGCGATCCTGACAGCGTTGGCGTTCCTGCGCCTGGGTGGACGCACCGTCGACGAGTGGGTCCTCGCCTTCACCTCCTACCACCTCGGCAGATCCCGCACCCGCCACCGATTCCTGTCCGCCGCCTTCGCCCCCGAGGCCACGGCAGACAAGACCGCGCCGAAACCGATGGACCTACCCGGCCTCCTCGCCCCCATCAAAATCATGGAAGGGCGAGGGCCAACCGGCGCACCCCTGGCCGTGGCCTACCACCGCCTCGACCGCACCTACACCGCAGTCGCCCGAGTGCGGTACTCCGGCATCAGCCTGGTCGACTCCAGCCGCCGCGACCAACGCGTCGCGAGCTGGGGGGCACTCCTCGCCGGATTGTGCACCGAAGGGAACCCGATCACGCGGGTGCAGGCGTTACAGCGGATCGTGCCGGAGTCCGGCGCCGCGCTGCGCCGCTGGCACGCCGACCACATCGCCGACGGAGCACCACGGCAAGCGGTCGAGGTCACCTCAGGTCTACTCGCCGGCGCCACCCTGTCGACCAGCGGCCGGGAGGCGTACCTCGCGTTCACCATGGACGAACGCCGCGCCGCCGGGGCGATCAAGGGCGCCGGCGGCGGAAGCGCCGCCGCCGCCGGCATCCTCACCCGGCACCTGCGTGCCCTGGGCGCGTCGATCGCCGGAGCGGACCTGCAAATCGAATCGTGGCTCGGCCCACGTGATCTCGCCGAGGTGATCCGGACCGCCTATGACCCGCACTCGGGGCGGCACCTGGCCGAACGCCGCGCCAACGCGAACGCCGTGAACGCAGATGGCCTGGCCGCTGGTGTCGACCCGGCCGTCGCCGGCCCGGCGGCAGCGGAGACCAAACCGCACGCCTACGCCCACGACGGCGCCCACTCCGTGACTTATTGGATTCACGATTGGCCGCGTAACCAGGTGTACGCCACCGTCCTCGCGCCACTGCTCGGTGAGGGTGTGCACCGCCGGTCGTTCTCGATGCACATCGAACCCCTCGGCCCTCGGGAGGCGTCGCGGAAGGTGATGGGGGAGCGGACCAAACGCTCCGTCGCCGTCGGCATGCGCCAACGAACCAAGCAAATCGTGCCCGAACACGAACGCCAGGCACTGGCCCGCGCGGAGGCGCAGGACGCCGAACTCGCCGCCGGCCACGGACTGGTCCGCTTCACCGGCTACGTGACGTTGACCGTCACCGACGCCGACCAGCTCGAAGACGCCTGCCTTGCCCTGGAAGCCGACGCCGCCGCGGCCCGGATCGAAATCCGCCGCATGTGGTACGCCCACGACGTCGGCTTCGTCATGGGCGCCCTCCCGCTCGGCTTCGGCCTACCGCAGAAGAGGTGGTAAGCCGCCATGAACACCACACCCCGCAGTGCCTCCACCCCAACCGAAACCGAGGGCGGTGATCTGCATGTTGCGGCGTAAGCGAGGCGACGACCTGCCCGTCGTGGACCTGGCCGACGTGCTCGGACGCCTGCCCACCCCAACCACGGTCCGGACACCGCAAGCGGCACCGGAGCGGGTCCGGCCTGAGCCGACACCACCGCGACGCGGCTGGGCCCGCCCGTTCGCCGGCCGCACCGCCCGTGCACCGCAGGTCCCGGTCTTCCGCAGCTCCACCGGCCAGATGCAGGGCCTCTACCCCTGGCTGTACGGGCAAACCATGCCCCCGACCGGCACCTACATTGGCATCGACACCCAATCCGGCGGCAGCTTCTCCTGCCACCCCATCGAATGGCTACGACTCGGCTTGATCACCAACCCCAACTTCCTGATCACCGGCGTACCCGGGTCGGGTAAGTCGGCCACCATCAAGCTGCTTTGCTACCGGCTGATGGCGTATGGGGTGAAAGCGTTCGTCCTCGGCGACATCAAGAACGAATACGCCACCCTCGCCCGGCACCTCGGCGTCGAACCCCTCGAACTCGGGCCAGGCCTCGGCAACCGGCTCAACCCCCTCGACAGCGGACCCCTCGGCCGCAACCTGCCCGCCGACCCTGAACAGCTACGCGAGCGACTGGACGAGATCCACCGCCGTCGGATCACTCTGTTGTCCTCGCTGCTGGTCATGCGCCTCGGCCGTGCCCTGTCACCGACCGAGGAAGCGGCCCTGTCGTTGGCGATCAAACACGCCTCCGGCGAGGCCACTGGTCACAGCGATCTGACCGATCCGACCATCCCTGCCGTCTGGGCACTGCTCCGTGATCCGCTGCCGGAGATGGCGACCGAACTGCGTATCCGCGGAGACGACACCGCGGAACTGCGGGAGATGATCCGGCCTACCGCCGACGCGCTTGGCAACATGATCCACGGTTCCCTCAGCGGCCTGTTCGACGGACCCACCACGGTCAACCTGGACTTCGACGCACCGATCCAGACCGTTGACCTGTCTCGGATCGACGGGCGCGGTGACGAGACCGTGGCGATGACCCTCGCGTGTGTGTCGTCGTGGGGGCAGGCGGCGATCGACGAACCCGGCGGCCCGGTACGCATGGTCATCCGCGACGAACTCTGGCGGGCCATGCGCGTCCCCGCGATGATCCGCAAGGTCGACTCCGACCTACGGCTCTCCCGCGCCCAGGGCACCCTGCAGATGCTCAGCACCCACCGGCTCGCCGACTTCGAAGCCGTCGGCGCCGCCGGCAGCGAAGAAGTCATGATCGCCAGCAACTTGATCGCCTCCTGCGACGTGCGGGTCTGCCTGCGCCAAGACACCGCACCCCTCGCCATGACGAAGGAGCAGATCGGGCTCACCGACACCGAATGCGCCCACATCGCCTCCTGGTCCGGCGAACACGTCGGCCGCGCGCTGTGGAAGGTCGGACGCCAGCCCAGCCAGATCGTGCAGACGATCCTCTCCGCCCAGGAGCGGCAGCTGTTCTACACCAACGAACGCATGGCCGTTTAGACAAACCGCCTGGTGGATAGAGGGAGTTTGGCGATGTCGTGGTGCCTGCGAAGTCGGACCCGGAGTGGGCCAACGCGGAACGGACCATCGTGGCCGGGCTCGTCCAGCACCCGCAGCTCGTCTGGTCGATCGGCGGCTGGCTGGACAACAGGACGTTCTCGGTTCCGCTGTTCCAGGACACGTTCGAGGTACTGCTCTACGCCGCACAGCACGAAGCTTCGGCCGGCGCGAGCATGTTCGACACCGTGTGGACGCGCATCGAGAAGACGCCGCGCACCTCCGGGGACATCCCCGCGGTGACGCCCCGCGATCTGCAAGCAGGAACACCGCGAGCTGGCCGATGTCGCCGCCGTACCGGTGACCCGGCGCAGTGCGCCGCCACGGCGCGCGATCTGCTCGCCCGCGACATCACCGAGAATCTGCGCTTACCAACCGGTACCGCCGATCCAGCACCGCCCAACCAGCCCGCGGGTCCGGTCCTACCGGACGACGGCGGACCACGGTTGCGCCCGTAACGCGTCCGAGCCTGGCCAGACCACGAACGAGGAGGTGCGCGTTGAGCACCAACACCACCACCACGACCGGCAGTGGCACCTTCACCAATGCCTCCGATTACCTCATTGTCGTGCTCATCGGCGGTCTCGGGCTGCTGACCGTCGGGACCTGGGGCAGCGGCCAGGTCGCCGGGCTGCTGTTCTCACGGACCTGGCCCGACGTGCCGTTCACCGATGCCTTCGGCATCGCCTCCCGGCTGCCAAAGCACTGGGACGACCCGCGTTTGGCCTGGCCCGAACACGCGCAACCCGACCTGCCCGGCCCGGTCGGGTTCTACCTCGCCGCGTTGCTCGTCCTCGCGGTCCTCGTGTCGGCGGGAGTGTTCATCGGCCGGCAGGTCGCCAGTGGCCATCAGCAGCGCGGATTCGCCTCCAAGGCGCAGTTGGCCGAAAACCTCAGCGCCGCCGCCGCGCTCGAGAGCGCCGCAGTGATCCGGCCCGACCTGCCGCGCAAAGCCGTGCAGATCACCGACGTGGCCGTGCAGCTCGGTAGAGCGATCCCGTCGCGGATGCGCCTGTTTGCCTCTGTCGAGCACGCGGTGATGCTGTTCGCTCCGCCGCGTCAGGGCAAAACCTCCCAGGTGATCATCCCGTGGCTACGGGACTGGGCTGGGCCGGCGCTCGTCACCTCGGTCCGTGGGGACGTCATCGAAAACACCCTGACCATCCGCCGCGACCTCGGCCCGGTGGCGATCATCGACTTCGCCCGGGAAGGCTGGCCCTACCGGCTGCGCTGGTCCCCACTGGCCGGCTGCGACAGCTACGACAAAGCCCGCGAGCGCGCCAACACAATGGTGCGGGTCGGCAAGGACGGCGCCGGGGACTCCACCAACGCGGCCTTCTTCGGCATGACCGCCACCAACCTGCTCGGCGGCTGGATGCACGTCGCGGCGATCACCGGCCGCACCATGACCGACGTCCTGACGTGGGCGCTCAACGAAGGCGACGACGAACCGATCAAGCTCCTGGCCGACCACTCGGGCGCGAACCCGAACGTCGCGCCGATGCTGGAAGGTATCTACGCCGCCCCGGCCGAGACCCGCTCCAACATGTGGGCCACCGTCATGACCGCGGTCGCCCCACTGGTCGGCGAAACCGCACGCGACGTGTTCTGCCCACCCGCCTGGGAATCGTTCGACATCGAGGCGTTCCTGCGTGAACGCGGCACCATCTACATCACCGTTTCGGAGAAGGACGCCGCGGACCTCGCGCCGCTGCTGTCGGCGTTCGTCGACGAGGTCACCGAGACTGCCAAGACCCTCGCCGAGCGCAACGGCGGCCGGCTTTCACCCCCGCTGGGCATGATCCTCGACGAGGTCGCCAACGTGGTGCCGCTGCCGGATCTCGCGACCCAGATGTCCACCGCCGCCGGTTCAGGGATCTTCATCGTCGCGGTGTTCCAAAGCCTCGCCCAGGCCCGCAAACGGTGGGGCCGCGACGGCGCGGACATCATGTGGGGCAACGCCACCATCAAGATCGCCCTCGGTGGCCTGTCCGGCGACGAACTCGACGACTTCGCCCGGCTAGCCGGCAAATACCGCGAGACCGTCACCACCATCCAACGCGGACCACAGGGCATCACGTCCTCGCCCAGTCTCCAAGACCGCGACACCATCACCCCTGACCAGATCCGCACCCTGTCCAAACGCCACCGCGAGGCACTGATCATCGAAGCCAACACCCCGGCGATCAAAACCCGGATGACCCGCCACTACCAAGGCCCGCACCGCAAACAGTTCGCCGCAGCCCGCGCCGCCGCACGCGCGCTGCGCACCGGAGGCACCCCATGAACCCCGACCTGCCCACCGCCCGGCTACGGCCCGGCGGACGCGCCGATGCCGTAGCCGCCCGCAGCCAGATGGTTCCCGTTGACGGCCAACCGGTCGGCACAGGCGCCCTGTTGCGTGAATGGCACGCCCAGACCCCCACTCAGCGCAAAGCTGCCTGGGTCGAACTCGTCGAATGGGTCGTCTGGCTGCACGACCGCTACGAACTGGCCACCGAGACCCGAGTCCCCTCGTGCTGGCACCTGCACCCCGGCCTGATCGAGGAACTGTTCGCGCTGAAGGTCTGGCGGGAGCAGATCTACGCCGCCGACGAGCCCTCCGGGCAGGCCGCCCGCTACTGGCACAACGAGATGCGCCAGGTCGTGCAGGCCGCCGCCACCTTCTACGCCAAGGGATGCCGCGCCGGACACAAAAGCCCCGGCCACCTCGCCGCCGCCGACGAAGCCCTGCGCACCAAGTGGTTATCCGGTGACCCGCTCCTCGGCGTACCACCCGGCCTGATGACAGCCACCGACCCCATCGCCGGCAACCCGCGCACCCTGTCCAACCCCGAGATGTACGCCGCGATTGACGCCGGCAAGGCCCGACCAGTCGGAGCGAAGATCAGCGACTTCCAACACTACGAGGGCGTCTGGTGGATGCCCCGCCCCGACGGAGACGGCTGGCAACAGGTAACCGACCCGCTGTTCAGCACCGAACTCGACGCCAGCGCCGAACGCATGGCCATCGCTGACGCCCTGGTCGACGACAGCCACCGCCACCACGACGCGCCGTAGAACGAAGGAAACAGGACACGACCATGAGCTACCTGACGGTACGGGCCGAACAAGCCCTGGTCGGCGCGATGCTCGCCGACCAGCCACTACCCGCCGAGTTCGATTACCTGCGCCCGGAGTCGTTCGGCCACCGCGTGCTGCGCCAGATCTACACCGCGGTCCTGGACCTGCGCGACTACCACCACGGCGACGAACTCACCTGGCACGTTGCCAACCGCGTCGACCAGCCCGGCGTCGACGCCGACTGGCTGCAAGAACTACGCGGCGCATGCCCCTCCACCACGCATATCGCCTCGTACGCGCGCATGGTCCAGGTCTCCGGGTTCCGACGCACAATCGCCGAGCACGGCGAACGCATCGCCGTCTCCGCCATCACCGGACAACCCACCGAACAAACCCGCACCGAGATGACCGGCATGGCCCAAGCACTCACCCACCAAGCCCAGGCATACCAGGCGTTCACCACCATCGACGAACAACAGGCCCTGCGAGTCTGGCGCACACCGGACGAACTCGATGCTGCGGTCACCACCAGCGAACGCGCCGCCCGCGAAGACCAACTCCTGGCAGACCTCCTCGCTCACCCCGAGCAGGCCCGCACGGTTTCCCAGATCGTTCCACCGGAGACCTTCAGCAGCGACCAGCGTCGCGAGGTGTTCATGACCTTCGTCACCCTCGCCGCCGAAGGCGAACCCATCGACGAAATCATCCTGCTCTGGGAATTCGAGCGGCTCCGCGCCTCCGCCGACCTCTACGGAACCGACAACTGGGGCAACACCTACCGCGCCGACGCGCACAGCCCCGAACCCAACGCCGCCTACGTCGCCCGACTCGCCACCATGACCGTCATCAACGGCACCGCCATCACCATCGGCCACGAACTCGTCGTCGAAGACGTCCGTAATCAGCTCCAGCTCAGCGCCGCCGCTGCGCTCGGACGCGAGGCCCCCGACGTCAGCCCCACCCCTCAGTCCCAGCCCGCGCCACAGCACGCCCCGACCCTCAACCCGCCAAGTGCGGTCCAGCGCGGCCAGCAGCCAACATTCGAGCTGTGAGAAGGGGACCGGCTGCGATGAACACCCCTGACAGCACCATCAAACGACACCACCGACGGCTTCATCAGCCACGCGAACATGCGCGAACTGCACGGCCAAGGCCTGGCAACGCCACTGTCGCGACTGATCACCGATCACGTCCGATACGACAACCGATGGTGGATCGCCGACCGCGACGGCTGGCATCTCATCGTCGACGACGTCCTCAACGGCATGCGGGGCTGTCTCGCTAACGGTGTTTCCGGCGATCTTGGTTAGTAGGTTTCAGCGGCTGGGAAGCGGTCGCTGAAGGTGATGGCGAAGGCGTTCAAC